>JABLXN010000044.1 GCA_013177995.1 Brevinematales bacterium | reverse complement strand
TTCCCCAGAAAAAACTTGTTTATCTAAAATGTTCCCTGTATACTACAGTTGACAAAAATCTTTTGAGCCAGGGGTAACTTCTTTATCCTTTTCTCTCTCTTTCAGGTCTCCTGTTGGAAACGTAATCGAAAAATTGGTAGTGTTTTCTCTTCCAGACTGGGTGTACGGTATGATGGAAAAAGCAAGAGAACTTCTTTCGACGACGTATCACTATGGGTGTCGGAAACATATGCAGCGTTACCTTGATGAGTTTAGCTTTCGGTGGAACACGGCAAGGGAAAAGCGTATAGAAGGGATACTCATGTCGCTTGTAGGGTGTGGGCCAAGGACATATCGGGAGTTTGTGGAGGAGGGGATGGTGCTTGTGGCTTAGCTCTCTCCTTTGATCAAAGGAGAGAGCATTGACAAAAGCCCCCTCCAAAAAAACAGGCCACCACTTTGGCGTGATGGCCTATCTCGGAGAGGGAGGGATTTGAACCCTCGGTACATTGCTGTACACACGCCTTCCAAGCGTGCTCCTTAAGCCAGACTCGGACACCTCTCCCTTATGAGGATAATAGTATAAGGGAAAAGCAAGAAAAAAGCAAGTTTTCCCCACCGCAGGAATCTCCCACGGCGGGGAAAGAGTTTATTGTTTTTTCAAAACAAGCACTTCATACTTTTTCACCAGAACACTTCCACTTTGTCCAGGAATATTCGCCACCCCGTTTCTATTAGCAATAATAGTCCACGTCCCTGAGGGAAGGGCTACCGTGAAATCCTCTCCAGCGTTATAGACCACAAAAAGATCGGGTTGGCCTAAAGGAGTTCCTATGAGAAGATTGGTGGTTACCTTCCAATCATTTGTCAGGCCTGCTTTGACATAGGTATCTACCTCATCCCAGGTGGTATAACGGAAATGAGGATACGTTCTTCTCAGCCATATCATGTTGGTGTAATAGGAGAAAACAGAAATATTTACCGATTTGAGATTCCAGCGAATCTTGTTGACCTCATCACCGGCATTATAGGAATTTTTGGCCTTTTCCCAATCGGTAGAACTACTCTCATTGAGTACTTTTGTGCGCAAAAACTCGTCCCCTGCATGCAGGAAGGGTATCCCCTGTGAGGTGAGGATAATACCTATCCCAAATTTATTGATGTTGGTTCCCTGTTCGCCGTTTGTGGCCCCTGCGTACCGAATTTTGTCCCACCAGCAGAGATTGTCATGAGCAGAAATATAGTTGATGGATTGCTCGGGGTCATAAGCGAACATAGAGTCCCAGTTATCTGCAAGGGCATAGATTCCTTTTGTATACATGATAGAGCCTCTCACTCCTGCCGGTATTCCTCCTGTCCAATCAGGTTGTACCCCAAAGGCATAGGCCATAGCCTTCCCATCGTTATCTCCTTTGAGCCTTTCCCTGTACTTGGGGTTGAAAGCGCCGACATGAGCAGAAGCAAGAAGGGGCATCTTGCCAAGCCTTACCTTGCTATTTTCAGCAGGATCAGAGGCATACCCATTCCACGGTTCCCCATAGAGGAGGAGATTTCTGTCTGGATATTTGCTATTCAGGTATTCTCCCCACTTGCGTACCTCATCGTAGGGGAAGATACCAATCAAATCAAACCTGAACCCATCCACATTCATATTGCTCACCCAGTAGTCTAAAGAATCTCGAATCATACGACTCACCATGGGTTGGCCGGCATCAATGGAGTTTCCACAACCAGAAAGATCATTCAGGGTATAATACAGCGTACTGATGTATTCAAACACACTCTTATTGTAGGTGTGATTGTACACCACATCCATGATCACCCGAATCCCATTTTTGTGAAACTCATTCACCATGGTTTTGAACTCTTTGATGCGGTTGGTAGGATCTGTTGACCACTGAGAATACTGATCCTCAGGGACATTGTAGTTCCAGGGATCGTATCCCCAGTTATATTGAGCGGTATAAAAATCATACACCGGCATCAGTTGCACATGGGTAACCCCCATCTCCTTGAGGTGGTCAAGGCCTGTTTTGTAGCCACCGTAGGTCGTTCCTGGTTCCACCATCCCTAAGAACTTCCCTCTTTTTTCCTCAGGCCCATTCCAGCTACTATCAATGGTAAAATCCCTCACATGAACCTCATAGACAATGGCATCCTCACGATTCACAAGGGGAGGACGAGGACTCCACCCTCCATCAGGGTCGGTGATATTCGTATAAGGATCAATGACTATATTCTGTCCACTCCCATTTACCATTTTTCCATAAGGATCCCTCACCAAGAAACCACTTACAACAAAATTGTAGGGCTTCAGCCAGTGATTACCTGGCACATGGACATAGTAGATGGTATTGGGATCTGCTTCTGGATATCGTGGAAGGTTGGTTTGTTTCATCTCATAATCGGTACCATCAAGGCGAAGTTTTACTGTTTTATTCCCCGGAACCCAGATGGCAAAGGTACTTCCTGCTGGGGTATAGACAACCCCTAATTCTGTGCGGTATTCTACGGTACCTTTTGAGAGGATATAGGTGTTGGAATTGGTTACGGTCGTATGGTATCCCATCACCACAAGAGTACACGTCTCGCCTACACTCATACCCTCACCCACTTCAATAGTACTGCCATCACTATAGACCTGAAAATCCGACCCGTTGGTAGAATAAGCCCCTGTAGCCGAGAGACCACTTACTCGAAGGGTCACGACCACCTTGTTGGTAAAGGTATACGTCTCACATTCAATCCAGGCATAAGGCTCTTCCGGGTTATAGTCGTACCAGTTTCCGTTGGTCCAGTACCATCCGGTACGATTGCGGTAAAGATCAGGGGTTTTTGTGGTGGTATCACCCGCCTTGTCTTTGAAAAGAAGCCAGCTTTCCTTTCGCCCCTGAATGGTGTAACGATACCAGTTGTTCCCTACATCCTCCATGGCCGGAGAACTCGTCCACGCAGGGCCATTTGGCCAGTAGTAAATGTAGGCGCCCGTCCAGCTATCCGGTTTTTTGAAATACACCGTAAGGGAAGCAGTTTCTCCTGTTCCCCCTCCGCCTCCTCCAGAAGAAGAGGAAGACACCGCACATCCTGTAAAAGAAATCCCTATCATGAGCAGAAAAAGTATCATTTTCCTGTTTTGCATATCTATCCTCCAGAAAAGAGATACAAATAGTATACCACAAAAAAACCTTTTGTCAAATGGGGGTATGGGATATGATTTATCTTCCTTACTTTCAAGAAGCGCTCCCGCGCAGGGCAAAAGGGGCGTTATCCTCGTCGCATGCTACGCATGCGCCTCGGACGGATGGTAGGCCGCTTTTGCGAGCAGACAAAAAGACTTTCTCTTTCCCGAAGAAGTCCTTCCTCCGTGGGTGACATTGCCTCGTCCTCGGGACTTCGGCAACCACAACTCGTCCTCCTGACTTCGGAAGCATAGCGCCCACCTCGCTTCGCCGATTCCCCGCTAAAGCGGGGCCCCGCGGCTACGCTTCGGTGGGCTTGTAGAAGAAAGCAACAGAAGATGTCGCCTCGGGCACATCCTGTGCCCTCACTTCGGAAGGACTTCCCCGTTAGCAGTACAAAAAGTTCTATTCACCACCGCAAAAGCGGCCCGATGGGGTACAGAAAAAAAGGGAGAACAGGGCCTTCTCTATCCAGATTGCGGGATTTGGGCGAGGGCTATGACTTTGTTTCAGCAAAGAACCATGGTTTAGCTGAAACAGGGTAATAACTCTATCTTGCCGTAATGTTTTTAAAAAGCTTTTGGGTTATTTCCCTATTCACAGGAAATGTGAAAATAGGTATTCAGTTTCATATGTGGAACGACACAAGAGTATTGATATTTTTCGAAAAACAAAAAATTTAATTTGAAAAATCTAAGATCATTCTTTATAATGAAAATATGTGGTTAACTATAATTTGCAAATTCACTTACTTACAAAATGTTGCGCAAGAGGCAGAATGTAAAAATTCTGGAAAGATGAAACAACTTCCAATAAGGGAATTTTTTAACTCTATCTCCAAGAGGCATCTCATACATAGAGATCGAAGAGAATATAGGAATAAAATATTTATATCTGGAAAGCTTTAATATGGCAGAGAAAGAAGCAAAAGCACGGATAAAAATCAACAAACTCCTTGAAGAAGCTGGCTGGCGTTTCTTTGATAATGAAGCTGGCAGGGCAAATGTTCTTCTTGAAAACAATGTCAAGCTTACCAAAGAGAAATTAGACGAGTTTGGAGAAAACTTTGAAAAAACAAGTAATGGCTTTATTGATTTCTTACTTCTCGATGATCAAGGTTTTCCATTTATTGTCTTAGAAGCAAAAGCCGAGGATAAAAATCCGCTATTTGGCAAGGAACAGGCTCGCCGATATGCTATTTCACAACACTGTCGCTTTATTATTCTATCAAATGGGAATATTCACTATTTCTGGGACTTGGAAAGGGGCAATCCTCACATTATCAGTCGTTTTCCATCTCCTGAAACAGTAAAGGGATATTCTACTTTTAAGCCAGACAGAAGCAGTTTAGTCAGCGAAGTAGTCGATACAGATTACATTGTTCTGACACAAAAACCGGATTATATGAAAGATCCCTCATACATTAACGAAGAAACCCGAAAAAATTATATTGAATCAAACAAACTCCGATTTTTAAGAAAATATCAGATTCGTGCTGTCAATTCAATTCAGAATGCAGTAAAAGAAGGGAAAGATCGCTTCCTTTTCGAAATGGCTACAGGAACCGGAAAAACACTTGTATCTGCCGCGGTAATAAAATTATTCCTGCGAACCGGAAATGCACGACGGGTCTTATTTCTGGTAGATCGGCTTGAACTGGAAGATCAGGCATATAAAGCCTTTGTCGCTTACCTTAAAAACGATTATAAGACTGTTATTTACAAAGAAAACCGTGACGATTGGCGGAAAGCAGAAATTGTTGTTTCCACCATTCAGACGTTTTTATCCAAAAACCGCTACAAACGGCTCTTTGCTCCCGATGATTTTGACCTTGTAATTTCAGATGAAGCTCATCGCAGTATTGGCGGAAACAGCAGAGCGGTTTTTGAATACTTTATCGGGTACAAGCTCGGTTTGACGGCAACACCGAAGGATTATCTAAAAAATATTGATACTGCAGAGCTTGGTGAGAATGACCCACGCCAGCTGGAACGTCGCCTTTTGCTTGATACCTATAAAACCTTTGGCTGTGAAAACGGTGAACCAACTTTTCGCTATTCGCTTGTTGATGGTGTAAGAGATGGTTTTCTAGTAAATCCTGTGGTAGTTGATGCAAGAACAGAAATCACTACACAATTACTTTCTGATGAGGGTTATTCGGTTATTTCACAAAATGAGAATGGCGAAGAAGTAGAAGAGACCTATATACATAAAGACTTTGAGAAAAAGTTTTTTTCTGAAAATACAAACAGAGCTTTTTGCAAGGCGTTTATGGAAAACGCTTTGAGAGATCCTATTAGTGGTGAGATTGGAAAAACAATTGTCTTTTGTGTTTCGCAAAACCATGCAGCAAAAATAACCCAGATTCTTAATGAAATGGCTGATCAGATGTTTCGGGGTAAGTATAGCTCTGATTTTGCTATTCAGGTTACCTCAAGAATTGATGATGCTCAGCAGTTCACTGTCAATTTTACAAATAACCGGCTTTCAGGTACTGGGAATTTTAACCCATCTTATAAAACCAGTAAAACCCGTGTTTGTGTAACTGTAGGTATGATGACAACTGGTTATGACTGCCCGGATATACTTAACCTTTGCCTGATGCGACCAATTTTTTCTCCAACTGATTTTATTCAGATTAAAGGCAGAGGTACACGTAAATATAATTTTTCCAGCGATATTATTGACCCGCAATTGAAGACACAGATTGGAGAAAAACAAAAAGAAAATTTCAAACTGTTCGATTTCTTTGCCAACTGCGAATATTTTGAAAAAAAGTTCAATTATGATGAAGTGCTCAAACTGCCACAACTTGGTACCGGTAGGGAAGGGAGGGAAGGTACCGAAGCACCTATGCCTCCTTCAGGTTATGAATCTACACGAACAGACTCAATATTAAAAGTTTCAGAAACAGTCGTTGGACCTGATGGAATGAAGATTGACAGAATGTACTTCGAAAAATTTGAAAAGACAGTTCTTGAGCATCCAGTACTTAAAGAGCAAGCAGAAGCAGGCAAATGGGATGAACTGATGGAATATCTTGAAAAACATATTCTTGATAAGCCAGAAGAATATTTTACCCTTGAAAAGCTACGGAAGTCAATTAACATAGACCGCCGGGTTTCCATGCGGGAAATCATTGAAAAGATATTTGGCATGATTCCCTATTTTAAGACAAAGAATGAGCTACTGGATGAGGAGTTTGATAAGTTTGACAGCAGGTACTTACCAAAAGAAGAATATTTTGCTTATGCAAAAACTGTTTTCAAGGCATACATCCTTGATGCAGATTTTAGGGCTATTATAGACAACAAGGATTTTGCTCTCTTGAATGTTTCGCCCTATGGGGAGGCATTCAAAAAACTTTCGCCAGAACTGCGAAAAGCGATTCCAGAATACATCAAAGACTTTGTACCGCTTAACAAGTTTGTGGCATAATGAATCGGAGTAAGATTATGGATAAATTTACCTTAAAACCTTTGCCTCCAGAGTACGATGTAGAAACAAAACCCATACTTAAACAACTTGCAAAGGCCCATAGGTATCTTGCAGAACTAAAAGGTGTTGCAAAAACGATTCCTAATGTCAATATTTTGCTCTGCACTCTTCCACTGCTCGAAGCAAAAGATAGTTCGGCCATAGAAAATATCATTACAACTCATGATGAAATTTACCAGAATAATTTATTTGAGGACCTGGTTACAAATCCTGCAGCCAAAGAAGTTCAACGCTATTCCAGTGCTGTTATTAAGGGGTTTGAGAGAGTAAAGAAAGAGGGACTCTTGACTGGCAATATAATACTGGCTATTCAAAAGGAAATTGTCGAAAATAATGCGGGGTACAGAAGATTACCGGGTACTGAATTAAAAAACGCATCCACCGGGCAAACCGTTTATATCCCGCCTCAATCATACAATGAAATTGAGGAATTGATGAAAAATATGGAAAATTATATACATAATGATGATTTGCACCCCGTGGATCCCTTGATTAAAATGGCAATTATTCATTATCAATTTGAATCTATACACCCTTTTTATGATGGCAATGGTCGTACCGGAAGAATTATCAATGTTTTATATCTTATTCTAAAAGGCTTGCTGGATTTACCGATTCTTTATCTGAGCAATTACATCATCAATACTAAATCGGATTATTACCGTCTACTTCAGGAAGTAAGGGAAAAAAATAATTGGGAAGAATGGATCATCTATATGTTACAGGGGGTTGAACAGACCTCACGGGGAACTATTTATCTGATTAGTGAAATAAACAAACTCATGCAACGATACAAACAGGAAATAAGAAGCAGATACAAATTTTACTCGCAGGATTTACTTAACAATCTTTTTAAACACCCCTATACCAAAATCGAATACCTCGAACGGGATTTAAACATTCATCGCCAGACAGCATCAAGTTATCTTCAACAACTGGTCGAAGGAGGGTTTCTCAAGCTTGAAAAAATTGGCAAGCATCACTTTTATATAAATGAGCCACTTTTTTTACTGTTTAAAAATTTTAGTTTACATAGCATACAGTGATTTTTTCAAAAAAATTCGACATATCTGCCGGGATATGTCGAAAATATTTGATTTTTTCGACACGATGAAATAAAAGGAGCTTGTATGTTAGACAACGAAACCAAACGACGGATTGACACTGCCCGCGATATCCTGGTGGGCAAAGTTCCTGACCCAAAAAGCCAGGTAGAACAAATCACGATAGCCCTCGTGTACAAGTTCATGGATGACATGGATAGAGAGGCAGTTGAGCTTGGAGGAAAACCGAGCTTCTTTACCGGCGATTATGAACGCTATGCCTGGAGCAAAATCTTTGATCCCCGTATGGGTGGCTTTGAGATACTCAATCTGTATGCCGAAGCCGTTACCCGGATGAGCCAGAACCCCAATTTGCCTGAACTTTTCAGGAATATTTTTAAAAACGCCTATCTGCCCTACCGTGACCCAGAAACTTTAAAACTTTTTTTGAAAACCATCAATGAATTTTCCTATGACCATTCCGAACGGCTGGGTGATGCTTTTGAATATCTCCTTTCTGTCCTTGGAAGTCAGGGCGATGCGGGACAGTTCAGAACTCCACGGCACATTATTGATTTTATGGTGCAGGTAGTCAATCCGCAAAAGCATGAAACGATTTTAGACCCTGCATGCGGTACTGCCGGGTTTCTCATTTCATCGTACAAGCACATTCTCAAAGAAAACTGCAAAAAAATACCCGGTGATTTACTCACTCCAGAAGAGCGAAAAAAGCTCCTGACCAATTTTAAGGGGTATGATATTTCGCCTGATATGGTGAGGCTTTCTCTCGTGAATATGTATTTGCACGGTTTTGTGCAACCGCAGATTATCGAATACGATACGCTCACCAGCGAAGACCGCTGGAATGAATACGCCGATGTCATTCTTGCCAATCCGCCGTTTATGACTCCGAAAGGTGGCATCAAACCCCATAAAAGGTTTAGCGTGCAAAGCAATAGAAGCGAAGTGCTTTTTGTGGATTACATTGCCGAGCATCTCACCCCAACGGGGAGAGCTGCCGTCATTGTTCCAGAGGGCATTATTTTCCAAAGTGCTACGGCTTATAAAACACTGCGGAAAATGCTTGTGGAAAATTATTTGTATGCTGTTGTATCGCTCCCTGCAGGAGTTTTTAATCCCTATTCCGGTGTCAAGACTTCGATTCTTTTGATGGACAAACAGCTTGCGAAGAAAACAGATTCAATCCTTTTTGTAAAGATTGAAAATGATGGTTTTGACCTGGGTGCCCAGAGGCGGGAGATTGACAAGAACGACCTGCCCGAGGCGCTGAATGTGATTAAGGAATATATCGCCGCGGTGAGGGATGGCAAACCAGAAACATTCAGTGCCGATGGCTTGCCCTGCGGTGCGCTCCTGGTGAAAAAAGAAAAACTCGCCAAAAGCGGGGAGTATAACCTGACCGGGGACAGGTATCGGTTTACCGAAACCAGACGGCACCAGAAATGGCCGATGGTGAAGCTGGGGGAGGTGTGTTCATTCGAATACGGCAAAAGTCTTCCTGAAAAGAATAGAATCCCTGGTCCATTTCCAGTTATGGGATCTAATGGAAGAACAGGGTTCCATAATGAATATTTAGTTGAAGGACCTACGATAATTATTGGTAGGAAAGGTTCTTCTGGTGAAGTAGTATGGGAAGAAAACAATTGTTATCCTATTGATACCACATACTATGTTAAGGCTGATACTAAAAGAGTAGATTTAAAATGGTTTTACTACATTCTGAAAAATCTAAGATTAACAGAGTTAAGTGGCGGCGCAGGAATCCCAGGATTAAATAGAAATGATGCTTATATAAAAGAAATCCCCCTCCCTCCCCTTGAAGTTCAGCGGGAGATTGTGGCTGAGATTGAGGGCTACCAGAAGCTGATTGACGGCTGCCGTCAGGTGGCGGACGCGTGGAAGCCCGATATTCAGGGCTATCTGGACGAGGAACTCAAGCAGTATCTTGCCGAACATCCGGAGGAAAGAGACGAACTGTCAGAAGGCTGGAAAATGGTGAAGCTGGGGGATGTGTGTGAGATTTTAGACCGGTTTAGAAAACCAGTTGAAAAAAGCGAAAGAAAAACTGGATGTTACCCGTATTATGGTGCAACCGGTATTGTTGATTATATTGACCAATATATATTTGACGAAAAGCTCGTTTTAATTGGAGAAGATGGTGCAAAATGGGGCGCTGGAGAAGAAACAGCTTTTATTGCTACAGGAAAGTATTGGGTAAATAATCATGCACATGTAATTAGGCCTGATAGGTCAAAAATAATTGACGAGATAATTGTATATCTTTTGAATAGCATTGATTTATCAAAATATATCACAGGTGTAACGGTTCCCAAGCTAAACCAAGAAAAGTTGCGATCCATTCAAATCCCCCTCCCGCCCCTCTCTGTCCAGCAGCGCATTGTGGACAAAATCGAAGCGGAGCGCAAAGTCATCGAGGGTTGCCGCGAACTCATCAAAACCTATGAAGAAAAAATCAAACGGGTGATTGATAAGGTGTGGGAGGAGTGATATGGAAGAAGCCCAGAGAATCTTTGATTATCTTCCAATTTCTTACAAGAATCCAACAGAAAAAGAGTATGTTGATTTCTTGTGGGATTCCTTCTTAA
>JABLXN010000043.1 GCA_013177995.1 Brevinematales bacterium | reverse complement strand
CCCGGGGACAGCCCTCCCTGTCTGACCCCGGGCTTCCTCGCCACCTCCTGTGGCTCGGACAGTGGTGAAAAGACGATGGCTTCCATTACCAGCCCGCAGGGCACGTGTCCCCTGCAGGGGCTTCTCTCAGGTGGCACCGCGGCAGGGGCGGGGAAAAGGCTATGACCTTGTTTCAGCAAAAGCCAGAGGTTAAACGTCTAACCTCCCCTATCCAGAACAAAACCACAGCTCTTGCCATGTTTCAGCAACACCCCAGCTCTCCACTTCTCTCACACAAAAGACCTATAACACACCACAGGACATACAAATACACACAACTCGTTTGAACAAAAGAGAAAGCTATCCCCCATCAGGCTGAAATAAGGGAATAGCCATATCTTGCCGTCATGTTTTCAAGCACGACCCTTTTTTCAATAGGCATCATAACAGAAAGCTTTTGTGTTGTTTCCTTTCCCTGTTCATAAGAAATGTGGAAATAGGTATTCAGTTTCATATGTGGAACGACAGGGAATAAAGAACTTCACTTCCAAAAATTTGACTTTTTTTCTTCTTTCCTCTATACTATTACCAGGTGAGTATGGAGTCGGTGGCCCGACTCCTTTTTTATTACTGGAGAAAGGGATGCGAGAAAAAGAACTGGAAATCGTGAAGGATACCGTAGAGACCCTTGGCTTTGTCCTTGTTGATGCTTTTTTTCAGGGTGGTCGAAGACCATCCTCTTTGACGGTGGTTATTTACCGAAAAGACAGGGAGGTGACCAGTGCCGACTGTGAACAGGTATCCCAGGTGATAGGAGAGAGGCTTGCCGTTGAGGTGGGCTTTGATTATGACTATGCCCTTGTGGTGGAATCCCCCGGGGTGGACAGAAAGCTCAAGAACCTCCGGGAGGTGGAGATTTTTTTAGGCAAGCCAGTGCGTTTGGTGGTCAAAAACTTTCAGGAGTATGGGCTGAAGGACTCTGTGGTGCTTACAAAGATAGAACGTATCGAGGGCACTAACCTTGTCTTTACCTACGAGGGGAAGAGTTATGCCATTCCATGGGAAAGGTTTAATCAGGTGAAACTCCATTTTGATATAAAAGAGTATTTGAAGGAGGAGGAATAGTCTCATGGCTCTTCTGGATTATCTGGCAGAATTTGCCAAGGAAAACAAAATCTCCAAAGAATTGGGAGAAAAGATTCTTGCCGAGGCTTTTTTGACACTCTACCGAAGAAAGTTTGGCAAGGAATACACCAACATGGAGATTCACATAGACCGTAAACTTCATCTCTATCAGGTGAAAAAGGTGGTTGATGAGGTGACGGATCCTATCACTCAGATTACCGCTGAAGAGGGTCTGAAATATACGAGAAAAAAGAGCCTCAAAGTTGGTGAGGAAGTCCGTGTACCCCTTGATATGGAGGAGTTTACGGATAGACAGGGTGTGATGGTGCTCAAGCAGACCATCAAGCAGAAACTGGTTGAGGTGCAGAGGGACTGGATCTATAGCGAGTTTATCACCAGACAGGGTTCTCTGGTGAATGCCAAGATCAAATCCAAAACAGACAAACCTCTCCCCGGGTATCTTGCTATGCTTGAATGGCGGGACGCAGAGGCCTTTTTGCCCCTTACGGAGACCATTCCTGAGGAGGAGATTCGTCCCGGGACGACGGTGAGGGCTATCCTTCTCAAGGTAAATCCGGCTTCTGCTTCGTTTTCTGAACCCCAGCTGATTCTCTCACGGGCATGCAAGGAGATGGTTATTGAACTTTTGAAGCTCAATATTCCTGAGTTGATGGATGGTACCTTTAGCATCAAGGCGATTGCTCGTAAGCCAGGAGAGGTCACCAAGGTGGTGATTCAATCCACCGATGAATCCCTTGATCCCGCCAGTGTGACCATCGGGAAACAGGGTGTTCGCATCAAACCTATCCGTGCTGAGATCAATGATGAACGGGTAGAGATTATCCGTTATTCGGACGATGTGAGAGAGCTTATCAAAAATGCGGTGATGCAGAGCCGCGTGCTTCGGAATCGTACGGCTGAGGTCTATCATGTAGAACTCAATTCAGAGGAGAAATTGGCTCGTGTGGTGGTTCCCGATGAATTTGTCGCTCCCCTCATTGGGAAAAAGGGAACCCATCAGCGTATGTTAGAAGAGGTGGTGGGATACCGTATCAGTTTTGTACCCTATAGTGAATTTCAGGAAAACCTTGCTCAGAAACAGAAGGAAGTGGATAGAATCTTGGGTCTCAGTGAGGTAGAAGAGGCCGAGGTAGAGCTTGTTGAAGAGGAGAGCATTCCTCTTGAGATGCTACCCTTTTCTCGAGAGCAGATCAAGACACTGCACAAGGCCGGTTTTAACGATGTGGCAGAGATTATTGAGAAGTGTTATTCTATTGAACGGTTAGCCGAAGTGTGCAACATCTCCGTCGATGAAGCTGTGGCTATCTGGCAGGTGATTAAGGACAACATCACCATTGAGGATGAGGTTGTTGAGGAATAGGCTGGGCTACGAGGAGGAAGAGTATGTCCGACGAAAAAAAGAAAATAGTGATTAAGAAGAAGATTAAACTGAAGACCCCCCCTTCCAAGGCGGAGGAAAAACCAGCAGAAGCAGCAAAACCTTCGTCGTCGCAGGCTCCCTCTCAGGCAAAGCCTGCACCCTCTCAAGCAGGGACAAAAGAGCCTCAGAAGACTGCGGCTCCTCAGGGGGCATCCTCTTCTCCTCGTCAAGGAAATAGACCTCAACAGGGAGGGAGAGACTACCGTTCTCGAGAAGGACAGCCCAAAGAAGGACAGGGTCGAGAGGGACAGAGATCTTCTCAGGGGAAAAGATTTACCCTTGACAAGAGTCGTCAGACCCATCAACGCGATAGGGGACAGCCCTCCCAGGGACGTTCTTCTTCCGGAGAGAAACGGCAGGGATTTGCCCCGCAGCAGCCTTTTTCTACAGGAAAGGAGACAGAGAATCGTACCAAAGGGAGAATTCCCGATCACAAAGCCAAATCAGCTGATGTATTGAAAGAAAAGGACATGAGCGAGCAGGAGGAGATTTTCTTCTCCAAGATACAGGATCCCAAGAAGAAAGCTAAGAAGGAATACGCTATTCCTGAGAGTATTGAGATTGGTGAGGTGATTACTGTGGCTGAACTCGCAAGGAAAATGAATCTCAAGTCGGCTGAGATCATTCAGAAACTTCTGGAACTCGGAATGACGGCGACAATCAATGATACCCTTGATGCGGATACAGCGACTATTGTGGCTAACGAATTTAACTGTCAGGTGGTCGTCAGAAGTCTCAAGGATGAGGTAGAAATCAGAGAGACCGAGGATAGACCTGAAGATCTGAAACCACGTATTCCTGTGGTGACCATCATGGGACATGTGGACCATGGAAAAACTAAACTTCTCGATGCTATCAGAAAAAGCAATGTGGCCGAACATGAAAGTGGTGGGATTACCCAGCATATTGGGGCCTACAAGGTGAAAACTCCAAAGGGAGAGATTACCTTCCTTGATACCCCTGGGCATGAGGCTTTTACTGCTATGCGTGCGCGTGGGGCTAATGTGACAGATATTGTGGTACTCGTGGTATCAGCTGTCGAAGGGGTGATGCCCCAGACGATAGAGGCGCTCAATCACGCCAAGGCCGCCAAGGTGCCTATTATTGTCGCGGTGAACAAGATAGATCTCCCCGATGCTTCGGTGGATAGGGTGAAACAGCAACTCAGTGAAGAGGGGCTTCTGCCCGAAGAGTGGGGTGGGGATACCATGTATGTTTCTGTGTCCGCACTCAAAAAGATAGGGATAGAGGAACTTCTTGAGGCGATTCTTCTGCAGGCTGAAATGATGGAACTCAAGGCCAATCCGGATAAACCTGGTGTGGGTTATGTGATTGAATCAAAGATGGATATTGGTCGTGGTCCTGTAGCCACCGTGATTGTGAAGAACGGCTGTATTCGCGTTGGAGACTATTTTGTTGTGGGAACCACCATGGGTAGGGTACGAGGTATGTTTGATGATGTTGGCAACAAGGTCCAGGTGGCTTATCCTTCGTATCCTGTGGAGATCATGGGGTTTGATGCGGTACCGGAAGCAGGGGACAAGTTCCATGTGGTGGCGGATGAGGACTTTGCTAAACAGATTGTAGCCAAAAGACTTGAGCTCAAGCGTATCGAAGAAACCAAGCGGATCAAAAAGCTTCAAATGGAAAATGCCATGGAACAGCTTTCCATGCAGGATGTGAAAGAACTCAAGGTGATTATCAAGGCGGATGTTCAGGGGTCTGTAGAGGCTATCAAGCATGCCCTTCTGAAGATTGAGAACCCTGAGGTGAAGATTTCTATTCTTCATGCGGCGGTGGGGGCTGTGCTTGAGAGTGATGTGATGCTTGCGGAAGTCTCTGGTTCGCAGGAAGGAGCAGCGGCTGTTATTTTAGCCTTCCGTGTACGAGCGGATGCTATGGCCAAGGAAAGGGCAGAAAGGCAAGGGGTAACCATCAAGCGTTTCAATATCATCTATGAACTCACGGATTATATTGAGGGACTTCTCAAAAATATGCAGACCGTGGAATACAAGGAAACGGTTATCGGAACGGCTGAAATTCGTGAGGTGTATAAGATCAGTGGGGTTGGCAAGGTGGCGGGATGTTATGTAACCCAGGGATTCATTCGCCGTTCTGAAGAGGTGCGGATTTATCGTGAAGGGGTCCTGGTATGGTCCGGTAAGCTTCTTTCTCTCAAGCGCTTCAAGGATGATGTCAGTGAGGTCCAGGAAGGCTTTGAGTGTGGTATGTCTTTTGTGAACTATGAAAACTTCAAGAAAGGGGATATTGTGGAGTGTTACAAGCGAGAAGAGGTGAAAAAGTAATCCCCGGGAGAACGTATGGCAACACGAAGAAGACTTGAAAGGCTCAACAAGACACTGATGAAAGAGATTGCCGAGGTCATTATGACCGAGGTAAAGGATCCGAGGCTCACCAGTATGGTCTCTGTACTTGAGGTGGACATGAGTGAGGATATGCGCCATGCCAAAGTGGTGGTGAGTATCTATGGAGAAAAAAAATCCGACAACTTCAAAACCTTTGAGGCTTTAGAATCTTCGGCCGGATATATCTCTTCTGTGGTGAGTAAGGCTTTACGGCTTCGTTATGCGCCGAAGCTTTCGTTTGAATGGTCAAAAGCGATGGCTTTTGCCGATGAGATGGGGCAGAAGATCAAGGAAGCGATGAAGCAGGTGAAACCTGAGGAAGAGGACCATGTCTCAGAAGACGAAGAGAACGACGCTTAAGCGTTATCCTTATGGTTTCTTTTTTCGTCTCTGGGGGCTGGTACACCGGTATCGTCGCTTTTTGGTGACCACGCACGTTCGCCCTGATGGGGATGCGGTGGGAAGTAGCGTGGCCCTTTCCCTTTTTTTGAGGAATTTAGGGAAAGAGGTAGTTTTTGCCCTTGAAGAGCCTCTTGATAAAAAGTATGCCTTTCTTTCAGAAACCTCACGAGTCGAGGTATGGCAGGAGGATAAACCAGTTCCTTCTGTCGATGTGGCCTTTGTTCTTGATAGTGGGGATATATCCCGCATTGGCGAGATCCAGTCCTGGCTTGGTTCGGCTATCGTCGTGAATATTGATCACCACAAGGATAACACCTTGTTTGGTTCTCTCAACTGGGTGGATGCGACTGCCTCCAGTGTGGGGGAGATGCTTGTGAGGTGGTTGGGGGGAAAGGTGGAGGGAGAGATAGCCCAGGCGCTTTTTTTGTCTTTAGCGACGGATACGGGTTTTTTTCGTTTTTCGAATGCTTCTCCTTCCGTCTATCGAATGGCAGCTTCTCTTCTGGAAAGGGGTGCTTCTCAGACACTTGTCTATGAACACATCTATCAGAATCGTCCCTTTGGGTTTCTTTTGCTTCTTGAAAGGCTTTTGGGGCATCTGGAACTTCACCATGACGGCAAACTCTGTATAGGGTATGTGTCTTTTGAGGATATGAAAGAAACCAATTGCTATGACACGGAGGGGCTTTTGGAGTATTTGGCTCTCATTGAAGGGGTTGAGGTGTATGTGCTTCTCAAAGAAAAGGAGAAGGGAAAGATTTCGGTCAGTTTTCGTACCCGTACTGACTATTATGATATGAGCGAAGTGGCAAGGGAATTTGGAGGGGGAGGACATACCAAAGCGGCGGGATGTTCTCTTGAGGGGGATATTCACAGCTGGAGGGGGCAAATTCTTGAGGCTACGGCGAGGTATATGATGGGGAAAGAGGTGAAGGGGCAGGAGAGGTTTTTAAAAGTTGATTTTTGGGAAAGGTGATGTTATAATATAAAGAAGTATGAGAAAAAAAATTTATTTAAAAAAATTTCACTTTTGAAAAGGCCTGCATCCGTGAAATTCTTGAGTTTTTCGGCATATTTGTTTATAATATAATGAAATAAGTTCAATGGGTGCAGATATGAAAGGAAAGCTTGGGGAATATGAGATAGAACTTGTGGATGATGAAATAATTCCAGGAGGGGGGATAAGCCTTTTTTATCATCTTCTTCGGTATGAAACAAAATTAGCTGAAAGGCTCAAACGAAAGAAACACGAACAGTTTTCAGATATGGATATTGTGGTTGGGATGACGTTTTTGCTCGCTATGGCAAAACCACACTTTTGTGAAATTGAAACTTTACGAGGAAGTGAATTTTTTAGTTCATTTTTTGAGCGAAAAGAACCACCTTCTGAAGAGATTCTCAGGCAGCGTTTAGATGAGAAAGACGACGCCTTTAGAAAGGTTATTTTAGAAGAAAATAACCATTTAGTTGCAAAGAAAGGAAGAATAAGTTTCTACGTTGAGGAGGGACCTTCTTCTCAGAAAAGAACGTTTGTTCCTCTCGACATTGACACTTCTCCGTTTGATAATTCGGAAACGAAGAAAGAAGGGGTAAGTCGAACTTACACAGGGGTTTACGGATATTCTCCTATCTTTGCCTATCTTGGAGAAAAAGAAGGTTTTTGTATTCATGGGGAGCTTCGGAAAGGATCTGCCCATATGCTTTGTGATGGGGGAAAGTTTATCCGGGAGGCTATTCAGAAGGCAAAGCACATCCTTAAGCAAAAACAGAAAAAAGAGGCAAGGATTTTGGTGCGCATGGATAGCGCCGCAGACAGTGATGAGATTATTCTTTTGTGTCAGGCGGAAGGTGTAGATTTTATCATCAAGAAAAATCCCCGTCAGGAAGACCTGTTCACATATGTCGAAATGGCACGAAGTTCCCAAACGGCTATATGTAAAAAACCAAGGGATGGAAAAACCGTGTACAGGGATAGTATTTCCGTAAGAGATGGTTTGTATCTTGTGTATGAAGTTGTACTGAGAGAAATTGACCCTGATGGGAAAGTCCTTCTTTTTCCTGAGGTGGAATTTTCTGGGTACTGGAGTTCGATAGCGGACGTGGAGGAGGTGATAAAACTCTATCGTGGGCATGCTACCAGTGAACAATTTCATTCGGAATTTAAGACAGACATGGGACTTGAGCGATTTCCAAGCGGAAAGTTTGAAACGAATCACACGGTGCTTGTTTTAGCCATTTTGACGTTCAATATTTTGAAACTGATAGGACTTTCTTCTTTTGGACATTATCCTTCTGAAAGTCGAGGTTTGTATCGACTGAGAATTCGCACTATTATTCAGGATCTGATATATCTGGCTATAAGGTTTGTGAAAAAGGGTGGAAAGAAGATGGTTCAACTTTCCCGCAAGTGGACTTTTTCCACTATCTTCTGTGAAACGGTTATCTCACCTACCTGAGGAGTGTTTTTCCTTTTTGTCTGAATACTCGCTTATCCCTGTTTTTTGGGGAAGGGGGCATATTGTCTTTTGCCCACTCAAAAGGCATTATTTTGAACTTTTAGTGTGTTCTTTGTATTCATTCTGAGAGGAAATCTTTTTGTTTTAAGGTTCTTATTTCTCTTTCTCCCCCTTTTTTGAGGTTATGAGGGGAATTTTTTCTTCTTTTAACCAGGGACAAAGGTTATTTCCACGGATGCAGGAATGCAAGAAAGTCTCAAAAAAGTCATAAAAAAGAAAAATGATATAAAAATATTTCTTGCCATAAGAATTAATCTTCTCTTATCAAAAAATTCTCCATGGTTTTTATCTCCATCTTTTTATCATAAATTTTCTTCTTTTAGAATTTTATTAATAAAATCTTGATATTCAATTTCAAAATCTTGATAATTTTCATCTTTAAAAATAAATACTATTTTCTCTATCACTTCATTGAGTAAGTCTGAATATATAAAAAACAATTCTCTTGGTCCATTATTAATATCACCATCTTTTTTTGTCTTTTCAAAATAAAAAGTTCTTACTTTTTTTACTTTTTCTAAAAAATAGCCCAGGGTCCACAAATCATAAGCTTTATTATGGTTTTTATCTTCTTTCATTATATATATTTCAAATCCACCTCTTTCATAGTTAAAATAGAATTTACAATTACAACTTTCATTAACATAGCATATTGTTCTTGCAATACCTTTTTCAAAGATTTTGTCAGAAATTTTTCTAAAACCATTTTTTTGAAGCAAAGAATCATATTTTTCCAGTAAAATCTCATAAAAATCTTCATGATTCTTTATCCACATAAAATACTACCTCAGCTTATATAAATTATTATATTCTTTACTCCATAAATAATAAAGTTCTTTTTCTCTTGTTGAAACAGGAATTTTTCCCTCATGGAATCGAATTTTAATAACATCATAATCCGAACTCACATATTTTATCTTCCATCCCTTTTCCATGGCATTATCCAGCACCTTTTTATTGACCTCCCATGCTAAATCTCCACCCATTCTGTTATATACCTCTTCCGGCATCTGAAAGTACCTTCCTCCATATTTTCTGGCATATTCAATATAGTTCAACTCATCTCCTATTACTTCGGCCCTGTACGCTCCAAGTATGAGTTCGTTCCCGCGACCGTGGGTATACATTTTCGCCATACGGCTTATGGCTTCATTCCCCACCGTCTCGACCACTTCCGTGGTCGCCTTCACGGTGGCTTTGCTAACCACCTTCACAAGGCCAGTGCTCACCACGGGCAGAAGACAGGCCGCTACCATCACAGGAATCATCCACTTCGAGACAACATTCCCCCACTTGTCCTTGCCCGTCGTCGCCGCAAGCGTCGTGTCTATGGCGTCATTCACCTCCCCCGCTACAGGGATAAATCCCACTCCTGTGTCAAAGGCCATCGGCATGACCTCCTTCTGAAGAAATCGATTAATACCTGCTAATCTTTGCGTACCAGCTGTACCATAAAGCCAGTTCGATGGTCTCACCCCCCAACCCGTGAGTGGAATTGTCACCGCTTTGGTGTCCCATTCATCTTTCCTATCATCCACCTGCCTTTGTTTCATCTCCTATTTCAAGCCAATCAGCCGGCTCATGGCTCTCTCCTCCGCTGAGGCCTCCCGCCCGCGAAGCTGAAACATGGTGATAGCCCCTTACCTCCCCTCCACCTCTATCTCACCAAAAGCCTCCTCATACTCCCTCACCCGCTCACCAAGCGCAAACAAAAACAGCTTCGCATTCCGGGGAGAAAGGGCTACACGACTGAAAATCTCTACCCCCTCTTTGCCCGGCGACACCACACCAAAGTCAAAGAAAAACTCCTCGCTACTATTGTTGATAAGCGCAAAGTTGGAGTAAGCCACCCCCTCACAGTCCTCTGTAAACCGAATTTCAATACTTTGTGTCTTCTGCTTTTGTTCGTGTGACATAACCTAAAACCCTCCATCACGCAAAAGAATCACCTGATGAAGTATAGCAAAACAAAACATCCCTATTGGTCCCAGAAGACATATACCCCCTCTAAATAAATCAAACCCTTTCCAGTACATCTTCCACCTCCTCTTGAAATTTTCAAACGAAAATTTCTGGCTTTTATCAATGTATTTCTCCGTACTGAGAAAAAAATGCACCATCAACAAACAAAAGACAATACTCGGTGGAATAATCATCATATAGCCATACAGCTGAATAGCTGCCACACCAAGTGGAACACCAGCAAAGATAATTACGATAAATACCAGCGTCTTCACCACATCAAAATCCCTCCAGAAAAACTTCCACCTCTCCCTCAGAGTTAGCTTCTTCCCGGTAAAACGCGGGCCCGTCTCAAACAAAAAACCCACCGTATTCATTAACATTACCAACAACCATATAACCCACACTCTACTTATCCCGTGCTCCTCTAAAAAGATAAACAGATCTCCAAAGAGAAAATAAACAATAGCATCCCTATTCTCCCACATCTCTCCCCACCTCTCAAAAAAGGACCACATCATCTTCCTCCTTCTCTATCTCCAGTTTGTATTGTAGCCATAACACCGAAACCAATCATCATATTTGTAACAGTTATTCCAACGACTTATACTATTCGTACCCACACCAGAAAGCTGACCAGGGTTATAGTTTTGCTGATATTTCTTTATCATCTCATCCATAGCCACCGACGTCACATTCCTCATAAACTCCCCTGCCTTTTCTACCACTTCTCTTTTACTCTCGGCCATCATACGAGACAATTCTTTCTGGTATTCTACATACATCTGCAACCTTTCTGCACTAATATACTGGCCCGGCTTATAACTGGAACCAAACCAGCTTGCCGCCCATTCATGCCCTTTTTTCACATAAGCACCTCCCCGTTTTATCCCTATTTCAGTTAAATCATCCAAACCCTGAACCGCCGGCTTGAATATCATACTGGATACCCCTTTCGTGGCCCATTTGAGCCCAAAATCTATCCCCACCAAAATCGCATTCTTAACAAAGCCACCCTGAGCTTCCTGGTCCTTTGAATCCAATATCGTGGCAGCACCGTACAAACCAGTAGAAAAAAACGTAGCCATCCCCGACACTGTAAATAAATACGCGGATGCGCCAAAAAGAAACGGCGCTGCCGGTTGAGTACCAGGAACCACAGTAGATACAGCCCCACCAGCAAAACACACACCTCCACCTATCGCAGACCACTTGGAAACTTCTTCTGCCAATGCACCCCCTGCCTTAAGCCAATTTGCCACGTCCTTCACGCCGATGCTATAACTCTTCCCATAATTCTTACTCTCAGGATGTGCCTGCAACCACTTGGCAAATGCTGAATTCGGATCAACAGGACCGTACCCAAAACTCAATAGAGATAAAGGATTGCCCCCTCCTTCAGCGGCCATCATCTCCCTCTGCCTCCTCTCCCACTCCTGCCCTATCCTCTGGCTCATCGCCTTCTCCCCCTCTGTCGCTTCCCTCTTCGCCCAGTCGGGGATGGTCTCGGGGTCAAGATTGATCCCCTCACCAACCTCTATATAATTCTCCCT
>JABLXN010000042.1 GCA_013177995.1 Brevinematales bacterium | reverse complement strand
TTTGCTCAAGCTTTGACTTTCTGGATGTTCTTTGCCGAACAAGATTTTCTCCTCGACAGAATCTTTGATACAAAACGGTAACCCAGGATCGGCTTATATCAAGTTTTCTTGCCACCCAACCTAAAGATATTTCTCTTTCCTGAACTTGAACAAAGAATCCTTGTAACCTCTTTACCTTTGATTTAACCATACGCTTCTTCCTCTTCTTCATAGTTCCTCCTTATTATCCATTCGTTGCCCCTTCTTTGTCAAATGTGAAAATAGCTATTCAGTTTCATATGTGGAACGACACTGTCAAGGAGAAAGGGGGAATGGTACAAGTCCTAAAAATTGACATATTTTTTTCTTTGCCCTACAATAATATCCACTTGAGAGAAGGGGAGGAGAGTCAATGGTACGAAAAGAGCCCCTGGAACGCTGGTCGGTAGAAAAATCTGCCGAACTCTACAATATTCGCAGCTGGAGTGCGGGGTATTTCGATATCAATGACAAGGGCGAGGTCGTTTATCAGTACAAAACGAAGCAGGGAACCATTCAGGTGAGCCTCATGGATATCATCCGCGGAATACGAGCCAGGGGATTGAGTTTTCCTGTTCTCCTTCGTATCAGCAATATCCTTGACTCACAGATCACCCTTCTTCACGAGAGCTTTCGAAAAGCCATCCAGTCTTTTGGCTACAAGGGCCGGTATCAGGGAGTTTTCCCTATCAAGGTCAACCAGCAACAACAAGTGCTGGAAGAAGTCAGCGAATTCGGAAGTCGGTACCACCATGGTTTTGAGGCTGGAAGCAAAGCTGAACTTCTTGCCGCTCTTGCCTTTCTCAAGGATCCGGAGGCTATTATTGTTTGTAATGGCTACAAGGACAGTGAGTTTATCGATCTTGGCCTCTATGCTACAAAATTGGGCTACCGTTGTATCTTTGTCATAGAGATGCCCAGTGAGGCCGACCTTATTCTTGAACGTTCAAGACTGCTCGGGGTAGAACCCTGGATTGGGGTTCGTATCAAACTCTCCAGCAAAGCCAGTGGCCACTGGACAGAATCCGGAGGTGATAGGAGTATTTTTGGCTTAAGTCTTCCTGAGGTGGTGGAACTGGTGGACAAACTCAAAAAGGAAAATGCACTGGGCTGGCTCAGACTTCTCCACTATCATGTTGGATCGCAGATTCCCAATATCCGGGATATCCGTTCAGCCGTTCAGGAAGCCACCCGTGTGTATGTGGGGCTTGTCTCAGAAGGAGCTCCCATGGGATTTGTGGATTTTGGGGGTGGGCTTGCCGTTGACTATGACGGCTCACAAACCAACTACCATTCCAGTCGAAACTATACGGTGGAAGAATACTGTGCCGACATCGTCGAAACGGTGATGAGTATCGTGGATGAGCATCAGATTGATCATCCCACCATTGTCACTGAATCCGGTCGATTTCTGGTGGCGTACTACTCCGTGCTTGTTTTCAACATTCTCGATGTGACAAGGTTTACCCCTGCTCCCCCTCCAGAAAAACTTCCCGAAGGAACCCATGAACTCACACAGAACCTCTTTGAAACCTATCAAAAACTCAGCATCAAGAACCTTCAGGAAAGTATTAACGACGCCATTTATTACCGTGATCAAATCCGGGATATTTTCAAACACGGAGATATCTCTCTCCGGGAAAGGGCACTGGCTGAGAATATCTTCTGGAATATTGTTTCGATTGTGAGCGAAAAGTCCCGCGGGATGAAAAAAGTTCCCGTGGAGATTGAAGGTATAGAAGTGGCCCTATCAGACATTTATTACGGAAACTTCAGCGTTTTTCAGTCGCTTCCTGATACATGGGCGATTGATCAGGTCTTTCCTGTCATGCCTCTCCATCGCTTGGACACCATGCCCACCCGTGAAGCGATCATTTCCGATATCACCTGTGATAGCGACGGAAAACTTGACCATTTTATAGACCCACACGGAGAAAAGCTCACTCTCCCCCTCCACGAACTCAAGGGAGATGAAGAGTATTATGTGGGGGTTTTCTTAGTAGGGGCCTACCAGGAAACTTTAGGAGACCTTCATAACCTCTTAGGAGACACCAATGTCGTCACCATCCGTGTGAACGAAGATGGTACCTATAACTTTGTTTCTGAAATTGAAGGGGATTCTGTGGCTGATGTTCTTTCGTATGTGGAATATGACATCAAATATATCAGGCGCCGTTTTCGTGAAATGGCAGAAAAAGCCGTTTCTGAAAATCGTATCAGTGTGCAGGAACGTGCTTCTATTCTCAAAGCCCTTGAAGATGGCCTTGATGGGTACACCTACTACGAAAAAGACTAAGAGGAGGGAAAACGATGGCAAGAGTTATGATTATTGGGGCTGGAGGAGTTGGACAGGTGGTGGCTCACAAGTGTGCCCAAGTCCCGGAGGTGTTTAGCGATATTCTGCTTGCCAGTCGCACCAAAGCAAAGTGCGATCGTATTGCCGCCCGTATTCAGGAAAAATACGGTCGAAAGATCCAGACAGCGGCTCTCGATGCCGATAAGCCAAAAAACACCATCAAGCTCATCAAGAAGTTCAAACCAGACATGGTGATCAATGTGGCCCTCCCTTATCAGGATCTTCCTATCATGGACGCCTGCCTTGCCACAAAAACTCATTATCTTGACACGGCCAACTACGAACCAAAGGACGTGGCCAAGTTTGAATACAAGTGGCAATGGGCCTACCATGAGAGATTCAAAGAAGCCGGTATTATGGCTGTGCTGGGGTGTGGATTTGACCCAGGTATGACCAATATCTATACCGCTTACATGAAAAAACACTACTTCAAGAAAATGAAGTATGTGGACATTGTGGACTGCAATGCTGGTGACCACGGCAAAGCCTTTGCCACCAATTTCAACCCTGAAATCAACATCCGGGAAATCACCCAGAATGGCCGGTACTACGAAAACGGGGAATGGAAAGAGATTCCCCCCATGTCTGTTCATAAACCCATAGACTACCCCGGCGTTGGACCAAGGGAAAGCTATCTCCTTTTCCATGAAGAACTTGAATCTTTGGTCAAAAACTTCCCTGAGATTGAACGCATCCGTTTCTGGATGACCTTTTCGGAAAACTATCTCACCCACCTGAGGGTTCTCCAGAATGTGGGACTCACCAGCATCAAGCCTATCACCTTCCAGGGTAAAAAGATCGTCCCCCTCGAATTCCTCAAGGCCCTTCTTCCTGAACCGGCTTCGCTTGGAGAAAACTACAAAGGCAAAACCGTTATTGGTGTTCAGATTGAGGGAGAGGGGTATTCCGGACAAACAGAACGGAGATTTATCTACAACATCTGTGATCACGCGGAAAGTTATCAGGAAACAGGCACCCAGGCCGTGGCCTATACCACTGGTGTCCCTGCTATGCTTGGAGCCATGATGGTTCTCACCGGCGTATGGAAAGGCGCTGGTGTCTTCAACGTCGAAGAGTTTGACCCAGACCCCTTCATGGAAAAAATCGGACAGTATGGACTCCCATGGCAGGAAACTACGTTTTAAGGGTGAGTGACCTCGGCATTGACATCGAACACCTGAAAACCCCTGTCTTTTTGGTAGATGAGGCACGACTGCGGGTAAATGCTCGTATTCTCCAGGGGGTTATTGAGAGAACAGGCTGTCGGATTATCTTGGCCCTGAAGGCCTTTTCCACCTATGCCACGTTTCATGTCCTTCGAGAAACTCTCCATGGAACCTGCGCCAGTTCCCCTGATGAGGCCAGACTGGGAAGAGAAGCCTTTGGCAAAGAAGTCCATGTCTATGGGGCCGCGTATAGCGATGAGGATTTTCGTGTTCTTCTTCGTTATGCTGACCATATTGATTTTAACTCCTTTGGTCAATGGGAGTATTTTCGTCCCCTGGCCCTTCAGGCCAAAAAGAAAAAAAACATCCATTTTGGGATACGAGTCAACCCTGAACACTCCGAAGCCCCTGTCCCCATGTATGACCCTGCAGCCCCTTTTTCACGGCTGGGGGTGGTGAGAAGCCAGTTTCGGGCGGATCTTCTTGATGGTATCAGCTATCTTCACTTCCACACCCTCTGTCAGAAAAACGCTGACGCTTTAGTACGAACCCTTCAGGCCTTTGAGGAAAAATTCGGCGAATTTATCCCCAAAATGGCCTACATCAATTTTGGGGGGGGACACCATATCACCAGAGAGGATTATGATGTTGATCTTCTCTGCCAGACCATCACTACCTTCAAGTCAAAATATGGCGTTCAGGTGTACTTAGAACCAGGAGAAGCGGTAGCCCTCAATGCAGGTTATTTAGTAGCCACGGTGTTAGACGTTATTCATAATGGCATGGATATCGCGATCCTCGATACCTCTGCGGCTGCCCACATGCCCGATGTGCTGGAAATGCCATATCGACCACATATCCTTGAAAGTGGCCTCCCCCACGAAAAGCCATACACCTATCGCTTAGGAGGGGTGAGCTGTCTTGCCGGGGATGTGATAGGTGATTATTCCTTTGATAGGCCTCTCAAACGAGGAGATAAACTCGTGTTCACCGACATGGCCATCTACTCCATGGTGAAAACCAATACCTTCAATGGGATTCGACTCCCAGACATTGCTATCATGGACAGCGAAAAGGGATGGGTAAGGCTTCACAAGCGCTTTGGTTATCAGGATTTCAAGCGAAGGCTGTGAGGTTTTTTCACAGGTCGGCCTGAAAAAGAGGCGTTGTCCTCGTCGCATGCTACGCATGCCCCTCGGACGGACAATAGGCCGCTTTTGCGGGCAAAGAGAAACCTCTTCTCTGTGCGGAGGAAGTCCTTCCTCCGTGAGCGACATTGCCTCGTCCTCGGGACTTCGGCAACCACAACTCGTCCTCCTGAGTTCTGCGACTAACTTTATAAACTTTACAAACTTTCAACTTTCAACTGATACGCACCCTCACTCCGGAAGGACTTCCCCACTCCACGGCAAAGGACACACCTCCGCAAAAGCGGCCCGGTGGATACTGAGCGAAGTCGAAGTGGGGTACAGAAAAAAAGGGGGGTGATAAAAGAACAGGGCCTTCTGTCACTAGCCTGCAGGGCACGTGTCCCCTGCAGGGGCTTCTACTACGGCACACCGCAGGCAGGGACGGGAAAAAGACTATGGCGACGAGTCAGCAAGAAGGAAGATTTCTGAGACCTCAAGGTCCAGGGCTATCACCTTGTTTCAGCAAAACAACCCACAAAGCTGAAACATCGACATAGCCATGTTTATTTATCCTATTTTCCCGTCAAATATCCGCCGACTTACCACTGCCAAAAAGCTTCTACACCTCTTTTTCCCCATTTTGAGACTATGGCACGGGTGTTTTCATCCCTGTCTGGGTCAGGGGCTACGCCCCTGAAACCCCGCTTTCTCTGTTTACATGGGTTTATTTGTCTTTTTTATTCAAAAAAATAGATTTATTCATTGCTTCAGAAACATTTTTACACTATTTTTTTACTACTTTTTTTGAGACCTTCGCACATTCGTGCAAAGGTCTCATTTTATTGCTTTTTTCGCCTTTTTTTCTTACAATAAAGCCCAGAGGAAAATAAAAAATGGGGTGTGTATGGCCTGGTTTACGACCTGGGTAACCTCGGTTTTTGATATCCTGTTAGTGGCAGGTATTTTGTATTTTCTGTATACGATTTTCAGAGACACTAATTCGATGACTATTGTCAAGGGCTTTCTCGTGGTTTTAGCCGTTTATGTGATAGCTGATTTTTTTCAGCTTTCTACACTTGCCTGGATTCTCCGTTATATCGTGGGAAATTTTGTCATCTTAGCTGTGGTTTTGTTTCAGCCTGAGATCAGAAGAATCTTCTCTCAGGTTGGTCAGGGCGGCTCGGTATTTCACAAACCGTATTCCAATGTGGTTGAGGAATTAGCTGAGGCCGTCTTTGAAATGGCCAGACAAAACATGGGAGCCCTGATCCTTATTGAACGAAATGTTGGTCTCAGGCATCTCATGGAAGATGCCCTTGCCATCGATGCAAGGCTTTCCAAAGAAATGCTTTTTTCTATCTTTTACAAGGGCAATGTCCTTCACGATGGGGCTGTGGTGATCCAGGGAGACAGGATTGTGGCCGCCAGGGTGATTATCCCTGCGGTGAAAATCGACGCGATCAAAACCAAACGATTCAAATATGGAACGCGTCATCTGGCCGGGATTGCCATCACCAGCGAATGCGATGCTATAGCCCTCATTGTGTCTGAAGAAAAGGGAACGGTTTCATTGGCCACAGAAGGCCATCTTGCTTTTGATCTCGAATACGAAAACCTCAAGAGGAAGCTTTATGAACTTCTTTAGACATCCTCCGTCCTGGAACTGGAAAAGTCTTTTCACCAAAGACTGGCAGGCCAAAGCAGGAAGTCTTGTGGTGGCCATTCTGCTCTGGTGGTTTGTGTATTCGCAGACAAGTGTCCAGAGAGGCTTTTATATTCCTATCCAGTATATCAATCTCCCCCCCAATATGGTCATTCTGAAAACCAATGATACCATGGCACGAGTTACCATTCAGGGGAGAAAAGACCGCATCATGAGTCTCAAAAATCATCAGATGCGGGCCTTTGTCGATCTGAGTGAGGCTTCACCCGGCTGGTACACCAACCAGATCCACCTCACCACAACTGAATTAGATCCAACGATGTCTGTCAATTTAGAAAAGACCACAACAACCCTCTTTGTCGATACCGTTGAGGCCGTAAGCTTGCCTGTGCTCCCTGTTCTCACTGATTCGGTAGAAAAAGGCTACGAGGTAGCCTCGTTGGAACTCCGTCCATCTTCTGTTATCCTCAAGGGTCCATCAACGTTTCTCACCAATCTTCAGTACATCAAAACCATGCCCATTTCTCTGAAAGGACTCACAAACTCTCTTTCCACCAATGTGGAACTGGTGATCCCGCAGGAGATCATGGTGATTGATAACCTTACCAATCAGGTAATTATTCATATCAGGCAAATATCCCGTCAGGCTCTTCCAGAGGAGGAAAAATGAAAAAATACCTTGTGCTTTTCCTGGAACTTGGCCTTGCGGCTATTGTCCTGTGGTGTTTTGTCTGGAATGGATGGATCCCTCTTTTTCAGAAACCTCTTGATCTCACCTCTCCTCTGGTCGAAGGAGACTATATCGCCGTCTCTCGTGGCCAGAAGACAGAAGAGATCCTTGTGAAAGGAAACACCACCACCAATGTACTCACTTCCTCACCACACAGGCTTGTCTTTTTTTCTCTCTCAGAAAGGGCTGTTGTGTTCACTTCAGAAAAGGTTCATCTCTACCCTCAAAAGACCATCTTTGTCCATTCCTTTTTGATAGGGGTAGTGATTCTTTTGAGCGTTCTCTTTGCCTACTGGCTCAAGAAAACAAAAGAATTCGACTGGGCTACAAGGTTTTTTCTTTTCGCTCTTGTGTTTGGCTGGTCTGGAAGTCTGTCAGTCCTCTTTCTCTTTCTTTCTGTTTTCGTAGGACTTTCCAATAGTGTGAAAAGCTATCACTTTCGCTGGTATCATGCCCTCGCTGGGGCTTTTTTTCTCTGGGCTCTTTTCTCAGGGCTTTTCTCCCGTTTTCCGGTGAATGGAGTGGGAGCCGCATTTCTCTTTTTGGGGTATATGCTCATCGACTTTTCTTTCAGAGCAAGATCTCTTGAGAAACTCCCTCTCACGTTAGTTGGAAGAGCTATCTTCTCGGCTTTTCTGAGTAGTGGCTTAGTGAGTTTTTTTCAGCAACTTTTTGTGGGACAGGGAGTCGGGATATGGGATGGGAGTGTCTGGCTTCTTCTCTGGCCCTATCATGAACATGAGCTTGTGTCTCTCTTTGAATGGTCAGCCAGGGGAGGATACTGGATAGGGCTTATGGTGTCTTTTCTGTTTACTCTTTTTCTCCGGGAGAAAAACACCAAAGAAAAAATCCTTCTTGCCACCGGTCTTGTTATAGGACTTGTCACGCTCCTTTTCACTCAGTCTCGCGGGGGGTTTGTTCTTGCTTTTGTTGGGATGTTCACCCAGCTTCTCTTTTTGAAACGGGGGTATCTTGCCCTTCTTTTTCTTGTGCTCCCTCTCACTTTTGTTCTTTTTGCGCCAGATTCCAAGTGGGCACAGAGCATCAAAAACCCTCTTTCCTTTCACACCAACGTCCAGCGGCTTCACCAGATCCGGGCAGGGCTTGATTTCTGGAAAGAGGCCAATCCCCTCACCGGCATAGGTCTCATGAACTTCAAAGAGTACTACTACGAAAAACGGCATGAGTACGACATCTATTCGGTAGCAGATTATCTCCATCAGGGGTATCTTGCTATTCTCCTCGAAACAGGGGTAGTGGGATGGGTGCTTTTGTATGGATTTTTTGCCGTCATGTGGACAAAAGCTTTGTCTTCTGCCCTCAAGAAAAAAGGCTTTGGCCCAGCCTGTCTTGGCCTCCAGACGGGTTTTCTGACAAGCCTTCTTTTTGATGCCATGCTTCTCTATGCCTTTTATCTCGGCATGTGGGTGTGGCTATGGGTGGGGTTTTCGGAGGGAATGGAGGAGAAAAAAACCACCAACACACAATAAAGCTCGGAAAAACCCTAAAAAGTTCTCCTCCTTCGTTTGCACAAATTTCCTCTCGTTTTCTCTTTCCCATTCAGAAAGGCAGCAGTTCAAGATGAAAGAACATCTTTAGCATCTATACTCCAGGACGTTAAGCAATAAGTTATTACCTCGAAATCCCTCCCCCAGGAAGCGCATCGCTCTTTTGTGATAAAGCAATATTTGAAAACCTGGTTGCAACACTTATTGACTGCCTTTGGCTATCATCTTGTCTCAGCAAAGAAACATCTTTCTAGTTGAAAGAAAGTCATAGCCATACATCCCGAAAGTGATCTCAAGAAAAAACGCTCTTCCTAATCAAGCTAAGGCAAAAAAATTTCAGCAACTTTCATTCTTCATACCCAATGAAAAAATATATGTTCACTTCATGACAAGAAGGAAACCTTTTCTCTATTTCTATAAAAAATAATAAAATCCTTCCTTGATGAGCCAAAAAAAAAACACCTTTAGAAAATATATCCTATTCCTAAACGGATATTCAATCCTAAATACCCCATATAATACCCTGTATACACAGATAACTCAGGTTCAACAAAAAAGCCTCTCCATACCCATTTGTAGGCTGCCCCTAATTGGGGATATATCATAAAAAGACGAGAACTCTGCATGGCAAGAAGTCCCCCACCCACAGAGATCCCCTCCAGATCTGACCCATTGCCATACCAGCGAAACATGATCTCTTCGGATACAAGAAAATCCCTCTCAAAAACCCAGCCCCCTATTCTCGCCATCGCGCTCCACACCTCATCAAAGGCATATTCTGTCTGAATGGCCCCAGACCATACTTGCAAGGGGAAAACAACAGCCTGCCATTTATCCCCCATATCAAAACCATAGCCCACCAGATGAGACGTATATCCACCTACAATTGACAAAGCAAGCTTATGCTCTCTTTCTGCCCCATACATCCCACAAAGCCCTAATAAAAAAGCCATAACCACATATATATACTTCATACGTCCTCCCTCGTCAAAAATCAGTAGATAGAGTATAAAGAAAAAAAAGAAAATTTTCAAAAAAAAGCGGCAGGGAAAACCCTGCCGCTCTCTTTAGCCAATCTTAGAACTTGTAGGAGAGTTCAACAGATGCAAACAAAGGATCTGCTGTTGTGGTACCAAAAGCACTCTGGTTCTTATTAGGTTCACCAAAATCATTGTTCTCGTACAGATTGAACTTAATCTCAACCATGCCTTTACTATACTTCAAATAGACATCCTTGAGAAGAGGCGAGAATACTGCCGGATTCCATGCCAACCAACTGTCAGTATTTTGCATGGTCAAACCTGGGTTAGAAGTACCAATGGTAGCAGTTCCCAGCCCCTCATAATAAGTCTTGGTAATTCCAAGAGCAGCACAGAGACGTGCCGTCATTCCAAATTCCCAATCACCAAACTTGGAAGAACCACCGAACTCAAGAAGAGCACGGTTATCATCTCGTTTCACACCCATCAGTACAATCCAAGATTCAGATTTGTTTGCATTAGTTGCACCATTGACTGTCTCTAATGTGGTCTCATTGTGCATCACAGCTCCTACACCGAGGTTGAGTTTCACATTTCCACCGGCGATAGAATACACTACTTTTGCCTCTGGTCCAAAATCACTTGAGGTATAAAAATTATCGTTGGTTGTTGTGGTGGCAGAATCGGTGGTCTTCTTTTCAGTATTCCCCATCTTGAACCACAATTTAGCATAAGCACTCAAACTTTCACTTAACTTATAAGAAATATCTGCCCAAGTATTCAACTCACTACTCTTCTCATAATATCCATTCGTTGCGGCGACAGTGGTTCTTACAATCTCCCCATTGTACATGGAATAGTAACCACCTACTTCTCCTGATACGCCGAAACTATACTTGGCATTTACTCCCAACTTCACCACACTTGCACTTCCGTTATTCTTATTTGTGGTACCTCCATCAGTCACAAGTGAGGAATTCCCAGTGAGATATTCAAACGCCATCTGATCAGCCGTAGAAATATTCAAACCTCCCATAATGAAAGCTATACGAGGGTAAACCTTAATCCCAAAACCACCTCCCTCTACAATACCAATAAAGTTTGTCGTTCCATTGGTATTAGTAGATTTCCATTGATCCGACATTGCTGAAAACGCGGTAATCAAACCCACACCCAATGTAAAAGGCTTCACGCTAATACCACTAATCTCCACATAACCTGGAGAAAAGAAAATAGGGGTCTTATCCCACCCTGTTTCAGTCAAATTACCACCATTTACTTCAAGTTTTCCAGGCTCTACAAAGTGGTATTTAATACCAAAGCTATCATAGTTGAGTTCAAAACCTGTGGCACCCATGTCCCATGCCTGATGAACCCACCATCCAGCACCAGAAGTAGCACCAAAAGAATTACCATTGTCCCTCAGTTTCATATACACCTTTCCCGTGACGGCAAAAGCCGGTACCACGAGAGACAACACCAGTAAAACACCCAAAATTCTCTTCATAACCTTTTACCTCCTCCTTTCGGATTTTTTCTTAAGGTTTTCTATGTAGTATTATACACAAAAATTTTTGTTTGTCAAGGGGTTTTGGGAATTTTTTTTGGATTTTTTGGAGTTTTGAGGGTGGGGGCTTCGGCTATCACCATGTTTCAGCAAAACTGACCAGAACACCTACCACGCCTGTTTGGTTTTTGCTATTCTCTTATTTCAGCTAATCCACGCCTCTTGGCTGAAACATCGATATAGCCAGAGAAAAAGTACATCAGCAAACTATATCTAACGACAATTCCCTCCCACATAAAACCCTATAATTGCCGAAGAAGAAACTGAAACAATGTGATAAGCACTGAAATGAAGCCACCAACTCCAACAATAAGCCACTGTACAAAATCGAACCTTCGCTCTATCTGTTCAAACCGCCTGTCCATTTCTTCTTTCATAAGATCAAAACGTTTGTCAATCTGTTCAAAACGCCTTTCCACGTGTTCAAAACGCTTTTCCACCTGCTCAATGCGCTTTTCCATGAGTTCAAAACGTCTATCCATTTGCTCAAGAATCAAAGCAATGTCTGACTTCGTTGCCTGTTCAGCTTTAATCTGATGAATATGATTTTCAAGATCTTCTACGGCTTTCCGCGCCTTTTCATCTCCTACTGTCTCTCGAAGAGCATCATACAGTTCAAGAAGAAGTGCCATAAAACCTCCTTCTTATTCATCTACCCTTCCATTATACCAGTAGAAAAGGAAAATGTCAAGGGAGAATTCTTGCAATTATTCTCGCAACTCAATAGAAATATCGTCTTTGGAGAAGAAAAACCTCAGCTATCACCTTATTTCAGCAAAACTCATGAGACAAGGGGAAGAAGAGGTGAGGTTTTAGCCTTTGGCTATTCCCTTGTTTCAGCCAACCACCCCCTGATTAAACGTTTAACCCACTGCCATACAAACCCCACACACCCCTTCCTATCACTCTGTCTCAGCAAACAAGCCCCCTTTGGCTGAAATAAGGGAATAGCAAAAATTTCCAGCGCCCTTCTCCCAGAGAGAAGAGCAGGTCCTAATACTATGTGTCAGCAAACATACGCTTCCCAAAGACCT
>JABLXN010000041.1 GCA_013177995.1 Brevinematales bacterium | reverse complement strand
ATCAAAATATTCCGTGCTGTAATAAATAAACCAATTTTTTTGAATAAAAAAGACAAACCGGCCCTTGTAAACAGAAAAATCGGGGTTTCAGGGGCGTAGCCCCTGACCCAGACAGGCAAAGAAAACACCCGTGCAAGGGTCTCTTTTTTTGTTAAGGTATGAGGTAAAAATTTGCCTCTAAGGCTTGTTTTTCAGTATATTTATGACAAAAGTGAAGAAAAGGAGGCGTTATGGCTGATGAATTGAAGCGAGAAGAAGATATCAAACAAGAGTCTTCTCAGCCAGAGGAAACCTCCACCGCTTCTTCGGATCAGGAGAAGCACAACAAAAAGACAAAAAAAGAAAAACACGATCAGGAGAAGATGGTGGAACAGTTACAGCAAGAAATTGGGAAACTCAAAGAAGAGAAGATGTCCCTTGAGGATGCCTACAAACGAAAGGTGGCAGAGTTTGATAACTACAAGAAACGCATTCTCAAGGAAATGGAGGATTTGCGGCTCCAGGCAAACAAAAAGCTTCTTCAACATATTTTGCCTGTGTATGACAATCTCTTTAGAGCAATGGCGAACGTCGAAAGCACGACGAAAGAAAATCTCCAGCAGGGGCTTTCAATTATTTTGGCTGAGTTTACCAAGGTGATAGAGGATGCTGGGGTGAAACCTATTGAGTGTGTAGGACAGGAGTTTGATTATAGCCTTCATGAGGCTCTTTTGATGGAAGAACGAGAGGATGTGCCCTTTCCCATGACGGTGATCCAGGAACTGGAAAGAGGGTATATGTTAGGGAGTGAGGTACTTCGACCCAGCAAGGTCAAGGTGGCCAAGAAGGTGGTGCGTGAGTCTGAGACGAGAGACAATGGACAATCCGAAGAAAAAAAACAGGACAAGGAGTAATATATGCCAGGAAAAGGAAAAGTTATTGGTATTGACCTTGGTACGACCAACTCTGTGGTAGCTGTGATTGAGAACGGTCAGCCGGTGGTGATACCCAACCAGGAGGGGGCAAGAACAACCCCATCGATTGTTGCCTTTACCGAAAAGGGAGAGGTGTTGGTTGGGCAGCCCGCAAAAAACCAGATGATAACCAACCATGAGAACACGATTTATTCGGCCAAGCGGTTCATTGGTCGACGCTATGAAGAGGCCCAGGGTGAAATCAAAATGGTGCCCTACAAGGTGAAACCAGGGCCTCATGATGATGTGCGGTTTGTGACCAGGGCAGGAGAATTCAGCCCTCAGGAGATTTCAGCCCGTGTGCTGATGAAACTCAAACAGGCTGCAGAAGACTATCTTGGTGAGAAGGTTGAACGGGCTGTGATTACCGTTCCTGCCTACTTCAATGACTCTCAGCGTCAGGCCACCAAAGATGCAGGGACCATTGCCGGTCTCACCGTGGAGCGTATTATCAACGAACCGACAGCGGCTGCTTTGGCTTACGGTCTTGACAAGAAGAAAGAAGGTATCATTGCGGTGTATGATTTTGGTGGTGGTACCTTTGATATTTCCATCCTTGAGATTGGGGATGGTGTCTTTGAGGTAAAGGCAACCAATGGAGATACTCACCTTGGGGGAGATGATATTGACCATGCCCTCATGGATTATATGATCCAGGAGTTCAAAAAGGAAACGGGCGTGGATCTCTACAAGGATCCCATGGCTGTTCAGCGCTTGAAGGATGCGGCTGAAAAGGCCAAGATAGAGCTTTCTTCTAAACTGGAAACTCAGGTAAACCTGCCCTATATCACCGCGGATGCCAGTGGTCCAAAGCATCTTCAGATGAATATTACACGGGCCCAGCTGGAAAAGATTGCCAAACCCTTTGTGGATCGGTCAATTGAACCTTGTCTTCAGGTGATGAAGGATGCAGGTATTACCAAGGAGCAGATTGATGAGGTGATTCTTGTGGGTGGTATGACCCGTATGCCTCTCATTGTGCAGACGGTGAAAAACATCTTCGGTAAGGAACCATCCAAAGGGGTCAATCCCGATGAGGTGGTGGCCATTGGGGCGGCTATTCAGGGAGGAGTTCTCACGGGAGAAATGAACGATCTTCTCCTCTTAGATGTAACGCCACTTTCCCTTGGTATTGAGACATTGGGAGGGGTATTTACGGTGCTTATCCCACGCAATACTACTATCCCTACCAAGAAGTCTCAGATCTTCTCCACGGCTGAGGATAATCAGACGGCTGTGACCATCCACGTGCTTCAGGGTGAACGTCCCATGGCTCGTGATAACCGTACTCTTGGTATGTTTACCCTTGATGGTATTCCTCCTGCTCGTCGTGGAGTGCCTCAGATTGAGGTTACCTTTGATATTGATGCGAACGGTATTTTGCATGTGACAGCAAAGGACCTTGGTACTCAGAGAGAGCAAAAGATTCGCATTGAGGCTTCTAGTGGTTTGACGGAAGAAGAGATCAAACGCATGCAGGAAGAAGCTCAGAAATATGCAGAGCAGGATAGAAAAGCACGTGAACTCATTGAACTCAAGAACCAGGCTGATTCCTTGGTATATAGCCTTGAGACTTTCTTGAGTGAGAATGGCGACAAGGTGCCTGCTTCCGAGAAGGCTCAGGTAGAGGAAGCCATCAAGGAGGTGAAAGAGGCCATCAAGACTGATGATGAGGCTCGTATCAAGTCAGCGATGGAAAACCTCCAGAAGAAATCCCAGAAGATTGGAGAGATGATTTACAAATCTCATGGTGCTCAGGGGAGCACGGGTTCTTCTGGTGGAAAGAATGATGGTGGTGACGAAAAGGTGGTGGATGCAGAGATTGTTGATGACAAGTAAAGAGAGTCGCAGGGGGCTTTTGCCCCCTGTGGGCTTTATTTCTTTGTTTTCTTTTGAAGATGCGAAAGGCATCTTCTGTTTTTATCCTTATCTCAACAAATGAGGTGATGAAATATGGCAGAAAAGGATTATTATCAGATTTTGGGTGTAGCTCGGAATGCTTCACAAGAGGAAATCAAAAAAGCCTATCGTAAATTAGCGATGCAGTATCATCCGGATAGAAATCCAGGCAACAAAGAGGCCGAGGAGAAGTTTAAAGAGATTACTGAGGCCTATGAGGTTCTCTCTGATCCAGAAAAACGTCGCTTGTATGATCAGTATGGCTCAGCGGCTTTTGGTCAGCAAGGGGGCTTTGGTGGGGCTGGTGGTTTTGATTTTGAGGATATCTTTGGGGGAAGTGGTTTTGAGGATATCTTTGCCTCATTTTTTGGTGGAGGTGGACGACGTTCGCGCCGAAGTGGAGCCAATCGTGGAGGGGATATTCGCGCGGATTTGACTCTGGATATCCGTGATATTCTTGAAGAGAAGACCCTCAAAATTAAGGTAAGGCGTAAAGAGGCCTGTGATGTTTGCCATGGAACGGGAAGTCGTAGCGGGAACCAGTCCACAACCTGTCCAACCTGTGGCGGGACAGGGGCTGTGCGGGTTGCTCAGGGATTTTTCTCTATTTCGACGACCTGTCCCCAGTGTCATGGAACGGGAAGAGTGATCTCAGATCCCTGTCCAAGTTGCCGTGGAGAGGGGACGGTTGAAAGGGAGAGTGTGATTTCTGTTCGAGTACCGGCTGGTATTGACGATGGGATGAAACTTCGTGTGGCAGGCGAGGGAGATATAGGACGAAATGGTGGTCCTCGTGGTGATCTCTATGTGGTGATTCACGTGCGTAATACCACAGATTTCCGGCGAGAAGGCGCCGATTTGTACGGGAAGGTGTATATCAGTTTTCCAAGGGCTGTTTTTGGTGGGGTGGTTGAGGTGGATACCTTGAATGGAAAGAAAAGGATCTCCATCCCGGCGGGTGTTCAATCAGGCCATATGATTCGGCTTCGTCATGAAGGGCTCCCTGATATAAGGACAGGGGAGAGGGGGGATCTTTATTTTGAGGTAATAGTGAAAATTCCCAAAAATCCTTCTTTCAGGGAGAAAGAGATTCTCCGGGAGTATGCGCGTGTCATAGGGGAAGAAGTATAAGAGAGAAAGCAAATAGTGAAAGAACGTAAGTGGAGAAAAAGTGGCTGTTTCAGGTACCTGCCTGAAACAGCCTTTTGTTATCCGAAAGGAGACCTTTGCACGAATGTGCAAAGGTCTCAAGAAAGTAATAAAAAAAATAAAAGTGGTATAAAAATATCCCTTTCCATAATAAACAATCCTATTTTTTTGGATAAAAAAGACAAATAAACCTTTGTAAACAGAAAAAACGGGGTTTCAGGGGCGTAGCCCCTGACCCAAACAGGGCAAGAAAACACCCGTGCAAGGGTATCGAAAGAGTATGTAGGGGCTGGAGGAGAGATGATTTCTTTTGTTGCGTTGGGTTTTGTTTTTGTGATGATGATGGTGCGAAGGCTTGGGAATTTTCGGTTTGATCTCTGGCAAATTATGGGTTTGGGGGCACTTTTTGTTCTTCTCACCGGGCAAATCTCACCTCTTGAAGCTTTACAGGCAATTAACTGGGAGGTGATGTTTTTTCTTGCTACGATGTTTGTTGTGGGGTCGGCGATGGAGGAGAGCGGGTATCTGTCTCATGTGACCTACGAGGTTTTTAAGAGAACAAAAACGACTGATGGACTTGTGCTGACTATTCTTTTTGTGATGGGCATAGGTTCTGCTTTTCTCATGAATGATACCCTCGCTATTGTAGGGACACCAGTTGTTCTTCACTTGGCCAAGAAGCATCATCTCAGGCCGTCTTTTCTTCTTTTGACGCTTGCCTTTGCTGTGACTATTGGAAGTGTGATGAGTCCTCTGGGTAATCCACAGAATTTTTTGATAGCGAGTGAGGGGAAAATAGCCTTTTCTTTAGTGACTTTTGTTCGTTTTCTGGCTCTTCCTACAATTGTTAACCTCCTGATAGCGTATCTTTTGCTTCGTTTGTTCTACTGGAGGGAGTTTCGTCGAGAGGAAGCCTTGACGCATTCACAGGAACCGATTCACGATCATCAGATGGCGGGGCTTTCCCGGCTTTCTCTCTGGGTTTTGTTGGGAGGGGTTTTGGTCAAGATTCTTCTTTCTCTGGTTCCTCACGGGCCTGATGTGCCTCTTTTATCTATAACCGCACTGGCTTCTCTTCCGCCGCTTCTTTCTGGGAAGAAACGGTTTTCTCTTTTGAAACGTCTTGACTGGCATACGCTTCTTTTCTTTGCGTCGATGTTTATTCTCATGCGGAGTGTGTGGAATACGGGGTATTTTCAAGAGTGGCTCACTCGTCTACCCTTTTCTCCTACTTCGTGGGAGGCGATTGGGGTAGTGAGTGTTCTCGGAAGTCAAATCCTCTCCAATGTGCCTTTGGTGGCTTTGTATCTTCCCATGCTTCTTTCCGCAGGTGGGGGGGTGAAGGAGTTCATGATTTTGGCGGCTGGGAGTACCATTGCAGGCAATCTCACTATTCTCGGGGCGGCAAGTAATGTGATTATTCTCCAGAATGCAGAAAAGCGGGCAAAGGAGACGGTTTCTTTCTGGGAGTTTGTGAGGATAGGGTTACCGTTAACGGTTTTGAACGTGGTGATCTATGGGCTTTTTTTGCGGTAGGGGATGAGATGGTTGTGTGGCAATAAGGGGGAAAGTTTTGTCCCACCGGGGGCTATTTCTTTGTTTCAGCTAAAGAGGGTTTTTGCTGAAACAGGGTAATAGCCTTGTGTCTTGGGGAGTGCCATGATGAGGAAAACATCCTTTCTGGAAAGCTTCAAGAAGGGGTGAAATTGACTTTTTTGGGGCTGGTCGTTATCATATACCATCATTTTTTGAAAAGAGTGAGGATATATGCTTTACTATCTTCTCTATCCGTTGAGGGAGTGGTTTTTTGGGTTTAATCTCTTGAAGTATATTACCTTCAGGTCACTCATGGCTTTTTTTACGGCTTTTCTTTTGGGGGTGATCATTGCTCCCTTTTTTATTCGTCGGTTCAGCCAAATTGGGGTGAAACAGGCTATTCGGGATGATGGGCCCCAAACGCATCTTGTAAAAGCAGGGACACCGACGATGGGGGGGATTTTTGTGATGGTGGCGGTGCTCGTGTCTCTTTTGCTCTGGGGTATGCCGGTGTATTATGTCTGGGTAACGGCGCTGGCTATTGTGCTTTTTGGTCTCATTGGTTTTTTGGATGACTATCTCAAGGTGCGTTTCAGAAACTCAAAGGGGATTACTGAGGGAACAAAGTTTTTCATGCAGGTAGGGGTATCGCTTCTTTTGGCGGTTCTTGTGGTGCTCAATCCTGATCCTTCCCAGGTGCTTCTCTTTTACGTACCTATTTATGATAAGCCTGTTTTTGTCTGGCCTTTGTGGCTTGGGATAGCTTTTTATGTTTTTACGATGGTGGCCTTTTCCAATGCTACCAATCTTTCTGATGGGCTTGATGGTCTTGCTTCGGGGATGGGAATTATTTTGTATATTCCCTTTGGGATTTTTGCCTATGTGATTGGAAATGCTATTGCGGCTCAGTATTTGAAGTTTCCTTATCTTCCCGGGGCGGGGGAACTTGCGGTGGTGATCGCGGCTCTCATAGGGGGATATACCGCCTTTCTGTGGTATAATGTGCATCCGGCTGAAGTCTTCATGGGCGATACGGGTTCGCTTCCTCTGGGAGGAACTATTGCCCTGATAGCGATTTTTCTCAAGCAGGAGGTGCTTCTTGTGATTGCTGGAGGGATGTTTGTACTTGAGACGGTGTCTGTTCTTCTTCAACGCTCGTATTTCAAATGGACAAAACATACCCAAGGGACGGGTAAGAGAATCTTTTTGATGGCGCCTATTCATCATCATTTTGAGAAAAAGGGCTGGAAGGAAACACAGGTGGTGATTCGTTTCTGGATATTAGCGGCTTTGTGTGCTTTGGCTTCTTTGGCTTTTTTGAAAATCCGATAGGAGGGGTGTATGCAACTTGAGTTAACAACAGAACAGAAGAAAGCGCTTCTTCGGACAGCAAGGCTTGCCATTGAAGAGAGGCTGTTTGGCAAAATTTCAGGGGACTATCCAGATCTTTCTCATAAGGTTTTTTCAGAAAAATGTGGTCTTTTTGTTACCCTGACAAAGGAAGGAAATCTGCGTGGGTGTATTGGATATGTGGAGGGAGTGAAGCCTATTCGGGAAGCAGTGAGGGAAATGGCCTGTGAGGCGGCTTTTCACGATCCACGGTTTCATCCCCTTCAGCGGGAAGAGTTTCCCTTTATAGAGATAGAGATATCCATTCTGACGCCATTGGAGGAAGTACATGATGTGCGACAGATTGAGGTGGGGAGGCATGGGCTGGTGATGCAAAGGGGATACCATCGTGGTCTTCTTCTTCCCCAAGTGGCGACGGAGTATGGCTGGGGAAGGGAGGAATTTCTCAATCAGACTTGTCGCAAGGCGGGTATGGAACCGTATTGCTGGGAAAATGGGGCAAAGGTTTTTTCTTTTGAGGCGCTTGTCTTTGGTGAACGGGAGATATGAGGTATGTGGGAGAAGTGGCCTCCCTTCTTGCTTCGGTAGGATGGGCGGGGAGTGCACTTTTTTTTGAGTTTGGTTCTCGACGGATTGGGAGTCGGTTTGTTAATCTCTGGAGACTTCTCTGGGCTTTTCTTCTCCTTCTTGTGGTAAATCTGGTGTTTCACCGGTCTTTTTTGCGCGATGTGGGGCTTTTTGATGTTGGATTTCTTCTCTTATCGGGGTTTGTGGGATTTTTCTTGGGGGATATTCTTCTTTTCTGGTCATTTGTGGTTATTGGGAGTCGGTTGAGTCTTCTCATTATGCTTGCGAATCCTTTTGTGAGTGCGGTGGCGGCACTGTTTCTTTTTGGAGAAAGCTTGACCATCAGACAGTGGGTGGCTATGGGAGGCACCATTTTTTCGATTGCCATGGTGCTCTTTTTTCATCAGAAAGAGGATGAAAATCAGGTGGATGAAAAGAAAAAAGAAACGCTTTTAGGGGTTTTGGCGGCGATAGGGGGTATGTTGGGACAGGCTGGAGGAGCACTTTTAGCGAAACCAGTTCTTCCTCATACTCAGTTTGTTTTTGAAGCGACCTGGTTTCGGGTTATTGGGGGAGTTGTGGGATTTTTCCTTCTTCTTTGGTTATCAGGACAGCTTGGGGAATGGGTGAAATCTTTTCAGGATAAAAAGGCTATTGCGGCCACAGTAGGGGGGAGTTTTTTTGGACCGTTTGTGGGGGTTTCTCTCTTTTTGACAGGGATGACGTATGCCCCTGTAGGGGTGGCTACCACGCTTTCTTCGTTAGCCCCGGTGATTCTTTTGGGGGTAGATATGGTAAAGGGAAAAAAGATTCATGTGATGGAAATTCCTGCGACAATAATGGCTTTTGGGTTTCTGGGACTCTTTTTTTGGTGAGATAGTGTGCTATTTCCTTGTTTCAGCTAAAAGGGAGGTTCAGGGAGGTTCTTGCTGAAATATGGTGATAGCCGAGGGGCCAAATTCCAGTCTCTTTTTCTCGTTTTTTGCGTTTTGCTGAAACAAGGAAATAGCCAATGGTCTTCGTCTCCTTCAAAACCATTTTTTCCTCAATGACCCATCCGACGAAATCATCCCGATGATTTTCCTCTCTTTTTGCAAAAATTTTTCTGATGGGGTATACTATCACAGAGGAGAGGAAAATGATGTCAAATTATCCTACCTTGTCATCTCTTCAACGCCGTCCCAAAAGACCACGAGAAGAATACGATACCATGGCTGATTGGGAAGACAGGCAAAGAAACCGAAGGGGATGGTGGGGGCATTTGTCAGAGAAAGATTTTTGTCAATTGGTGTCGGCTTCTTATTCAGAGAAAAGGCAAACAAAACGCGAAAAAATAGAAATAGCCATAAGTTCTTTCTTTGATAACATCAAAGTTTTTTTGATTCTCTTTGAAATCGTGGGGATTTTTGTAGTTGTAGGTATCAGTGGCTGTGTTCTCGCTTCGGGGAAAGAATGGGAAGATCTCTCTCCATTTTTGCAGTGGTATTCCTATATCATCATAGGGGTCATAGGTGTCTATCCGTGGGTCTATCTTTTGAATAGCTTTATGTCTTCTCGTTTTGGAAAATCTCTTTGGGATATTCTTGTTTCTCCTTTTGAAAGTTTGCGTGATCGGATTCTTGATAGATTTTTTCCTCCTGTGATAAGGGATCCCTCGCTGGATACCATGGTTCGTTCCTCTATAGGTTCTGCTTGGGATTATTTTTTTTGTCGTAAGGTGTTTCGATTTCTTGCCTTTTTTCCCACTATTACTGATTTTCTTCCAAGGGTGAAGGTGTCAAAATTTCCTCTTCAGGCAAAAGACGACGAAGCCTGTGAACTCTTTTGTCAGGAGTATGGTTTGAATGAAAAAGAGAAAGAACGTCTTCGAGAGGTTCTTTCAAGGCATACACCGCCTTTTGTTTTTTCAGAGAATTTTGGGTCGGTTTTCTTTTTGAAAAAGCCAAAAGACCTTGATATTCTCTCAGCCGCCGCAAGGGCTTTTTATCGAGTGCCCCGTTTTTTGTGGGAGGGACCATGGGGGCCGGAGAGACTTCTTTTTTTGATGCTTGCTTTTGGAAGGGACTTCCCTTCTTTGAGAGAAAAAGAGACCGAGGGGAAGGTGTATTTGCAGGTTTGTGAGAGGGATCTCGGAAATTGGGTAACGATAACCAGAGGGATCTTTACTCAACGAGACAAGGTGATTCACTTTTTTGAGAAAGCCATACGAGAGGTTTTAGAAAGGCATGCTATTAACGAAATCAAGACACTTGCTGATTTTTGTGCGGCCATGGGATGTGTGGCAAAACCAGAATGGGAGAGGGATGGTATTCCCCTCTCGTCTGGTCTTTCTTCCGAGGGACTGGATATGATGGTGGTACTTTCCTCTTGTCTTGATGGTCTCAAAAATGAAGATACCCTCTGGACAGAGGTGTATCTCTCTCTCCAGAGGGTTCTCTCTGAAGCGGGGGAGAATACCTCAGAGGAAAGCCACCACACTTACCAGACCCCCCAATAGTCCCACATAGCCGAGACAGAACCAGAGAGAACGAGAAAGAATCTTTCCCTCCGAACCCTGAAGTCCGGTCGCTGATGTGGCGACGGAAATACTTTGAGGAGAGATCATTTTGCCGGCGGTTGCCCCGGAGGTGTTGGCAGCGGCTAACCACGTGGGATCGAGAGACAAACTTTTGGCGGTATCTCTCTGGAGTTTTCCAAAGAGGATGTTTGAACTGGTGTCGCTTCCCGTGACAAAGGTGCCAAGAGCCCCCAAAAGAGGTGAGACAAAGGGGAAAAGGGGACCAGAGAGGACAGCCAAAGCCTTGGAGAGATCACTTACCATGGGGGTATTTCCCATTACCTTGGCCATAATAACGATAGAGAGAATAGTCAGCATACTGGATTTGAGTTTCACAAGAGAAGAGAGAAAGGCTTCCCATAGCTTTTTCCCTGAGACTCCCTGGATTATTCCCCCAAAAAGAGTGGCAATCAAAAGAAGGGTTCCGGGTGTGGTGAGCCACTCGATGGTGATGGAATGGCCTTCGCTACTCCACGAAATCACAAAGGGAAAAGAGCGAATTTGCGGCAGAGGGACCAATCTTGTGAGAAGCACAAGGACAAGAAGAAAGCCATAAGGAGCCATTGGTTTGGCTAAGGAGGGAAGTTCTTTTTTGACTTCCTTCCATCGGAGAAGAACCCCTGTTATAAGTACCCCAAGGGAGGCAAGGACAGCTACCAGTTCTGGTCCCACAAAAAGAGCCACCGTCGTCTGGATGAGAGTGAAGACAGCCCCAAAGAGAAGGGCTTCTCCCCATACGTGAAAGGGGAGTTTTTTCCCATCGCTACTCAGAACGGCAATAACGACCGGAATGAGAAACGAAAAGGGAAAGAGTTGCCAGGCTATAGCCGGGGTGAGTCCTGAAAGAGGAAGATCCGTAATCCTGGAAAGAACAATCACAGGGATGCCAAGAGCCCCAAAAGCCACAGGGACGGAATTCGCGACTAACGAAATCACGATGGCTTTGACTGGTTGAAAGCCTATACTCACAAGCATTGCCGTTGGAATGGCTACAGCTGTTCCAAATCCAGCCACACTCTCCAAAAATCCCCCAAATCCAAAGGCAATCAGTATGGCCTGAATGGCCTTTTCGGGGGAGATTTTCTCAAGAAAGTTCTGGATTTTTTCCATCGATTGCGTTCGAACACCTACTTCATAGGTGAAAACAGCCATGAGAATCACCCACAGAATGGGGATAATGGCTATGATGGTTCCTTCCAGATAGGAAAAGCCGATGAGAGACCACGAAGCTTGCCATCCCACTATGGCTAAAGCAGTGGTAACGAAGAGAACGAAGAGAGTCACCACATACGTTTTGAGTTTGGTACCGAGAATACCTGCGAAAAGAAGCACAAAGGGGACACAGGCGAACACTACCTTTGTCCAGAATAAGAATTCCATACAAAACTCCTCAAGAAAAGACTTACCGATAAGCATAAGGAGAAAAACCAAAACTCTCCTTATTTTTGGAAAATAAGGTGGGTATCTCTGGTACATAAAAGTTCTTGAGGTGAAATTTCACTTTTTGGTGTTTTTTTGCGTATATTAATAAAAAGCGCTTTTTCTTAGAAGCGCTTTTCTTTTTGGGAGGAGAGATGAGATTTTCTAACAGAATTGTTGGTTTGATGGTATGGACGTTTTTGGTGTTAACAGGGTGTGCTTTCCAGGGAGAAGGTACTCCAACTCCAACTCCCACCGAGGTTCCTATTCAAGATGGGGAGACACGCCCCGGAGCAGGACCTGATTGGCGGGATCAGATTATCTATTTCATCATAGTAGATAGGTTTGTTGATGGGAATCCAGCCAATAATGGAACAGTAGCGGTAGGTTCAGGGGATAACCAGTGGCATGGAGGGGATCTCAAAGGGATCCAGGATACGGTGAATTACATCACCAATTTAGGGGCAACGGCTATCTGGATTACGCCGATTGTGATGAATGTCTGGGAGGATGGGGGAAATGCCGGGTATCATGGGTACTGGGCTCAGGATTTCACAAAGATTGATCCCCACTTTGCTTCCACCATCAGTGAGTATAGCAATTTTGTGGCAACCATGCATAACTATGGGGTTTTCGTTATCCAGGATATTGTGGTGAATCATATGGGAAATATTTTGCTGTACAAAATCGGTGGAAGTCAGGTCTGGACTCCTCCCTACAATAGTAGTGGTTATACGAGGGTATGGGTAGAGGATGAGTTTGCCGGGCAGTCGTGGGTTACAACTGGCAATCGGAAAAAGCCTTCTACCGCCCCCTTCAATAGCCTTTCGAGTTTTCATAATTATGGAGAAATTGCCAACTGGGATACCTATCCAGAAACTGCGCAGGGGGATTTTTTCGGGCTTGATGACCTGAAAACAGAGGATCCTGCGGTACGAGATGCCCTGATCGAGGTGTATAAAAACTGGATTACGTGGGCGAATGTGGACGGTTATCGCATCGATACGGTGAAGCATGTCAATGAGGATTTCTGGGATTATTTTTCTCCGTCCATTCGGAAGCATGTTCTCACTCTCACCAACAAAAACTTCATCCAGTTTGGGGAGGCCTATATTGGCTCACATAGTGGGACAGCCAAGTATGTGCAGAATAATCGCTTAGATTCGGTACTTAATTTTCAGTTTTATTATGCCTGTCGGGATGTATTTGCCTATGGACAGGCTACATCAAAGCTTTCGTTTGAAATAAACGAGAGAAGGCAATATCTTCGTTCTACTCCTATCAATGATGGGGCACAGGATAGTGCTCAAAACTTAGCGGTAAATTTTATTGATAACCATGACGTAAATCGTTTCATGACAGAGGCAAGTGGAAATACGAATAAGCTTCATGCTGCTCTTTCGTATCTTCTTACCGCGTGGGGTATCCCCTGTATCTATTATAATACGGAGTGGGCAGTGAGTGGGACAGCGGATACCGGGAGAAAGAATTTGGTGAGTACCAATCCCACCGGAAATACAACCTATGCTCTTATACGGACACTCAGCCAGCTTCGTAAGGAACATATTGCCCTTCGTCGAGGAGAAGCCTTTGTCTTAAAAGATAGTAATAGCGCCGGTGTTTTTGCCTTTGTTCGTCATATGAATGATCAGCCAGCCGAAGATGTGTTTGTTATTCTCAATAGTTCGGGAAGTACGAGACCTTTGCACGAATGTGCAAAGGTCTCAAAAAAGTTTGTTATTCTCAATAGTTCGGGAAGTACCCTTTCCGGGGTGAGTATTCCTATTTCGACATATGCGGCTAATGGACAGATGCTCACTAATATCTATCATTCTTTGGGGACGCTTACAGGAAACATCAGTGTTTCTGGTGGAAATATCACAGTTTCTGTGCCACCCTACGGGATGGTAATCTACAAGAAGATGCCTTGAAAAGGGAGAAAGGGGCAGAGGAAATCTCTGCCCCTTTTTTATTGGGAGAGGGCGTGGGGCTATAGCTATGAGACCTTTGCACGAATGTGCGAAGGTCTCAAAAAAGTAATAAAGAAACAAAAATTAGTATCAAAATATTCCATGCTGTAATAAATAAACCAATTTTTTTGAATAAAAAAGACAAACCGGCCCTTGTAAACAGAAAAATCGGGGAAGAGGGGCGTAGCCCCTGACCCAGACAGGGAAAGAAAACATCCGTGCAAGGGTCTCCTAAAAGTTCAAAATAATGCCTTTGGAGAGGGCAAAAGACAATATGCCCCCTTCCCCCAAAAAACAGGGATAAACAAGTATTCTGACAAAAGGCAAAAACACTTCTCAGGTTGGTGAAACAACCGTTTCCCAGAAGATGAGAGAAAAAGTCCACTTGCGGGAAAGTTGAACCATCTTCTTTCCACCCTTTTTCACAAACCTTATAGCTAAATATATCAGATCCTGAATAATAGTGCGAATTCTCAGTCGATACAAACCCCGACTTTCAGGAGGATAATGCCCAAAAGAAGAAAGCCCTATCAGTTTCAAGATATTGAACGTCAAAATGGCTAAAACAAGCACCGTGTGATTCGTTTCAAACTTTCCGCTTGGAAATCGCTCAAGTCCCATGTCTGTCTTAAATTCCGAATGAAATTGTTCACTGGTAGCATGCCCACGATAGAGTTTTATCACCTCCTCCACGTCCGCTATCGAACTCCAGTACCCAGAAAATTCCACCTCAGGAAAAAGAAGGACTTTCCCATCAGGGTCAATTTCTCTCAACACAACTTCATACACAAGATACAATCCCTCTCTCACGAAAATACTATCCCTGTACACGGTTTTTCCATCCCTTGGTTTTTACATATAGCCGTTTGAGAATTTCTTGCCATTTCGACATATGTGAACAGGTCTTCCTGACGGGGATTTTTCTTGATGATAAAATCGACACCTTCCTCCTGACATAAACGAATAATCTCATCACTGTCTGCGGCGCTATCCATGCGCACCAAAATCTTTACCTCTTTTTGCTGTTTTTGCTCAAGGATGTGCTTTGCCTTCTGAATAGCCTCCCGGATAAACTTTCCCCCATCACAAAGCATATGGGCAGATCCTTTCCGAAGTTCTCCATGAATACAAAAACCTTCTTTTTCTCCAAGATAGGCAAAGATAGGAGAATATCCATAAACCCCTGGGTAAGTTCGACTTACCCCTTCTTTCTTCGTTTCTGAATTATCAAACGGAGAAGTGTCAATGTCGAGAGGAACAAACGTTCTTTTCTGAGAAGAAGGTCCCTCCTCAACGTAGAAACTTATTTTGCCTTTCTTCGCAATGAAATGGTTATTTTCTTCTAAAATAACCTTTCTAAAGGCGTCGTCTTTCTCATCTAAACGCTGCCTGAGAATCTCTTCAGAAGGTGGTTCTTTTCGTTCAAAAAATGAACTAAAAAATTCACTTCCTCGTAAAGTTTCAATTTCACAAAAGTGTGGTTTTGCCATAGCGAGCAAAAACGTCATCCCAACCACAATATCCATATCTGAAAACTGTTCGTGCTTCTTTCGTTTGAGCCTTTCAGCTAATTTTGTTTCATACCGAAGAAGATGATAAAAAAGGCTTATCCCCCCTCCTGGAATTATTTCATCATCCACAAGTTCTATCTCATATTCCCCAAGCTTTCCCTTCATATCTATACCTCGCTAAGTTTATTTCATTATATTATGAGACCTTTGCACGAATGTGTAAAGGTCTCGACACAGGAATAGGACCAGCCCTTTTCTCTGGGAGAAGGGTGCCGGGAGATGTTGCTATGACCTTATTTCAGCAAAGGGGGCTCGTTTGCTGAAACATGGTAATAGCCGGGGTAGGCTTTTCTCCCTGAAAGAAGGTGGTCGTCATTGTTTGGGTTTGTATGGAGGGAGGTTAAACGTTTAACCAGAAGGTGGGTTTGCTGAGACATGGTAAGAGCAAAAGACATGTGGAGTTTGTATAGAGAAGGGTTAAACGTTTAACCGGCGGGGTGGTTAGCTGAAACAGGGTGATAGCGATAGCCATGAGGGGGTGGATAGAGAGAGGTTAAACGTTTAACCGTTGCCTTTGGCTGAGACAGGGTAATAGCCGGGCGCCCTGCGGTCTCAGAAAGCCCCCTTCTTGCTGACTCGTCGCCAGGGCCCGCCCCTGCCTGCGGTGCGCCGTCATGGAAGCCCCTGTGGGGGCCACGTGCCCTGCGGGCTGGTGGGAGAAAGCCGCATTCTCCTGCCAGTATCCGAGCCACAGGAGGTGGCGAGGAAGACCGGGGTCAGACAGGGAGGGCTGTCCCCGGTCGGCTACGGAAGAGAGCGGGGCTACAGGCTTTTCTTCCAGCCAGCAAGGCAAGAGGGTGGACGGAATGTTACAGAGACCGCCGCAGGGGCGGGGCGGGGATTTCAAAAGGGGCGAAAGCCCCTTTTGTCCCGCGCGGAAGCGCTTCTTCCGAAGTCAGGAGGACAAGTTGAGGTCGCCCCGCGAGGAAGGACTTTCCCTGGGGAGTGGGATTTCTCACTACCCGCAAAAGCGGCCTGTCTTCCGTCCGAGGCGCATGCGTAGCATGCGACGAGGACAGGGCTCTTCTGGAGCCGGTGCAGGGGCGGGGGCGGGGATTTCAAAAGGGGCGGGGAGCCCCTGACCCAGACAGGGAAAGAAAACATCCGTGCAAGGGTCTCTTTTTTGTGGAGTAGGGCTGACCTTTTGCTATTACCTTGTTTCAGTCTGAGGTTAGGGATTGGTTTGGCTATAACCATATTTCAGCGAAAAGAGAGTATTTTTGCTGAAACAAGGAAATAGCCCATCCGACAAAATTGCACTTTTTTCCTCCCTGTCGTATAATATACGGCAAGAGACAGAGGAGTATCGTATGGAACATAAGAAGTATATTTTTGTCACAGGGGGAGTTTGTTCATCGCTGGGAAAGGGTATCACGGCAGCCTCTATTGGAGCCCTTCTCAAGGCGGCCGGCTACAAGGTGAACATGATGAAGATTGATCCCTATCTCAATGTCGATGCAGGCACCATGAGCCCCTTTCAACATGGAGAGGTTTTTGTTACCATCGATGGAGCAGAGACAGATCTTGACTTAGGAAACTATGAACGATTTCTCCAGATAGAGACCACGCAGGCCAACAGTGTGACCACGGGACAAGTGTACAAACATGTAATTGATGCCGAGCGACGGGGAGAATATCTTGGCAAGACGGTTCAGGTTATTCCCCATATTACTGATGAGATCAAACGTCGCATTCGTCTCTGTGATGAAGGCAAAAACTCTGATATTGTGATTGTCGAATTGGGAGGAACCGTTGGGGATATTGAAGGACTTCCTTTTCTGGAAGCCATTCGTCAGTTTGCCATTGAAGAAGGACGCAATCATGTGAAGTTTTTGCATCTCACCCTTGTCCCTATGATCGCTGGTTCCGGGGAACTCAAAACCAAGCCTACACAGCATTCTGTGAAAGAACTGATGTCCATGGGGATTCAGCCTGATTTTCTTTTTTGCCGGGCTGATGTCTTTTTGCCAGAGAGTCTCAAGAGCAAGATTGCCCTTTTCTGTAATATTGACGAGAGCTGTATCTTTTCAGCCGTGAATGTCTCTTCGACCATTTATGAGGTTCCCCTTCTCTTCCACCAGCAGGGGGCGGATCGGATTATTCTTGAAAAACTGGGGCTTCCCTATCGCAAGCCAAACCTTTCCGCATGGGAAAGGATTGTCCACACCTTCAAGTATGCCAAGAAAACAGTGAACATAGCCATGGTGGGCAAATATGTCACCCTTGAAGATACCTACAAATCTGTGGACGCCGCTCTGAAGCATGGAGGGCTTCCCCATGATTGCCAGGTCAAAATCATCAAAATAGATGCGGAAGACTATGAGGCAGAGAACTATGATGCAGAGAAGGGACTTCTCTATCGGGTTTCTGCTGAGTATTTCAACAATCAGATTCTTCCAAAAATCACCGATGAGAGGGACCAGGCCTTCCTTCGTTCTGTTTACGAGAAGGAAGTAACCAAGAATACCTATCTTCTCTCCCCGGATATCAAGGAGGATGATCGCAAACGGGTGGCCAAAATCCTGAAGGAAATCGGGTTTGCCGGCATTATTCCTCCGTCGATAGATGCTATTCTTATTCCTGGGGGGTTTGGTAACCGCGGGATTGAGGGAAAGATCAAGGCGATTTATTATGGGCGTACCAACAAGATTCCTACGTTTGGGATTTGTTTAGGTATGCAGTGCATGGTCATAGAGTTTGCGAGAAATGAATGCGGGCTTACCGAGGCTCATTCAACAGAGTTTGCGCCGGCCACAAGTCAACCGGTGATAGATCTTCTTGATAACCTCAAGGGTGTGAAGTACATGGGTGGTACCATGCGCAAGGGGGGAAGTAAGTGTCTTCTTGCCCCGAAGACCCGTATTCAGACGATCTACAACCAGAATGTCATCATTGAACGTCATCGCCATCGCTACGAGGTAAATCCTGAGTACACAGAGCTTTTGCAGAGCAAGGGGCTTGTGATTTCCGGGCGGGCTGAAAACGATCTTGTGGAGACAGTGGAACTCTCTGATCATCCCTGGTTTATAGGAACCCAATTTCACCCGGAATTTCAATCTTCACCTCTTGCCCCTCACCCCCTCTTTGTCTCCTTTATCAAGGCGGCACTTGAGTATCAGGCTAAAAAGGGGAAGTAAATGCAGGTGATAGAAAAGGTTACTCAGATGCAATCGCTTGCCTCCCGGTGGTGGAGGGAAGGGTTGTCCATTGGGTTTGTTCCCACGATGGGGGCCCTTCATGAGGGGCACCTTTCGTTAGTGCGAGAGGCAAGAAAACACCATGACAGAGTGGTGGTGAGTATCTTTGTGAACCCCTTGCAGTTTGGACCGAAAGAGGACTATAGCCGTTATCCCCGTACCTTTGAGCAGGATAAGGTTCTTCTTGAGCGAGAGGGCGTGGATGTGCTTTTTTATCCTTCTGTGGAGGAGCTTTATCCAGAGGGTTTTGAGACCTATGTCATTGTCGAAAAACTTCCTGAGCATTTGTGTGGTCTTTCCCGTCCCGGGCATTTTCGTGGGGTGACAACAGTGGTGGCAAAACTTTTTCATATTGTGATGCCTCACGAGGCCTATTTTGGCAAGAAAGACTACCAGCAGTATCGGATTATTGAGCGGATGGTGAAAGATCTCAATATGCCTGTTCGTATTACCCCTATGCCTATTGTTCGGGAAGCCGATGGTCTTGCGATGAGTTCGCGAAACCGTTACCTTACCCCTGCTGAACGTGAGAAGGCACTTGTTCTTTTTCGTACGCTTCAGTTAGCTGAGGAACTGATACAGAAGGGGGAAAGGGAGGCGTTAGTTCTCACCGAGAAACTCAAGACCTTCATTACGACAGAGGTCCCCGAGGCGCGTATTGACTATGTTTCCTTTGTGGATGCCTTGACTCTTGAGGATGTTTCTCATCTTCAGGGGCATGTGCTGTTAGCGCTCGCGGTGTTTATTGGCTCAACCCGTCTCATTGATAATCGTGAGTTTGTGATTGAGGATTGATATGATCGTAAAGGTGAAAAAACTGAGAGAAAAGGCTTCTCTTCCTTTGTACAAAACCGAGCATGCCGCTGGGGCTGATTTAGTGGCCTGTATAGAGAACCCTGTGGTTATTCAGCCCGGGGAGGTGGTGAGTGTCCCCACGGGGATTGCGATAGAGATTCCCGCTGGTTATGAGGGCCAGGTTCGCCCCCGTAGTGGACTTGGCAAGATGGGGCTTTCTATTCCCAATGCTCCGGGAACGATTGACGCAGACTATCGGGGTGAGGTGATGGTCCTTCTTGTGAATCTTTCGAGGGAGCCTCATACGATTCATCCGGGGGATAGGATTGCCCAGTTAGTGATAGCCCCTGTGGTTCAGGCTCAGTTTACTGTAGTGGAGGAACTTTCTCTAACCCGAAGAGGAGAAGGGGGGTTTGGAAGTACAGGGAGGAATGATGCTTTTCAAGGATGAGGTGGAGATCTGGGTCACGGCCGGTAAGGGAGGAGACGGTTCAAAGAGTTTTCGTCGGGAGAAATATATTCCCCATGGAGGGCCAGATGGGGGTGATGGAGGGGATGGAGGAGATATTGTTTTTGTGGTGAATCCCCATCTCCGGACACTTTCTCATATTCACAATAGACAGAAATTTCGTGCTGAAAACGGCGAAAATGGTATGCGTAAGCAGATGCACGGAAGAAATGGAAAGGACACGATTATTGAAGTGCCGCCGGGGACCGTGGTCTGGGATGCCGAAACAGGGGAACTTCTTGCTGATCTCACGGAAGCGGGTAGTCGTACGATCATAGCAAAGGGGGGCCGGGGAGGAAGGGGAAATGTGCACTTCAAGAGTTCCACCAATCAAACCCCTTTCTATGCAGAAGCAGGCAAACCGGGAGAAAGCAAACACCTTCGCCTTGAACTCAAGATGATCGCTCACATCGGGCTTGTGGGATTTCCCAACGCGGGGAAATCCACCCTCATCTCTCGTCTCACCAATGCTCGTCCCAAGATCGCGAATTATCCCTTTACTACCCTTGAACCGAATGTGGGCGTGATGACCATTGACGATGCCTATACCAGTGTGCTTATTGCGGATATTCCCGGGCTTATTGAAGGGGCCCACAAAGGGAAGGGCTTAGGGATTGAGTTTCTCAAGCATATTGAGAGAACCAAGGTGCTTCTGTTTGTCCTTGATATCGCGGATGATCCGAAAAAACATTTTGCTATTCTTCGAGAGGAACTCAGGGCTTATTCGGAAAAGCTGTATCAACGGCCTTTTCTCATTGCCCTCAACAAGAAAGACCTCTTTTTTGATGATCCAGCGGAACTGATGCACTTCTTTTCTCAGTATGCCCCCTGTTATCTTATCTCGGCTCTCACAGGTGAAGGCCTGCGAGAACTCAAGATAGCCCTTTTTGAGACCTATCAACAAGAAGAAAAGCGGGAGTTGGCCGATGAGAATCTCCCTTCCAGATAATCAGAGTCTTGAGATTAAGAGAGTGGTGATCAAGTTGGGGACGAAACAGATCACCGATACGACGAGAATCAATGAGGAGAATATCACCCGTCTTGTGGGTGAGATCGTTCGTCTCCGCCAGGCGGGAGTGGAGTGTATTGTGGTAGCCAGTGGGGCTATTGGGATGGCTCGTTATGCGATGGGGCTGGGCAAACAGGAGTTCACCCTCTCTCAGAAACAGGCACTCGCCGGGGTTGGGCAAAGTCTTCTGATGAATTTTCTTTCTGAGAAGTTTCGCTTTCATAACCTCTGGGTGGGGCAGGTTCTTCTCACGCATTATATCTTTGACAATCGAAAGACCTATCTCAATGCGAGAAATACCCTTACCACCATGCTTGAGATGGGGATTGTCCCTATCATCAATGAGAACGATTCTGTAGCCACGGAGGAGATTCAGTTCGGGGATAACGACAGGTTGGGGGCGTATGTCAGTGTGATGATGGATGCCGATCTCTATATTATGCTTACCGATATTGACGGTCTCTGTGCTCATTATGGGACGCCAGAACAGACCCTTGTGCGTGTGGTGACAAACCTTTCCTCTGTGATGGGATATGCACAAAAACCAGAGGAGAGCTTCACTCGTGGAGGGATGATCACCAAGCTTCAGGCGGCTCGTATTACCACGACAGCCGGGATCCCGGCCGTGATTGCCAATGGTTTCAGGGAGAGGGTGCTTGAGGATGTCTTCTCTAACCTTTCAACGGGGACTATCTTTCTCCCCTCGGCTCGGGCTATCAGTCGTCGAAAGCGCTGGATCTCAGCCAAACGGATCAAAGGGAAGATTTATGTAGACAATGGAGCGAAACGAGCCCTTCTTGCCCATAAGAGTCTTTTGGCGGCCGGGGTTACCGGTGTGGAGGGTAGTTTTAAAGAAGGGGATACCGTGGCCATCGTGGATGCCAGTGGACAGGAGATAGGGCTTGGGATAGTGAACTATGATAGAGAGGAACTCATGTCCATTGCTGGAAAAAGAACAGAAGAGATTGTGGGTATCTTGGGCAAAAACAAGGTGAATACCGTGATCCACTGTGATAACATGGTGTTGTATGAACAGGAGGGGACCGGTGACCATTTATGAGATAGAGAGAGATCTTGGTGAACTTCTTCAGGTACATATGTTTCAGGATTTTTGTTATAATGGCATTCAGATCGAAGGGAAAAAAGAACCATCCCTTCTTGCGGTAGGGGTTTCTCTCAATATGGCTTTTCTGCGGGAAGCGGTGGCTCAAGGGGCTGATATGGTGCTTGTGCATCATGGTTTTTTTGGCAAGGAATTTTTCAGGGTGAAGGGGTTTCTGAGACAGAGGGTGGCGTATGCCCTTCAGCATAACCTTACGGTGATGGGGTATCATCTTCCTCTTGATGCCCATCCAGAGTATGGGAATAGTGCCGTGATAGCGAAAAACCTTGGACTGAGTATAGAACGTCGTGTGGATGTGGGGTATATCACGTCTTATGAAAAGCCGGTCTCATGGGAGACGTTTGAAAAAAGGCTTCGGAGTCTTTTCCCTCATTCGCGGCTTCAGGTGTACAGGCAAAACGAAGAGGTTCAGCGGGTGGGTATTATGACGGGGGGAGCAGCCTCTTTTTTGAAGGCTTTTGAAGGGGAGATTGATACCTTTCTCTGCGGGGAAACCAAGGAACAAACCCTTCATGAGGCTCTTGAGATGGGAATTACCTTTGTCAATGCTGGTCACTATTATACGGAAACCTTTGGGGTACAGGCTTTAGCGCGTTATATAGAAAAAAAATGGGGACTTCCCCACGTGTTTATTGACGTGCCAAATGAGGTATAAACCCTACATGGTGTAGCCAGGTTTGATCCAGAGGGCGTCTAACTGTGGGGCTATCTCGGGATCATAGACCTTTTCCTTCCATTCTGAGGGGGGAACTTCTTCGATGGCCACGGAAATGGTCTTTGGGTCGGCTCCAATAGACTGGACAATAGCCTCGCTTACCGCATTGGCCATGGCACGTTTTTGCTCTTCTGTGCGGCCGGGATAGAGTTTAATAATCACATGTGGCATACGAACCTCCTTAACAAGTATAGAGAAGAAGAGAATTTTTTGCAAGGGAGAGAGATGAAATCTTCTTTTGTGGAGAAAATACAGGTCTTGGCAAAGGCTCTCAAACATCCTGAGTGTCCCTGGTACGCAAAAGTGGTGATTGGGCTTACCTTGGCTATGGCGCTGAGTCCCATTGATCTTATTCCTGATTTTATTCCTGTTCTTGGGCATCTTGATGATCTTCTTCTCATTCCTGTAGGTATAACCATAGCTTACGCTTTGATTCCCCCGGAGATTATTCAGCAGGCAGAAGAAGAGGTGAAGCAGCAAAAAGAAAAGCTTCCCCGTTACTATGCTCTCTGGGGGGTGGGGCTTATGGTGGTGGTTTATGGGGTGTTGATAGCCATCGTGGTGATGGTCGTGATAGGGATGAGAAAAAACCCAAAATAAGACCTTTGCACGAATGTGCGAAGGTCTCAAAAAAGTAATAAAAAAGCAAAAAATAGTATAAAAATCTTTCTTGAAGTAATAAATAAACCTATTTTTTTGAATGAAAAAGACAAATAAGCCCTTGTAAACAGAAAAAGCGGGGAAGAGGGGCGTAGCCCCTGACCCAAACAGGGGAAGAAAAGACCCGTGCAAGGGTCTCAAAATAATTGCATATTTTTTCCCTTTTCCTTACAATAACCTATCAAAAAAGGAAGTAGGACATGGAGGAAGTATGGCCATGAATATCTTCAAAGCTGTGGCAGATGCCTTTGTGAATGATATAGCGATTGACCTTGGAACAGCCAATACCCTGATATATGTGAAAGGCAAGGGGGTGGTTATCAATGAACCCTCTGTGGTTGCTGTTCAAACAGGGACAGGTCAGGTTCGTGCCGTGGGAAATGAAGCCAAAAATATGCTGGGAAAAACCCCGGGAGATATTATTGTCATTCGGCCTATGCGAGAGGGGGTTATCGCAGACTTTGATGTCGTGGGAAAGATGCTCAAATACTTTATCAACAAGGCCCAGGTAACCAGAAAATTGGTCCATCCGCGCGTGGTGATCAGTGTGCCTTCTGGTGTGACTGAGGTCGAACGTCGAGTGGTGAGAGAATCTGCTCTTCAGGCCGGGGCCGCCAAGGTTCACCTTGTGGAGGCTCCTCGTGCTGCGGCTCTGGGAGCCAATATTCCTATCGAGGAACCAGCCGGACACATGGTGATTGATATTGGTGGTGGTACCACCGAGATTGCGGTGTTGTCTCTTGGGGGTATTGTGGTCAGCAACTCTATTCGCGTGGGAGGAGACAAGTTTGATGAAGCCATCATGGCCCATCTCAAGAAATACCACAACCTCATCGTGGGAGAAAAAACCGCTGAAGATATCAAAATCAAGATAGGGAGTGCCTATCCCCTCAAGAACGTGGAATCCATGGAGATCAAGGGACGTGATGCGGTGAGCGGTCTTCCACGTATTCTCAAGATTGATAGCGTGGAGGTTCGTGAAGCCCTTCAGGATATGGTGAACAAGATTCTGGAGGCTGTTCGTCAGACCCTTGATCAGACGCCTCCTGAGCTTGCTTCGGATATTCTTGAGCGAGGTATTGTTATGGCAGGAGGAGGATCACTTCTTCGGGGACTTCCCAAGTTTATTGCCAAGAATACCGGAGTGCCAGTGTTTCTTGCCGATGATCCGTTGGTGTGCGATGTTCTTGGAGCGGGAAAGTTTCTTGAGAATATCAAAAAGTATGAGACCCAGTTCAATCTGTAGGTGAGGGCTTTTCATGCCAGTTTTGACGTTTACCCGTCGGCGGACTCTTTTGACCATGCTTCTACTCTGTGGTATTTCGACAGCCTTGATGGTCTGGGATGTGAAATTGCCTCAAATAACCGTTCGTTCAGTTTTTCTCTTTTTGCTTTATCCATTTCAGTGGGTATGGTCAAGCAGTATCCGTTTGGTGGGGGAGACGACGCAGAGGGTGGTGGCTCTTGGGGAAACCCAGAAGGCTCTCACGGAGGCAGAGAACCAGATTCAGGAACTGCAAACAAAGCTTTTGCTTCTTTCCCAGCTCGAGAAGGAGAACGAGGAACTACGGCAGATTGTGGATGTCAAAAAGCGTATTCAGTATGAGGCGCTTTATACCCGGATTATTAACAAGAGCCTTGATATTACCTCATCCCGGGTGTTGATTGATCGTGGAATGCGAGATGGGGTGAGGCGAAATCATGCGGTTATTGGGTATACGAAAGAGCATGGTTTTTTTGTGATTGGCAAGGTGGTGGAGGTCAATATCTTCACTTCTGTGGTTGAACTCCTTTATTCGGAAAACTTTTCCATGGGAGGAATGCTTCCCAATGGAGCCTTGGGGGTTGTAAGTGGTCAGGGTGGATGGCATCAGTATTGTGTCATGTCGTATGTTCCGACGGAAGCTCTTGTAGAGGTGGGCGATGTGGTGAGTACTACCACTGAAAGTGATATTTTTCCTGCTGGATTTGGGATAGGGGTGGTGGCAGGGATCACCACTTCTCTGAGACAGGAGTTTTTCAAGCGGTTGTATGTGAAGCCCTTTTTTCATCCCATGCAGGCACAATCTCTTTTTGTCCTGAAATGGTCACTGATAGAAGAGGGAGGAAAGCGTGAATAGGCCGTGGCTTCGGTGGGTATGGTTTGGGGTGTTTCTTTTTGTTGTGATTTCGCTTCAGTGCAGCCATGTGTTTCAGATATATCAGGTTTTGCCAGATCTCTTGCTCGTTGTTTTTGCGCTCTTTGCTATCTTCCAGGATAGATTCACGGCCGAAATGGTGGGGTTTGTGGTAGGGCTTCTTGTCGATACCCTCACCGGAGGGTGGTTTGGTTTTCATGCCTTTTTGTATACGTTTGTGGCCTGGTTTGTAGGGGTCTATCAGAAGAAATTTTTTGTGGATACCTTTCGAGGGTTTCTCTTTTTCGTGTTCTGGATTACCGCACTGAAGTACTTGATTTTTTTCCTCTTTTCCTTTATAATAAAAGGACAGTGGTTGGGGAGTAGTGGCTATTTTCTCACATGGTTTGGGGAGTGGCTCTACAATACTCTCTGGGCTGTGTTGTTTTTCTTTGTTGTCCCCCCGCTATTTTTCAGAGAAGAGTAAGCTGCGCCCATAGCTCAGATGGATAGAGCGTCAGATTGCGGATCTGAAGGCCAGAGGTTCGATTCCTCTTGGGCGCGTTTTTTCTTTTCTGGAGAGGTGCCAGAGTGGTCGATTGGGTCTGACTCGAAATCAGATGTACGCTTTTTGGCGTACCGTGGGTTCGAATCCCACCCTCTCCGTTGTTTTTTCTGTGTGGTGGGTCTTCTTTTTCCTCTTGACAAAGACGAAAAAATATGTTATACTATATGCCTCTTTGAGAGTGCCCCCATCGTCTAGGGGTTAGGACACAGGGTTTTCATCCCTGCAGCCGGGGTTCGAGTCCCCGTGGGGGTAAGAGGGCCGGGATTTCCCGGCCCTTTTGCTTTTTGAGGCTTTGTTAGTTTCTAGAAGGGGTATGTGTCGGGTATATTTTTTGTGAAACAAAAAAACCATAAAAAATTTGATTACGTTTCCAACAGGAGACCTGAAAGAGAGAGAAAAGGATAAAGAAGTTACCCCTGGCTCAAAAGATTTTTGTCAACTGTAGTATACAGGGAACATTTTAGATAAACAAGTTTTTTCTGGGGAA
>JABLXN010000040.1 GCA_013177995.1 Brevinematales bacterium | reverse complement strand
CCTGAAGCTTTTTCTGATATCTTTCAGCAACTTGTTAACCGACTTGAAAACCTTTATCACCATGGCTGTCGAAAACACCCTCAGCGCTACATTGATGAGTTTTGTCTTTTTTCATTGTATCAGGACTCTGACCTTCGAATGAAAAAGCTTTTGTCGATGATAAATAGGGAAGAGCTTCTGCTTCCTTACCAGACACTTATTGAGGAGCCAATCGTCCTCTAGGAAAGTCTTAGAGGGTTTGGTCTTTTTCCTGAGGTGTTCATACTTCTTGTCCTGAAAAGCGAAAAGTAGAAAACTTTTTCAGTTGGAAATAGGTTTCTTGTCTGGATATTCGTTCGCAAAAAGAAAAAAGAGTGATGATGGAAGAGAGTTTATTCTTCGTTCAGGGGAAATGGATCTTGGAAGGAATTAAAAAGAAGGGGAAAAGGCTGGCTACAGACTTTGGTTATTATTTTGTTTCAGCAAAACCTACCGCTTTTTCTCTGGACACGCACCGAGTTTGCACTTTAGCTATTCCCATGTTTCAGCAAAAGGGGGCTTTTAGTTGAAATAAGGGAATAGCAGGAAATCCCACGCCCTCTACCCCTCCGAAAAAAAGTGCATCTTCGCATACCGGCGCAGACCTTTAGCATCAGATGCCCTCATCTGAAGAAAAAGATCCTTCGCCGCCTGTCCACACCCTTTGGGGAGATCCTTATCCTGTCGCTCAAACCACTCTAAGAAAAGCTTTCTTGCAACCAGCGAAGCAGCCCCCACGGCAGGATAGCGCTCGGCATGCGTTTCAAGGATAAACTTTCCCGGTGAAACTTTTGAAAGCATTTCCCTTGTCTTCTCATCCTGAGTATAGGCATCCACCACCACCTCGTCCCATTTCCCATCAAAGCGACGAATGAGTTCCTCATACCCCAGGGTAAGAATAGTATTGAGATTACGATACCGCTCATAGAGATCGTTATAGGCCTCTGGTTCCCATATGAGTTCCTCCACCTCACAGAGAGAACGAATCCTCTGATACCATTCACCAAGCTGATTCGGGGTTGCTTTTTTACTCTCGGAAATGCCCATCATCTGCAGTTTCACCACATTTTCCGCTGAAACCCCAACAGCCACCATAACCAGCGGACCAAACACATCCCCTTTTCCACATTCATCACATCCAATCTGAGAAGAAGCTTCTGTTAAGAACACTTTCACACTCTCTAAAACCTCATGAATAGCCCCATCCTCTCCCTGAAGCACAAGTCGACCACTGTGGTAAAGAGACACAGAGACACCCTTCCCTACCGCTTGCCAGTACCCATACTGAAGCGGACGAAAAGAAAAACCATCCCCATCCAGTTCCTGTCGCAGGAGATCTGCCTTCTCAACAGGAAAATTCAGCGAATGAGAAGCCATCAAATACCACCATTTTCAAGAAGCTTCAGCACTTGCTCCACACGGGGGCGAAGATGTTCAGGCAAACGGAAGGTATCCACATCTAAAAAACCCTTCACAATCATACTTTTGGCCTCTGCCTCTGAAAGCCCACGACTCATAAGATAGAAAAGTTCCTCCTGGGCAATCTTACCCACAGCGGCTTCATGAGTGAGAGACACATTGGCCACTTTGGTCTCCAGCACAGGAATAGCCTGAATAAGCCCACCATCCGATAAAAGAAGAGAATCACACTCTACATGCCCCTTCACTTCCTCAGCCTGGGCCACAAGGTCACCCCTGGCAATAACCGTTCCCCCATGAGTCACACTCCGGCTGATCACCTCACCATGAGTGAGTGGCGCCTCAAACACAATACGAGCCCCTGTATCATAGTAGGCCCCTTCAGGAGCGTAGATGAGAGAATTAAAAGACGTTGATGCCCCTTTCCCCCTGAGATAGGCCGTTGGCATACTTTGAAGATGTTTCACCGCTTTGAGAGAAATATAGTTTGAAATAAACTGCGCCCCTTCTTCTATAGAAATAGCCGTTCGTGGACGCACCTCCACCACCTCAGCCCACTCATGGATCATGGTATAGTTCAGTTTTGCCCTGGGAGCAAGAAAAATCTCTGTAATCCCGATATGGCTTGCCGTTTTGACATAATGAGCTGTGGCACACCCTGTGAAAAGATAAATTTCCGCGTCCTCCTCAAGAACCACCACATTGTGCACCGTCTGAACAAACTTCTCCATATTGATAAAAAGACATGTCTGAATGGGCTTTGTGGATTTCACCCCCTTGGCCACATGAATAAAATACCCCGAAAGGGTATTTTCCTGGGCCGCCAAACGGGTATATTCATCCTTATCAGGGCTTATCAGACTCCACATCTTTTCCTTTAGCCAGGGAAATTCTTTCACCGCCATAAACATCGGGAGAATAGTGATACCCTTCTCCGCCGACGAAAACTCCTCCACGTGATCATTGACCACGGCTAATTTCACATCACTATCCCCTGTATACCCAACCTTCTGGGTGTCCTGAAGAAGATTCTTATCAAGAGCCATAACCTACTCCTTGTGTTTTGCCAGTTCACACACCTCACAGAGTTGAAACCCCTTCTCTTCAATCAGTTTGAGAAGTTCATAGGGGTTATTCTCACACTGAATTTGTCCATCAACAAGAACATATCCCCAATCAGCCGCCAAATAGTCAAGAATATACCCCGTGTGGGTGATGATAAAGGCGGACTTGGTCCGTTTTTCTTTTGCCCCACGATGAAGAATGGAACGAATTGCCTCACCAATTGTTTTCATGTTTTCAATGTCCACGCCGGATTCAGGTTCGTCAAGAAGCACAAGATCCGGATTCTGTGCCGAGATCTGGAGAATCTCAGAACGCTTCCGCTCCCCACCAGAAAAACCATGATTCACATCACGATGAAGGTAGTTCTCCATGATTAGTTTTTCACTCTCCTCTTTCAGAGAAAAATCAGGAAAAAAACGCCCGGCAAGTTCTTGAACAAGTCCTCCCAACTTCAATCCCTTGATGGCCGGAGGAGATTGAAAGGCTATCCCTATCCCCATCTTGGCCCGTTCAGAAGTAGGAAGGTGGGTAATATCCTTTCCCTTAAAAAGAATCTCTCCACTGACCACCTTATACTGAGGAAAGCCCATAAGGGTAAGCATCAGAGAGGATTTCCCTGAACCGTTTGGTCCAAAAAGAACATGGGTTTCTCCCTCAGGAATAGTAAGGGAGATGTTTTTAAGAACCATCTTCTCTTCCACAGAAACACTGAGATTTCGGATTTCAAGAATATTCATACCATCTCCTTTGTCGTACATAAATATACAGAACTCCCCCAAAAAAGTCAAAAGGAAACTACCAGAAAGAGAACCTTGCAGGGGTGTTTTTTTCCCCTGTCTGGGTCAGGGGCTACGCCCCTGAAACCACGTTTTTCTGTTTACAAAGGTTTATTTGTCTTTTTTGTCCAAAAATAGGATTGTTTATTTATGGAAAGGTATATTTTTATGCCACTTTTTTTACTTTCTTGAGACCTTTGCACGAATGTGCAAAGGTCTCAGAAAACTTTTTGATGTCTTTTCACTCTTTTCCAGAAGAAAGGCCCATCAAAAATTGAGGGTTTCTAAAAGGCTATAAAGTAATCTTCCATCACTCTGATCGCCTTGTTCATAGAATCTGGTTTTATCACTCCCTTTCTCAAACATTGGCTATTACCTTGTTTCAGCAAAACAAACCCCTTTAGCTGAAATAAGGTAATAGCCCCACTTCATCGGACAAGTTTCAAAAAAACTTCCCCCATACGTACCGACGCAAAAATTCTTCGCTTTCCTTATTCACGCCACAGAGAACACCACATAGACGATTCTATATATATATGTATATATAGTAGGTAAAACAACCCACCAAAAACCTTTTGACTCACGTTCTCTCAATCTTTCGGACAAGGATGGTGGACCCCTTTTTTCTCATGAGAAGAAAGATACTGAAGCGCCACCTGAGCACAGAGAAGTCCCGCCACCATTACTGTTGTGGCCATACTTCCTCTCGGGATACGTTCTCTTCCCCGTTCATAGGTGTTTTTTTCCGGTTCATAGCCCAGAAGTCCCTGCCCTTGTCTCACCATCTCTCGTGAATAAACCACAGAGATCTCTTCTATCTTCACTCCCAGGCGACGAAGCCTCTGTTTCACTTTTCGGCTCAAAGGACAACCGTGAACATCGGAGAGTTTCCCTACACAAAAGGCCATCGGATCAAAACGGGCTGCCGCCCCCATAGCAGAAACGAAGGGAAGCTTCCATTCCCAGAGTGTTTTAAGCAGAAAAACCTTTGGGTTAAGGCTATCAATGGCATCTATCACAAAATCCACCGAATACTTCTCAAGGATCTCTCCGACCCTCTGATCCACAAAGGCCTCTAATGCCACCACCTCCGCCTCCGGGTTGATGGACTGGATCCGTTCTTGCGCTGCAAGAACCTTCCTTTTTCCCACAGTCCTTTGTGTGGCTAAAACCTGTCTATTGAGATTGGTGGAATGAAAGACATCAAAATCCACCACCACAAAGTGCCCTATGCCACTCCTGGCCAAGGCTTCTATAGCCATTCCCCCGACTCCCCCCACTCCAAAGACCATCACCCGACTACTTTTCCAGCGATGAAGCACCGTTTTCCCTACCAAGGCTTCCGTCCGCAAAAGCCAGTTTTCCATACCCAACTCCAGAACCTTTGTATGCACTCTCTTTACAAAAGCATTCTTTTGTTATCTGGCAAAAGAAACTTCCTTTCCAAAAATAAGCCCCTTGCATAGGTATTTTTCCCCTGTCTGGATCAGGGGCTACGCCCCTGAAACCCCGTTTTTTCTGTTTACAAGGGCTTATTCGTCTTTTTATTCAAAAAATCGGCTTATTTATTATGGAGAGGAATATTTTTATACTACTTTTTGCTTTTTTATTACTTTCTTGAGCCCTTTGCACGAATGTGCAAAGGGCTCAAAATGGTCTCATTTCCCCGTTTTTCTCACTCTTACGACCATTTTTCCCTTTTCTCATTTGTTGGATACCATTATATCATTCGAAAACAAAAAAATCAAATTGTTCTCACGACGCAAGAGAAATGTTAGCCTCTTCAGATTTCTTTTCTAGTCGCCTCATGTGAGAAAAAGCGAAAATCAGAAAACAAAGGCTATTACCCTGTTTCAGCTAGTAACCCTCCTTTGCTGAAATAAGGTCATAGCCATTAACCATTTTCAGAAAAAAATCCCCTCCCTCATAATAAAAAACGCCCCCCTCCTGTAAGCAAAACACCATACAAAAAACATCTTCCCGATGAAGACAATGAAATTGCTTTTTTCCCCTTCTTGTCCTATACTACATAGACAAGATTTTTTTGAAAGGGGTTGCCATGATTCTTCGGTCTTTTTTACGAGAGAAGCTTACGATGCTCCTCAAAGAAATATGGAATATCGAAACTTCCATTCCGATTCTCTACCCAGATCAGCCCAAGTTTGGGGATTACTCTACCTCGGTGGCCATGAGTCTCGCCAAAACCCTCAGACAAAAGCCACTTGATATTGCGAGCACGCTTGCAGAGAAATGGGAATGGACTGATATATGCCGACTTGAGGTGGTGGCACCGGGTTATCTCAACTTTTTTGTGAATGAGTCTCTTCTGGACACTCTCATTCAGGGAAAGTGTTTAGAAGATCAGTACGGATCAAGCGATCTTCTCGAAGGAAAAAAGATTCTCCTTGAGTATGTGAGTGCCAACCCAACCGGTCCCCTTCATATCGGCCATGGACGATGGGCCGCTCTTGGAGATTCTCTTGCTCGCCTTCTCAGATATGCTGGGGCACAGGTATGGCGGGAATTCTACGTCAACGATGCAGGCAATCAGATACGTCTTCTCAGAGAAACCATCCAGGCCGTGAGAGAAGGGAAAGAGATCCCGGAGAACGGGTATCATGGGGCTTATATCACCGATGTGGCCAAACAAACCGAGGACCCTGTCACCTATATTCTCAACTGGCAAAAAGAAACCCTCAAGAATTTTGGTGTCGAATTTGATCGCTACTTCTCAGAAAAATCCCTCCATGACAGCGGCATGGTTCAGAAAACCTTAGATTTTCTCAAATCAGCAGGGGTGGCTTATGAATCAGAAGGGGCTCTCTGGCTTCGTACCACTGACCATGGAGATGACAAGGACCGCGTTCTCGTGAAATCAGATGGCGAATATACCTATTTTGCTGTGGATATTGCCTATCATCAAGATAAAATCAAACGAGGCTTTCGGCACCTCTACAACATCCTTGGGGCTGACCATCATGGCTATGTCAAACGAATGGAGGCCGCTGTGTGGCTTCTTTCTCAGGCTGATGGGGTAGAAACAGACTTTCGTATCATTATTGGGCAGCTCGTCAGTCTCTACAGAAATGGGGAACCAGTTCGCATGTCAAAACGCACAGGGGATATGATTACCCTCGAGGAAGTCTTAGAAGAGATTGGCAGGGATGCTCTTCGTTATTATATGGTGATGCGAAAAGCCGATACCCATTTAGAGTTTGATATTGAAGAAGCCAAAAAGCAGAGTGAAGAGAACCCAGTTTTTTATGTCCAGTATGCCCATGCCAGAATTTGCGGGATTCTTCGCAACCTCCCATCGAACCTTCCTGTCCCTCAGGGAACCATTGTAGACAGTCCCGAAGCCCGTCTTTTAGCTACACGGCTTCTTCGTTTCCCGGAGATTGTTCAGGATGCTGCTACCGCTCTTGAACCCCATCGAATCCCCCAGTATCTTGAAGATGTGGCTTCTGTTTTCCACAAATATTACACTGTCCATCGGATCATCACCGATGATCTCCAAACAACCGCCAATCGTGCAACCCTTGTGAAGGCCACCAAGAATGTCCTTGCTTTGGGTCTGCGTCTTATAGGAGTTTCCGCTCCAGAGAGAATGTAAAAAAACAAACAAGGAGGGAGATATGATTGTGTTAAAATGGCTTGTGAATATCTTCAAAGCCCTGAACTCCAATCAGCATCCGTTAGAAATAGCGGAAGCTATTGGTTTTGGTGTGATGCTTGCTCTCATTCCGCCAAACAATCTCTTGTGGTGGGGCATCTTCTTTGTGAGTTTCTTTTTCACCATCAATCAGGCTGTAATGATGGTGGTTATGGCTATCGGCAAGCTTTTTGTCCCCTTTGTGGATCCCTTTCTTGACAGCTTGGGGTACCTCATCCTCACCGTCCCGGCTTTAGAAGACTTCTATGATACCTTTTTCAATATGCCTCTTATTCCCCTTTTGAGACTACACAATACGGTGGTGATGGGGGCTTTTGCCACGGGGATACTGCTCTACTTTCCCATCCTCTTTGTGATGGTACCCGCTATTCGCTACTATAGGCGCGTCATTCGAGAAAAAATTGTCAATAGCAAATGGTTCAAAGCCTTCACTTCCTCTCCTCTTATTGCCGGGCTCATCAATACCTACAAAAGTGTTTCTGGCATAGCCACCAAAATCAAATCCTGAGAAAAGGAGAACGCTATGGCAAAGGAAAAAAAGCCCAAAAAAGCCAAAATTCACAAGATGTTTCGGATAAAATACACCCAGACTCACTGGGAAAGATTTTTAGAGAAATGTTATAACGAGGCCGATAGAGAGAAACTGGCTACCTTTTTTGAGCAGGACAAGAAAAAGCGATACGTCCTCAGAAAAAATCTCACCCCAGAAGAAATCCAGATTCTCTCGGAGATTGGCAAACGAATTGAACTGGGGTATTCCTTTTTGCAGGTCTGGAAGCTCATTGCCGTCGGGGTCATCTTTGTAGGTATCTCGGTTTTCCTTGCCCTTTTCCAGAACAGGCTTCTTGAAAACGCCATCGAAAGCGCCCTCTCTTCGGTATTCCAGGCCAAGGTGGATATTGTAGGGGTACGCCTTGATATTCCCCGGCTCTCTTTTCGATTCCGTTCTCTCAGCGTCGGAGACTCTGAAGAACCCTATCGAAATCTTTTTGAACTCGGAAAAACCGAAGTCAAGCTCAACGCGCAGGCTCTCACCCTTGGTCGGGTGGTCATTGAAAACGTCCAGTGTGAAGACATTCGTTGGAACACTCCCAGAACCACGCCGGGCACCCTGCCTTCCCTCCAGAAAAACAAAAAGGCAGCAGAAAAGCCAACCGAAACCACAGCTGCAACAACGAACAACGCTCCTTCCTTTGATTTCTCAAAAGCTACAGCCAATCTTTCCAGTCTCGTTGCCACGCAGAGAACCAACCTGAAAAGTGAACAGGTTCTCCAGCAAGCCAACGTAGAGCTTTCCAACACCATTGATCAGTGGACAAAAACCTATGAGCAGAAAAACGCCCAGATTGCACAGCTCTCCTCTCAAGCCAAAGAGCTTCAAAATATCCAGGTCTCTTCTATCAAAACCATAGAAGAAGCCCAGAAGGTTCTTGGCCAGATAGATAGTTTCAGCAAAAACCTCTCCTCTGTCAGTGGAGATATCAAAACCACAGGGCAGCAGTTCAAAACCACTTACGACAAGATGCTTCTGCAACAAAAGGCTATCACCACCGCTATTGAAGAAGACAAAGCCTATCTCAAACAACTCATCTCTCTTCCTATCACCGATGGCAAAAATATTCTTCAGGGACTGGCTAACGACTTTTTGAAGAAAAAACTTGGGAAAATCTACACCTATGGCATGCGTGCCTGGGGATATGCCGAGAAGATTAAGTCAGACCCTTCTCAGAAACCCAAGAAACAGGGATACACACGACTCAAAGGGCGAAACATCCCCTATCCCTCTGATCCCTACCCCTCCTTCCTTCTCAAAAACCTCCAGTCCTCAGTAGACACACCAGAGAGACGTTTTGCAAGCAAACTTGAAAACGTCTCTTCAGATCCCTACAAATGGACAAAACCCATTCTTTTTACTTACCAGCAAACAGAGAAGCTTGCTAACTATGGGCTCAACGTCAGCATGGATATCCGTACCAATGCCCCCACGATTATGGTAGCCGAATTCAAAGGGGATGGGCTTCCCTTCTCCATGGACAATCTTGGTTTTCTCAGGATATCCAATTTTGCGGCCACCATGAGGATTGAGTCTGCCTTCCAGTGGGATAGAGACAAAAACACAGGAAAGATCAAGGCCGTCTTTTCCAGCATCCGTTTAGATAATGTGGACACCTCTGACTTTATTACCAGGGTCGTTTCTGAGATTCTTGAGGATGCCAAAGGGTTTGATGTTTCGATTGCCTACACGATGTTATCTGATGGCAAGATGCAACTCAGCCTTCAGAGTTCCCTTGACACCCTGCTTCAGAAAAAGATCGGGGAATACTTAGCCAAGGTTACCAAAGAGGTCTCAGAGAAAATCGAAAAAGAACTCAATGCCCTTTTAGAGAGTGAACTCAAGAAAAATGAAATTCTTGCCAAAAATCTCCATGGCTTAAACGAAGTTTCTCTGAAAACCCTCACGGATATCAACACCTATGAGAAGCTCATTGAAACGAAAAAGAAAGAGGTACAGAACCGCATCGAGCAGATAAAGAAAGAACAGGAAGAGGCTCTCAAGAAGAAAGCCCAGGAAGCCCTTCCCAACGTTCAACTTCCCAAGATAGGAAAATAGCATGAGTTATCTCAGGGTAGAGAATCTCACCCTCTCCCTGGACTCAGCACGAGAGGAAGATGAGAGGGCTCTGCTTTGTCATCTTTCTCTCGATATCGAGGAAAAGGAAATTGTCGGTATTCTTGGCCCAAGCGGAGCAGGCAAGAGCCTGCTCCTTCGGGCTCTTATTGGACTTGAAAAGCCCACCGAGGGCGAGATATTTTTAGAGGGAATGGCTCTTTCCTCTCTTTCGCCCTCCGAACGCTCCATGGCCTATTTGAGTCAACGGCTTGTGCTTTATCCCCATCTCAGTGGTGGGAAAAACGCCGGCTTTTTTTACTGGATCCGGGGACTTCTCAAAAAAGACAAAGACATCCGTTTTCATCCTGTGATTTCTGAGGTCCTTGAACACCTTCATCTCATGAGTTCAGATCTTTTAGGAAGGCTTCCCAAAACCATGGCAGGTGGAGAGAAACAACGTATCGCCCTTGCCAGAGCCATCGCTTCTGAGGCAAAGATTCTGCTTCTTGATGAACCCTTTGCCAATATTGAAGACATTTTTCGTGATACCCTCAGACATTTCCTGCGAAAATGGATACAAAAAAGAGGACAAACGGCTCTCATTGTGTCCCACAACCAGGAAGAGATGGCTTCTCTTTGTGACAGGCTTGTTCTCCTTGACAGGGGTTCCCTTATCCAGCAGGGGACCTATGAGGACCTCTCTTTTTCTCCCACGAGTCGTATCACCGCTCTTTTTATGGGGGTGTCTCGAAAGAATTTTCTTTCCTCAGAACTTCTCCAGAAACTCTGGGGAAAAACGCTTGCCTGCGATGTGGTTCTTCTCCCCTCACTTGTCAGACAAGAACCCTTGGACGAATGGGATGTTGAAATCAAGGGTCCTATCATCATGGTGGAGCACTTTTTTCGGGAGAAGAAAAAACTCCTCTGTATAGAATACAAAAACGAACTTTTTTTCTGGGAAGTGGATGAAAACCTTCCCTTCACAAAAGGAGACAGGGTAACTCTCTATCTTCCTCTCAAAGAGGGCTGGTTTTTTGAAAAAGATTACCCCTATAGACGGATTTATCAAGGAGTGATGCCATGATTCTTTCTGGTGGTATTGTATTTGATGAGGTGCTTGCTCCTACAGGAAGACGCCTCGAGATATGGATTGAAGGGGAGAAAATCAAAGCCATAGCTCCTCGTTTTTCATCGAAGCAGGAACCCAAGATTTCAGTGAAAGGTCTTTTTGTCTATCCCGGTTTTGTGGACATGCATGTTCATCTCCGTGAACCAGGACAAACTCACAAAGAGGATATAGCCAGCGCCACCCTGGCCGCTGCAGCCGGTGGAGTGACCACCGTTCTTGCTATGCCCAACACCATTCCCCCCCTTGATAGAGTAGAGCGATACGACATGGTAAAGCGTCTCTGTGAAGAGAAAGCCATTGTAGAGGTTTTGCAGGCCTGTGCCATGACTCTCGAAAGGCAGGGAAAAGAACTCTCAGATTTTGTCTCTCTCAAAGAGGCAGGGTGTCTCTGGCTCACCGACGATGGTTCGAGTATCCAGGAGCAGAGGCTCATAGCCGCCGCCTGCGAGACATTTACCACCACAGGTCAACTCTGGATAGAACATCCAGAAATCGCTTTTTTGGCCGAGGGGCATCCTCTCCATGAGGGCAAAGTAGCCTCTCAAAGGGGAATCAAGGGTCAGCCCAGAGAAGCCGAGAGTCTTGCTATTTTGCAGGCGGGTCTTCTCGCGGGGTATTATGGAGTTCGTATCCATTTCACCCATCTCTCGACCTGGCAATCGGTAGAAGCCATCCGCCTCTTGAAAAAATGGTACCCGGGACTCATCAGTGCTGACACCTGCCCCCACTACCTCTTTTTCACAGAGGAAGATGTGGCAAAAGAAGGCTACACCCCCAACAAAAAGATGAACCCTCCCTTGCGGGAAGAAAGGGATAGGAAGGCTCTTTTGTCCGCTCTTGCCGATGGTACTCTTGACTGTCTCACTTCCGATCATGCCCCCCATACCGCTGAAGAAAAATCCGCTGGTATTGAAAAAGCCCCCTTTGGCGTCATTGGGGTTGAAACCCTTTTCTCGTCGCTTTTCACCTTAGCCACCACTTACTCTCCCCTTCGGAAGCGATGGCTCTCCCTTCTCACCACAGGGCCTGCTTCCATCCTCGGCATAGAACGAGGAAGGCTTTCCCCTGGAAGCATAGCCAACCTCACGGTGGTAAATCCAGACGCCTCCTGGGTGGTCAATGAACAAAACCTTCACTCCCGTTCAAAAAATTCCGCCTTTTTGGGGAAAACTCTGAGAGGGGTAGTCCTCGCCACATATGTGAGAGGGAAAAAGGTCTATGAAAGGACATCTTCCATTCAATAATCAGCACACAGAGGAGGTAAAAACTATGGAAACGGCACTTGTGATTATTTTTCTCATTGGGCTTGGCATCGGAGGAGTTGGTGGCTTTTTTATTGGTTCTGGAAGGACGGTTGAGGTGAATAATGCCCAGTACACAGAGGTCGTCACCACCACTGTCCAGAATCAAGCTCAGGTCACCATTGTGGGAGAACAGGGTATTCAGAAAATCCAGTATGTTCTCACCAATTTTTCCTCAAGAAAAGAGATGGAAGCCTGGCTTCTCACTCTTGATCCTTTTCAACTCTCTCACTGCGAGGTTTTTTCAGAAAAGGAATGGATAGGTACGCGATACACCGTTATTTATCCTGTGTATGTAGAAGGTATGGTAACCAATACCTCTCGAACGGTTCTCACCAACACAGGCAATACCAACCAACTCAGGGTAAAATAATTGTCGTTCCCCACTCATACAGAATGGTTATCTTCACACAAAAACTGAATACTCCTTTAACCATCTTTTCTCTTTACAATTTTAGGCTCTTTTGTTACCCATCTTCCTTTTTTCCACGAAGCGCTCCCGCGCGGGGCAAAAGGGGCTCCGCCCCTTTTGAAAACCCCGTTTTCGCCCCTGCAGCGGTTTTTGACAACCCTCTTTTTCCTCTTATCTTGCGGGCTGGAAGAAAAAATAAGACACCCTCCCTTTTCTGTAGCCGCTCAAGGACAGACGTCCTATCTGACCTTGAGCTTCCTCGCCACCTCCTGTGGCTCGGCTCTGGGAGAAAAGAAAGTATCTTCTGTTACCAGCCCGCAGGGCTTCTTTTTCAGAAGAGGCTTTTTGGATATGGCACCGCGGCAGGGGCGAAGGCTATGACTTTGTTTCAGCAAAGAACAATGGTTTAGCTGAAACAGGGTAATAGCTCTCTCTTGTCGTAATGCTTTCAAACTCAACTTTTTTCAATAGACACCATAACAGAAAGCTTTTGTGTTATTTCCCTGTTCATAAGAAATGTGAAAATAGGTATTCAGTTTCATATGTGGAACGACAAGCTCAGGGTAAAATAATTTGAAAGAAAGGTACTCTTCTTTGCTTTTTGCAAGAAAGGCACTTTCAAAAGCGAAAAGTTTGTGAAGTTCATAGAGTAACCCTCTCGAATATGACTTTCTCCCAACCACCGTGAGAACATTTTTCTGAGACCCTTGCATAGGGGTTTTCTTTCCCTGCCTGGGTCAGGGGCTACGCCCCTGAAACCCCGCTTTTTCTGTTTACAAAGGCTTATTTGTCTTTTTTTATCTAAAAAATAGGCTTGTTTATTATGTAAAGGAATATTTTTATACTACTTTTTGCTTTTTTATTACTTTCTTGAGACCTTTGCCCATTCGTGCAAAGGTCTCTTTCTGATAACGGGGAGGAAAAGGGGCTATTCCCTTGTTTCAGCAAAAGCCCCTTGAGCCAAAATAAAGTCATAGGCTGCAGAAGCAACAACAGGAAACGAAAAAAGACCCGTTTTTTTATTCTTCCAAAACAAAAAAGCGCCATCGCAAGATGGCGCTTTTTCAAGCTTTTTCCTATTCAATAATGGCCAAAATATCATCAGCGGAAAGCACAAGATGCTCTACATCATCAATCTTGATCTGAGTACCGGCGTACTTGTCATAGAGCACTTGGTCACCAACCTTCACCTTGATGGACTCATCTGTCCCCACAGCCACAACCACGCCAGTCTGAGTCTTCTCCTGAGCGGTCTGAGGGATGTAGATTCCGCCCTTTGTCTTTTCTTCTGTCTCCTTGACCTTAATCAGAACACGATTCCCAAGGGGTTTAACTGTCATACTCTTCCTCCATGTGTTTTTTGCTATAAATATACAAAAAAACCATTTCAATCGTCAAGCCTCAGAGCTTTCTCTCCATAGCAAAACTGTAGTAATCCTTTTCATTTTTGCCCACAATGATATGATCAAGAACCCTTCCCCCTACCATCTCACAGGCAGAAACAATTTTTTTGGTGAGGTTTTCATCATCCTGAGAAGGTGTCGAATCACCAGATGGATGATTGTGAATGAGAATCACACTACTGGCCTGATGAAGACACATCTGGCGAACAATTTCCTTGGGATCTACTACCGTCGCGTAGGCACTTCCCCGGCTTATCTCAAGATGACAGAGGGGATGATTTCGAATGTCAAGAAGAATGATAGAGAATATCTCACGACTTTCATCCCTGAGAAAAGGCCCATAATAACGACGTACATAATTCAGGGCATCCTCTACACAGGTGATCTTTTCTTGCTTTTGAACCTCCTCACGAACAAACCGTTTGGCTAGTTCACAGAGAGCCTTGATCTCTATCGCTTTGGTCTTTCCGATTCCCGGCACCTGACAGAGTTCCCCAAGAGTTGTTTTCTCCAGACCCCGCAGTCCCCCAAATCTCTCAAGAAGTTCCATAGCGACCTCAAGCGCACTTTTTTCCCTGCTCCCTGTTCTTAACACAATGGCCAACAACTCTGTAGTTGAGAGAGCATGTGAACCTAAGCCTACAAGCCTTTCTCTTGGTCTATCCTCTTCTCGCCAGGTTTTGATAGGTTTTCTCACCATCATAGTTTTCCTCCTTGTTTTTCCCTATATATATTATCGAAAAAAATTCGATTACGTTTCCAACAGGAGACCTGAAAGAGAGAGAAAAGGATAAAGAAGTTACCCCTGGCTCAAAAGATTTTTGTCAACTGTAGTATACAGGGAACATTTTAGATAAACAAGTTTTTTCTGGGGAA
>JABLXN010000004.1 GCA_013177995.1 Brevinematales bacterium | reverse complement strand
GCCCAATCAACTTATGATGAGTACGGGAGGCAGGAGACAGACTCCTCTAAGGGCTCTTCTGGCCCAGGAAATATTCGTCTTCCTGCCAGATGGGTGGTTTATTATAAAGGGAATTTTATGTAGGAGGAAAAGATGAAACTCAATCTCAAGGCACTCGCTTTGAGTGCGGCTTTGTTAGTGGGTGGGGTTACCTTTCTGATGGGGATATGGTTTGTGGCTACAGGATATGGAACACCTGTATTTGAAAAACTCTCTCAGGTGGCTTCTTTGTATTCGGTTTTTGTGAGCTTTAGCTATGATCCATTGCTCTCTTTTGTAAAAAATCTGCAAAATAATGTGGTTTCTCTTCTTGCCCTTACTTTTCTCTCTGCTCTGGATGCAGGGCTTCTTGCCTGGCTTTTTGGCTTACTGTATAATACCTTTTTGCCAAAGAATGCGAAGGGGGAGAAATGAGAAGGGTTTTAGCCTGGTTTTCCCGGCAATGGATTGGGCTGAAACGTTTTTTTCGCTTTTTAGGAGGAATTTTTGCGCTTATTGTGTATTCGTTTCGCAATTATCTCTTTGACAAAAAGGGTCGGGATCAGGTAAACGCCGTGATCGTTATGCAGACCTATTTTACAGGGGTGATGGCCATCAAGATTATCAGTGTGGTGGCTTTAGCCTTGGGGGCTATCACTATTCTTCAAGGGTTTACCCAGCTTTCGCGGGTGGGGGCACTCGATTTTGTGGGAAAGCTTCTCAACATTGTGATTGTACGGGAACTTGGTCCAGTGCTTACCGCTTTTATTGTGCTCAGTCGTTCGGGAACGGCTATAGCCGCTGAGATTGGAACCATGATGGTGAACGATGAGGTCAATGCCCTTGAGATGCAGGGTATTGATACCTTGAAGTTTATTGTTTTTCCCCGTATTGTCGGGATGGTGGTTTCTCTTGTTCTTCTCAATATCTACTTCAGCACGTTAGCTCTTGTGGGAGGGTTTGTGGTAGCCAATGTGGTGGGGGGTATTTCGTATGAGCTTTTCTTTGAGTATGTGTTTAATAGTATTACGTTGATGGATATTTTGGCCAGTTTCTTGAAATGTGCGCTTTTTGGGATGTTTATCGCGGTGGTTTCTGTGTTTCATGGGTTTCAGGCTTTTGTGAGTACACAGATCCCTCAGGTAACGACAGCGGCAGTAATGAGTTCGATTACCATGCTCTTTGTACTGGATGCGATTCTCACCGTGATATTCTATATTTGAGAGGACAACGATGGGGAATATCTATATCAAAAACCTCTCGCTCGTGCTGGGTGAGGCGATAGTTTTACAGGAGATTGAAGAGTTTATTCCTTCGGGGACAGTGTATTATCTTTTGGGAAAATCTGGTAGTGGAAAATCTTCTCTTCTCAAAACGATTGCAGGGCTTCAATTAGTTCAGAAGGGAGAGGTGATCGTGGGGGGCAAGAATATACTTCAGTTTAATCAAAAAGAGATGCTTGCCTATCATTGTCAGTGTGGGTTTGTTTTTCAGAATGCTGCGCTTATCAGCAATATGAGTATAGAGGATAACCTTACACTTTTTTTTCGATACAACCAGAATCTCTCTTTCAAGGAGGCCATGAAGCGAATTATGCCCTATGTGGAAATGTTTCAACTCCAGCAGGAACTCAAACTCAGGCCAGCAGCTCTCAGTATGGGGGAGAAGATGCTTGTCAATATTATTCGTGCCATTATGCATGATCCGGAGTATATTTTCTGGGACAATCCTTTGGCTAACCTCGATCCGGTTTCCAAGCGAAAGGTGAAAAGCCTCTTTCAGGAATTGAAAGAGAAAGGAAAGACTATGATACTTGTGAGTGATGACGTGGGTTTTGGTATGTCTGTCGCTTCACGTGTGGGTTACCTTGAGAATGGTCGTTTGCTTTTTAGTGGTACACCACAGGAGGCGAGACAGTGTACCGTGGAGGGACTTCAGTCCCTCTGTCATCAGGAATAAGGAGGGTGTATGCCGTTTACCTTTAAATCAGCTCAGAAAGCCGTAGCGGTGTTTCTCTTTGTGGGGCTTTTTTTCCTGCTTACGGTGGTTATCCTTATTTTGCGGGGAAGTGATGTTTTGCAGCAAAAGGTGCGGTATTATACTATTCTCAATGAGGCCTATGGTTTGACCAGCGGAATGCCTGTAAAATACAAAGGAATTACTGTGGGCAAAATTAAAAAACTTGCGCTCACCTCGGATAGGAAAGTATCGCTTGATTTTTATATCCTGAAGGATTACAAAGAACTTGTCCAGGAGAATACGGTTTTGAAGGTTCAGACCTCTCTTTTGGGAGCGGCTTCTCTTATTCTCGTGCTTCCCCAGGTGGATAGTCAGTTGCTACCCCCTGAAAGCCTTGTGCTTTCTATGGATATGCCAAAAGGACAGGAAGTCCTGCAACTGATTGCCCAACAACAGCCTTCAAAGGATGACCTCACCGCCAAGGTGAAGGATGTGTTAGATGGGGTGATAGAACTCAAGCCAACCATTCAGGGTATTCTCTTGAACTTGCAGAATACCACTGGAGAACTTAACCTCATTGTTCGAGGCCTTCGTACGGGTGAATCAACGGTGACTTCTGATAGGGTACTTGCTTCCTTGGCTAACCTTGAAACCATCACCAAAAATCTCAAAGACCTCACCACGATGCTTCGTTCAGAGAATAACACGGTGGGAGCCCTTCTTCAAGATAAGAAACAACTCTACACTCGATTGGAGAATATTTTGGCTTCTGTGGATAAAAGTCTTCAGAGTCTTGCTACGGTGAGTGGGAAACTTGAGGGGACTCCTGATGATGTGAAACAACTCACGTCTCTTCTCAAGGATAACCTCATTGAACTTCGTGCTGTGCTTCAGAGCCTGCGAGGTATCTTGGGGAGTAGTTCTTCCTCACCATCCCTGAAACAAGGAGAGAGAAAATGAGAGAAAAGATAGCTATTTTTCTTTTGCTTGTGGTTGTGGGGTGTAGCCGAAATCCCACGCTTCGGAATGAGGTGAAAAAGGGAATTGAAAGATCGTCTTCGGCGGGAATCACGGCTTTTCGTCGGCAGGAGTACGAGGCAGCCAGGACCTTTTTTGAGGAAGCCCTGAAACAATCGTATCAGCTCTACTTGCCGTCGGAAATGGTGAAACAATATGCCAATTTAGCCGAGGTCTCTCTTCGTTTGAATCAGGAAGAGATGGCAGATAACTATCTCCGGGAAGGAGAAAAGGTTGCATCTCGTGAAAATATCCGTTCGTTTGATCTCCTTCTGGTACGGGCACGCTACTTTCAGAGACGAGGAGACAGACAAATGGCAAAACAGTCCTATGAGACCATGCTTCTCTATGCCAGGACAAAGATAGAAAAAGTACTGGGCAGAATTCATTATGCGGATTTCTATCTCGAAGAGGGAAACCTGAGTGAAGCCCGGCGGGTACTTGAAGGGGCAGGTTTTTCCCTCTGGTTCTTCTCGGATTATGATGTGCTTGGGCTTTATCACTATTATCTTGGGCTTGTGGCAAAAGGTGAAAAGAATTATGAAAAGGCCCTTCAGGCTTTTCAAAAGGCTCTGGCCTACGATCAAAAGGCAGAAAACCTCGAGGGGATACGAAAGGATCTTTCTCAACTTGCCGAGGTTTATCGTCTGAAAGGGGATGAACCGAAGGCGGTGTATTATGAGGAACTTCTGAGATTTTCTCTTGACAAAAAAGAGGTTTCTCGATAAGATAGAAGAGACAAGGAGGTTTTTTATGAAACGATGGATAGTTGCGATGGTTGTGAGTTTACTGGTGGTGGGACAGTTTTTTGGTGTAGAGATTATTATTCCCTCTGGTTTTCCTTATATGGGTATTCTCTATCAGCATCTCAGGGTTCCCCGGGAAGAACGAAAGAATATTCAGATTATCTCCAATGACTACTACAACGTGGTTTTTCAGTGGAAGGGCAAAACCTACAAGGCCAGACTGCTTGTCTTCGGGGCTATCTACCTTGAGAAAGAGGGAGAGATGCCATGGCTTCTCTCGTTTGATATCAAGCAGTTCCGTTCGGATGGGGCTTTTCCGTTTTCTGACACGTGGTAGTCCTCACCTGCGAGGTTATTTCACCGTTAGCTAACCTTGTGAGAATCTGATCTCCTTCGTTCACTTCCATGGGGGAGCGGAGGAGTTTTTTTCCGTGAGGGGTAAGCGTATAGGTGAGAGAATATCCTCTCTCGAGGGTTCTGAGGGGATCGAGGTTTTTGATTTTTTCCCCTAAAAGGAGAAGGGTGTTTTTCGTTTTCTGAATTCTCTTGGAATACTCTGCTATCATTTTTTCTGAAAGGTTAGCAAGATGAAGTGAGGTATTTTCAATGGTGTGATCAAGAGAGGGAAGAAGCCTTGAAGCGATATTGGATAAATTTTTTCGTGTGGTAGTGAGACGATGCTCTAAAAGAGCAAAGAGGTTTTCTGGATTGGCCTGTTCGAGAGAGCGCTGGACAATCTGAAAACGAGTGGCTAATATATTCCACAGCGTATTGGCATGATACCGAAGTGAACGGTTGGTAGCAATAATCTCTTTCATGAGGTGTTCTGCAGCCGCCGTAGGGGTGGGAGCCCTCATATCAGCCACGTAATCAGCAATAGTCCAGTCCACTTCATGCCCCACAGCGGAAATAATGGGAATTTCTGAGGCGAAGATAGCCCGTGCCACAATCTCTTCATTGAAAGCCCAGAGGTCTTCAACAGATCCGCCCCCTCTTCCTACAATCAGGACATCTATGGTGTTTTTGAAGTAGAGATTGGCTATTTCTATAGCCTGGGCTATTTCTGTGGCGGCAGCTTTTCCCTGGACGGCTACAGGGAAAAGCACCACATCCACCGCTCCATAAGGTTGAAAGGTACGGCTGAGAATGTCCTGAATAGCTGCTCCGGTAGAGGACGTGACCACTCCTATGGTGCGGGGAAAGAGCGGGATGGGTTTTTTGTGCTGTGGATCAAAAAGTCCTTCTTCCTGAAGACGTTTTTTCATAAGCTCAAACTGGCGACGAAGTTCTCCTTCTCCACTTACCAAGAGAGAAAATACCCGAAAGCTTATAGAATTCTGTTTGGTGTAATAGTTTATTTTTCCATAGACATACACTTCTGTGCCATCTTGAAGGGATGGAATGAGTTTGAAAGCGGAAGAAGAAGCAGGAATGTAGAGAGTGATCTGGGAGTTTTCGTCTTTGAGGGCGCAAAAGATATAATTTTTGGCAAGAGAAAGGTTTTTTTGATTGCTGAGATTGGTGATTTCCCCTTTGACCCAAAAAGGATCAGGGAACGTGCCTAAGAGAGCCTCTTCTGCACGTTCCCCGATCTCTGACACAGACAGATAACTGTCGGGAAAACCAGATTCCTGGGGCATTACTTGATATTGTAGCGCTTCTTGAAGCGTTCGACCATACCACCACGTTCGACCAGCTTCTTCTGACCGGTATAAAAGGGGTGGCAGTTGGAACAGACTTCAACGTTAATCTCTGGAACAGCGGCACGAATGGTAAATTCATTGCCACAGGTGCACTTCACCACTGTATCATAGAGTTGAGGGTGGATTCCTGTCTTCATGGAAGCTTCTCCTTGTGCTCTCAATGTATAGAGTATTATAAGCCAAAAAAAAGGTTTTGTCAATTTTTTTGAAAAAAAGCCCCCGGAAAAGCGGGTGGATGTACCGGGGGCTCTTTCAGGAGGGTCATAGTTTATTCGTAGCGGAGGGCTTCAATAGGGTTGAGAAGGGATGCCCTTCTGGCGGGATAATACCCAAAGATAATTCCAATGGTTAAAGTCACCATAAAAGAAAGAGCAAACACAGGCCACGAAAAGGCAATAGCCCACCCCAAGAGTTTTTTCAGAAACAGGCTTGCTCCTATTCCCACCCCAAGCCCAATAATTCCTCCTACGAAACAAAGGACGATAGATTCTGTGAGAAACTGCCAGAGGATATCCTTTTGCCTTGCTCCAACCGCCATTCGAATGCCAATTTCTCGTGTTCTTTCTACTACGGATACTAACATGATATTCATAATACCAATCCCACCGACCAAAAGAGAGATAGCCGCTATACTTACCAGAAAAATCGTGAGAGAAGCACTGACACTCTGGGCTGTTTCTAACATCTCACTCTGGTTCAGGATACGAAAGTCGTTGGAAACATTGTCTCTGAGCCTGTGGGTGCGTCTCAGGATGGTGGTTATTTCCTCTATGGTGGAGGAGAGAGTATCTTTGGAAAGAGCACTTACTAAAATCTGAGGAATATACTGGGACTGGTTTATACGCATTTTGTAGGTGGTGTAGGGGACAAGGACAAGATCGTCTTCGTCCTGGGGACCACTGGATCCTTTTTTGGCCAGCACACCACTCACCCGAAAAAGGGTATTTTGAATTTTGACTTGGTGTCCTGTGGGATCATAGTCGTCTCCAAAGAGTTCTTTGCTTGTGGTACTGCCAAGCACACACACAAATTGGCCACTTTTTACCTCTTCTTCAGAGAAGAACTCTCCCCACTTGAGTTGCCAGTTGCGTACAAGCGGAAAGTCGGCGGAAACACCATAAATGCTGGTAGAATAACTGGTCTCTTTGGTGGCTACTGTTCCAGAACTTCTGGCAAGAGGAGTTATGCCATTAATCGCGGAGAGTTCTTTTCGGAGGGCTTCATAATCAGTATAGGTAAGCCTGTTGGCTCCAGCCATGGAAACTCCACTGCTTCTATAGCGTGTGGGGAAAATGGTGAGAAGATTTACCCCCATGCTGGTGATTCTATTTTCTATCTGTTTTTGCATTCCCTCTCCGTAAGAGACCATAACGGAAACAGAAGCTATGCCAATCACAATACCTAACATGGTGAGGATGGTACGTACTTTATTGCGAGAAAGAGAACGAAAGGCTAAAAGAAGCATCTGTGGAATCATAAAGAAACCCTCCTCTCAATGGTTTCAAGAATTTCCCCATCCCGCATACGGATAATCTTTTTGGCATAGGCGGCAATATCTTCCTCGTGAGTGACCATAACAATGGTGATGCCTTGCTCATTGAGTTCAGTGAGAAGGTTCATAATCTCTTTGCTGGTATGGCTATCGAGGTTTCCTGTTGGCTCATCAGCTAAAAGAAGAGATGGATTTCCTACAAGGGCTCTTGCAATAGCCACCCTTTGTTGTTGTCCACCAGACATCTGGTTTGGATAATGGTAGAGTCTATGTCCCAAGCCTACTTTTTCCAGCATCTTTTTTGCCCTTTCCCGGATTTCTTTTGAGGGAAGTGGGGGACGACGGTAGAACAGAGGAACTTCCACGTTTTCAATGGCGGTTGTTCGAGGAATAAGCTGGAAGTTCTGAAACACAAAACCCATTGTCTTATTTCGTAAGGAGGCAAGTTCATTAGCAGACATTTTGTGGACGGGTTTACCCTTGAAATGGTATTGTCCCGTGGTTGGAGTATCAAGAAGCCCTATGATATTCATGAGGGTACTTTTTCCTGAACCTGATGGTCCTGTCAGAGCCACAAAATCCCCTTCATGGATAACAAGAGAAACCTCTCTCAGGGCCTGGACAGCCGCTTCGGCAGAATGATCGACTTCATAAACACGAGAAATAGCTGAGAGTTGAATCAGAGGAAAATTCCACTCCATAACGTTCTCCCTGCTAAAACATCGGTGGAGGAGGAGTATTGCCACCAGCCGGCATGCCACCCGCTGGCATACCACCGGTGGGATTGGTGGAGGGGGATGAGGTTCTATTTTGGTTAGCACTAGATGAACTCCTGGAAGAAGAGGATTGTTTTGTTTTTGTGATGGAGAGAATAATGGTTTTTCCTTCAAGAGTTTCTGTTTCATTCAGGGGAATAATTTCCGTGTATTGTCCATCAGAAAGCCCTGTTCTTACAGGGATGGGTCGAATCTCTCCCGTATTGGTATTGATGAGCCAGAGGGTGGCTCTGTCCGCAGGTCTATTTGTTTGAGGAAAGCCTTCGTTTCTTCGGAGTCTATTGGTGAAACTTCCTGAAGGGGGTACCGATGGGAACTTGCTTCTATTGGTGAGGAGAGCCATCATTTCTGCATTTGGTTGAAGACGAAGAGCACGCGAAGGAATGCGAAGGACATTTTCCTTTTCAGAAAGGATAATCTCAATGGTGGCAGACATACCAGGAAGAAGTTTACGAGAGGAATTATCAGCCCGAATGATAACAGGATAGTAGACCACATCCTGAGAGGTCTGAGGTTGATGCCAGATCTCTTCAATTCTCCCTTCGAAGGTGTCCTGAAACGCAGAAACAGTGAATCGTACTTTTTGCCCTTTTCTGATACTGGAAATGTCCACTTCACTCACCGAAGCCTGAATCTGCATCACTTCCGGCCGACTGGCAATAACGAAGGCAAGGGAGGGAGATGCAGTAATATTGGTGCCTGTTTTGAGGTTATTGACGGCAACAATTCCATCCACAGGGCTTGTTATTTTGCAGTAAGAGAGTTGTTGCTGGCTTTCTTTCATATCAAGAAGGATGGTTTGATAGTTGGCCAAGGCGTTTTCATACGCAAGCCGAGCTGTTTCTAATTCCGCAGAAGAACTAAACTGTCTTTCATACAGAGTGCTGGTATACTCATAGGTCTGTTTGGCACTTATCAGGTTGTTGGAAGCCTGAATGAGGCTTTGTTTTTTCTTTTCATAGGACAAGCGGATGTCCGTATCATCTATCGTGGCAAGAAGAGTCCCTGCTTTCACTCTATCCCCGGCTGATACAAAAACACCCGTGACAATGCCACCCGTTTTCGCGTAAACGTAATGCTTGAAGGCATACTCTACATTACCGGTGGCAGAGATGGTTTGTGAAATGGTACCCCTTTCAACGGTAGCTACCTGATATGAGGGGGATGAGGATTTTCTTCCCAAAAACCACCACACACCTCCTCCAATGACAATGACGAGAAAAAGAAGAAAAAACCATCGTTTCATAGGTTCTCCTTATTTGTTTTCTTGAAAAAATTCTGGCCAATCGGGATTGTACCAGAAGGCAAGTTCACACCGGATAGTAAAAAGGTTGACGAGCGCTGAAATCAATGAGGCTTTTGTGGAAAGATAAGAAGATTCTACCGAAAGAAGATCAAGAGCTGAGATACGGCCAAGGGTGTATTGTTCTTTTGCCTTTTCAAGCTGATTGGATACTGCTTGAAAAGAAAGTTCTGCAAACGAGAGGGTTTGTTGGGCTATACTTTCCTGCGTACGAAGAAGACGAAGAGAATTTTCTACTGTTTTTTGCCGGGCTTCTATCTGTGACCTCAGGCTGGCCAGATTCTCCTGTGTTTTTTTCTGTTCATAGAATGAAGAAGAGCCCGGTAACCATGAAAAAGGGTCCATGGAAAGGGAAACACCAGCGTTCCATTGACCTGAGAGTTCGTTCCTTTTCATCCCTATTTGATAGCCGGCACTGATACCAACATCAGGGTAAAAGGATGCTTGCTGGATTTTAGAAGCAAGCAGAGTATTGGAAAGGGAGAAAAGAAGAGAGAGATAGTTTTCATCTCTTTCTAAAAAGGCTAAAGAAGAAGAAATATCAAGAGAATAAAGGTAGCTGCGGAGTTCCTCTTCAGAAGGAGAAAGCGAAAAATTTGCATTTCCTAGAAGCGAGAAAAGCGCATTTAGATTTTCTTCTAAGGATTGTTTTTTGTTTTGCCACGAAATGTATGCTTCGTAAGCTTTGGTTTGCTGTTCCTGAAGGGCTGAAAGGGTGATTTTTCCCATTTCATATTGAAGGAGGAACTGTTCTGTTTTCTTTGAAACTAATTCGTGGTTTCTCTCTGCGGCTTCGACTTCGGCGAGTAATCTGAGATGCGAAAAGTAGGTGGAAAAGAGGCTTTTTTTGAGAGAGGCTTTGAGGATGATTTCTTTTTTCTTGAGAAGGTCATTTTGAAGAAAATTTTGCTGAAGGGAGAGCCATTCTTTCCCTCCGAGGTTTAGAGATTTAGAAACACTCAGAGAAGCTGTAGGAGAAGGAGAAGCTTCCTCAGAAAGGGCTATGCCTGTGGAAAGGCGAAAAGAAGGTTGCCAGAGAGAAGCCACAGAAGCATCACTCTGGGCGAGAGCTGCCTTTTGTTCGCTTTTCAACTGAAGGAGAGAGGGATTGTTGGTGGAAAGAATGAAGAGGAGATTACTCAAAGAAGTGGCAAAGAGAAAGGATGGCACGAAGATACACCCTAATACAATCTGTTTCATAACTACTCCTGAAGACGTTTTACTATAATAAGGCAAGAGAAAGAAAAAAGGTTGCAAGACGGGGATTTTTCTTGAAATTTTTTCTTTGTGTGGGTATAGTATACACGGAAGAGAAAATCAAGGAGGCGACAATGAAACGATGGTGGATATATCTTTTGTTAGTCAGTGTAATCCTTATCGTGTCTTCTCAGGCGGCAAAACCGGCGTATGAAGTGGATAGTTTTGTGGGGAAGGTGGAGTACTCCTCAGAAGGGAAAGTCTGGAAGCCTGTTGAGGTAGGCATGAAGCTTTCTCAGAATGCCTGGATTCGGACAGCTGAGGATGCGTCGGTAACCATGGTGTATCAGGGAAAACGCAGTCTTCAGGTGCTTCAGAATACGGTAGTGCAACTCAAGAGCCTCGGAACGAAAGAAACGGTATCGGTGAAGAAAGGCAAGGTGCATTTGAATGTCTTTACCAAACTGAAACAGGGTGAAGTGGTTCAGGTGGAGAATGAGGTGGCGGTTGCTGCGGTACGAGGAACCAGGTTTGTCATTGATTATGAGGAAGGTTCAGCATCAAAGTGTGTGGTTGTCGCTGGGACGGTTTCTCTCACCCGCCAGGTCAAGGTTCCCCCTGAAGTGGCTAAGGATCCTGAGGTGAAAAAGCTTCTCACCGTTGAGGTGAAGGCCAATCAGGAGCTTACCATGACCATGGCGGAAAACAAGGCTCTCGAAGAAACCATTCAAAGGAGCAAGAATAACTTAGCTCTTCTTAAACAAGCCCTTTCAGAGGCTCAACGAGAGACCATGTCTCGTATTATGGCTGTCAAGAATGCCGAGCGTGTGTTAGAGGAACTCCGGCAATATGATGAAGAAAATACCGAAAACGGTGAAGATGAAACAGAGGAAACGGTGGATAAGATAAAGAGCAAAGTGAAATAGATAGAGAGGTTTCTCTATGCCAAACAAAAGGCTGCCCTTAGTGGGCAGCCTTTTGCGTGATCGGCCATCATAGTAGGGAAATATTTTTTTCTTGAGTATCAAAGTTGTCTTTTTTGAAACAAATAGAAATATGTTGCATTTTTCTACTTTTTGCATATGCAAAATGCATAATTTTGTGTCTTTATAGTGTGTTTGTTAAAATATTTCTCGTTTTATTTCTTTATAAGAGAATGAGATAATACATTATCTTTTTTGGCATGAAAATTGCTATTCTTTTTTTAACATCTACGAGGAGGTAGGATATGAAAAAGTGGTTAATCGGAATTGGAGAAGTACTGTTAGTTAGTACTCTGTTTGGTGGTGTAATGATGCAGGGATTTTATTGGGATGTTCCTGCTGGAGGGACGTGGTGGGATACGATGAAAAGCAAGGCTTATGAACTCCGTTATATGGAAGGAGGATATGGTATCAATCGTATCTGGTTTCCTCCGGCTTCTAAAGGACAAACCGGTGCTACGTCAATGGGATATGATCCCCATGATTACTATGATCTTGGTCAGTACTATCAGGATGGCACAACAGAAACCAGATTTGGTTCTCAGGCAGAGTTGAAATCGGCTATTGCTACGTTCAAGGGATATGGGGTATCGTGTATGGCAGATATTGTGCCTAACCATAGATCTGGTGGTGCCAGTGAGTATAATCCTTACACAGGGGGAAATACGTGGACAGATTTTCGTAATGTAGCAAGTGGAAAAGCGATGTGGCAGTATAGTGCTTTTCATCCCAATAACATTCATTCTGCTGACGAAGGTACTTTTGCGGGTTTTCCAGATGTATGCCATAATCAGACGTTTGTCATGGATGATCTCAAAGCATGGATGAACTGGTTAAAAGATAGTGCGAACGCAGGGTTTGATAGCTGGCGATATGACTATGTCAAAGGATATGGTGGCTGGGTGGTTCAACAACTCAACTCAGCTACAAGTCCTACCTTTAGCGTGGGAGAGTGCTGGGATGGAAGTGTAAGCGTACTTGATAGCTGGGTGAGTGCCTCGGGAACTTCTGTATTTGATTTTGCCCTTTATTATACCCTTCGGGATATTTGCAATAATACCTCGGGTGGAGGATATCTTCCTAATGTATTCAATACCGGTATGAGTTATGCAGCAAAGAATCCTCTTCGAGCGGTTACTTTTGTAGGGAATCATGATACGGATGAAATTACTACGGATAAGATGATGGCTTATGCTTTTATTCTGACTTACCAGGGGTATCCGTGTATCTGGTGGAAAGATTACTACAATTATGGTCTGGCTACAGGGGGAGGTGCTGGTACAAGTTCGGGAAATGGAATCAAGAAGTTAGTATGGGTGAGAGAAAAATTGGGCGGAGGGTCCCCAAATATTGAAATTCTCAAGAGCGATGATGGAGACTTGATTATTTATGGCAGTAAGGGAAGTTCTACCTCGGCACCCGGCTATATTGTAGCTATAAATGACTCTCCTTCATCATGGAAAAGTGCTCAGGTGACCACAGGCAATAGTTACTTGAAGGGGCAAACCCTTGTTGCGTATGCATGGTCTTCCACAGTAAGTGGACAAAACTATCAGCCGGCAAGTGTGAGTTGTAGTAGTACAGGGGTTGTGACTGTTTCTGCTCCGCCAAGGGGATATGCTGTGTATAGTATATCTACCAATGGTACGAGTGGAACAACCACCAATACAAATACGACAGCGACTACTACCGTAAAAGCAACCTATGATGTGGGATACGGAAATACCATGTACATCCGGGGAAGTGTGGCTCCGTTATCGTGGGACAAGGGTATTGCTATGACATGGACAACTGGTAATGTATGGACATGGAGTACAACCCAGATCCCTGCAGGTACGACGTTTGAATACAAGGTTTTGATCAATGACACTACATGGTCGGATGGGGCAAATTATGTAGGAACAGGCGGTCAGACAATGAGTATTACTCCTACCTTTAATGGAAACTTTTATGATACAATGGATGTAATTACACAAAACTGGGTCGTCAGTGGATATACAGGTGCTGGAAAATGGCATAATTACAATTATATGGCACGAGCCTATGGATGTACCACTGAATCTATTATGACACTGAAGTGGTCTCTTGCCAAAGTAACAAATGCCAAAACTGTGACTCTTGCTTTCAAGCGGCAGGTTACGGGGTTGGACAGTGGAGAATATCTGGCTGTTGATGTCTATAATGGTACCTCGTGGGTACAAGTAGCTTCTTTTACAGGAACATTATCGCTTGCTAATGTTTCTTATAATGTTACTCAGTATAAAAACGCAAACTTTAAGGTTCGTTTCCGTACAAAAATGAGTAGTACCTCTGAGTACTCATATGTAGATAATGTGTCCGTTGCTGTCTCCTTCTGAGGAGAATTATTTTACCCAGTCCTCTCCTGAGATTACGCTCAGGAGAGGACTTTTCTTTGAAGGTTTTAGAGAAGGTTCCAGGAAACAAGATCTTCTTCTACTGTCGTTGTACCTGTTATATCAAATTCTTTTGTAAGGATCTCCACGATATGAGGGGAAAGAAATGCTGGCAGGGACGGACCGAGGTGGATATTTTTTACCCCAAGGGACAAAAGAGCAAGAAGAACAATGACAGCCTTTTGTTCATACCAGGCAATGTTATAAATGATTGGAAGATCATTTATGTCTGAAACTCCAAGTATCTTTTGAAGATGAAGAGCTGTGATGACGAGAGAATAGGAATCATTGCATTGGCCAGCATCTAGTACTCGTGGAATACCGTGAATATCCCCCAGCCGAAGTTTATTATAACGATATTTGGCACATCCTGCAGTAAGGATAATGGTATCTGAGGGAAGTTGACGAGCAAAATCGGTATAGTACTGGCGAGAGGGCATTCTTCCATCACAACCAGCCATAACCACAAACTTTTTCAAGTATCCTTTCTGGATAGCATCAATGACTGTCTCTGAAAGAGATTGAAGTGTGTGATGAGCAAAACCGCCAATGATTTCTCCTTTTTCAAGAGGAAGAGGGGGAGGACATGTTTTGGCATGTTCTATGAGGGCAGAGAAGTCTTTCTTTCCATTGACGAGCGTAGGAATATGTTTTGTTCCTGGAAAACTTACTGGCCCAGTCGTATAGATACGCTCTTTATAACTTTCTCTGGGAGGCACAAGACAATTTGTAGTAAGAAGAATAGGTCCTCGAAAGGCTTCAAACTCTTCTGTTTGTTTCCACCAAGCATTTCCATAATTTCCAGCAAAGTGGGGATACTTTTTGAATACCGGGTAATAATGAGCAGGAAGCATCTCACTGTGAGTGTATATATCGAGGCCACTATCCTGGCTCTGTTCCAGAAGTTCAAAGAGATCTTTGAGATCATGTCCACTGATCAAAATACCAGGTTTATTACGAGGAGCCAGAGATACTTTTGTGGGTTCAGGATGACCAAAGGTTGTGGTGTTGGCTTTGTCTAAAAGTTCCATGACTTTTACTCCATATTGACCCGTTTCCATAACAAGTGAAAGGAGTTTTGATAACTCAGTTTCTTCTATAGACTGAACAAGAGCTTTCTCGACGAATTCGGCAATATTATCATTTTCAAATCCAAGATGGGAAGCATGATAGGCATAGGCAGCAATTCCTTTGAGTCCATAGGTGATGAGTTCTCGTACAGATCGAATATTTTCATCCTTTTCTTGAAGAATTGAGCCATGTTCTTCAAGCGCATGAATATCCTCTTCGGTAGTTAGAGACATTCTAGCAAAAGAAGGTACGGAGAGTTGATATTCTTCCTGAAGTTTTTTACTATAGGCTGTGATATGCATAATTCTAGAGACAAAGTCTGTAGGATCAAAATTGGCATTTGTGATAGTGGTAAATAATCCTTCCCATAGCAGATGTGCGACTATAGAGTCTTTTTTTCCCTGTTTACGAAGGGCTTGATGCGTAGCGGCAAGGCCTCGTAGGGCATAAACTAAGGCATCCTGTAAACGCGCCGTCCTTTCATCTTTTCCACATACACCTTTGACACTACACCCAATTCCACCAGCAGCCTCCTGGCATTGGAAGCAAAACATAGACTTTTCCATGGTATTCCTCCTCATCTTTGGTATTAGATTTCTGTTTCTCCTACAATGGTACCTTCAATTCCCACCGTTATTACCTTCAGGGGAAGATTGTTTCCGCTCATTTCACGTGCTTTCTTGGCAAGAAAGGCAAGTCCACGACAACAGGGAACTTCCATTACCATGATAGTAAAAGAAGCAGGAGCACTTTTTTCGAAGATAGTAGAGAGCTTTTCTAAATAAATCTCCTGATGGCTATCAAGCTTGGGACAGGCAATCAGGAGCTTTTTGTTTTTCAAATGGCTATGAAAACCCGGAAGACTGAAAGCAGTACAATCAGAAGCTAAAAGTATATGAGCATTATTCCACAATTCATTACTACTATTGACTAGATGAAGCTGGATAGGCCAGTTTGTGAGTGTGTAGGCTTCGTATTCCTTTGAAAGGGATAAAGATGTTTTTGGGGGGAAGTCAAAATGGGTAAAAGGGATCTTTTTTTCTGAAAGAATACGAAGAGCAATTTCATAGTCTTTCCATTGATTGTGGGAAACAAGATGTTTCAAATGGGCATCTATGACGTTTCTTCCCTGAGGAATGATATTTTCTATAACCCTTGTTTCATCATAGGGTAGGGCCTCCCGCTCTTCCACGTGAAGAGCATTTTCTGGACATACTCCTACACAGGCACCGAGGCCATCACAGTAAAATTCAGATACAAGTCGAGCTTTTCCATCGATGAGTTGCAAAGCTCCTTCAGGACAGTTTGGTATGCAAAGTCCGCAACCGTTGCATTTTTCCTGGTCAATAACTATCATTTGTCTCTTCATCGAATCTCTCCTTGATTTTTTTGTTTGTTTATAGTATACTACTTCTATAGGAATTTTTCTGTCACCTTGGTGACAAAAACGGAGGTGTTTTGTGTTTTTCCCCTGGCATCTTTCTCTTTTTGAAGATCTTTCTTCGGAAGAACGCGAGATGTTACTTCGACTTCCCTGGAAAGAAAAACACTTCAAAAAAGGGGAGATACTTTTTTTAGAAGGAAGTCCTTATACTTCTCTTTGGATATTAACAGGAGGTGAATGTCGTGCTATATTTTCTTCTTTTTCTTATTCTCAGGAACCCCTTGTGGTTGAAATTCTCAAGTCACCAGTGGTATTAGCTCCAGCTATTTTGTTTGCCTCTTATTCTTACTTTCCTGTGACGGTGGAAGCACTTACGGAAGGAAAATTGCTATGGGTAGAAAAAGTTTTATGGGAAAATTGTTTGACAAGATGTGAGAAACTGATGAGGAATTTTTTGAGGGATATTTCCGATAAGCTAGTGATTCTTTCTCGCCGGATGATTCTTTTGCAATTACCTGTGCAGAGTCGTGTGTTGTCTTTTCTCGTACATACCTACAAGGGGGAGGAGAAGATTATTCTACCTATGAGCATTGAGCAAGTAGCCACCTATTTAGGTATGGCTAGACAGGTACTCTGTCGTATCTTTCGAAAACTTGAGATGGAAGGATATTTGACCCAGACGAGACGTACGATTATCCTAAAAAAACGTTTTTTTGATGAATATATCAGAACTTCAAAGAAAATTGTGCCGTGAGAACAACAGGAAAATCAGTAGAAGTATATTCCTGCTTATCTTTTCCTGTATACCAGACAAGACCTAAACTTGATTGTACCTCATCTACAGGATTGTAGAAAAGTGTGGAACTTAACACCGCAGATCTGTCTTCTATATTCCAAAGAATGTATATCTGAGAAGAAACTTCACTTACAAAGAGTTTCCGAAATCCAATGGAAAGAAGACCATACCATTTTCCATACTCATTAGGGACATAAGCCCCGGAAAGAAGAGCCACCTGGGTTTTGGTGGGATTTTCAAAAAGGGAGTCATTCTTTCCTTCACTGTTATAAAAAACTTCCACCATGGTGGAAAGTCTCTCTTTTACATCCCAGAGTTCCCATGAGTGCGAAAAGTTTACCGCAATACGATAGACCCATTTATTGGTGGTTTTTTCCGTGGTATAATTCGTTATGGTTAGCGGGCCATAGGGGATCATCTCTTCTTTCAGTACAGGGCGATTGTCTCCGTATGAGAGGCTTCCTTCTGCTTTGATATCCCACCCCCAGAGACGGGTGGAAAGGTCAGCCCCATACACAGAGAGGGAATGCTTTTTCCACCAGCCACAGAGTCCTATTTCAGTATTTCCTAAGAGGAGTTCAAGCCTGGAGGCAAGGGCAGAGGTGCTGAGATTTTTTATCTCTGTGGTATCTAAAAAGGTGTACCAGTTAAACAGGGTTTGATAAGGGATGTGAAGCTTGATACCCCATATGCCTTCTCTGGGAGTATTGAGAGTAGACAGGGTTTTTCTTTCACGATTGAGAAGGTCTGTGGGATTCCAGAAATAGGTTGTCCCCCATGTGAGATATTGTTTTCCAAACCGGAAATAAAGAAGATGAAAAAGGGGAAAATCGACAAAGGCTTCTTTTATCTGGACAAGAAAAGAATTGGTTTCTATTAGAGGAAGGGGAGTGGCCGTGAAAGGATCAACATAGGTACGAAGAAGAGGAACTCCACCAGAAGTAGCAAGAAAACCTATGTCAACAAAGGCTTTGTACCCCTTTTCCTGGCGAATGTCAACAAAAATATCCCCACCTATTCCATAGGAGAAAAGGTTCGTCGCTTGGCTATCCTTATTGGTGAGTTTATCCCGCTCAAAAGAGTAGGTAAAGAGGCTTTGTATATTGCCGGTGAGAGAGATACCCTTAGAAGAGGTGTTGGTGAGAAGAGGGGCTTCAGTAATAAGGGTATCTTCCTGGAAAAGGGCGTTCTCATCAAGTTGCTGGCCGAATCCAAAAACACTTATCATGAGAAAGAGTGAAAAGAGTTTCTTCATAGCCTTTCCTATTTACTCAGATTTTCAAGATAAGCCTTGGTAAAAATATGAGAGGGTATTTTCTCAAAAGAAATGCCAGAAAGGTCTAAAATGGTCTTGTTTCCCTTTTCAAATTCATCAACAAAAATCTGCTGAAGAGGGATATATCGCCCATCAATCTGGGTGTACTTCAAATAATAAATAGTTTGCATCAAGGTTCCAGAGAGAGAAAAAGCCTGGGCTTTGAGGATAAGAAAATTCTCTTTGTGTACCCAGAGGATTTGCTTTGGGTAGGTGACATCGCTTACTTTAGCGGTAATTTCTACTCGATAGACAGGAATGTTGCCCAGTTTCTCTTCTGTGATTTTTTCCCGGTTCTTGTCATCGAGAGCAACCGTATAAAGTTCACTCATCTTGCGTTTTTCGAGGTCACCGCTTCGGGCGTCACTGCCAGAGAGCGATTCATCACGATTGATATGCTGGAAGGTACGGGTATTTCGTTTGTACATCCAGAAATTTTCTCCCACTTTGAGGTAGCCATTACCTTTTTCTATATCAGGGGCCGTCATGATAATGAGAAAGGAATCATCAGCGTCTCTTCGATAATAAATAGCTTCTATTACCTTTATACTTTCTCCCTTTTGCTGGGTGAGTTTAATCCTGGCAGTGATATCGGTTCGGATTTCATAGAGTTTGTCAATCTTGGAGAGAAGTTCACTCCCGGTGATACCCCAGAGGGAAGAAAAGAAAACAAGCGAAAAGAGGATCTCTTTCATATCTGTACTCCTTATTATTCGTAATGGATAAGGGCTTCGGCTGGTGACATCCGTGCGGCACGCTTGGACGGACGGTAAGCCGTGAGAAGCCCGAGAATGATCACGAAGAAAAGACAGAAAATATTCCACCCCCAGTCCATTACGAGGTGCAGACGTTTATTCAGAAGAAGCATGCCAATAAACCCTGAGTCGTCTAAGGGAAGAGAAGAAAGAATACCTACGAGAAGCCAGCCGAGAAGGATGCCAGCAAGTCCAGAGAGGAGCATGAGAAGTCCCACTTCAAAGAGAAAAAGCCAGCGCACATCTGATCTTTGCATTCCAATGGCACGGAGGGTACCTATTTCTCGTGTTCTTTCGCGGATGACCATCCGGAGAGAATTGGCAAGCCCAACCATCACAATCAGGAAGAGAAAAGAAGCGAATACAAGACTCACCATATTGATGGCTGAGAGAAATTGAAGAAAAGATGAAGCGGATTCATAGAGGGTGGAAACCAGAACTTTGTCTGCATAAATAGGGTTTTGTTTCAGGGAATCGTAGAGATTGTTGATCTCCTGGGCACTTTTCGGACGAGGGAGAAGATACCACTCAGTACAGAGAAAGTCGGTATTCGAAAGAGAGAGAGAAACCATACTTTCTTTGGCAGGAAGAGAACGAAAAAGGGTATAGAATTCTTTTTCGTTTATGAGAATAAGATTTGAGGGTAAAAGGCTACTGGTATACATGCCAGTAATGGGAATTTGTACAGTTTTTGTTCCTTCAAAACGGCTCTGGTAGGTGATGGTGATGGTTTTTCCTCCCTGAAGGTTTTGTTTTTTGGCCATGGAAAGGGGTACAAGAACCCCATTTTTTCTGATATCCCCATGAGGGGAAACCTCATGAATGGTGAGAAGATTGCTGAGAGACTCAAAACGTTTTTCATCCCGCCAGAATCCCCCTACAAGCCCTTCACTGTTTCCTACGCGGGCTTTGACGACCATAAGGGGAGGAGTAAGCTTTTGGTGGATTTCGGTAGCCAGGGGAATGGCCTTTTTTTTGTCCTTGAGGACAATGACTACACTTCCCCATTCGTGATCGCGGTAGTCGAGGAGCTTTCGCATGGCTACTTTGGGCACGTATCCCACCCAACCCATGTAGGAGACATCTGCCTTGTAGATGGCGACAATGGTAAACTTCGCTGTTTGCATCTGGCCGTGGATAGTCTGGAAAGAAGCCTTTACTGTGTCATAGAGTTTTACTCTCAGGTAGTCTGCCTTGTCTGTGGTGATGGCGATAGGATTTTCATATTGAGAGGTGTTGGTGAGGTCCCAGCCATTGCCCTGGACAACATTGAGAAACTTGAGAAAACCCTCATCTACCTCCATACCTACAAGTTGAATAAGATCTGTTCTTCTGTTCCCAATGAGTCGAACAAAGGCAGAGGCATCGGTATAGAAGAAGTCAATCTCATTGGTGTACGAAGCAAGGATATTTTCCACCATGTTTTTGTCTTTGAAAAAGCCCTTTCCCCTTCCATAAAAGTCATTGACGCTTCCCAGGACAGTCACCTGGATGTGACCACTCATATAGCTAATCCACCTGTCAATGAGAAGATCCTTCAGCCCCAGAGAGAAAGAACCTGCCACCACTAATAGGGTAATTCCGATGGCAATACCTGAGCCAAGGAAAAGATTGCGTCTTTTCTGGCGTGTCAGGTTACGAAAGGCAAGAAAAAGAAGAGTAGCGATTTTCATAGTTTTCTCTCCTTGTTATTCACGTGAAATAGCCTCAAGGGGAGTGATTCTTTTGGCTATACGGATGGGATAAAGAGAGGCTATCCAGAGAACAAAAAGAAGAACGACAAGATTCCCTATCATATCTGGAATTCCCACGACAGGGAGAAAATACTCTCCTCCAAAAAGAATCTGGATCATCTCATCCTTTGCCTTGAGTTTTAACCCGGCTATAAGCCATGAGAGAAGAGCACCGGCCACGATACCACTCCCCCCAAAAACCACCCCCAATGTCAACGTTTCTCCAAGAATCATACGTCCGATAAACGACTTCTGAGAGCCAATGGCCCTCATCATGCCAATCTCTGTGGTTCTTTCGACGACGGACATTGAGATAGTATTCATCACAATGATCACAGAAACAAGAAAAAGCATAAACATGACCACCCCAAAGAGTCCCTGAACAATGCCAATATACTGGGATAATTGGGGAATGGCCTCTCTCCAGGAGATAGCCTTTCCATCGGCGTTTGCCTCTTTGAGAGCGCTATTTACCTTTTGAAGAGCCACCGTATCAGAGATTCCTTTTTTTGTTTTGACAATGACGGCATTGTAGGCTTCTGTGGAGTAAGTGTAGGTTTGGCTACGCTTGAGAGCCTGACGAATGTTTTCTTCTGAGTAGGTCTGGGATGTGGTCGGAGAAGCGGTAGAAAAAAGGTTTTCTTCAAGAAGGGCATCAAAATTGTCGGTTTTGAGAAAGTCTTTCTCCTGTTTACTGAGAACAGTCGTAGGAGAATTAACAATGTAGTTGAACATCTCGACATAGGAAAGGGGATCAACAAAGACAGTATATCCTCCAAAGAGTGCATTGAGACTTTCAAACCGAAAAATTCCTCTGACGGGAAGCCGAATATCGCTTCCTACATCGTCACTCAAGCCCACTAAAACAGCCTCAGAAGCATAGGTGAGACTTTCCCTGTTGGTGAACACTTTTGGGGGCATGTTGGAAAAAACGATTTCACTTCCCTCTGGAAAAAGCCAGAGACTCACCGTTTCAGCCGTCTGGTTTCTGATGAGAGATCCCATCATCATCCCACGTTCACCCTTTTCAAGGCGTCTTCCCTCTATGATTTCAATCCTGTTTTCAAAAAAAGACTGGTATCTATCTAAATCCACGGCATAAATCATATAGAAAACAGGCGTACCACCACTATTGAAAAGCATGGCTACGTTTCTGCCAATGGGGAGAAAATCTTCTACCACATCAAGCGAAGCAAGGACGTTACTGATTTTGGGATAGTTTTCTATCAACGCCATAGGGCGGCCCGAAAAAGATCCAAAAACCTCCTTGTCCATCTGGTTGGTGGAGATAATGGCGAGATTCCCGGTGAAACCACGAACTATATTTTTTTCCAGGGCCCTGTTCATACCCTTGATGGTGGCATTACCAAAGGTGAGAAGAAGGGCCACAAGAAAGAGAAGCCCTCCCACAATGAGACTTTTCCCTTTATGGCGAAAAAGATTTCGAAAGGCAATGGTATAAAAAAGCCCCTGCATGGTTTACTCCTCACTGACCACAAGTCCATCTTTGAGCCGAATAATACGCTTGGCATACTTGAGCACATCAGGGTTATGGGTAGAGAAGATAAACGTGATATGTTCACTCTCATTCAAACGACGCATGATGGCTAAAATACTTTCACCTGTCTCTGAATCAAGATTGGCGGTGGGTTCATCAGCAAGCACAATAGCCGGTTTGGTCACCAGAGCACGGGCAATAGCCACCCGCTGACGCTGTCCTCCTGAGAGTTCCGTAGGCTTGTGGGTGATAAAATCCTTGAGACCTACTTCTTCAATGAGTCTTTCCACCCGTTCGTTGATTTCAGCTCTGGTGAGTCCTGCCCTGTCTTTCATGAGAAGCAGGGGAAACTCCACATTCTCCCGGACATTTAGCACCGGAATAAGATTGAAGGTCTGAAAGATGAAACCCACCTTGTAGAGGCGGATGTTGGTGAGTTCTTTATCACTGAGTTGAGAGACATTTTGCCCGTCAATGATGACCTCTCCTTCCGTTGGGTGATCGATACACCCGATGAGGTTGAGAAGAGTGGTTTTTCCACTCCCAGAAGGTCCCACTATAGAGAAAAAATCACCTGCCTCCACAGTGAGATTCACCCCCCGCAGGGCATGGACAGTCGTTTTCCCTAAAGGATAGTCCTTTTTGGCGTTTTTGACTTCAATGAGAGGCATAGAGTCTCCTTTGAGTTCTTTGGTTATATCATATCCACAAGGGGACAAAATTTCAACTTTTGGAGACGAATTTTTTAGAAAAGCAGGTTCTTTTTTCTGGATAATATCCACGTAATACGGAGTAAGCTTTCCGCGAGGAGGAAGATCCCCATAAAAGTGAACATGTCCCTGATGAAGAATACATACATGAGAACAGAGATCTTCCACCATTTCGATGATATGGCTGGAGAAAAGGATAGTAGCTTTTGTCTCGTCTGCATAAGCTAAAAGAAGTTCTTTCATATGCATGAGAGCCACAATATCTAACTGATTGTAGGGTTCATCCCAGATGAGAATGGGAGGATTTCCTAAAAGACTAACAAGGATGTGAAGTTTCTTTTGCATACCAGAGGAATAGGTAGAGAGAGGTTCATCAAGAACATCCTTCATTTCTAAGATATCGATGTAAGGCATAAGCCTATGGTATTGATTTTTATCCTGAAATCGTAAATAGGCCATAAGTTCTATATTTTCCCTTCCCGTGAGAGAAGGAACAAGGTAGTTTTCGGGGGGAACATAACCAATCCACCGTTTGCTGGTAATAAAAGTATCCCCTTCCCACAGGTTTTTCCCCATGATGAAGATGTTTCCTTGATCAGGTTTCAGAAGTCCGAGAAGAAGCTTAAAAAGGGTGGATTTACCGGCACCATTTTCCCCAAGAATACCCGTAATTCCCGGAGAAAAGGCAAGGTTTACATCAAATATTCCCTTGTGGTTTCCATAGTCCTTGGTAATATTTTCAAGAAGAATCACGGTACATCCTCCCACTTTTGTGTATACTTCTGTTTGGCTTTTTTCCATAAAAGAAATACTGCTCCAAGAGCGATGGGAACAAATCCCCATGAAAGTGCATATTCACCAATGAGGAAACCAAGAAAGAGGAAAATAAAAATAATCGCTTCAAAGATTGGTCGTTCCCCTATAAGAAAGTGAAGGGACCATGTAGTCTCTACCCACAAAAGGCCGCAGAGAAGAGAAAAAAGAGTGTCTAAGGGTGAAACAAGACTACTCCATACAAGAAAAGGTACAAGAAGAGGGAGAACAAGAAGGGTTTTTACCTGAGAAAGAAGAGAGGCTCTCCAGAAGGGTATGGGTTGAAGCCGGCAGAGAAACCACCACGGATGGGAGGAGAGAATGCCGGAGAGTGAACTTACCCCTACAAAGACTACCAGCCAGAGAAGGATGAGGCCATTTTTGAGCTGTTCCTTTTCGAGAGTAGGAGAGGAGGCCAACACCATGCCAAGCCCTATCAAAATACCGATGACAACAAGAATTCCAGAAATGAGGGAAGGTTTCTCAGAGACAGAGAGAAAATAACGGAGAAGACTTTCGATGATGGAGACACTTCGTCTTTTTGTATGTTTTTTTGGAAGAGGGGGTGAGGAAAGAAAAAAAGAAGAATAAATGGAAAGAGGGCGAGAAAAAGAAGAAAAAATTTTTCTCAGAAAGAAAAAAAGAGAAAGGAGTTCCGCACTAAATCCAAGAGGTATCAATGATGGATAATTCACTATACCTATCCAGATGGCTGTGATGAAAGTTAGCCAGAAAAAACAGCTTTTTTTGTCCTCGCTTGTACGAAACGAGTAGGCCCACAAGAGAGAACGAAACCAGATCAGGGGCAGAGAAAGGAAGGTAATAACCTTGTAAAGAGGGGAAAGACCAAGGCTATCAACCACAGGCCAGAGAAGAAGAAGGGAGAGAAGAAGCGAGAGTATTTTTTTTCCCATTTCCCGGAGAAGAAAATACCACACGAGGCTTTTGAGTGGGAGGGTGCTTTCGCCAAAGAGGAGTTTTTCCTTTTCTGTGAGAGAGGGTCTATCCCAGAAATTGAGAAAAAACCATACAAGAAAACTTAACCACAGTCCTGAGAGAAGGGGAAGATGATATTGACCTGGGAGGGAGTGAACAAATACGCTATATCTATAAAAAACGACACCTGCAAGAAAAAGAAAAAACACCAGTGTAAAACTATCCCTTGCCAGATGAGAGACAAATTGACGCCGCAGGGGGCGAAGAAAAAAGGAGAAAAGGGAAAAAAGGTGTTTCACCATACTTCTCCTTCTACTCTTTTTGTTATTGGTTTAAGATGATATTTTCTCACCCGCGGGTGAATATTTATTTTACTTTAGAAAGCAAGCGCAACCAAAATAAACAGTCCAACTCCTACGTACACCCAGACCATTTTTTTTCACCTCCTTCTTCATTGTACCTGCAGGTTAAAAAGATTGTAGCATATTTTTTTTTGTCAACTGAGGAGGCTATTTTAGCCTACAAATATACAATCTCAAACCTGTGAGCCCATTCTTTTGAGCCGGTACTGATACGATAACGGACATACACATAGGCCGAACCCGACATGAGGTAGGTTTTGGCAATCGAAAGGGGTGTCCACTGGAGAGAAAGAGGTCCAGCGGTATAGTACGACAGAGGAATAATAGAAGCCAATCTATCTCCTCGTTTATTGTAGAGTTCTATCTCAAGATAGGCGGGACTCTGAAGGGTGAGATCAATCAAAAGACGTCCCTCAGGGTAGTAGAGGATCTGAGGATTGACGATGACATTGGTTGGATGAAGGGGGATCTCTTTGGTACGAACGACACCTATGCTATAGAGTTTTGTTCCTGACGAAAGATAGGCCCATACGTCTATTTTCTTTTGATACACATGGGAGAGGGGGAGAATCCCGCTTTCTGTGAGATTGGTTTTTGCGAGGAGGGTATTATCATCACTGTTATGAACCTCAAGGGTGATTTCGCTGGATCCTTCAAAATCCACAAAAACGTGGGAAAACAGGTATCCTTCACCACAAGAAACATCGAGTATAGACAGCCACGAAGGATCGTTTGTGGTTGTTATCCCTGAAGGGGAAAAAGAAAGGTTTTCCCAGTCACTGATGAAAGAAAAGGTATTGGTTTGCTTCACGGAAATCTTCCAGATATCATTGACACTCCAATGGGCATACACCATCACAGGCAAAAGACAAAGACCTATCCATTTCATTTCTTTTCCTCTCTTTGATTGGCAAGGAATTCCTCTATCCACTGGATATTTTGTTCGTCAAGTTCATTCTCTGGTTGTTCCCTTTTCTTTTGATAGGAAAGCATCTTGTTCATCATATGATCCACCCAGAAGAAAAAGCCCACCATACCACCAAAAACTCCGACGACGAGAATCAATCTCACTAAGAAAACAAAAAACCAGCCAATCCCATATCTTTTCACAAAATAGAAAGCGGTTCCGATTTCGACGTTTTTCCATATGAGAGGAAAACGGTAGAGGGCGTAGGAGCCATAATGGGTATTCTGGGAGAGTTCGTCAAGGGAATTGACTCTTGGAACCTTCGCCGTTTTGAAGAAGGTCTCCCCAAGCTGGAGTATCAGAGGAAAAGAACTCTTTTGAATCCAGGAAAAGAATTTGTCTTCGCGAAAGAGAAAGTGAAATTGAAGCTCCTTTTCAAACGTTTCATCTCTCCAGTTGAGGATACAGTCAATGAGGGTATCGTCCCTTTGAAAGGTGTAAATTTGCTGAGAAGGCACCTTTTGAGGGGAAAGGGTATATCCTCCATACTTGTAGAGTAAGTCCCCGCTTTCTCCTACCACATAACATTCGACAAAGAAGGGATCATCTTGCCAGTAGGTATCTATGATACTTCGAAGGGAGGGAAGACTTCCAGAAACAACATAGAAAAAAATGGCATCATAGAGGTTTTTGTCCTGTTTGAAGTTTTCTATTTGAGAGAAAAAGGCGTTTTTCTCTTCTTCAAGGAGCGAAAAAGAAGCCTGAATCTTTTGCTTGATGGCTTTGTCCTCGGTGTCGTTCAGAACAAACCCACGGATCTTCTCATAAGCATTTTTGTGCCAGAGGAAAAGTCCATATTCTGAGATACCGCTTTCTACATGAAATTCTGTGGTGACTATCACCACCCCGAAAAACACCATCCATATCAGAACAAAGAGGAGCAGAATCTTTGTTAGGAACACAAAGGTTCGCTGCATGGTTCTTCCTTTTTGAGGCGTTTGAGTATTTCACGGGTAGCTTCCTCAATGCTATAGAGGTGGGTATCAAGAGAGAGATCGGCTACCTCTTCATAGAGGGGAAGACGCTCTTTCAGGGTACTCATCACCTCTTCTTCAAGTGGCAGATGGGTGAGGGGAGGACGGTTGGTGTCTCCCCGGATACGTTCTACCAGTACAGAGACCGGGGCGGCGAGGTATACCACAAGATCAGCCGTACGGATGAGAAGACGATTTTCCGGTCTGAGAACAATCCCTCCTCCTGTAGCAATAACCGCATTATCCAAAAGAAGCGCCTCCTTGAGGGCAAGGGTTTCTCTGAGTCGAAAGCCTGATTCCCCCTCTTTTTGAAAGATTTCCGGGATGCTCATGCCCGCCTTGCTTTCCACTACATGGTCGGTATCCACAAAAGGGATACAAAGAGAGGAGGCCAAATGTTTCCCCAAAGTCGTCTTTCCACTTCCACGATAGCCAACAAGCACAATTTTCATAGGCGAAACGCTCCTTTTGCTAAAAGATAAAGACAGGTTTCCCCCACGAAAAGTGAAAGAATGAGAATCCCGCACACAAGATACAGCCTTGTGATGAGATGAGTCGAGTAGGGCTTTTCTTGAGGGGAGGGAGGGGAAACAAAACGAAAGATCAGGGTATTCTCAGGCTTATAACCGTGTTTCACTAAATATTCGTCTATATTTTTGCTTGATTTTTCCGAAAGAAGGTCTGAATTCTGGGAGAGGAGGGCAAGCTCTTTTTCTTTTGTCTGGAGCTGGACGGTGGCAAGATGGTGTTTTTCGGTAATAAGATCACTTACTCCGCCGTTTCCAAAAAAGAAATTCATCACAATGACAATGGCTATAGCATTCACAACGAGATAGACGATCGCACGCTTCATGTATGCCCCTTTCTCCTGTTTCTCTTTTTATTTTCGGAAAAAAGAGAAAGGGGCTTGAGTTATCCACTAATGAATAGACAAAAGTCTTTCAATCTTGCCTACATCAAAGCCAACCACCACATGGTTATTGATGAGAATAACCGGAACACCCATTTGTCCTGATCGTCTCACCATATCCTGAGCAGCCGCTGGATCACGAGAAACATCGACCTCTTTGAATTTGAGACGCTTGCTCTGGAAGTATTCCTTGGCCTTGCGGCAGAACACACAGGTCGGGGTGGTGAAAATCACAATTTTCGGTTCCATAAGAACTCCTTATCATATTATTTTATTATAATATATTCATGAGAAGAAAAATCGTCAAGCAAAAATGAAAAAGCTGCTTCTCTTTCTTGGTCAGGTCTTTCTTCAGTTTTTTGTGGATCTACCGATATTTTTACTATGAAGATGTGGAGAAAAACGGCTTTTTTTCTACGAAAAAGGCTTCTGGTTCTGGTGGGGCTTTCTTTCGTGAGTTTCATAGAAGTAGCTATGGCTACAACGTTTACACTTCGTCCCTATGTGCTTTCTTCAAACGATATGGTTTCTCTTCAGGACCTGATTCAGGAAAAACTTCCCACCAATACGCTTTTGGACTCAAAAAAGTCTTCTTATAATGCTTCTGAGGTGGGGCAGGTGATGAAGCAGTTGGGTTTTGGGGATTTTGTGTTAGTGGGCAAGGAAGTGGTTGTTTTCCGTGGGATTCGTCTTCTCACGCCAGAGGAGTGGTACACTCAGCTTTTCCAGGCCTATCCGGGAACAACATGGGAAAGTGTGGATCTGCCGGAACGTTTTGAGGTTCTCTCTGAAAACAGAGAAGAGAAGGGAATATATCTCACCTGTCGGGTGTATCTGCCTCATTCGTGGAGGGTGCAATCCTTTTTTGTGCCTGTTCGTCAGGTCTTTCCTGTCTCTTCGTCTTTTTTGCCGGTGTACGGTTTTGAAAGAATAGGGGAGAAAGAGGGTTTTCTCACCTATCGAGGGAAAGGGGTTTCTATCCGAATCCCTGTTCGGTTGATCTCTTCCCCTCAATCAGAGGTTATTTTGGTCGAAAATAAAATAAATAGCCGAATTCTAAGGCTCAAAAGAGAAGAGATAGAGGGTTTATGAAGAAAGGGATCGTTTTTCTGTTTTTAGCGGGATTTCTCTGGGCTGAACCTATAGAAATGAAATATATCGTGAGTGTGGAAGGTCTTTCTTTCAATCCTCTCATAGGTTATGGTATTGTGGTTGGATTGAAAGGCACAGGAGATAGTGAAGGTGGTTCGCAGACAAAGGAGTTTTTGGCCCGTATTGCCCACCATTTTGGGATTCAGGCGAATATGGACAAGTTCAAGCCCAAGAATGCTGCTGTGGTGATGGTCGTCGCTGATGTTCCTCCTTTTGCCCAGGCCGGAAATTGTTTGGATGTTCGTGTGGCTTCTGTCTTTGATGCAAAATCCCTTGAGGGAGGAGAACTGGTGGTTACCCCTCTTGTGGGTGGAGACAATGAGATCTACGCCGTTGCCAGTGGAAAGCTGACGGTTGATACCTCTTCCAAGAGTGTTTCTGGAACTATTCCTCAAGGGGGTATTCTTCAGAAGCCCATCCCACAAACGTGGCTTCAAGAGAATAATACGGTTGTTCTTCATTTAGATCCCAATTATTCTTTTGATGCCTTTGTGGCTATTGAACGGACACTTCAGACCTCTTTTGGAGGGGTGGAATACACCATAGAAAATTATACTATTCGAATCAAGATTCCTGAGGATCAACAACCGGCTCAATGGCTTGGAAGGCTTCTTTCCACTCGTGTTGATGTCCCACAGGTCCCAAGTATCACCATTGATAGCAAAACAGGGATGGTTGTCGCAGGGGGAAATATTGTGGTTACCGAAGCGGCTATTGTCTATCAGGGGTCGCAAATTGCGATTGGGGGTGCTTCTCCCTCCTGGGGAATGCCTTCAACCTCGCAGAAACAGACAGCCAAAATTCTCCCTTCTTCCACCACGGTTCAGGAACTGGTGAATGGCCTCAATCAACTCGGGATGTCTTCTCAGGATATTGTCAAAATCCTTCAACTCCTTCACAAAAACGGGAATATCAAGGCAAAACTTCAGGTGTTGTAAGCTCCAATAGAGGTCTTGTCTTTCTTATTTTTTGCAAAAATTTCTTTCTGTGGCTATAATATACACTCACGCATACACATGGAGGAGAGCGGTGAAAACGGTTGGTATTGCCTTGGTAGGATTTGGGACGATTGGTTCAGGGGTGGTAGAGATCCTTCAAACACTCGAAAAGACAATAGAAAAGCGTACAGGTATCTCTCCTGAGCTTCGCTGGGTGGTGGACAAGGATATCACGACTCCCAGGCCGGTAAAGGTGGAAAAAGCAAAGTTGACCACGGACTATAGAGAGGCTTTGTCTGATCCAAAGGTAGATATTGTGATAGAACTGGTGGGAGGCAAGACCTTTGCTTATACCCTCGTAGAAGAGGCTCTCAAAGCAGGGAAGCATGTGGTCACAGCCAACAAGGCTCTTCTTGCTGAGAGGGGAAAGGATCTTTTTTCCCTTGCCAAACAGATGAAAAAAAGCCTTGCTTTTGAAGCCAGTGTCGGAGGAGGAATTCCTATCCTCCGGACCATTACCCACTCCCTTGTAGGCGACATCATCGAAGGGATCTATGCGATTGTCAATGGCACCACGAACTATATCCTCACCCAGATGTCTCTCTCTCATCGTTCCTTAGATGAGGCTTTGCGAGAGGCTCAAAAGAAGGGTTTTGCCGAAGCTGATCCCACCCTTGACCTGAATGGAGACGATGCCGCCCACAAGTTGGCTATTTTGGCTTCTTTGGCCTTTCACACTGAGGTTGAGTTTTCTCAGGTCTATTATGAGGGGATAGAACACATCGCTCTTGAGGATATTCTCCATGCGGAGAAGATGGGATATGTGATCAAACTGTTGGCGATTGCCAAAAGAGACAAAGACAATCGGCTCGAACTTCGGGTTCACCCAACCCTTGTTCCCCAGGACAATCAGTTGGCTTTTGTTCATCATGAGTACAATGCGATTCTGGTGGAGGGGAGATACTTGGGTACCTCTATGTACTATGGGAAAGGGGCTGGTTCTCATCCCACGGCAACCGCGGTTGTGGCTGATGTGATGGCTATTGCCGAACATCTTGAATCAAAGTCATTTGAACTCTTCCGGGCGTATCAAAAACTGGAGGTAAAACCCATCGATGAGGTTTTTTGTCGCTATTATCTTCGTTTTCATGTCCTTGATCAGATGGGGGTACTCGCTAAGATTGCCAGTATCTTTGGGGAATATGGTATCAGCATTGCTTCGGTTCTTCAACCGGAACAGAGTGAAAATGAATACGTGCCTCTGATTATGACAACCCACGAAGCCTCGGAGAAGAAGATGCGACTTGCCCTTGAGGAGATTTCTCGGCTTTCTTTTGTGAGGGATAGGGTGGTGATGATTCGTATCCTCGATGGGAGGGAAAAATAGGAGGGTATATGAGAAAAATCCTTCTTCTTGTTCTCTTTCCCCTGTGTTTGTGGGGAAGGAGTGCCTTTTGGAATGAGAATTTTCATCCGCTTGAGGCTTCTTTCTGGGAGAAAACCACCAATATGGATCCCATAGAGGGCTTTCTCACGGTGGCGTGGCTTACCAACAGGGAGAGTATTTCCTTCTATGCTTCTCAGTGGCAAAGTGTGATCACAGAGCTCCAGAAGCAACATTTCACGAGTGATTCAGAAAAAGCGGAAAGGATTTTGCTTGTTCTTCATGAACGCTTTCTAAAACGTTACCGGGAGACGGCCAATACGGTTTCTGGGGTATTCCAAACAGGCGAGTTTAATTGTGTATCTTCCTCGCTTCTGTACGCCCTTTCAGCAAGAGCCTTAGGGTTTCCTGTGAGGTTAAATATCTATACCACACATGCAAGACCAGAGGTATTTGTCAACAATCAGTGGGTGGAAGTAGAGGCCACTACTCCCCTTGGCTATAACTTCCGACAAAAGACCCAAGCCCAGCAGGACTTTGTGAGACTCACTTCTTTTACTGATGAGCGGGTGCCAAGAGCGGTGATTACCAATCTCATTCAGTGGTACGCCCTCTGGTATGCCAACGAAGTCTATATGCAGGTACGGAGAAGGGACATATCCAATGCTTTTCAGTTGGCTTTGAGGGCTATGGAACTGGATAACACTATCCCCTTTGTTCGTACCAATGGGATTGCCGCCTATCAGGAGTATTCTTCTTTTCTCTGGAATCGAGGTGTTACCAATGACGCCATGGCAGTATTAGAGGAGGGGATACGAATCTTTCCTGAGAGCCTTATTCTCAGTAATAACTATCAGTTTTTTGTGTATAATACCATCTTAGGGATGCTCAAGGATGGGCGTTTTGTGGAGGCTAGACAGAATATTGGGAAATATCGCCCCATCTTGATGGAAAGAGAAGAACTTATCGCCTCTGTGTATCAGGAGCTTCTCTATCGACTTATCCAGACCAATGCCTATGAAGAGGCCTGGACAACTCTTCAGGACGTCAAAAAAGATTTTGGCGAGCGAAGCTGGTACAAAAAGGTGTCAGGCTTTGGGATGGATTCTCTTGTCAAGAAACTCATCAGTGAATGGAAGCTGTATCCCAAGGACGAAAATCTTGTGCTTCAATGGTATCAGGATTTAACAGGTATAGAAAGAGATATTTCTCTTGCTGAATATTATAATAGTATTGCGTTTGCCTATAAAGAGGCGGGTTTGTGGCAGAGGGCTGTGGAGATTCTTCAGCGAGGGATTCAATTCCTTCCCACCTCTTCCGTTTTACGAAAAAACCTTGCTGCCCTTTATATTATGCGGGGGAATAGTTCTTCTTCTCAACGGGAGAAGTTGAACTGGTACAAAGAGGCCCTGCAGTATGATAAGGATAACTGGGAGATTGACAGGGCTATTCTTGTGACTTACCGAAGCCTTGTTGAAGAATATGTGAACAAAGAAGACTGGAAGTCTGTTCTTGAGTATGCTGAAGAAGCACTCACTCAGTACCCCAACGACAAGCAACTTCAGTATTATAGAGATTATGCGAAGCGAAAGCTTGGGAGATAAAACAAAAGGATAAAAAAAAGACAAGGAGAGAAGCATGGGCTTTAGCTGTGGAATTGTGGGGCTTCCCAATGTGGGAAAATCCACCCTTTTCAATGCCCTCACCCGGGCGGGAGTGGCCAGTTCTAACTATCCCTTCTGTACCATTGATCCCAATGTGGGAATTGTTGCCGTCCCGGATGAAAGACTGGATACCTTGGCTAAGCTCGTGGAGGCCAAAAAGGTTACCCCTACCACAGTCCAATTTGTGGATATTGCGGGGCTGGTGAAGGGTGCCAGCCAGGGAGAAGGGCTTGGAAACCAGTTTCTCTCTCATATTCGAGAGGTGGATGCTATTGTCCAGGTAGTTCGTTTGTTTGAGGACAAGGATGTCATCCATATTGGGGAGGTGGACCCTATTCGAGACCTTGAGATTATCAATATGGAACTCATCTTCAAAGACCTTGAAACGATAGAAAATATTTTGGCCAAACGAACCAAGATGGCCAAAGCCGGCAATAAAGAGGCTCAACAAGAGGTAGAGCTTCTCGAAAGGATCAAATCCACTATCCAGGAGGGTGAACTCATCAAGAATATTCCTCTCACAGCAGAGGAGAAAAAAATTGTGGATGCGTATCAGTTTCTCACGGCGAAACCCCTCTTGATTGTGGCCAATGTGAGTGAAAAAGAAATCACCACCTACGAAAAAAATCCGCTCTATGCCAAACTCAAAGCCAAGGCTGATACCCTCAAAGCAGATATCATTGCCCTTTCGGCCAAGATTGAACAGGAACTCTCTGAACTTGATCCCGCTGAGGCGAAAGAGTACCTGAAGGATCTGGGGCTTGAGAAAAGTGGGCTGGAAAGATTGATTGTCGAAGGGTACAAAATCTTGGGGCTTATTACCTTTTTCACGGCTGGAGAAAAGGAGACACGAGCCTGGACCATCCCCAATGGGACAAAAGCCCCTCAAGCCGCAGGGGTGATTCACTCCGATATGGAAAAGGGTTTTATTCGAGATGAGGTTGTTTCTTATGAGGACTTTGTGAAACATGGGAGCTGGGCCGCTCTCAGAGACAAAGGGCTTATCCGCTTGGAAGGCAAAGACTATGTGATGCAGGATGGTGATGTGATTATTGTCCGTTTCTCCGTATAGTATGTCCATAGAGATAAACAAGGATTTTACACAGGTTCTTGAAGCGCTTCAAAGAGGGGAGAATATCTTTCTTACAGGAAAAGCAGGGACGGGGAAGTCCACTTTTTTGCGTTATTTTCTTGAGACTAGTAAAAAAAGTATTGTAGTTCTTGCTCCCACTGGTGTAGCAGCGCTCAATGTTGAGGGACAGACCATTCATTCTTTTTACGGCATCTTTCCCGTGAATACGGAGAGGGATATTCCAGAGATTTTAGAGAGACGGGGACATGTATTGTACGATATTCTTTCGCAAACGGATCTTCTTGTAATTGATGAAATCTCCATGGTGAGAGCCGATCTCCTCGATATGATGGAAAGGATAACAAGAGAGGTTTTTTCAAAAGGCAAAAGAAAACATGAGAGAGAACGTGCTTCTCTTCCCTTTGCAGGCATTCAGCTCCTTTTTATCGGGGATCTTTATCAACTTCCCCCTGTGTTGAAGAGTACAGAAAAGGAATTTTTCAGTACGATGTATGATTCTCCCTATTTCTTTTCTGCAAAATGTTATCCCTCTCTTGCGATGAAAATCTACGAACTGGAAAAGATCTATCGTCAAAGTGATAAGGTTTTCATTGATATTCTCAACCGTATTCGAAATGGTACGGTGACAGATGAGGATATTGCCCTTTTGAATGAGCGCTTTGATCCTGATTTTGAACCAGGAGAAAAGCAATATATTTATCTCACTACCCACAATGACATTGTCGATGAAATCAACCAGAGGGAACTCCAGAAGCTTCCCTCATCGGAAAAGACCTATCAGGGGAAAATTCAGGGGGAGTTTTCTGAAAAAGACATGCCTACCGATTATGAGCTGGTTCTCAAGAAGGGGGCCCAGGTCATGTTTCTCACCAATGAGCCCTCAGGTGCCTGGGTGAATGGAACCATAGGTCGTGTTCTACATTGTGGCAGAGATGTTGTTGAGGTGGAGCTTGACGATGGCACAGAAGTGGAGGTCCAGCCCTATACCTGGACATCCTATCGGTATGAAACGGTGGGAAAAAACGAGGTGAAAAAGACCGCTATAGGGAGTTTTACCCAGTTTCCTTTGCGACTAGCATGGAGTATCACCATACACAAATCCCAGGGGAAAACCTTTAGCCACGTTATCTTAGATATGAAAAAAGGGGCTTTTGCCAGTGGTCAGACCTATGTGGCTCTCAGTCGTGTGACCAGTCTGGATGGGCTTGTTCTCAAACACCCCATCAGAAAAAGCCATGTCAAGGTGGATTCTCATATTATTCGGTTTATGACAGGGGCACGATATCAACAGGCAGAAGAGGCAAGACCCCTGGAAGAAAAAAGAAGCCTTCTTCAAAAGGCCATAGACGAAAAGAAACTTCTTGAGATGGTGTATCTCAAGCCCGATGATACAAAAAGTCGCCGCGTGATTCTTCCCCTTTTTGTGGGAACCATGGAATATCACGGGAAAACTTTTGAGGGGTTACGGGCTTTTTGCCACTTGACAGGAGAAGAGAGAACCTTTCGGCTTGACAGAATTCTTGAGATTTATGAGCTTTCTTCCCAAGAAAAGAAAATATAAAAAGAGACCCTTGTATGGATGTTTTCTTTTCCCGTCTTGGTCAGGGGCTACGCCCCTCTTCCCCGCTTTTTCCATTAACAAGGGCTTATTTGTCTTTTTTGTTCAAAGGAATAGTTTTATTTATTACGTTAAGGAACATTTTTATACTATTTTTTGTTTTTTACCACTTTTTTGAGACCTTTGCCCATTCGTGCAAAGGTCTCAAAAAAAATCCTTCTGCAGGAGTTTCTGCAGAAGGATAGCTCTCATAGGTTTTCGTAGGTTCTTCAGGAGGCATATACCCTGAAGTCTATTTCGGGGAAGATATTATCCCGTTTTTCCACCTCACTCAGCCAGGCTTCGTCAATGGAAACCTGGACATGGATCATCTCATAGAGCCTGTTGAAACGGGAGATATGGAGTTTGGTCCGTTTCACTGCATAATCCACCATGGTTCCTGTTCGCATGATGAAGGCCCAGTCGGATGATTGGGCTAAAAGAAGCTCTCTTGCAGCCTGATTGAGAGCGCGGATAACGACTGGGTTCTGGTTTCCACGGTAAGTATTGGCCAATTCTCTCATCCGCTCGGCCATCTTGTGAAGATGGGGATAAATCCAGTCGTTGGTACCATTGAGCCAGAACTCACAGTATCCCTTGTATCCCCAGCTGCAGAGGGGAGGGGTGGCTACTTGATTGTGGGGGAACATCTCAAGATATTCAGGAGCGGTGATCATCCCAATCTTTGGATGAGTGGCGACCTTCTTGATGACATGGTAAAGAAAATCAGGTCCTTCAAACCACCAGTGTCCAAAAAGTTCAGCGTCATACATAGACACCACGACAGGGGGACGATCCATGAGGGAAGCCACATAGTCGATCTGTTGTTCTCTTCCGTAGAGAAAGTGCTGGGCATGTTCCTGTACCTTTTGTTGAGCAAGTTCCACGTCATAAGGGAGTTTGTGATCCATAGGGGTTTCTTTGCTTGTGATACGGTGGTACTTGATACCCGTGGCTACCCGAAGTCCACTCTCATGAATATAGGGTTTGATATAGTGATGTTCCAGATCAAAGCCAATATCCCTGTAAAATTCCCGGTAAGCCCCATCCCCTGGATATCCTTCTGTGGATGACCAGACCGTGTGAGAGGTATCCACATCACGGGCAAAATAGGCTACCCCATTGGGTGTTTGCATGGGAGCAAAAACCCCATAGAGGGGTTTTTCAGAGGCATGAAGGATACCATGGGTATCCGTGTAGAAGAAACGGATCCCGGCCTCTTTGAGAAGATGTTCCAGTCCCGGGTAGTATCCACACTCAGGATTCCATATCCCCCTTGGAGCACGACCAAAATGTCGGGCATAATCCTTCACAGCCACCTGAATCTGAGCCCGCACAGCCTCTGGGTGGACACTCAAGAGAGGAAAAAAACCATGAGTGGCTCCACTGGTGAGAATTTCAAGAAAACCAAGATCCTGAAAACGGCGAAAGGCTTTGACAAGGTCTTTTTTGTAGGTTTCAACAAAGCTTTTTCGCACTCTTTTGAAACGATCAAGATAGAACTGAGCCAATGTCAGGTATTCTGGAACAAAACGATTGCGGACGACTTCCTGTTCAGTCAGTTGAATAAGCTTATCAATATGCTGAACGTATCGATCCTGCAGGAGGGGATCGGTAAGCATATTGGCAAGGGGAGGGGTAATGGACATGGTGAGCCGAAAAGGTACATTTTCTTCGGCTAACTGTTCAAAAACCCACAGGAGGGGTATATAGGTCTCAGTAATAGCCTCATAAAGCCATCTTTCCTCGATCACGTCCTTGTACTCAGGATGGCGGACAAAAGGAAGATGGGCATGAAGTACTAACATCCAGTATCCCTGTTTCATAGCTTCTCCTCGTGGATTTTTATACTACTATCATAAGGCAAAATAAGAGAAAGTCAATATTTCCTCACTGAAAAATTTTTGTTTGATGTTTTTCTTCTTGACTTCTTATTTGTTGTGGTGTATACTATAAACCGGAGGTAAATGATGTCTTCTCTTATTTCCCTCTACAAGGCCCTTACCAAGAGTGTTTCTGAAGAAGAGGCAGAAGAGGTCATTCAGGAACTGGAGCTGTACATCAAGGAAATCAAAGAAGAACACGCTACCAAACAGGATATAGAGCATCTACGAGAGGATTTCAGACTGCTTCTTGAACAGATGGATAAGCGGTTTGAACAGGTAGAGAAACGTTTTGAGCAAGTAAATAAACATTTTGAGCAAGTAGACAAACGTTTTGAGCAAGTAGATAAACGTTTTGAACAAGTAGACAAACGTTTGGAGCAAGTAGATAAACGTTTTGAGGAAATGGACAAACGTTTAGAGCTCATGAGAGAAGAAATGAATAAGCGTTTTGAGTTGATGGATAAAAGATTTGAGTTGGTTGACAAACGATTTGAAGAAGTCAACCATCGTTTTACCATGATAATGTGGTTTATAGGTATTCTTGTTACCTTATCCACAGCCATTATGAAGTTTTTGTAGTAGAACGGAAAAAAACTTGAAAAACCATCCAGAGGAGGATATCATGAGAAGATGGCTACTTGTCATGATGGGAATACCACTTGCGCTTTTTTCTGCTACCGTAAAAAACCAGATTCAGTGGTTGAATGCGGTGTATTTTAGCGGAGGGATAGAAACCAAGGTAGTGGTTTCCCATGAGGAGAAATTTCCTTTCCTGCAGGGAAAATCTCTTTTGACAAAGGAGAATTTTCTTCTCTGGAAGGTATTTGGAGAGATTTCTCCTGTTTCCTTCAATGCAGGAGGAGAAGTGAGTCTCTCTCCTTTGGCTATTCTGGTTTTCAGTGGCGGGGGAAAGGTTGGTACAGGGTGGACGTTTCTTTCCTTCACCGGGTTGGCGCTCAATCCTTCTTCCAACACGAACCATACCCAGACACCAACACCTTTTGGAGGGGCTGTTATAGAACTATGGGGAAAGGGGGCTTTTCAGTTTGATACAGGGGCCATCATACCAGGAGAATGGTCTCACGTCCTTCTCTATACAGAGCATGCCTTGAATTACCGTATGCTCACCTCAGCCGATGAGACGACACCATGGCTGTATGAAGCCGATAGTGGACAGAATTACAATGGGTGGCGATATCTCACCACCTCTGTGATTGCCTATCAAATGCCCCTTCTCTTGAGAAATATCGGATGTCTTCTTTCAACGACAACAAGGATTTCCCATAGGAAAGATTCTCCTTTGGCTTCCTCAGGTTGGGGCTCTGATTATACCGAGTGGGTATTTGGGCCTTTGGCCTATTTTGAAGGGAAACATCACTCCCTTACCATTCTTTTGCAGTGGTATACTGAGCGACAGTATTCCTTGAAAGAAGGACATTTCACCACATGGAAATATGAGAAAACGGATGTGAAGCCTTATCGTATAGCGCTGAGTTATGCGTATCGCTTTTGAGGGGTAGGAGTTGTTTTCAAAAATCGATAGACCTCTTCTGTATGCCGTGTTTTTTCTGATGATTGTGGGTGTTCTTTTTGTGTTTAGTGCCAGTTCGTATTTTTCCCTTCGCTATACGGGAAATATTTATACCTATGCCATGAAACAACTGCTTTTTATGCTTATTGGGTTCATGGGTATGGTTTTCATGGCCCATTATGATTATACCCGGCTTCGCTTCTGGATTAAACCCATGGTACTGGTGACGTTTGTTCTTCTTCTTCTTGTTTTTGTGCCTGGGCTTGGAAGTGTGCGCGGTGGGGCAAGACGCTGGATTAGCCTTGGGCTTTTTGATTTTAACCCGGCTGAGTTTGCCAAGTTAGTTGTTATTATCTACCTTGCGCATATTCTCACCAAGAAACAACAGAAGCTTCAAAATTTTACTTTTGGGCTTTTGCCCCCTCTTCTCATCGTAACCGCGATGTTTTTTATCATTTTGATGCAATCAGGGTTTTCTATTGCCACGCTGCTTTTGGCGGTGGGGCTTATCATGTTTTTTGTTGGAGGAGCTTCTATCAAGCATCTCCTGAGTGTGGGGCTTCTCAGTCTTCCTGTTCTGGTGACCTTTGTGATTCAGGTTACCTACAGAAAGGCGAGAATCCTCTCTTTTCTCAATCCCTGGGATGATCCCTATGGACGAGGGTACCACCTGATTCAATCGTACAGGGCTTTTGCGGGGGCTGGGTGGTTTGGAAAGGGGCTTGGGAATTCAGTCCAGAAGTTAGGTGCCTTGCCAACTCCTCACACTGATTTTATTTATGCGGTGATCACAGAGGAGTTAGGGCTTCTTTTGGCGCTTCTTCTTTTAGGGATTTATATCTTTATTTTCCTGAGGGCTTTTTTGATTGCAAGACATGTGAGAGATCCTTTCGGACAACTTCTTGGGTATGGGATAGCCTCTCTTTTTGCTCTTCATGTGATACTCAATATCGGTGTGACTACAGGAGTACTTCCCCCAACAGGGGTGAGTCTTCCTTTTCTCAGTTATGGGGGATCGTCTTTTGTTATGTTTTCTTTAGCCATGGGTATTCTTCTGAATCTCAGTGCCTCAACCCACGAAGAGGTGAAGGAAACCTGGCGAGAGATTCACGAGGATTTTCAAACGACGATGGAAGAATAACTTAGGTAAAAGGCTACCTTTTGAAAGCCTTGAGAAGAAAATGGAGAACTATGCCTCCCCCTGCCATGGTAAAGACAATAGTCGCTGGGTTGAGACGAGAGGTGAAATTTTCAAAGGCAACCTGCCATGAAGAGGAAGGCGTTTTCTTACCAGAGGTTTTGGAAGAAAGGGGAGACCACATTCTCTCCCACCAGGAAGAAGAGCCTGAAGACTTTTTTTGAACCGTTGGAGAGGAAGACACTGTTTCGCCTGAGTCTTTGGTAGCGACGGTTTTTGGTTTTTCAGGAGGGGTTTGTCTGGTTTGTTTTTTCATGTCGCAGCTGAAAGAAAACACCAGCAGGATACATACACAAAAAAAGAGCATTCTTTTCATTGGATTCTCCTTGATATGATATATCGACACAAAAAGAAAAAAGTAAAGAAACGAGACCTTTGCACATTCGTGCAAAGGTCTCAAGAAAGTAATAAAAAAACAAAAAGTAGTATAAAAATGTTCCTTTCCATAATAAACAGGCCTATTTTTTTGGATAAAAAAGACAAATAAACCCTTGTGAACAGAAAAAGCGGGGTTTCAGGGGCGTAGCCCCTGACCTAAACAGGGGAAGAAAACACCCGCGCAAGGGTCTCAAGAGGGATTTGCCTTGTTCTTTGCTTTTTTTCCCGAGAAGAAGTATAATAATAACCATCGATATACAAGGAGCGGCTATGGGCTCTTATGATCGTTATTATCATCGAATGCCTGATGGTACCGTAAAACAGATTAACCCCTTTAACCAAACAGAGGTGTGGTCTGTTTCGGAGAGGGGGTACAAGGCCTTTTTCCCCAACGGGCAGGAAAAGGAACTTCTCACAGAACCAGTGAGAGAACCAGAGGATTATTGCCATTTTTGTGAGAAAAATTGGGAATATATCACGCCACAGAAGGCGAGACATTTCTTTGATGGGAAAGAGTGGAAAACAGAGTATTGTCTTCTCCCTCATCAGGTGAAAGACTCACGAGGGATCCACTTTCGCCGTGTAGGTAATCTCTTTGAGATTGTGGGGTACAATTACTGGACGAAAAACTATCAGTACCGTATGGCGGAACATATCAGAAAATGGAGGGATGCTTACCTGAGTGATCCGGAAGGCATGAGGCACGTGATGAATGTGCTTGCCCTCAAGTATGAAAAATTGGGCATCAGGTTAGAGGACAAGACCTTTGAAGAAAAGTTAGAGAGAATTGATGCCTTTTTTGGTGGGTGCCATGAACTTATTTTAGGACTCAGACATTATAAACCTGGGGCAAAGTATACCACTGATCTTTTTTCGGCGGGTGATTTTACTCCAGAAGAACATTTTCAATATATGATGTTTACGATTGATACTATGCGATCTATCAAGGAACAGAATCCTTTTGTTCGTTATATCTCTATCTTTCAGAACTGGCTCAAGCCAGCGGGGGCTTCTTTTGATCATCTTCACAGGCAGTTAGTGGGACTTGATGAGTGGGGTGTTCAGTTAGAACGAGAGATTCGAGAGGTAATGAAAAATCCCAATATCTACAATGAGTTTGGGGTCAATTTTGCTATTTATAATTCATTTTTGCTCTTAGAAAATGAATTTGCTATTGGGTATGTGGAGATAGGCCATAGGTATCCTACCATTGCTGTGTATTCCAAGAGTCGAGAAGGAACTCCCCTTCATCAGACCCCCCAGGAGATCCGTGGCATGAGTGATCTTGTGCATGCTGTTCATGTAGCGTTGACGTCGGAGATTACCTGCAATGAAGAATGGTATTATACCCCCTTTGACTCGTTGTATGTGCTTCCCTGGCGAATCCTTGTAAAGCTTCGCTTCAATGTGCCTGCGGGTTTTGAGGGTAACACAAAAATCTATATCAATCCTATTTCACCGGAACAACTCACAGAGATTATGACGGAGAGGCTATTGAAGGCCAGAGAAACAGGTCGTTTTGCCCCGGGGATTCGGATTGGGGCTGAGGTCAGCAGAGAACCCAATCCACTTCTGTACTCACGGAGATAGTATGGTGTGGATAGAGATATTTTACACTATTGTCTTTCCTGTTTTGTTGATCTTTGGGATCGGGTATATTTTGGGCAAAATTTTTCACTGGCATCACCAAACCCTCTCCACGTTGTCTTTGTATCTTTTAACTCCTGCCCTGATCTTTCAGGCTATCTACTCCCATCCTGAAGTGATCAATCTCTATTTTCTTCGACTTCTGGTGGTGGTATCTCTTCTGGTCGCACTATCCTTTGTCCTTATATGGTTCATAGCTCGTTTTTTCAAGTGGGAAGAGGGTATCACAAGAGTAGTTGTTCTGACGACTACCTTAGCCAATACAGGGAATTTTGGTCTTCCTATTACCGAAGCGGCGTTTGGAGGAGAAGGGCTTGCTGTGGCTTCACTTCTTCTTGTGATTTATTCGTTTTTTACCCATACGTTTGGGGTTTTTGTTGCCGCTAGAGAAAAGTTTCACTGGAAGGATGCGCTCAAAGCCGCGAGTCAAGTTCCTGTTTTTTATGCTATTTTAGTGGCTTTACTTCTGGTGTTTTTGAGAGTAAGACTTCCTGATCCTGTTTTTAAGCCTATTCAAATGATAGGGCTCAGTGCTATTCCTCTTAACCTTATTCAGGTAGGGCTTCAACTTGCTTCTGTTCGTTTTGGAAAGCAGAGCCTTTTTGCCTCTCTTATCAGTTTTGTAAAATTGGTTGTAGTTCCTCTTGTAGCCATTCCGCTTTTCTGGCTTTTGAAGGTGGATGGGATGTATTTCAAGGCAGGGCTTCTCCAAATAGCCATGCCATCAGCGGTCTATACGGCCATTCTCACCACACATTATGGAGGGCGTTCAGAAGTTGCCAGTGAGATTGTGTTTCTCTCTATTCTGATGAGTACGGTCACCTTAACCGTCTGGATAGGACTCCTTCAGAGAGGATTTTTATGAGAAAAGGCGAAAAAAGCATAGTTTTTGGCCAAAAAAGCCGAAAATAAGAAAAGGATACAAAAGGAGAGAGCCATGGCTTTTCTTGAGTTTCAGGTTCCTACACTCATTGTGTATGGGATGGATTCTCTTATCCGTCTTCCGGAACTTGCCACGCCAAATTCAGAAAAAGTAGTCATTGTCACAGACAAAAAACCCCATAATTCGGCTGTTGCCCAGAAGGTGAAGCGAATGATTGAGGGATATGCCTATGGGGTGATTATGTATGAAATGAAGCGTTACAACACCCAGGATCTCTTTGAAGGAGTGAACATCACCAAACACGCGCGGGCTGATGTGGTGATAGGCATTGGAGATTCGACGGTGCTTTCTATTGCCAAGGTGATTGCTCAGTTCAGTACTCATGAGTTTCAGCAGGAAGAGGTCAAAAGTCATAGAAAACTTCTCATGAAAAAGGTTCGCTATATTGAGATTCCCACCCTTCAGACCATATGCTGGGGACTTCTTCCTCAGACGTATATCACAGACGATACGGACAAGATAAAAAAACCTTATATTGATAAGGAGTCCGTAGCCCATAGTGTGATCATTGACCCCTCTCTTAGCGAAGAGGTTCCCCTCAATGATATTATCTACTCAAGTCTTGAGGCTATTGCTTATTCATTTGATGCCTATATTTGTAAAAAGGCAAATCCTATTTCTGATGCTTTTAGCCTTCGGGCCATTGAGTATCTCAGTGTCAACCTCAAACGACTCGCTGTAGAAACAGCCAATACCAAGATCAAGGGAAACCTCAGTATGGGAAGTCTCCTCGCTTCATTGGCTATCTACGGCTCTGCGCTTGGTACCTGTGCGGCTACCTCTATGGGACTTGAGTCTCAGACAGGAGTTTCTCAGTCCATTGGCGCGGCGGTTATTCTTCCTCATGTGATGGAATTTAACCTCACCGCGGCTGCGAACAAATTTATTCAAATTGCGGCGGCTTTAGGTGAGAAGGTGACGGATATTTCCGTGATTGAAGCGGCTATTATGGCAGTGGAAGCCATGCGGCGTATCATGCTTGATCTGCATATTCCCCAGCGCCTTTCGGAGTATGGGATAGAACAGGACAGGCTTGAGGCAGCCGCCCGTGTAGCCGGTCAGTATGAATTTTTGACCTATATTCCCCGTCCTGCCAGTAAGAATGAACTGGTAGAGATTTATTCAGCGGCGTATTAAGGAGAAACCTATGGCCCTTGGTCTTCAGGACCTCGAAGCGATCCTTGACATCAGCCAGAAAATTAACTCTCTTGCCAAACCAAAGGATATTCTTCAGGATATTGCGCTTTATGCGGCTCGACTGTTGAATGCAGAGGGAGCCTCTATCTTGCTGGTGGATCAAGAAACGGGAAATCTCCACTTTGAAGTGGCGTTTGGTATAAGTTCTGACAAGCTTCTCTCCCTGGTGGTACCAAAGGGCAAGGGGATCGCAGGACAAGTGGCTCAAAGTAAGCACTACCGTATTGTCAATGATACCAGTCAGGAAAAAGACTTCTATAGTGGTGTGGACAGAATGACCCAAATGCAAACGCGAAACCTTATTGCTGTCCCCCTTCTCCGAAATGATATTGCGATTGGAGTCTTAGAGGTAGTGAATGCCAAGGATGGGGGGTTTGATGAAGAGGATGTGCTTCTTCTCCAGAGTTTTGCCAATCAGGCGGCTATCGCTATATGGAATGCCTTTCTCTATCAGGAGATCAAAGATCGAGCCAAAGAAATGGAGTATCTCTACCGAATCAGTAATCTCACCACTTCATCGTTTAATCCCAAGGATGTCTTCTTTCAGATTGCTTCACTCATTCGAGATGTCTTTGAATCGGAAAGAGTCTCTATCATGTTTTTGGATGAGAAGAAAAACAGTCTCGTGCTTGTCGCCGGTACGGGAATAGATGAAAACCTCACAGAGAAGGTCCAGATTCCTCTTGAATCGGATCGTATTTCTGCGATGGTGATGAAAAAGAACAGGGCCTTCTTTACCAACAATATTGAACAACAGGGTCTCAAGAACAAGCGACTCAGGTACCAGAAAGGAGCCTTCATGGCTGTGCCAATTCGAAGCAAAAATATTCCTGTGGGCGTATTGAGTGTGAGTGAACCAAGGGAGGGAGTGGTCTATTCTCTCGACAAGGTGAAGCTTCTCCAGACTATTGCTTCCCAGGTGGGATACACCCATGACACGCTCAAGATATACCAGGAACGCATTGAGCATGAAAAACTCAGACGAGAGATTGATATTTTGCGCATGCTTCAGAATGCCCTTCTGATCAAGGATTTCACAAGGTTCTCCAAGCTTTCCTTGGCGGCACGTATGACACCTGCAGAGGTGGTGGGGGGAGATTTCTATGATGTATTTGAACTTGATGAGAAGCATATAGGTTTTGTTATTGGAGACGTTTCTGGAAAGGGACTCCCTGCTTCTCTTTTTATGGCTGTTTCTCGAAGTGTTCTCAAGGCTTATGCGTATCAGCTGCGAGAACCGAGTGAAGTGCTCAGTATGGCAAATCACATTCTCTATGATGATTCACGGGTTGGTATGTTTGTGACGGTGTTTTATGGGGTTCTGGATCTTGAAAGCTGTGAATTTCGTTATGCCAATGCAGGTCACAATATGCAGTATGTCTATAGGGGACAGACCAATCAGATTCATCTTCTCTCCGGTCGAGGTATTCCCTTGGGCATACAGCCAAAGACGGAATTTGAAGCCCAGTCGTTGATATTGACCCCCCATGATCTTGTTTTCTTAGTGACTGATGGGGTCCTTGAGGCAAACAATCAAAATGGGATGGAATTTGGTTTTGGGAATCTCAAGCGGGTGGTAGAGAGCTATGGGAATATGAGTGCCTCAGCCTTCGTACAGGCCCTGTTTCGGGAAGTAGAAGAGTGGAGCGAAGGGGTGGCTCCGTGGGATGATATTACTGTTCTTGCGTTTAAGTTAGCCTGAGATATGACAAAACATCCACTTGTTCTCTATCACCACTCTCCACTCATGGGAAGTACGGTGAGAAGCTCCCATGAGTATGCCTACCATACGGTAGAAACACCCGAGGAGTGGAATGCCGTCACTCTCTCACGAAAAAGCCTTGGAGAAAGCTTAGGGTTTCCAAGCATAGTGACCCTTCATCAGACCCATTCTGCTACTATTCATCGAGTTACCGAAGAAACGCTTCCTTTTTTTCTTCAAAATCCCCTGATTGAAGGAGATGGTCTCTGGACAACGCTTGATAGTATTTTGTTAGGTGTTTTTACTGCTGATTGTCTTCCCATTTTCTATTGGGGGAAGGAGGTGATTGGGGTTGTTCATGCAGGGAGGAAGGGAGTCTATCAGGAGATCCACAGGAAGATGATCCTTCAACTTGCCGGGGCTGGGTACGAACCATCAGATATTCGTGTTCTCATTGGGCCACATATCAGAGCCTGTTGCTATGAGGTTGGGGAAGAGATTATTCAGGAAGTTTCTTCTGAGTATGCGCTCTTTCGAAATAATCGGTGGTATCTTGACCTTGAAGCCAAGGTAAAAGAAGATCTTGCCAAAGATGGGGTAAAAAGAATCGAAACCATACCTTTTTGCACCTTCTGTGGGGATAGCCGGCTCTGGTATTCCTATCGTCGTGGAGAAAGAAGATGTCGTCATCTTCACTTTGTCGGCAAAAGACAGCAGATATCTCTCTAAAATAAACAAAAAAAAATTAGGATTTTTGGTGAAAAAATGCGTATATTTTTTATACGGAAAATTCACGTTTCAAACACAAGGTGGCAGATAAAACGACGATGATTCCTGATCATATTCGAGACAGAATTCTTTCCAAGGTTTCCCTTGTCGATGTTATGGAGAGGGAGGGTATCAAGCTTGTTCGCCGTGGGAGGCAATATACGGCTTTGTGCCCTTTCCACAAGGAAAAGACCCCTTCTTTTTCTGTGAATAATGAAGAGGGGTTATACTATTGTTTTGGTTGTCATGCCAAGGGAAATGCTATTACCTTCTTGCGGGAATACAAAAATCTCTCCTACCTTGAAGCGATGGAATATTTGGCTACGATGGTCCATGAGGATATCAAGCCCTACCTTTCTTCTGATAGGGGAGCAGAAGAGAAGAAGCGAAACTATACTGATATGTATCAAAAGGCCATTGAGTTCTACCAGAAAACGCTCTGGTCCGAAAAGGGAAAGGCTGTTGTGGACTATCTTTTTTCACGGGGACTCACAGAAGAGACTATAAAAGCCTTCCGAATAGGGTATAGCCCTGGACCCCAGGGACTTGGGGAGTTTTTGCGTTCCCACGGTTTTGAGTATGCCCAGATGGTGAAGTATGGACTTCTCTCCACTTATGACCACAAAGATAGGTTTGCCGGGCGTATTGTGTATCCTATTTATGATAGGGATGGTTCTCCCCTTGCTTTTGGGGCACGTTTATTTGGGAGTGAGGAAGGGGCCAAGTACATCAATAGCCCTGATACCCTTTACTTCAAAAAAAGTGACGTTTTGTACGGATTTTTTCAGGCCAAAGAGACGTTAGCCAAGGAGAAAAGGGCCTTCATTGTAGAAGGGTATATGGATGTGATAGGGCTTCATCAGGCGGGGATTACCTCAGCCGTGGCTCCTTTGGGGACAGCTCTTACCCTATCCCAACTTGAGTTATTGAAAAGGTATGTCGATACATTAGTGCTTCTTTTTGATGGGGATAATGCAGGTTTACAGGCAGCCTCACGGTCACTTGATCTGATTGTTGAAACCAAAATGGAGAGCAGGGTGGTAATATTACCTCAGGGAATGGATCCCGATGAAATGGTCATTGAACGTGGCAAGGAAGGAATGCATGCCTTTTTAGAAGAGCATGCGATGGATCCTGTGGGTTTCAAGTGGATGTATATCAGGCAATATCAGATGAAAAATCAGCCTGAGAGCAAGCAGATAGAAGAGATGTTCCGTTTTATTCAAAAAATACCACTCCACAATGAACAGGTCAAGGCTATCCAGAAAGTAGCTTCTTTTTTGCAGGTATCGTATGTTATCCTGCATAAGGACTTTGAGCAGTTTGTTTTTCGGACTACCAAAAGGCATCAGACAAACGAAGAGGCTCCTCAACTTGCGGCTATGGCCTCTCAGACTCAGGCAGAGGAACATGAAAGGACGCTTTTAGCGACGCTTGTGAACGCCAATGATCCTATGGTTTTGGATATGGCACAGGCCCTTGTAGAAGAAGAGATGTTTACGAGTGAACGATACCGAACATGGTATCATATTCTTATCACAGAAAGACCCTCAAAGACCTCTTTTTATGACATCATCAAAGAGGACAATGCCCTGTATGAAAAGCTTTTTTCTTTTCAACAGGAAGTACCCGGCGAAGGGATTATGGAACAGATCTATACCTTTCTTGTTCATTACTTTCAGAGAAAACATCACGAGTGTACACTCAAGATTGAACAGGCAGAGAGAAACAAAGAGGATTTTGAGACGGTGAAGTTACTCCAACAGGAAAAGATAGATTGGCAGCAGAGGATTTTTGAAGCCAAAAGGGCATTGGAAGAGCTTCATGCCCAGGTGTCTTTTTGAGAGAAGAGAAAAACAAGGAGGAAAGATAGATGGATTTCGAAGGTATCGATATGGAAACCCTGATGCCTTTGATCAAGTATGGCAAGGAGAAAGGCATTCTCACGTATGATGAACTTCTCCAGAGGCTTCCTGATGATATTGCTTCTTCCCAGGAGAAGGTGGAATATGTTGTCCGAATTTTAGAGGAGAATGATATTACCCTCACCGAAAACATGTTTGAAGAGTTTGAAGAGTTCTTTGACGATGAGGATTTAGAGAGTTTTATCATTGAATCAGAAGAGGACCAGACGGATAATCCCTTGCGTGTTTACCTCAAAAAGATTGGCCGTGTTCCCCTTCTTAGTTCTGAACAGGAGATTGAGATAGCCAGAAAAATCGAAGAGGGCCAGCTCAAAATTCGGACAGCTGTGCATGATTCGGGGATGTTTATCCCAGAAGTAGAGGAAATCACTTCCCGTTTGCTGGATCCAAAGAGTGAGGGAAAATACACAGGACGTCTCTATGATTTCTTCAATCTCCCCAAGATTTATAACATGAATCGCAAGGAAAAGCAGGAACGCATGAAGATTGTGGAGAAAGTAGGGGAGTTCTTGGCGGACTATCATCGTCATGTAGATCCCCTCAAGGAGGCATGGATTACGGCTTCTCCTGAGGAGAGAAAGGCTATCAAAAAGCAAATCAATGAGTTTAACAATGCCTTTTTGGCCTTTGTGCAGAATATTGACCTCAATCCCAAGCTCACAGAGAACGCCGCCGCTAAACTCCAGATGCTTTACCGGGAGATCCTGGAGGCCCAAGACACCTTGAGACTGATTGAAGAGAATAACAACATGAAGATTCCTGATATTCTTGCTCTCAAGGAAAAACACCCTGATAATGAAAGTTTGCAGGCGGTTATTGCCACCATTGAACGGATCCAGCAAAAATTCAAAAACTATGAACGAATGTATACCGCCAGCTTAGAAGACCTTCTTCACTGGGGACAGGAAGTGACTATAGGCCAGCAAATAGTGGACGAGCACAAACAGGAGCTTGTCAATGCCAATCTTCGTCTGGTAGTTTCTATTGCCAAACGGTATATCAATAGAGGGGTCCACCTTTTTGATCTCATTCAAGAGGGGAATATGGGACTTCTTCGTGCCGTGGAGAAATTTGATCACAACAAGGGATACAAGTTTTCTACCTATGCCACCTGGTGGATCAGGCAGGCGATTACCCGATCTATTTCTGAACAATCGAGAACTATTCGTATTCCTATCCATATGATTGAGCAAATCAACAAGATCAAAAAGATCGAGATGGACCTCACCCAGGAATTGGGATATTTCCCTTCCATTGAAGATATTGCTCAGAGAATGGGATGTTCTCCGGACAAGGTGAGAAAGATCAAGGCAGTGGCGAGCGATCCTGTTTCTCTTGAAACACCGGTGGGACGGGACGAGGATTCTTCCTTGGGTGATTTCATTGAGGATAATCGAGCCACCAGTCCCCTTAATTCCACCATGTCCAATATTCTCAGGGAACAACTCTTTGAGATCATCAATCAGCTTCCTTACCGTGAACAGAGGGTTCTGATTCTCCGGTTTGGGCTTGAGGATGGTTGTCCTCACACCCTTGAGGAGGTAGGATATACCCTTGGGGTTACCCGTGAACGTGTTCGTCAGATTGAATCGAAAGCTATCCGTAAACTTCGCAATCCCAAGAATGTGAAAAAGCTCTTAGACTATTAAAAGAAAGCCCCTTGCAGACGCAAGGGGCTTGTGTTTTATTGCCGATTTCTGATAATCATGGTGGGGAGATGATACCTTTCAAGGCGCCTCTGGCTTGTATAGGCCTCTTCTATGGTGGCAAAATACCCCACACGAACCCGGTAATAGGTTTTTCCTTTCACTTTCACCTTCTGTTCAAAGGCATTCCAGCCTGCTTTTCTGAGCTGCTGAATGAGGCGTTGGCTGTTTTGCCTGTTTCGAAATGCCCCGACTTGAATCACATACTTTCCCTGCGAAACAGGTTGCCATCTCTCTACCGCATTGGTAATGGTGATACGATTGGTGAGAACGATGGTATTGGTAACAAAATTGGTCATCACCAACACATTGGTACTGATATCCGGGAGAGAAACCACTTCCGTTTCCTGGGGAACTTCAACCAGAGGAACTTCGTTGGTGATTTCATTGGTGAGGGGAGGTGTCTCTTCAGCAACCACTTCGGCGGTCACAGGGGTGATTTCTTTTCCGGTAAGCCATGGATTAAGAGATGGCCCTGCGGTGAGGGTTTCTTCCGCCACCTGAATTACGGATAATATTCCACTTACGGTGGCAATCACTATCTTTCCATTTACTAAAATGGGACTTGAACGCACACTTCCCCCAAGGGAATACTCCCAGAGAATACTTCCCGTTTCTGCATCAACGCAGAAAAGCCTCCCTGAATAGTCAGCCACATAAACTTTATCCCCTCCTAACACAGGAGAGGCTTCAATAACATTGGAGAGTTTTGTTTGCCAGAGGAGTTGTCCATTGGAGGCTACAAGGCGGGAGAGATAGCCATCATAGCCGCCAACAATGATACTATCTTTGTATATCACAGGACTTGCCGAGAGAGGTTTGGTATTACTGATTCGCCAGGCGACAGTTCCTGTGGTGGTGAGAGCGTAGAGGTTTCCTGTGGACGAACCTATGAAAATGAGATTATTCCATTTGACAGGGGAGGCAAAGAACTTTCCCCCGAGGTTTGTTTGCCATACCAGTTGACCTTTTCTATCAAAACGGCTCACAAATCCACCAAAATCGCCTACATAAACACTCTCCTCATCTACATAGGGACGACCATACACACTTCCTTTGAGGAAGGCATACCACTGCATGATCCCAGTATTGGCGGTAATAGCATAGAGGGTGTTACTCACACTTCCTGTATAGAGGAGATTATCCTGGCTTGCGAGAGGACTTGAAAAACTTTCAGGGAGAGCGACTTTCCAGAGGATGGTGCCATTTTCTGCATCAATAGCATAGAGAACTCCATCTAAGCTTGTAATATACAGATAATTCGAGAGAACAAGGGGTGAAGAGGTAAAAGGGGCATTCCCGACGACACGAAAGAGAAAATTTCCCTCAGGAGAAAAAGCCAAAACCTCCTTTCGGTAGGTAGCCACATAAATATTTCCGTTATAAGCCGTAGGTGTAGCCACAATGAGGCTGTTGAGATTGGTCTGCCATAGAAGAGTCTGCCCCCAGCCACAGGTTATGAGAAAAACCCCCACCACAACCAAAAAGCGAGTCATAAAAACCACCTTTTTAGAAAAGAGTTATTTTATATATCGACAGAATCAGAAAAAAACTGAAAAAACCTTCTCCTTTTGACTTTTTCTTCCTTTTATTGTATACTATTTTTTGATTCTGTGTTTCTGGAAATTGACAAGGAGCTTTCCCATGGCAACAAAAGGCAAAAAAGCTTCCCCACGATCCTCTTCTCGAAAAAAACTCGTGGTGGTAGAATCGCCATCCAAAGCCAGTACCATCAAGAAGTATTTAGGCAAAGACTATGAAGTGCTTTCTTCTGTGGGGCATGTCATTGATCTTCCAAAGTCTCGTATGGGAGTGGATCTGGAGACCTTTGAGCCTGAGTATATTGTGATGAGAGATAAATCCAAAGTAATAAAAGAACTTCGCCAGGCTGCCAAAAATGCGGAAGCGATTTATTTGGCTTCTGATCCTGACAGGGAGGGAGAAGCCATTGCCTGGCATATCAAAAACGATCTCACCAAAAATGTTCTTCAAAAGTATAACCTTTCTATTCCAATACAGCGGGTAAAATTTAATGAGATTACCAAGAATGAGATAGAGGAGAAAATCAAATCACCTGAGGATATCAATGAGAAGCTTGTCCAGGCCCAGCAGGGACGACGGGTAATTGACCGTATCTTTGGATATCAGCTTTCTCCCCTTTTGTGGAAAAAAGTGAAATCAGGTCTTTCTGCCGGTCGTGTGCAATCCGTGGCTCTCCGGCTTATTTGTGAGAGAGAAGAAGAAATACGACGTTTTGTTCCCCAGGAATACTGGGAGATAACGGTTCATCTTCACAAGCAAAAAAAGAAGTTTGAGGCTATTCTTTCCCGTATCGATGGGAAGAAGACAGAGATACCAAACGAAAAAGAGGCAAAAAAGATTGTCGAAAGGCTTGAAAAAGCGACCTATATGGTAAAAGACATCAAAAAGCGCGTGAGTAGCCGACAATCCCAACCCCCTTTTATCACCAGTACGTTGCAGCAGGTGGCAAATACTGTCTATGGCTATTCTACAGCCAAGACCATGCAGATAGCCCAACAGCTTTATGAAGGTATTGATATTGGTACAACCCGTACCGGTCTTATCACCTATATGCGAACTGACTCGACACGTATCTCTCCTGTAGGGATAGGTCAAGCACGCTCGTATATTGAAAAGAACTTTGGCAAGGAGTATCTTCCCGAAACAGCCCGAGTCTTTTCTAACAAACAGAGTGCTCAGGATGCGCACGAGGCTATTCGTCCGATCAATGTGGAATATACCCCCGAGAGCATAGCCCAATATCTCACCCCTGAACAGTACAAAATATACTCTCTCATCTGGAAGCGTTTTGTAGCCTCCCAGATGACAGCCAGTCAATATGAGCAGATCTCTGTGGAAATAGAGGCTGATGGTCTTACTCTTGTGGCTAGTTCTTCGAAACAAATCTTTGATGGTTATCAAAAGGTTTACGACATAGGAAAAACAGAAAAAGAAGAGAAACCACGAACCCTTCCAGAACTCAGTGTAGGGGAAAAGGTGGAGCTTGTTTCGGTTGAACCAGAACAGAAATTTACCACGCCTCCGGCTCGTTATACGGAAGCCTCATTGGTCAAGGAAATGGAAGAGAAAGGTATTGGACGTCCCTCAACCTATGCTCCAACAATCAGAACCCTCTTTGAACGTCATTATATCAAAAAAGAGGGCAAGAGTCTTGTTCCCACCCTTCTTGGGGAAAAGGTCAATGAACTTTTAGTGAATCATTTTCCTCAACTGGTTGATATTTCCTTCACCGCCACCATGGAATCAGAACTGGATGATGTAGAGGTGGGGCAAAAACCGTGGAAAGAGGTAGTGAAGGATTTTTATATCCCCTTTTCTGAAGTTCTGCAAACAGCCTATACCCATATTGACAGCATCAAGGGAACGCTTGATGAACCAACTCCCTATGTTTGTGAACTCTGTGGGAAACCAATGGTAAAAAAATTGGGACGATATGGGTATTTTCTTGCCTGTACCGGTTGGCCGGAGTGCCGAAATGCCAAACCTCTTCCGTTAGGAAAATGTCCTAAATGTGAGAGTGGGCTTGTTGTGGAGAAGAAATCCCGGGGTAAAAGGGTTTTTTATGCCTGCAATCGTTATCCAGAGTGTGATTTTTCTACTTTTCTCAAACCCGCCACAAAAGAGAACCAGCACCCAAGTTGCCCTACCTGTGGATCCCTTCTCTTTGTGAAAACAGAGAACAAAAAAACCCGTTTTGTGTGTTTGAAAGAAGGATGTGGATATGAAGAAGACGCTTCTCTTTAGCTTGCTAATCATTCTTTTGAGTTCAGTTACCTGGGGACAGGATGTTTCGTTGGTGGATACAGCCTTTCTCTTTGAAAAGCCTGAAGAGACTACACCAACGGCTTTTTTGCCTGCAGGGAGTATAGTACAGTTGAAAACAAGTAATGATTCCTGGATACAGATAGAGGGCTATGGTCTCAAGGGATGGACAAAAACCCCTGTTCTTGCTGTTCCAAAAGAGTGGAAAATCACCCAGGATCAACCACTTCTTCTCTCTCCTAAGATCATGCTTGATCCTACTCCTGTAGCTCTCTGGATATACAAAAACTCCCTGTGGTGGTATAACCTTGATACTAGAAAGGTGATAAAAAAAGAACCGGTGGATCATTTTTCTGCTATTTATGGTTTTTATCGAGATAGATGGCTCCTTGTGGAGAAAACCTATACTGATGGAGAGGGAGAAAAGCCTCTCACCATGCGAGAAGTCTGGCTCTATGATACCAAAACAAAGAAACAGGCAAAAATCGGTATCTTTGACAACAAACAATTGTTCTTTGATGATTTTGTGGTTTCTCCGGATAGCCGTTATGCTCTCATACGCCTCATAGGGAGTCGAAGGTCATATACCTATCTCTGGGATCTCAATACCCTTCAGTGGGTAGGGTGGGTCACCAATATCTCCCAGGCACGATGGGTGGGCAATACGCAGATCCTTTTTCGCTCAGGGAATGATCTCTATCTCTCTGAGGTAACCTCCTGGCTTCAGACCAAGGGGAGTAGTGAAGCGAGTAAACTCTCTCTTCCTGCGGGTATTCAGAGGTTTACCTCATATCGACTGGAGAATACAACCATTTACCTTCTTGTAGAGAAGAAGGTGTATAAAAGAGACATAAACGAAACAAACTGGTCTCTCACAGACCTTCGTAGTTTAGAATGGAACACTGAGCAGAGTCTCAATGTCTATGTGGACTCCACCGGTGGCCATCTGTATGATGTGAGACAAAAAAAGCTTGTCAAGGGTTTTTCAGGAGAAAATCCGGAGAAAGAGTTTATAGCCTTTACCTTAGATGGCCTCATTGTTCAGCAGAGTTTTGCAAAGATTCCAACGCTTTTTCTCTTCTCGGACGACATTCAAGAAATCTACCGCTACAAAGCTGTTGACAAAATTCATGCAATGGATGGAAACGGTACTCTCATAGAGGTGGTCAATGAGGGTGGTGTCCTGCTCTTGATTGTTGAAAGGCCTCAGAAAGGATATTATTTTATCTTTCCGGAGAGACTTTAGAAGGGCCAAAAAAGACCAATTAAAAGGCTCCAGAGAATACCCACCAAAGCCCCTGAGAGAATCTCTCCTAACGTGTGTCCCCGAAAAGGGGGATCAAAGAGTTTTTTTCCAGCTAAAGATTCAAGCTTTTTCTGGGTTTCTTCTATAGCCCGGCGCTGGACAAGGGCATCGGAGATAACAATCGCTGAGAAAATGACTCCTATCGCAAAAGCCGGAGAGGACCATCCCCCTGTCATCCCGGAAGTAAGGGTTCCTGCCACAATAAAAGCCGTATGAGCCGATGGGAAGTCTCCATATACCGCTATTCTATCAAATCGAATACGTCCTTCTTTGTACCAGGATCGAATTACCTTGAACCCCTGAGAGGAGGCCTGGGCTCCCAAGGCGGCAATGAGGGTTTTATTACTCAAAAGTTCAAGAAAAAAAGACATGGGTTTTCTCCTAAGGTTTGACTTTCAAAAGAACAGGGCTCAGGTTCTGGCTATAGAGTTTGTTGAGAACCTTTTGTGCCTCATCCTTTGTGGTGTAATATCCCACCCGGACGCGAATATAACGGGTATTGTTGACCACTGCTTCCGAGGTAAAGGCTGGAAGACCCATAGAACGCAGATTCTGATAAAGGCGAAGCGCATTGTCCTGTCTTGTAAAAGCCCCTACCTGAATGACATACTTCTCTCCTGGTTGAAGGGTGTCCTGGGGAGAGACACGGAGTTCCTCTTTTAGCGGTGTTTTGGAGGTGTTCGTTGAAGAAGGGGTGACGGGACGGGTTTCAAGGGGGATAACCCTTTCTTCCGGGAGAAGAATGTCGCTGAAAATAATCTGAGGTTCGGAGTTGGAAACGTTAACCGGTTTGGTTTCTTCTTTTGCTATAGAGGAGTTGGTCTTTTGTCCAAGGGCTGGGACAAAAATCTCCTCTGGTTCGTCCAGGATGAAAGAAGGGTTGGGCTTTGGTTGAGTGACGGGTTTTTCTTCATAAGGTACCACAATAGCCTGTGGGGCCGGTGTCGTCGTGTAATTGGTCACAACGACGCTATTGGTCACATAGTTTGTCACGACAAAAGGTTGATTGGCTTGAGGAAAGGAGGCATTGGTATTGGTAGGAGAGAGAGATGGAGAAGAGGTACTCTCCTCTCCTAAGCGAATGATAGTGACTTTCACATAGGCGGTTCCTTTCTGGAGAAAGCCGAGATCTTCTGCGGCTTTTCGAGATACGTCCAAAATACGATTATCCACAAAAGGACCCCGGTCATTGATGGTAAGCTGGACCTTTTTTCCGTTTTCAAGGTTTTCCACCTCAACTAAGGTGCCGAAAGGAAGGGTACGATGAGCGGCTGTATAAAGGTTTGGATCATATGTGCTTCCACTGGCGGTTTTCTTTCCAGCGAATTCATCGCCATACCAGGATGCCACACCGTAGAGATATTTGGGAAATTGCTGTCCCCATCCTATAGTTATCGAAAGAAAAAATCCTATTATCCACTTCCTTTTCATACTTCTCTTCTCCTCAAGCCTTTTGCTCTTATTGTGCGTATCGGAAATTTCTGAGAAAGGTTGAGCCTCTGGGAAAGCTATTACGTTTATTCATAACTGTGAGAAATACAAGGCTTTCAAAATATTGACAGAAAAAGAAAAACCATCTATAATTTACTGGGGGATGAAAGAGGAGCAAAGGAGAAAGAAATGAGCTGGTATTTCTGGATTATTTTAGGCGTTGTGTTGTTGATTCTTGAGATTTTTACGGCGGGGTTTTTTGTGGCTTTGATTGGTGTGGCAGCTCTTCTCATGGCCGTTGTTTCGCTCTTTATCTCTACCCTGTGGCTTCAACTTCTTATTTTTACTCTTCTTTCTGTGGGGATTGTGTGGATCTTTTTGCCCATGATACGTCGTTCTTTAGAACACAATGCGGTTCCTACCAACCAGGAGGCTATGATTGGCAAAATCGTTCTTGTCACAGAAGAGATAAACAATACCCTTGGAAAGGGGTATGTCAAATACTATGGCGATTTTTTCCCCGCCAGGTCCGTCGATGGAAAGGTGATTCCAGCTGGAAAGGAGGTTATCATTCGTCGTATTGAGGGGATACGGGTATTTGTGGAGGAAGCGGAATCGAAATGAATGATATAGGTGTTGTAGAGACAAAATACCTCCCATTATCGGAAATGGGAGTAGAAGAAATCGTTTTAGAAAGTGGTCTGACATTTGGTCCTATTACTATAGCGTATGAAACCTACGGTACACTCAATGAACAGGCCAATAATGCGATTTTGATCTGTCATGCCCTCTCAGGGGATGCCCATGCGGCTGGCTATCATGAGCGTATTGGCCACAAAGAAGGATGGTGGCACAATGCCATTGGTCCAGGCAAAGCTTTTGATACAGAAAAGTATTTTGTTGTGTGTTCTAACGTTCTTGGTGGATGTCAGGGAACTACAGGACCATCTTCCTCTGATCCAAAGACGGGGAAGCCTTATGGAATTCGTTTTCCTGTTATCACCATTGGCGATATGGTGCAGGTTCAGTCGTATCTGATGAAGCACTTGGGAATCTCCCGCTGGCTTGCTGTGGCTGGTGGATCCATGGGGGGAATGCAGGCACTTGAATGGACTCTTAAGTATCCAGACAATGTCCACGCCGCTCTGGTGATAGCCTCGACGGGGAGATTATCACCCCAGAGTATTGCCTTTAATGCGGTGGGAAGAAACGCTATTATTTCTGATCCCAATTGGTGCAATGGTGATTATTACGGCAAAGCGATACCAGAGAAAGGGCTTGCTATTGCCCGTATGATAGGACATATTACGTATCTCAGTGAAGATTCCATGGAAAGAAAATTTGGCCGTAAACTTCAGAATAAAGAGGCTTTCAGTTTTGATTTTTCTACAGAGTTTGCGGTGGAGAGTTATCTTCATTACCAGGGGCAGAAATTTGTCGAACGTTTTGATGCCAATACCTATCTCTATGTCACTAAAGCCATGGATTATTTTGATGTGGCTTCTAAGTATGGAAAGGGAAGTCTCAAAAGAGCCCTCTCTCATATCAAGGCAAGAATGCTTCTCCTTTCGTTTTCGTCTGATTGGCTTTTCCCCCCTTCTCAAACCCAGGAATTAGTGGATGCTCTGATGGCCAATCACAAGGATGTCACCTATTTTGATATACCTTCTTCCTATGGACATGATGCCTTTTTGCTAGAAGTGGAAAAAGAGACGGCTATTATTCAACGCTTTCTTGAGGCCAGCCATCGTCTCTGGAAGGAGGGAAAGTGATGAAGAGAATCGAAGAGTTGCTTGGTATGCGAGTTGATCTCAGCGTTATTGCCCAGTGGATCACCCCAAAAAGCCGTGTCCTTGACCTTGGGTGTGGAAAAGGCGAACTTCTCTCTTATCTCATTCATCATAAAGATGTCCGTGGGATGGGGGTTGATATTGACGAGGAAAGCCTCCTGGCCTGTGTGGAAAAGGGGATACCTGTTATTCAACGAGATATCAATCTTTCTCTTCAGGACGTTGAAGATCAATCGTTTGATTACGTGATTATCAGCCAGACGATTCAGCAACTTCAAAAACCGGATCAGCTTATCCTTGAGAGTCTGCGAATAGGACGCCATGTGATCCTGAGTTTTCCGAATTTTGGACATTATCGCATACGCTTGAGCCTCTTTTTTTCAGGTCGCATGCCCAAGTCGAAGACACTTCCCTACGAATGGTATGATACCCCAAATATTCATCTCATGACCCTTCGGGATTTTCAGGACTTTTGTCATCGATATGGAATCCGTGTGCATCAATGGTATTATTTCTGGCAGAATAGGGGAGGAAGGTGGATACTTTTTCCCAACTGGATAGCCAGTGGGTGTATTGCCATGATCAGTCGGAGGGAACCGTGAAGAAAAAGCCAAATCTCAATTTTGATGAGCTGAAAAACCCTCAGTATACCTACCACTATTCGCGAGAAGAGAGGCTTCGACGAAGACGAAATTTTCAAGAAGAAAAGCCTACCAAGTGGTACTACCGTTTAGTAGGGAACAATCGTACTACCCTTCAGCTTCTTGTCTTTTATATTTTACTTGCGGTGGCATTCTGGTTTTTCTGGTGGGCTATCCGTTCCCAGGCCGAGGACAAACGGGTCTTTCGGATAAAAGAGGGGTGCTTTGTTGATGTGAGGTGGATAGAAAGTGAGCAAAAAAAGGGGTGGAATGTACTCTTGGACAATAAGTCAAAGAAACTCTGGCAGGTGAGTTTTGTTGAGGCTACGGTGGAGAAAGAAGTGATTTTTACCACCAATGTTGCCTTGCAACTTGAGGCAAACGATTATGTGGTTTGGTTTTTCCCCTGGGAGGGGGAAAAACCAGACATCACCAGGATGAAAGTAGTGGTGAAGGAGTGAGTATGTTTTACAGGATGGAAGCCATTGTTTCTGGAAGGGTGCAAGGGGTTGGTTTTCGTTTCTTTGCTCAGCGAATGGCCGTGATGCTTCAGGTCTCTGGATGGGTATGCAATCTCCCGGATGGTAGGGTCAAGGTTGTGGCTGTGGGGACGCGAGAGCAGGTAGCCGAGTTTCTCATGGTTCTTTCTCGAGGTCCATCGATGGCAGAGGTGGAAAACGTGGATCATACCCTTCAGGAGACAGAGTGGAATCCCTATGAGAATTTTGAGATTCGTTATGGTTGTGACGAGGAGGCATAAGGTATGGAAAAAGCAGCCTACATGAAAACATTCTTTGACTCGATGGTTCTTCCCTATCGATGTCAGGGAGATATAACCGTAGAAAAAGGGAAGTGGTATGTGGTCAATACACGCTTTGGAGAGGATATTGCCTACAGTATGTCCGGGGTAACGGAGATTTCTCTTGAGATTCTTCACCGTTATTTTCACAAACATGAGAACCACGTACCCCAGGCTCAACAGGTAGAAGGGATTGAGGTAGATGACAAAAGTATTCTTGAAACCAAGCAGGAACATGCTCCTGTAGAGATTGAAAATCTCTTTGTGATTCGAGAAGCCACCTCTCAGGAGGTCTCTGAATGGCAGGCCTTGAGAAAAGAGGCGGGAGAAGCGTACAATTTGGCCCTGAAAGAGATACGAGATCTTCAACTTGATATGAAGCTTATCAATGTGCATTTTCTGATGGGACGGAAAAAGGTGATCTTCAATTTTACTTCTGATAATAGGGTAGATTTTCGCCAGTTGGTGAAACGCCTGGCTGCTCTTTTCCGTACTCGTATTGAGATGCGTCAGATCGGGGTACGAGATGCCGCGAAAATAGAGGGTGGCTGTGGTATTTGTGGTATAGAACTCTGTTGTACAAGATCAAATTGTCATATGAGTTCTATCTACCTCAAAATGGCCAAGGATCAGGGTTTTTTGGTGAATTCAAGTAAACTTACAGGGGTCTGTGGCCGATTATTATGTTGCTTGGCCTATGAAGTGGATTTTTATCAGCAAGAAAAGGGATTTTATCCCGATGTTGGCTCAAGAGTCAGGGTGGGAAATTTAGCCTATAGGGTTATGTCTGTGAATCTCCTCCGAAAAGAGGTGGTTATTGTGGACGAAAACCATCATATGAGAAAGGTGGCTCCACATGAATTGAAAAAGATGACAGACAAAGAGGGGGTATACTACCAGCTTGTGGCTGTACCCGGGGAGGATATGAAGAGGTGATGAGAAAAACGCATGCCGTATGACAGAGAGGCTATCCAGCGAGCAAAAGAAAAGGGTATTCTGCAGAATGGGGTTTTTGATGCCAAAGCACTGGAACTTGATGAACAGGAGAAGGCCCGTCTCAAAGAAGAACTCACCAAAGTTCAATCACGGGCTCCTTCAGTTGAGACAAAGGCTCCTCTTGAGCAAACGAGGATAGGGGAAGAGGGGACGGAAGCCGCGGCTCTCCTTCCTTCCCTTTCTCTGTGGGACAGGATTGTACTTTTTTTCCTTGCTCTTTTGGGTATTCAGATGCAGGAGAGTTATCTTCAGTACAAGGCTCTCAAGCAGGTGTACAAAGACCTCTCCCTTATTCGTCCTGCGATTTACAACAAAAAGAATAGAACCGTTACCAGATTTTTTGCCTACAAGGTACATGACCTTCAACTCAAACTTTTGTTCTTCAAGCCCATGTTTGAAATGATGGAGACCCCTTCCTGGGATAGTGGAGAACAGGGCAAAACAGGTATCGAAAGACTCTATGAGTATCTCATGGATGTTGACAGGGAGAGGGTTTTTAGTCTCTTTGGGTATGAGAGTATCCTCTCAAAGATCAGAAATAACCTTTCTTCTCAGACAGTGGCTGCTCTCAGACAGGAGGCGGAGGAGTTTTTGTCCTCTCTTCCCAAGGAGAAAAAAGAGGCCGCTAATCAGGCCTATACTCTCCTTATGTATATGAAAAACCTTGTGTTCTATGAGTTTGATTGGCTTCTCAAACGTTTTGACCCTGCGTACACGGTAGGCTCTGAGGCTCATTTTACTGATATCCCTGCTGAAGCCCTTCTTTCGTACTTTATGACGTTAGAAGAGGCTCTGATGCAGATTGATCTTCAACAGGACTTTCGAAGACCGTTTGAGGCTTTGTTTGCTGTATATCAGGAAATGCTGAACAAGGAAGAATCAGGTGATAATGATACTATAAATCAGATGAAAATGACTTTTTCAGCCCAGGTAGACGCTGTGAAGGCATCCCTTCAGGAGTTTCTTTATCGACAGTATCTCACGCTTCTTATCAGGGTAGTGAAAAAGAATCCTTCCTATGTGCCGTCGTTTGTTCATATCCGTTTTGATCTCAGTCAGAAGTATACCGAAATTGTGGGAAAAAGACTCAAAGCCATGATTGAAAAAGCCATGAAGCAGGTGCGCTTTGAAATGGTGGAGAAAAATATTCGTGCGTATTTTCCCAATCTCTCTCCTGTCGGAGTATATACCGTGGATAGGGCAAGAGAACTGGAACAGATGGGATTTACCCCCTTTACCCATAGTTATGCGCTTGCTATTTTGGTGCATTTTTTCAAAAACTATTATCAACAGTGGTTCCATCCCGTGTTGAATCTAGTCATGATGAATGGGGTATTCTCAGACGAGTATTTTCGGCGAAGTATTTCTGATGCCTTTTATGCGGTGGATAAATACCAGACGAAACTTCAGGAACTAGTGAGTTCCTTTGAACCAACGGGAGATACAGGAAGTAAGTTTCTCCTCTTTCTCAAGAAACGGGAAGGAACAGAAAATAAAAGGTCTTTGGAAAAGCATATTGTGTTTATGAATGGGCTTGCTTCAGATTTTTTCCGGGAATTTTATACCCATTATGTCTCTCTCAAGGATATTATTGGTAAACTGTGGGCAGATGCCACAGCACCGGTACCCAAGTATCTTCGCAATGCTCATAGTGTTGGTGGTTCCAAACATTCCCTTTACAAAGACCAGCTAAAAAAATCCTTTGACTTTCTCCAGTCGTTTGAAACTGTTATCCAAATGCTTCGGGAGATGCCGTCCTGATGAAGGTACTCCTTGTTAGTATCATCGAAGGGAAGGAGAATCCCCTTCTTCATCAGGTGGCTATGGAAGAACTGGAGGATCTCACAAAAACCGCAGGCTATGAGATTGTGGATCGGCTTATTGTGCCCATTCGTGCTATTGATCCAAAAACCTATATCGGAAAGGGAAAGCTCGAAGAACTGGTGCATTTCTATGACACCCCACATCTTGACGGTATCATCATCCAGCAGGAAATCAGTGCTTCTCAGATACGGGCTATTGAGGAAAAAACCCTTTGCGAGGTGATCACCCGAACCGAATTGATCCTCAGGATTTTTGCTCTCCATGCCAGGACCAAGATTGCGAAAATGCAGGTGGAACTTGCCCAGCTCAACTATCTTCTTCCTCGTCTTGTGGGGAAAGGGGTGGAGATGTCACGAATCCGTGGTGGAATCGGGATGCGTGGTCCCGGTGAACAGAAACTTGAGATGGACAGAAGGCTTGTCAGAAAACGGATCTATCAGCTCTCTCAGCGACTGGAAGCCCTTGAAAAGGGCATGCAGGAAAGAAGAAAGAAACGACGAAAGATGCAGCATAGTGTTGCCTTGGTCGGATATACCAACGCAGGAAAATCCTCTCTTTTGAATGCGCTCACGCATTCCCAGGTCTATGTGGAGGACCAGCTCTTTGCCACACTGGATACCACTTCGCGAAGGTTGTGGCTAACAGGAGAAAAGGGAGATATTCAGGTTGTCATCACCGATACCGTGGGATTTATTCAGGATTTACCTCATACCTTAGTAGAAAGCTTTCGATCTACGCTGTTAGAAACCATAGATACTGATTTGGTCATTCATGTGGTGAATAGTGTCCATCCGGCCTATCTTCAGCAAATAGAGATTGTTCAAAAAACCCTCTCCGAGATTCAGGCAGAAACGGTCCCTCAAATCCTCTGTTTCAACAAGATTGATATGTTGGAAACAGAAGTGTACTTAGAACTCAGAAGAAACTTCCCAAAAGCCTATTTTCTCTCGGCTAAGACAAAAGAAAACCTCTCGCTTTTGCGAGAGGCCATCTATCGCTTTTTTGTAGAGGAGAAGGGAAAAAATCCTTAGATGAGACCTTTGCACGAATGTGCAAAGGTCTCAAAAAGTAATAAAAAATAAAAAATAGTATAAAAATATTTCTTTTCGTAATCAATAATTCTATTTTTTTGAACAGAAAAGACAAGTGAGCCCCTGTAAACAGAAAAAGCGGGGAAGAGGGTCGCAGCCCCTGACCTAAAAAGGGCAAGAAAGCACCGGTGCAGGGGTCTCGAAAGGTAATTTTTTGAAAATAAATTCTTTTGGTATTGACAAATTCAGAAGTTATGGTATAATAAGAGCATAATAGAGAAAATCTTTAAAGAGGAGCGATAGAATATGAAAAAATACGTTGTGATGCTTCTGTTTTTTCCCCTTTTTCTGTGGGGAGAAACAATTACGCTTGTGTCCATGGGAGCAAAACCCAGGGGGATGGATGACGGTTCTTATCAACTTCTTGTGAATCAAGTTACCTACAATCTTCACGATGTGAATGAGATTCTCAATAATGCCTATCTTCCTGTGTCAACAGCAGTGGAATGGGCGAACTCCATTATTATGGAGATCAATCGTACCAATACTAACCTAGTAATCGTCAAAGGAAAGGTGGTTCCTCCTGCAAAGATTCAGCCTATCAAGGTTGCTCCTTTTTCGGGGACCTTTTTCAAAACTCTTTCAAACTATATTCGTTTTCAACAGGCTCTTGATATAGCTTTTTCTGTGAGTGGTACCACCTATACTATCACTTTTTCCTGGTATCAGTCCCCTGCTTCACCAAAACCCGTGGTCCAGAAGGTAACGGTTGCCTCTTCTCTCCTCACCAACACTCCCGCTTTGAATACCCTTCTCAAGGAAAATATCATAGCCCTGTTTAATCAGTGGGATAGGTATTATTACCAACCAGAGGTTAAGGGAAAAGTGACGATTTCTCTTGTACCTACCACAGCAAAAAATCTTCAGTTCATTTCTTTGCCTTCGGTTATCTTTAGACCTGGTCAAAATGAGCTTCCACTTGGCAATTATCCGCTCCTTGTGATGGCCGATGGGTATGATCCCTTTTTTACCAATGTTTCTGTTGGCTTCAATCCTTCGACGTATGTGATTCGATTGGTAGCCACAAAGAAAATAGTAGGTGCCGCTGAGGAGCGACCAAAAGGTCATCTGTTTCTCAATGCTGATTATCCGGGAGCAATCTTTTTGATATTAGAAGACGGAATTCAGGGAAAAACTCCTTTCTTTATGACCAATGTTCCAGCTGGGGCTAAAACCGTGATTTTTGAGGAAACAGAGAACTACAAAATGAAACAGCATACCTTTACCCTTGAACCCAATGTATTGAATATGCAGACCGTTTCTCTGAGCCGAAAAGGAACCTCATTTGTGGTCAAGTGTTCTCAGGAAGGGGCATCAGTGATTGTGAATAGACGAAAAGTAGGAACCATTCAGAATGGAAGCTTTGAAACCCAGATAACGCCGGGGCTCAATCTGGTTACCGTCATCAAAGATGGCTATCTTCCATTCAGGACGAACATTACCTTCAAAGAAGAGCAGAAGACTATTACCGTTGATCTTCAACCCCGTCCCGTAGCGGGTATGGTTATTGCTACCCCGGAAAAGGGACTCACTGTCTTGGTGGACGGAAAACGACGCCTCAAGACCCCTGCTCCACTCTGGTCTTTAGAGACCCCTCGGCTTTCTCTTGAGTTTTTGGGTACCAATATGGGTTATATGAATGTGATGACCAATGTCGAATGGTCCGCCTACCGTTTCAATGTTGTGTTGGCATCGCTTTCTCCTCTTTTTGGAGATCTAACTGTAGTGACCCAACCGGAGGATGCCTTTGTTTCGGTCAATGGTATTGCCCGTGGAAAAACAGGAATGGGAGGACTTGATATTACTACTCTTCCTGCTCGTAATACCACTATCAGAATTGAAAAAGAAGGTTATAAAACTTTGACTACTAACATATATATTCAGCCTAATATGAAGAATATGTTATCTCTAAAGCTCAAGGACGCCCCAGCCAAGTTATATGTAAGTACTGTTCCAGAGAAAGGCTTTGAAGCCTATGTCAATGGGGATTTTGTGGGCTATAGTAGTTCCAATGTCTTTTCTGTAGAAATGGGAAGTGTAGAATTGAAATTGAACAAACGGGGTTTTAGGACCGTTGTGACCAATCTTACTGTCAATTCCAAAGAGACTCTCATTCTCACATTCACTTCCCTTCCTGGAGTTGGAGAGGATGATGTCCTGGACAGTGCTCTTTTCTTCCTGCAAGAGGCCCTTGATGCTGCAGGACAAAATGACTTTTTCTCAGCAAGTTCTAATTTTGCTCTCGCACTTTCTACCGTTCGCACGTCTGAATATGCTTCTTTTCCAAAACTTCGGACATTAGAGAACGAAATCCTCTCTGCTAAAAAAGAATTGGGAGATAATATTCTAGTAGCCGATCTTTATCTTGATGTTTCTACAAATTACAACTATTGGAATCTTTTGGCAGAGAGAGGAGATATTTCTAATGCCGTGATTCAATTCAAGCAACTTGTGGAAAAGATAGATAATAGCCGACTGACAAATGCCCCTCTTCCTGAACTTCGAAATACTATCAGAAAAAGCTATGCTCTCTATGCCTGGAAACAAATAGAGGGTGAGATTATGGGAGTAGTAGCCGCTGGTGATACGGCAAGTCAAAACGAAAATTATGAGGATGCATTGAAATATTATAACAAGGCCCTTTCTCTCATCAAAGAGGTTGATGCTTTTGAAAATGAGACATTGTCAAATACCTATGTGGATATTGAGATGAAACAAAAAACAGCCGCCAACAAAAAAGCAGAGAAAGAATTGGCCGGTGATGCGAAAGTACTTATTGACAGTATAAGTGCGATGATATATGAAGCCGATCGCAAAGCCGAAAATGGTCAGTATGCAGAGGCCCTCAAGATTTACCAGAATGTTCTTGCGAAAATTGATGCTTCCCCGTTTAAGGAGTATCAGGTTATAAAGGAACAGCGAAACCGCGTGGAAAAACGCATTGAAAATGTGAAAAAACAAAAGCAAAAGAGTGACGTGTGGTGGCCCAAGATGGTGAGAAACTGGAGCGGAATGAGTTTTTCAGCATTCTACAGTGGCATAGAACCGCAGAGCTTCCAGTTTGGAAGTGAGATGAACTACATGGTTCGTGCACAACTGGGGATTCATCCCCTACCCATTCTCCAGCTTTCGTTAGGGGGTATGTACAATGCCACACCTCATGCCTATGCCCCTTATGCCATAGCTTTTGGCGGAGGTATTCGTATTCCCATTCTTGCTCAGTGGAGTTTCTTTGCTGATACTCAGGTTTTGTGGTCTGATTTCATTGTCTTTGATATTGCGAAGTATGATATGACCGATATTGGAATGGATCTCAAATTTGGCTGGTTTGGCCTACGTTTGGCTTATACCTTTGGATGGCAGGACTATTTCAAGACCAGTCAGCAAGGTATCAGTGCCGGTTTAACCTTCTGGTTTACAGAAGAATAAGGAGGGTTTTATGAAACGAATTGTAGTAGCTCTCTTTGTTCTGCTTGTCTCATCTCTCTGGGGACAAAATTATGCCTCGAAAAATAGCAACTTGCTTGCTTACAGGCAAAAAGATGGGCTCTATGTACTCGAAAATTCCCGTATCAAGGTGGTCATTGAACCCAAATTGGGTGGTAGAGCGCTTTCTATTGTAAATAAAGAAACAGGAGAAGAGCTTGTTCAAACATTCAACCCTAATAGTCCTGACTCAGCGGGGGCTTTTTATGACATTGTGGATCTCTCCTGGCCAGGACTTGCCAAAACCCCCTACGAAGTCAAGGGGTTTGGTTTGACGAAGGATGAATCCAAAGCCTATATAGAGATGTCGGTTGAGGTAGGAAAGGCCAATCCCACCAAAAAAGGGCTTGTCCTCACAAAAAGAATATCGGTTGATGATGTGGTTCCAGCGGTCTATTCGCTTGTGGAAATCAAAAACACAGAGAAAAAACCTATCGAAGTGACCTACTGGCATCAATCTCGTCCCATTCTTGGTCCAACCAATAAGGATGCGAAAAGCACCTGGCTTCCCCTCGAAAATGACGTGGTGGAAATTGGTTTCAATCCCGGAAGTGCAGGACATGGCCTTGATATGTTTCCTACCGCTGGCTTTGCAGGTCTTACGGTAAAAGATGGTAAATCTTCAGCGGTGTGGCTTTTTTCTCCTCTTTTGATTGATGCTTACTGGACATTCCATGACCCCGTTGTGCCAACCTATGACCTTGTTTTCAAGAAAAAGGTGCTCCAACCAAAGGAGAGTGCCTATTATGATGTGAGTATCGTTCTTCTGCCTCCTATGCAGAATATTGCCTGTGGAAATAGTGAGACAGGTTTTACCGGATCGATGATAGCCTCCTATACTGCCGGCAAAATAACTGTCAGTGGCCAGATATACAAATTTACTCCAGGAACCTTTTCTGGGGGACAGCTGTCGATTGAAATTTACGATAACAATAAAACGCTTCTTGATACGCTGAAGCAGGAAACGGTTTCCGAAGTGGTTCCTGAACGGTTTGTCTCTTATTCTGCCTCTGCCCCTGCTTCCTCAAAAATCAAGGGCGGCTATTATCAGGTAGTTGTTCGACTCACCGATGCTGCAGGGATCGAAGTCTATCGAGCAGAAAGAACTGTCAAAATGGGTGAGATCCCTATTCCAGCGATGAGTAAGCCTCTCACTGTCAATTTTGCCTGGTTTTTGAATCAACCTATTTATAATTCGGTGGGGAAAATCAAGGCCAATCTTCAACCTCTTTCTCCTGTCTATTCCAACATTGTCAAACTCTATCAGAAACACCCCACGGTGAGAAGCGACCTGATTATCAGTGGAGCGCTTCTCTATCAATGGATGTTGGTTTCTCCCCATTTTGTTTCCATGTACGGGGATCTCATCAAAAAGGGGACGTTCAATCTTATGGCCACAGGGTATGGAAATCCCCTTTTCCCCTTTATTTCTTCTGAAGAAATAAGAGAGCAGATCAGGATGGATATGGATATTAAACGGTTAGTTTTTGGGACTACGCCAAGTGGGATGTTTTTCCCGGAAATGGCCTTTGCCGATGGAGTGATAGAACCTGTGGTACAACAAAAGCTCACATGGGGATATCTTGCCGACATTGCTGTAGATACAGGTTACAAAGGTATGCCTGATATTGACTACCGCAAACCGTCTCGTATTATGAGTAAAGGATACGCCATGAATATTCTCATTCGGGATAGCAAGGCGGTAAATATTCTTCTGAAAAAGACTGACAAGGCTATTGATGAGTTTATTCTGTATCTGATTTCTGTTGCTGCCCAGAACAAAGATGGAAACTCTGTTGTATGCGTGGTAAATAACGGAGAATTTATTGGTGATGGTGAATTCATGGATAAACTTTTCACGAAACTCAAAGCTATTCCATGGATTCGTTTCAAAAGCGGCGATGATATTTTCAAAGAAACTATCCCTACGCAGAGTTTTTTGAGCGAAAAGATTAGCGGTGGCTGGTACTATGATATTGAAACTCAAACAGTTAGTTATAAGATCTGGTTTGACCATCCCATGAAACAGAATATATGGGAAAGCATTCGCAACAATGGCAAAAAGGTCTTAGAGATTGTCTCGGCAAAGAAAATGGTTTCCGATCTTCAACTGGATACGAGTTATCCTGATTATCTTTACCTTGAGACGTGGGAAAACCTTGTGATGGCTACTCATTCCGACTGGCTCTGGTCGGGGAATATAGCCAATATGAAAAACGCCAGCAATCAAATGGAAATTGCCATGAAACAAACGGCGGAAGTATACGATATTCTTTTGAATGTGCTCAAAAAGAAAAAACTCAATATTCCTGCTATGACCTCCCTTGGAGAAGAAGTTCCCGCAGAAGACAAGGAACGTTATGACACCAAGATTTTAGGTAACCCATTTAAGCTCACAGAACTGACTCTCTATCCGGCAAAGCCCACTTCTCAGTCTGGAATGTACCTTACCTTCAAAGTTTTTGATCCCGTCGATGGTATAGACTATAATAATGTCTATTTTATCTATCGTCTGAATAATGCTCCATCTTATCGACGTATCAGAGCCAAGCTTGGATTTGATGGAACGATGAGAGTGTTTTTGGGAAGACCAAATATTGGAGATACGATTGATTATTTTATTTATCTCAGAAATGTGAAGGGCAAAGAAGGTATTACCCCAAGGGCAACTATTGAGATAAGCGAATAACCTTCAGGGGCTATCGGAGAAGTCGATAGCCCCTGAAAATTGCCTTTTTTTCCTTTTTTTGCTATACTATACACTATGAAAGATGTACAGAGCGAAAAAGACCATCGGAATATTCCGATTAACAAGGTGGGTATTCGTAACCTTCGAATACCCATTGTCGTTCGAGATCAGCAGAACAAGACCCAGCCTACCATTGCCGATGTCAATATGTATGTAAACCTCCCCCATCACTATCGGGGAACCCACATGAGCCGGTTTGGAGAGATCTTGCATCGGTATGCTCATGATCTCTCCCTTGAAACCCTTTTGTCTATCTTAGAAGAGATGAAGAATCGTTTTGAATGCGAAGAAGCCCATATTGAAATACGTTTTCCCTATTTTCTTGTGAAATCTGCTCCTGTTTCCGGGGCCAAAAGCTATATGGAATATCTCTGCTCTGTCAAGGCCTCTCTTGGGGAGAGGCTCTCTCTTGTGATGGAGGTTGAAGTTCCCATCCATAGTCTCTGTCCCTGTTCCAAGGAGATCAGCAGTTACGGAGCTCACAATCAGCGGGGAGTTGTGCGTATTCAGGCAAAAACCTCTTCGTTTGTCTGGTTTGAAGAACTCATTACCATAGCGGAAAAGAATGCCTCTGCTCCGCTTTTTGCTATTCTCAAACGTAGTGACGAAAAATATATCACGGAAAAAGCCTACATGAACGCCAAGTTTGTCGAAGATACCGCCCGAGATATTGCCCTTGCTCTGAATAGAGATGAACGTATTCTCTGGTACCAGGTCGAAGTAGAGAACTATGAATCTATCCACAACCACAATGCCTATGCGGCTATTATCAAGGAGAAGGACAATGAAAATTGAAAATTTTTCTCCTTTTTTCAATGCCAAAAAGACTACCTCCAAAAAAAGCGAAAGAAAAGCGAGTTTTAATTTCAAGGAAATGTTAGAAAGTCCGGATTTAGAGAGTTTTTTTAATACCGTTGGGGATGAACTTTCAGAAAGTGATATTCGAGAATTGGGGAGTATGATTGATCTTTTGGGTGAACAGCTTTCTCAGAACCCGGATATTGAACATTTTAATCGATATCGGAGTTGTGTAAAGGCTTTGGTACGATACGCCACCAAAAATATGGATGTGAAAACCATTACCAGCCGATCGGGTTTCAGTAAAATCAACACTTATGTTATTGTTGAATCCATCGATGAAAAACTTCAGCAAATGGCACACCTTATCCTTTCCAACGAAAAAAACAGACTTTCTTATTTTCAGCTCATTCAGCAAATCAAAGGTCTTCTTATAGACCTCATTTCGTGACGTCTATGCGCAAGGAATGGGTTTCTTCTTCTGTTGAGAGAACATACGAGATTGCCCGGGAAGTAGCCACTCTGATTGAATCAGAAACCATATCCCCCTGGATTTTTTTGAGGGGGGATATAGGGAGTGGGAAAACCACCTTTGTGCGTGGCCTTCTTGCCTGCTGGGGAATCACGGAAGGGGTAAGCAGTCCAACCTTTTCTCTCATCCATCATTATCCCCATCCAGAAAAAACCATTTACCATGTTGATCTCTATCGTCTTCGATCCCCTGAGGAAGGAGAGGCCATTGGACTTTATGACCTCTTTCAACCACATGCGATTGTCCTGGTAGAATGGCCGGAGATACTGGAAAAGGAGAACACCTTTCCTCATACGCTTATTACCTTTGGCTATGGAGAAGAAGAAAATACAAGACATATTCTGCTTACTTCCCAGGGCTTTTGATGAAAGATGTTCAGTCTATTTTGTAGGCTTCCATTTTTGTGCGAAGGGTATTTCGGTTAATACCTAAAAATTCAGCTGTTTTCAGTTTATTTCTCTTATTGACAAGGAGGGCTTGTCGAATGAGTTCCTCTTCGACGATGCCCACCACCGTATCATACACCTTTCCTGTATATTCTGGATTCCCAATGTAAAAGCGAATCCATTCAGAGAGAGAGAAGAGCTTTTTTTCTTCTTCCATAGCCAAAAAAGGCACAATATGGTGGAGTTCTATGCGGTTGCCTCGGGCTAAAATAACAGCCCTTTCAATACAGTTCTCCAGTTCACGGACATTGCCGGGCCATGAATAGTTCATGAGAGCTAAAAGAGCCTCCTCGCTAATATCCACTGCGGGACGACGTTCTCGTTCTGAGACTTTTTGAATGAAATGCTGGACAAGAAGAGGAATATCGTCCTTTCGTTCTCGAAGAGGAGGAAGCTGGATCTCTATCACATTGAGACGGTAATAGAGATCTTCCCGGAACCTTTTTTCTTTCACCAGTGTCTTCAGGGGTTTATTGGTAGCCGCAATGAGACGAATATCAATAGGGATCTTGGTTTCACTTCCTAAAGGGGTAATCTCTCTCTCCTGCAACGCACGAAGAAGATGAGCCTGAAGAGAGAATGGCATATCCCCAATCTCATCCAAGAAAAGCGTCCCTCCATGAGCTACTTGAAAAAGCCCCTTTTTATCACTATTTGCCCCTGTGAAGGCCCCTTTCTTGTATCCGAAAAGTTCAGACTCAAGAAGATTTTCTGGAATGGAGGCACAATTGATGCTCACGAAAGGCTTATCTTTTCGTGAGCTATTATAATGCAGGGCTTTGGCTACTAACTCCTTTCCCGTTCCACTTTCCCCAAGAATAAGCACAGAGGCGTTAGTATCAGCCACCGTATGGATCAGGTCAAAGATAGCCTGCATCCGTTGATTCTTTCCGATGATATGATGAAAGGCATAGTTTCTTTCCAGTTCCTTTTTGAGGGTGAGGTTTTCCTCTAAAAGGGAAGCCTTCTCCTGCTGGATAGTTCGTGCTAACCTCACCTTGTTGGAGAGAATCTGCCCCACCAAAAAAAGCATGTTTTCAAGATCTTTCAGATAGGTATTGTTATCGTATTGTTTTTCTATCGCCATTACCCCGAGAGTAATTCCCTCCAATTTGAGAGGAACGGCTATGAAAGAAATAGGTTTTTCCTTGTCTCGTTTGATCTTGAGCCGGTTCAAAAAGCGGGTTTCTTCATGAATGTTGGGAATGGCAATAGGCTGGCCTGTGGCCACAACGGTTCCTATGATTCCTTCCCCTACTCTATAGATGCCTCGTTCACACTCTTCTTTGGTGAGACGATATCCCGCAAAAATAGAAAGCTGTTCACTCTGTTCAGGTTCAAAAAGAACAAGCATTCCTCGATCAATATGGATCCGTTCAGCAAGAATACTCATCACGGACTCAAAAACATCCTGAAGGTCTATCTTTTTTTCTATCACCTGAGAAATATCAATCAAAATTTCCTGAAGATGTATCTTGTATTTGAGTTCTTCATAAAGTTTCGTACGATAGAGAATCTGCGCCGCCTGGTTAGAGATCGTGTAGAGAAGTTCAAGATCCTCCTCGGTGAAGGCGTCTTTTTTTACACTATCCACGCTGACAACGCCAATAATCTGTCCCTCTACCTGCAAGGGCACAATAAGCTCAGACTGAATATCCTCTCGGAGGGGAATATAGAGGGGGTCCTGTCTCACATCGTTTACCAGTCTTGGAATACCATCACGAAACACAGCCCCTGTGAGTCCCTCTCCCACAGCAATAGGGACTCTTCTGATACGGTTCTCATCAAATCCTCTATAGGCGGCATAGCGAAGGTATTTCGAACCTTCCTCTTTGAGCATAATAGAACCTGTTGTCGCATCCGTTAACTCAATGGCCTTGTCTAACATCAATCCCAAAAGTTCTTCGGCATCCTGGGTCTGATTCATGGCTATACTTAGATACTGGATGAGACGAAGCCTTTTCACCTGGTTTTCTTCGCCTGGCATAGACTCTCCTGCCTATTTTTTCACCATTAGTATAAGACATGATGAAAAAATAGGCAAATTTTTCTCTTGATAATTTTTTAGCCTACGAATTTAGAAGAAAAAAAGAATGGTTTATTTGCTTTATTTTACTATCTACAAATAATAAAAAGAGATAAGAAGATACAAATGGATGGGAAAACTTAGGCAAGAAAGAGGCAAGATGTTCTTTTTGGCACGTTTCTTGCAGTACAATGATAGATAATCTGAAAAGGAGGACAAAAATGTCTCTTTCTGTCCGTGATCACCTGTTGACCGACATCATCGGTAATCGTCAGGTAAGGTCAACAGTGAAAGATGAATACAAGGGGATGCCCATCCCTGAGTATTTTGGGTGTAATGTTTTTAATGATGAGGCGATGAGAACCTACCTTCCCTACAAGACCTATTCTCGTCTCAAAGCCATCATTGCTTCGGGTGAACCTATTGATGATGCTTTAGCTGAAGAAGTGGCTCATGGGGTGAAGGAATGGGCTCTCAGTAAGGGTGCCACCCACTATACCCACTGGTTTCAACCCATGACGGGGGCAACCGCTGAAAAGCACGATAGTTTTCTCGACTTTGATGCTGACGGTATGCCTATCAATCGTTTCTCTGGCAAGGCTTTGAAACAGGGTGAACCTGATGCTTCAAGTTTTCCCAGTGGAGGCCTTCGTGCTACCTTTGAGGCCCGTGGTTATACAGCCTGGGATCCTTCTTCCCCTATCTTTATTATGGAAGGGGTAAATGGGAATACCCTCTGTATTCCTACCGTGTTTTTGTCATATACCGGTGTAATACTGGACAAGAAGGCCCCTCTTCTCCGTTCGATGGAGGCCCTCAGCAGGGAAGCCACCAGGCTTCTTCACCTTTTTGGCAAAAAGAATGTGAAAAGAGTAACGACCACGGTGGGAGCAGAACAGGAGTATTTCCTGATTGACAAGGCCTATTTTCTCCGTCGACAGGATTTGATGCTTACTGGTCGTACTCTCTTTGGGGCCAAGCCTCCCCGTGGTCAGCAGATGGAAGATCACTATTTTGCCTCTATCAGGGAGAGGGTTCTGGCTTTTATGCAGGATGTAGAGATCGAGGCATTCAAGCTCGGCATTCCAGCCAAAACGCGCCACAATGAGGTGTCACCTGCTCAGTTTGAGATTGCGCCTATCTTTGAAACAACGAATATTGCTACCGACCATAACCTGCTTCTCATGGAAATCTTGAGAAAGGTGGCCAATCGTCACAATTTTGCCCTCCTTCTCCATGAAAAGCCCTTCAAAGGGGTAAATGGCTCCGGAAAGCACAATAACTGGTCTATGGCTACCGATACAGGGGAAAATCTCCTTGATCCTGGCCACACTCCCCACGAGAATTTGCAATTCCTTACGGTCTTGACGACAGTTATCACGGCTGTGTATCGGTATGCTGATCTGCTCCGCACTTCTGTGGCCACACCGGGTAATGATCACCGCCTTGGGGCTAATGAGGCTCCCCCAGCGATTATCTCTGTCTTTTTGGGACAGCAGCTTTCTCAGATTCTTGAGGATATTGAGGCAAACAAAAAGACAAACTACACCGACAAACAGATCATTGACCTGGGTATCAGTACTCTTCCCAAGATCAGCAAGGACAACACCGACAGAAACCGCACCTCGCCTTTTGCCTTCACTGGAAACAAGTTTGAATTCCGTGCGGTTGGGTCTTCCCAGTCTATTGCTGGTCCCAATTTTGTTCTGAACACCATTGTTGCCAAGGTTTTGAAAGAAGTGTGTGATAAAATTGAGGCTAACCTCAAGAAGGGGATGGAATTCAATCAGGCTGTAATGGAAGTTATTCTTCCTATGATCAAAGAGAGCAAACCCGTTCGGTTTGAGGGTAACAACTACTCTCCTGAATGGGAGAAAGAGGCAGCCAAACGAGGACTTCCTAACCGCAAGACCACACCAGAGTCGCTTCGAGATTTTATCGCTGAAAAAAACATTGCTGTTCTCAAAGAAATGGGGGTTTTGAGTGAGGTAGAGATTCAGGCTCGTTACCATATTCTGGTGGAGAACTACTCCAAGACCCTGAATATCGAGGCAGAAACTGCGCTGGCTATGGCCAGAACCCAGATTCTTCCTACTGTCCTGCGCTATCAGACTATTTTGGCCAATGCGGCTGCTTCTATCAAAGAGGTGAATGGAAAAGCCTATGATCTTCAGCTGAGTGCTACAAAGGAGTATGCTCTTCTTGTGGCTGATCTTCAGAACAAAATAGTCGAACTGGAAGAGATCGTGAAGAAGGCAGAGGAGATTGGCGATGAAGTAGAAAAAGCTGATTTCTATTGCCAGAAGGTTCTTCCAGCCATGAATGCCCTGAGGGACGTGGTAGATACTCTTGAGGATAAAACAGCCGACGATCTGTGGCCACTTCCCAAGTATCGAGAGATGCTTTTTGTGTACTAACCAAAAGCAAAAAAGCCCGGCTTCTGCCGGGCTTTTTTTGTATAACGGCGTTGCCAGGAAGGACAATTTTTTCTCAGGCTTACCTCACTTCATACGCTCCACAATCAGGAGCCTTTCCTTGAGGACGGGGAATATTCTCCCTATCATTGGTGATGTTTTTCATTACTCTTCCCGAGTCTATAGCAGGACTTTGTGGGAGGAGCGTGTAGTTCTGGTTTTTTGTATCCACAAAGAGGGGATGAGCATAGAGGTTAGACCATCCTAATCGAGGTATATCCTCAGCTCTATATATCTTTTCTCCGTATTGAATCACCATCTCAGAACGAGGAAAGAAAAAGAGATTATTTCTCCATTCCACCGTAGAAGACTTCCCAATAAAGATAGGGGCATTCTCTCCACGAGAAGAAAAGATGCAATTCTCTATAGTGAGACGAAGAGGAATATCAGGGGTATCATATTGAACGTACATCAAATAGTTTTGCCCAATCTCATCATCTACGGTAAGATGAGCAAGCGAGAAAGCCCCTCCTCGTTTCTCTGATTGGATGACTATGGCCGACCATGGAGTGGCTTCTGAATTTCCGTCTCCTCGACCATAGACCAAGGTATTCTCTACCCTGCTCCCATCTCCCCACAATTTGATTCCATCACAGGAGTTGTTAGCCACTGTACAGTGGTGTATGTACGTTTGTGCCGCTTTAGAATCAAGACCGTCTCCTCTATTATGAGAAGCCACCGTATAGGCTATCTCAATGGGACCTTCTGATGCCTCTATCCCAAAACCATCCGGTCTCTCATAAGGACCATGGCCTTTTCTCCCCTGATAATAATGCCCGCTATACGAAAGCTCTGAATGAAAAATCTGAACACTTTTCCACCCTCCATTTTTTCCGGCAGGCCCTCCAATGGCCCCAAAGCCACAATATGCAATTCGACAATGGCTGATCAGAAGGTTCTGGACATCCTGAAAATTCATGCCAAATTCATCTAAGTGATGAAGATAAAGATTTTGCAAAACAATATGATGAGCCGGTTTTTCAAGAATCTCTATTCCATCCCGGCATAATTGCCCCGAAACAGATGTGATTTCTATGTCCTCGATACGGACATAACTTGTACCGGAAAGATCAAAAATGGTGGCAAGATTTTCTTTACCAGCAAGGACAGTTCCCTTTTCTCCCTTTACTATCACCCAGGCATCAGGTTTACCAGAAGGTACACGAATCCTATCTTTTTCATAGTCGCCAAGAATGTACTTCCCTTTTTTGATGATGAGAGTATCTCCTGGTTTTAGTCTTTGTGCTCCATAGGCAGGGCTTGCCCAGGGATGAGTCTCTGTTCCGGGATTACTATCTTTTCCTGCAGGAGACACATAATACACATTCGCACAAAAAAGAAAGTTTGTTGAAATAAAGAATAGCCACACAAGCATACTCACCCATACAATCCCCTTTTTTTTCATAAACACCTCCTTCTTATAATGTGAGACCCTTGCACGGGTGTTTTCTTCCCCTATCTGGGTCAGGGGCTACGCCCCTGAAACCCCGCTTTTTCCATTTACAAGGGCTTATTTGTCTTTTTTTGTTCAAAGGAATAGTTTTATTTATTAC
>JABLXN010000039.1 GCA_013177995.1 Brevinematales bacterium | reverse complement strand
TCTTCATACCCATGGTACTTCATACCACACCTCCACTCAATTTTTATTCTTCAAACCCTTTTTCCCTATAATTATACCACACACCCCCCACCCTGTCAACTCTTCCCCGCTTCCCCCGTGAAATTTTTTCTCTTTCGCCCCCTATTTTACCATAGTCCCTCCTCCATGTCAATGGGCATTGGTCACAATCAAAATTATATTTAACAAGAATGTTCGTCACGCTTTTTATTAAAGAAAATATTTCCCGACGAAGTGTTCTTTTTAAAAGAAAGATACAATGAAAGGCCAAAAATTTGAAACAATAAAGCCATAGTTAGACCACAGAGAAGAGTTAAAGACAAAGGAACCCACAAAGACTTGCCCTCTCCAGTAGTAAAAAGCAAAGGCAAAGCACCCACGAGAGTAGTTAAATTGGTAGTAAGGAGTGGAAAAAATTTCCGTTCAATTATCCGAAACCATTGATAAACGTAATGAATTTCTTCTATCCTCCTGTCAGTTATCACCAAGGCACTATTATTCACTACAATGCCACTTAAAAAAACACATCCGAGAAGAAAGGCTTCACTTGAGCCCAACTGTCCTATCAATTGAGCCCCAAACACTCCTATAAACATCCCTGGAAAAACACCAAGACAAAGGAATGCTTTTTGCCACTTTCCAAATACAAGTACCAGAGTAAGTCCTACAAGCCATATAGCAAGAAAAAAAGCAAATTTCAACAAATTCTTTCGATAAATAACTTTATCAACTTCGGGATCAGTAACCACCAGATATCCCATAGGAAGTTTTTGGGATTCAATCACACGACTAACCATCTGTTTCAAAGCTTCTATACCCACCCCTTTACCTACAAGACTCACCGTAAGCGTTTTCATTTTATTATAATGATACAATGTTCCAAAATCATAAATTTCTTTCAGGTGAAAAAGATCTGCAACACTTATTGTTTGATTATAAGCAGAGCGAACAAAAGAAGAGCGCAACGACTCAAGAGAAACAGGAGAATCGAGAATCCCTTCTCCCAATAAACGCACATCATACAACTTTTTCCCTTGGTAAAGATATTTTGTGGCCACTCCACCTGAAAAACAAAGATGTAATTCCTGACCCATATCCTTTGTCGAAATTCCCAACATCTGCATTTTCCCAAAATCCGGTTCCAGAAGGAGAAAAGGGGCATCATCTCGAAAATGAAACACAATATCTTCTACCAAACCCGTTTCAAAAAACTCTCTGGCATAAAGAGTTACCATTTTTTGAAGTATCTCTCGACTTAAACCCAGAAAATGAAGTTTGAGAACATTCTTTTTCTCTTCTCTCTCATAGTTAAAGACAATATCAAGAGGAAGATCTTCCCACTTTTTACGATAAAAATGAATAAATGCCAAAATTTTTTTATCAGAAACAAAATCTTTGAGTCGTATAATTATTTCCCCATGCTTTCTTTCCAGACGCACCATAGTCTTTTCGACTTTCGGATTACTTATGAGATCTTGTTCCATCTTTTCGAGGAAAAACCTGATATCCTCAACAGGAGTTCCTCCAGGACTATCAATACTTACAAAAATCTCTCTATAAAAACACATACCAGGAGGCCTGTTGAGAAACAGGAAAATACCTCCCACGGAAAGGAAAATACCCGCTGTAAGAATCCCCTTTAAAAAAATCCTTTCTCTCATTACCTTTCGCATTCCCCATCGACTGAAACTAAAAATTTTCTTGTAAAAAATTGGCACAGAATAATTCATATTATAAACTTTTCTCACTATCAACGCCACGGGCAAAAAATTTACTGAAAAAAAGATGGCCATCATTTGTATCAAAGTAAGCACAATAAAAAAACCACTATAGTTCTCTCTCAACGTCTCACTCAGGGCCAACAAAGGTATAAAAATCGCCTCAGTGGTCAAAAATGAAGCAAAAAGAGCCTGAACAATTTCTTGAAAACCATAGAAAAATTTCTTCCAAGAAAATTGAGATCCAACTGAAATAATATACTCACTTACAATAATGCCATTATCCACGATAATACCACATCCAAGAATAACTCCCGCCATCATCATAGTATCAAAAGGCACCTGAAACACAAAAAGAAAAAGAAACAATCCTGCTAAAGCAAAAGGAATCTGAGAAAAAATAAGGAAAACAACCTCCCATTTTCGAAAAACCACCCAGGTAATGAACAAAAGAAGGAGAATAGCTATCAACACCGACAACCACATTTCCGCCACAGCCTTTGCAAGATCTTCTGTTCTATCATAAACCATTTTCCATTCAAAAGAAGAAGGAACAAGTTTTTGAAGACGTTCTCTGATTTTTCTCCCCACCTTGATATTATCTGCACTTTTCAAAAGATAAATATATAACCCAATATCCTCTTGCCCGTTAAAAGTAGAAAAAGACTCCTGTTTTCTTAATCCAAGTTTCACGGAAGCCAATTGATCTAACTCAACTAAAAATGACTCATTCGAAAATTTCGTGAGAATCCTGAGTTTGCCTATATCCTGCAATGATTCATATTTCCCCTCTAACAGGAGAGGAAAAATCTTCCCATTTTCCTCTTTTACTCCCACTGCATAGGAGAGATTGTGGGTTTGCAAAATACCAATAATGTCCTGCCCCTGCACCTGAGTAGCCCAGAACATCTCTGGATAAAAACTTACCTGGATTTCCCTCTCTTTTCCTCCTACAATTGTGCACTCAGCCACTCCAGAAATATTCTCAAGAGAGGGCTTAAGAAATCTTTCCAACCAGTCTCGTATATAAACCATCCTTTCCTCATCCGCATACGGGAAAGAAATCACCATATCAGGAAAATCCCCTGGATGATTCCGTAATAAAAGAGGTTCCTGAACATCTTTTGGCCAGCTTTCCTGTACCTGATCCACAAAAGCTTTGATGGCTGCCTGTATCTTTTTTATCTTTTCCTGAGCATCCACCTCTATAACAAGTCGTGCACTCCCATCCTGTGCCATAGAATAAAGAGATTTTACTCCATTCACCATCAGAAGCACTTCCTCCAGAGGTTTTACCACAATCTTTTCAAGAGTTTTTGCATCCGCTCCAAAGTAGTCCACGCGAAGAGTGAGAAATTTGTCCTCTGTATATTTCATAACAAATCTCTGAAAAGGAAGTGTTGCCCACCCCATTATGATAAAAATGAAATAGACAAAAGAAATGGCCAGAAAACGACGAAAATGGAAGAAAAGAACTGATCTCATATTATATAAGCCTCTTTCTCACTATTCTCACATACAGCATTGGTACGATATACAAAGAAAATAACGTGGATGCGCTCAGCCCTCCGAAAAGACAAAGAGAAAGAAGACGCTGATACTCCATTCCGGTACCAGGGAAAAATATCATCGGAAGAAGAGCAAAAACGGTCGTTATAGTTGTTAAAAGAACAGGTACCACTCGTCTCGAAGAGGCCTCTATTATTTTGTAAATAAAAACATCGAAAACATACCGACCTGAAGAAACCTCTTTTATTTCTTCTAACAGAAAAATAGTTCCATTAATCACAAGTCCCACCAGCATAATCATTCCCAACATACTAACGACATTGAGAGAGTTCCCCGTGATAAACAAAAGAGGGGTAATTCCAACAAAAATAAAGGGAATACTACAAAGCGTAATTATCGTCAACCAGAGATCATTAAATTGAAGCATAACCAAACAAAAAATAAGAATAATCGATACCCCAAAACACCACCCCAATTGAGCAAGAGCGCGTCTCATATCCTTCGACTCCCAGGAAAATTCAATTGAGGTTTCTGGAAATCTTTTACCAGAGATCCATTTCTGAAAACGACGTAAGTCACTCTCTTTCATATCAAAGTATATCTTTAGACAATCTTTTTGTGATTTTCTCAAGATTTCTTTTGGTTGGTCTTCATAGGAAGCCTCCACAAAATCCCCAATGTGTACAAAAGCCCCATCCGGTTTTTTCACCAACAATTTTTTCATCATACTTAAGTCTAAAAGTGTATTCGTGTTAAGGCGAATCCTGACATCCATTTCCATTTCTTCCTGGGTTTCTATAGTAGTAGCCACAGTTCCCTCAAAGGCTATACGAGCAATATCCCCCACTTTTTTAGCACTCAAGCCATGGTGATTCAAAAGCACCCTATCCATCTTCATCTGCAAAACAGAAAAAGAATCTGGAAAAACTCTTACACCCTTCGCCTCAAATTTCGTAAGTCCATCTATTACCACCTTTGAAAAAGAATCAAGTACTGAGCTTGTTCCAAGAAAAGTAACTTCTTTCCTTTCATTCCATATTTTTGAAAAGAAATTTTCCGGTTCTTTTATAATCACCGATGCACCGGGGAACAATTCCTCTTTTCTCTTTTCAAGCCACCGTCTTATTCTCCTTTTTACGCCCAGATTTTTACAGAAAATGCGCATTTCTACATAATTTGGTTCTGTCTGTTTACGAAATAACATAAGATAGGCATACCTTCCAATTGTCGAAGAAACATTTTCTATACCCTTCTGCCCCAACAAAAGCTTTTCTATAGGAGAAATATATTCTTCACTCTTTTTCAGAGAAGTGTTAGGAGGATACACAATATCAAGTACTATTTCTGTCTCCCCCAAAAAAGGTATAAAGGTTTTTTTAAGAAAAAATAATCCTATTATAGAAAATCCCAGCATCACACTCAATACAACAGAAAACCATTCACGTCTTTCAAAAAACCACAAGAAGGAAGTAGCGTATTTTTCTTTGAAGATTTGCCAGTGAGAAGGAAGTTGTAGCTTTCTCTTGCCGCTATGGGAGACAAACAAAGACAACAACGCCGGGGTAAGAAAAAACACTTCTGCAATCACACATAACGTCACAAAAAACATTACCTCTGCCAATTCTCCAAACAAAGCTTTGCCAATACCCCGGATACTCAAAACCGGTAAGAAAATAGCCACATTGGTAAGCTGAGAAACCATCAAAGGTCCTGCTAAACGTTTCAATACCTGATAGAGTCTTTCCTTGCCTTCTCTCAAATAGGTCTCAACAAAAACAATATTACTATCCACCATTGTCCCTAAGCTTAAAGACACCCCAAGAATAGAAATAAAATTGAGGGAAATTCCCGAAAGATACATCAAAAGAAAAGTCAAAGACAAACTTACAGGAATAGCCACCGAAACCACAATGGCCATTTCCCAATTCCGAAGAAACCAATAAACAACGCCAACAACAACTACAAGACTCACAATAACGGTCATTAAAATATTGTGAAGGGCCTCTTCTATGATTTTTGCCTCATTTCTTATCACAGTAAAATTCATGGGATTTTGATTTTCGAGAACTTTTAGAGCTTTTCTCACATTATGAGCGGTACTCACAATATTCGCATTCCCCTCCTTGTAAATCAAAAGCGCTACAGCAGGTTCTCCCTGATGATGATAAAGCACAAGCGGCTTTTTAGAACCATAATGAATAGTGGCCACCTGAGAAAGAAAAAGGGGTTCACCTTTATAGTTTTTCCCAACAATCAAAGAACCAAAACGGGTATAATCTCGAAAAAGGCTTTCTATTCTGACCTGATATTCTTTGTTCTGATGCCTAAAAACACCAACCGGATATTCACCTTGATTTTCTGACACTACCTTACTAATCTCCTCTAAATCCAATTGATTGGCGTAAAGTTTATCCAGATCTACCTCTACCTGAATTTCTTTTTCTTCTCCTCCTAAAATTTCTACTCGAGCCACCCCCTCCACCATCTCCAGAAAAGGAATAACTACTTTTTTCAAATAATTTCTTTCATTTCCTTTTACCGCCTCATCTCTAAAATCCACCCGAATCAAAAGGATGGGTTCACTATTGATATCCATTTTCAAAGCCAACGGACGAGAAGCATATTGTGGAAGGATACTTTTGCAATAGTCCAGCTTTTCCCTTACGTCAAAATACCTTTCATCTAAAGAACTTCCCCACTCAAAAAACAAACGAATGACGCTTACTCCTTCAAAAGAAGAACTTTCCATATCCTTCAGCTCAGGGATACTGGCCAATACTTCCTCCATTGGCACTGTGATCAAATTTTTTATTTCAGAGGGAGAAAAGTTCTCCATAAAGGTAACCACAGTGATTACCGGATATTCAAGTCTGGGATATCGTTCCCTCGGAAGGACCTTATAAGCCATAAATCCAAAAAAAACCAGCGTCAAGAAAAGAAAAAGAGTACCCTCCGGCTTTTTAATACCAAAATGCAGCACATTTCCCCCCTATTTTAACAGAAAATAATAGTTTGTTCTATCCATCCAATTATCCTCCGTGTCCCGAACACCATACTTTCCACCATAGAGAGTGATTTTAAGACTCGAGGGAGGATTACTTACCATGGAAATCTGAACGACACTACCCATCAATGAGAGACTGTAATAGGGGAAATTCTCCATTGTCCCAAGGATTTGTACGGAAAGGTTATTGACAACACTCACCAGTTTCGGAGTACGACTAAAAGTTAAGGAAATACTTTGATAACTGGAAGACACATTGACTATCGAAAGAAAAGGATTAGCAATAAAAAATTGATACGAATAAACCCTATCCAGTTGTCCACCCTCATTATCTCTCACCCCATCTACCGTAACCACATAATTTTGACCGATGTCCCAGAAGTCATATGGTTGAAATATCACCACATTAGAATACACCGTCCAGAAGCCTTCTACTGGTGGCGAAATACGAATAGCCTGAGGAGAAAAACTCACAGGAGAAGAAAAAAAGAAAACCAAACGGTTGGTTTTCTCAATATGATGAATATAACCCTCTGAAAGATACCATCCCCAACCATTTGTTTTTACTCCAAGAAGCCTGAAGGGTTGGATATTCGTACCCATTTGATAGATGTTCGTATAGACCACCCCACTCCAATTTCCAGCCCTATCCTTGACCTGTTTAATTATGAGAAGTATTCTCCCTACTGGAATATCCTGAAGAGGAATAACGCGAAAACCATTTGTCTGAGAATATACGGCTACCGTATATTCTATAGGAGGGAAAAACTCGACCACCTCCTGAGGAGAGGGGAGATCAAGAGCCTCATGAAAAATAATATCAAAAGAGGTTCGTTTATCAAGAAGAATACTCCCATTGGTGGGAAGAATTTGCTGAAGAACCGGAGGATAAAAATCTCTCCCAACAAGAAAAATCACATTTGTTCCCTCCACAATATCAAGGCCGTTTTCACTCTCGGCACTTTTTCCTACCGCTAGAAGGTAACGTCCTGGCAGCAAATCTTGAAGAGAAGCAAGAAAGACCTTTTCCCCCTTTTCTTCTGTCTCCCAAAAAGGAACAAAACCTATGGGCTCCTTCCTCTCTCCTGAGGTAATACGGTAAAGAGAAATGGCTTTTTCAGTAGCATTATGATTCATTTTGTGAGTGAAAACAACAAAAGGAACAACAAATGAGTCAACATTAACATTTTCTGAGGGAAAAACTTCCTTTATCCGAGGCTTGTCTACATTCAAAAAAACACTACAGCAAACACTACTAATTAGAAGGCTTAAACAAAAACTCATACGTCCGAAGAAGCGGATTGCCTTGTTCATCGACTATTCCTCCTTCTGGAAAAGTTATCTTATATACATAGACACTTATCCCACTATTGGTGAGACGATTAATCACAATTCGATACGTATTTCCACTTTGAACAGAAATATTTCGAATGGCCCCCACAAATTCCCCCGGTGGATTTCCACAAACAAAAGAAACGGAAACAAAAGCTAAAAGGGTGTTAAGGTTCATCTTTTTACTAAAGGTAACCAGAAGGGTGCCATCTCCAAAAGAATTTACCAGAAGAGTGTTGATGGTATTCTCGGACCAAGGATAGGTGGCAACTGCTGTTTGCAGAACAACTTTCTCAGCATTTTCTCCTGCCACAAAGAAAGAAAAGCAATAATCCTCTTTCATCGCAGGCCCATTTGAGGAACAAAGATCTCTTTTGATGGTAAGCGTATATTGTATACCCGTCTCCCAATTGGTGAGTGGAAAAATCAAAAGACAATGATTACTTACTCTATTAGAAAAAGCACAATACGGCTCAATCATAACCACATCTCGAGAAGTTTTTTCCTCCAAGGGAACTTGAAACTCAAAAACCAGAGAATGTATCTGCTTCGGCATATTTTTTGAATAGTTGGAAATAACCCTTTTCTCGCCTGTAAGAGTAGTATAAAAAATATTGGTTACCACCGGATTGGGGCGATTCGTGCCAAAAGTAAAAGAAAAAACATATTTTTCCCCCAAAACTCCCCCCTCTTTACTCATGGCTGATTCCAACACATAGACAGTATATATCTGTCCTAAACAAAATGATTCTTTCGGCACAAAATAGAGAACATTACTTCTTACGACAACATCTCCCAATAAAGAAGGAAAAAGACGAAAAGCCGATGATGTTGCTCCTTCATCCATATCGACATCAAAAATGATGGCAATATTGGTTGGTCTTGCACACTCTAAATGGCGAGGGATAGTATACATAACATGGGGAATGGCTTTTTCTTTTCGAAACGAAAAAAATGACGAAAATGGCTGCATTGCCCTTCCTTTTTTATCAACCCCAGAAGAAAGCTCTACATAATATGTCGCCGGACCAACTAAAGAAACAGCAGGATAAAAAACCAACACGCGATCATTTTCCTCCCATACAAAAGAACCCTCCACAACTTTCTGAGGAAATAAAGAACTCTTTAGAGCAAAATTTGTTTCCACAGAAAGAGTATTCATAGCAGAAGAAAAACGAAGCTTAATACATCTATTTGCCTCCACCACATCCTCTCCCCGACAAGGATCCACCGCTTCAACATAAGGTGCATCAAAAAGACCACTACATCCTATTACAAGAAACACCCATGTTCCAAAAAATATATTTTTCATCCACAAACCTCCTCCCTTCTTTAAATCTCTATTTTATAACGGCCCCACCAGAATATACAGGATACGTTTTTATCTTAAGAGAAAATGGTCCATTACCAGCGTAAGACTTCACACGAACAAACACCCATCCCTCATCAACAAAAAGTTCTTTCAAAAACTCGCGATTAGTAATCTGATTGGTAGAAGGATTCGAAGAGGATTCAATTAGTTCAAGCTTTTCATTATACAAAGCAAGATCATAATCCTGGGGGCCAAAACACAACTCAACATCAAGAATACCAGAAGCCTCTGCATATATCTTATACCACTTTGTGTCTTTATTTGAAATCAATGAACCGCCATACCATGTATCAGGATATATCCAGTCGCAAGCAAAATCATAGTGTAACACTCGTAGATATTTTCTCCATAACGAAGATATCGCCTGAAAAGAAGACAAAGTCGTATTGCTATAGGCATAGCAATCATCCATAAAAAGACACCAGGTATTTCCATCTAAAAAAGGTGTTCCAAAATACACCCCTAATCCATGAGAATAGGGATTGCCTGTTCCTTTATCTCCTACCATGCTATGCCACTCTTTTGCAACGAAGGCAGAGAGCGCATTTGTCAAGGCTACTGTTTCTGAACGACTCATGTTCTCAGCCAGGGACCATACATCTATGTGATAATATCCATCTGTATAACGAAAATAGGATTCCACATCTCTCAAAATAACCTCTCCATGTTGCGTTGTCCGCATAATATGAGCAGGATTAATAACCTCATTGTATAAAGATCTCACATAGTTTGTCCAGGCATGCATCACCCCATAAATATTGGATATTGCATACACCGCCAAGGCCGCCTTTGGTACAGAAGCATAGGCACCTTCATAACTACTCAAAAGAGTAGTAGAGAAATCATCTTTAGACAAACCTGTTTCCATAAAGGCACTCAACCATGTTTTATAAGGCCATCCTGCTCGAGGGGTTACATCAGGCGAACACACAAAAAACTGGGCCAAATGCCTGAGTTCATAGGCTACCTCAAGCATCCCAGCCGTACACCCATCAATTCCAAAAAATGTCCACATGGGATAAGGAGTTATTGAACCAAGTTCCATGACATCAAGTCCATCGGCAGAAAATTCATCCCACAGGCCTTCTTTCACCTTCCACCCCGACCAATGTCCCCACAAGACAATAGCCAGATTAGTAGAAGGAAAATTTTCTTTAACGTAGGCCACAAAATTAGTAAAAACCTCTTTTGATCCCAAATTCAACTCATCTCTATCTCCCCTCCAATCCAATCCCATACCTTTCAAGCGAGCAGAAACGAGAAGAGGTCGTTGCTCAGGATCATATTGAATATGATAAAGTCTAGTGCCCGTCCAAGATTCCTGCCCTCCCACACCACGGAAAGACCTGTCTACTAAAACGACAACCTGAACCTTACCATTCGTAAGAGCTGCAATACTTTCCAGATCCTTCAGAGTAGGAAGAGAAAACTCATCAAGATCGTTGTCAGCATTCATATATATCCCTATGGTCCACACAGATGGTTGAAAACATACAATATTCGTATTAGTAAAAGAACTATTTCCCGCTATATCAACAGCATATATAAGATTGGTAAAAAAGCCATATGAGGGCAACATTACTTCTTCCCACCATTCACTCCCCTCAAGAGAAACCCCCTTCCAATTTTCGTTACCCTTTTTCACATATACCTGCCTGATACCACTCTCGTCCACAACAGTTCCAGAAAGAAGAAACCTTTTTCCTGTATAAAGATGAGAGGGGGTTATAAGAAAAATCTGTGGAAGGCTTGTGTCTTTCATCCCACAAAATAAAAGGGTATTTGTTTTATGATTGTCAGAAATAGCCTCAACAACGAAAGTATTACTTCCTTCCTGAAGTTCTACTACACTTTGCCAGTTGCTACCCTCCTGGGAAAGACAAACTTCCTCTCCATTATGCCACATTCTCAAAGACACAAGATGATACCCTTCATCAATCCATGCCTTGCCCCTCAAAAGAACGGAAGAAACATTAGTATACCAGCCGGGAAAGGGGCTTTCAAGAACAATCACAGGAAAGGGTACTCTTCTTACCATAATCTTTTGTGTGGAAGATGCTTTCTCTTGCCAATCTTCAGCATACACCCAAAAAGTATAATTACTATACTTTGTCAAAATAAGATTCGTGCTCCAAAAACATCCTCTTAGATCAGCTTCCCCCCATTCTTTCCCATCAAGAGAAACCATGACTCTTCTTACTCCTGAAACATCATCAACGACTGTTCCCCCAAAAACCACAATCTCTCCCACCTCTTCCCCATCATGAGGATTGCCAATAGTTATCCGGGGTGGTTCTGTATCCCTTATTCCCACTTCACCTTCGAAGGGCTTTGCTTCAGGAGAACGAATCGTACAGGAATATAAAACGAATACAACACACAACAGAAAAACCAACCCTCTTTTCATCTCGTTCCTCCCGTTCTTTATTCTATATTGGTTAAGGTATTGGAAATAGCAACCTTTATTCCCGTATAGAGAAAGTCCAATCCACTCATAGCTATCAAAGTTCCTGCCTGCAAGATAACCGGTTCAATCTCGACATATGTTTCCCCTACGTACCTCAGAGGAACCCACGTTTCCCGTACTATTCCCTGCTTTTCTCCCTGAAGAGAAACCACATAAATTCTTGCCCTGCCATCCCGAATTTCTCCTACAGCTTTCATAGGAATAGAATAACTGTCTCTCTTTTTGCGTGTCACAACAGAAGCGCGAACAAACATTCCCGGTAAAAGTTTATAACCTTTTCCTCTTCGACTATTGTTGGCAATTGCTCTCACGGTTACCGTTCTTGTTTTGAGATCTATGGTAGGATAAATACGATCTATTTTAGCCAGAAATTTCTCCCCTCTATAGGCATCTACAGTAAAAAAGACCTGTTGTCCTTCAGCAATTCGAACAAGATCACTTTCGGGAATAGGCAACTCTATGTAAATCTTATCAATATCCGCAAGAATAAAAAGGGGTGTTTCTCGATTGATTTTTTGTCCCACATCAATATTTTTCATAATCACCACCCCATTTATTGGAGAACGAATAAATGTTTCATTGTACAAAAGCTCAGCCTCTTTTACACGAAGCATCGCTTTTCTCTTTTCAGACTCAGCTACCGCAACTTCTGATTGTTCTATTTTCGTGTTGAGCCTTTGAAAAAGTTCTAGTTGTTGAGTTTTTTCCTTTGGAAGAAAGAAACCCTGTTTCCGTACATCTATTTCCCGAAAACCTATTTCCATTAAAGATCTCTGTTTTTGAAGACTCTTATAACTCATTTCGGTGACCAAAAAATTAGCTTCTGCTTCTCTGAGTTTTTCTCTTGAAATACCCTCTATCTCAGCAAGAACCCTTTGATTGGAAAGAATCTGAGCATATCTCTGAACCTCGACTTGTTTTTGTTGAATATCTATATCCAATTTGGCCAAATTTTCCATATTCCTTTCCACCTCTTCCTTGGCTTTATCAAGTTTCGCCACACTTAACTGAAATGTCGCTTCCCGACCTGTGGCTTCTTCTCTGGCCAAATCTACCTGAATCCTGAGAGATTCATTTTCTGCTTCTGCCAGCATCTTTCCCGCTAATACTCTATCTCCCACATCGACATAGATCTTTTTTATTCTTTCTTCTACTTTTCCATAAACCTCCACTTTTTTACAAAACATAATAGAACCATAGGTATTAATAGACTCATCCAACTCTTTTGGAATCAAACAATAAACAGCAATTTCTGGCAATAAAACAGAGGAAGAAACTTCTTCTTCCTTCTTTTCCTCCGTTTTCACAAAGGCAAAACTTGACAATAATGTGGCAAGAAGGAAAAAAACAAACAAACCACCCAGAATAAATCGCTTTTTCCTAGAAAGCAGGGTTGGCATCTATATCCTCCTTTTCTACAAAAAAACCTTGAAAAAGAGAAAGAATTTTTTCCTCTTTCAGTAATCCCATCAATTTATAAAGTTCTACTAATTTTGTGTAATACTCAAAACGACTTTCTATAAGTTTTTTTTGCATATTTCTATATTGATAAAGTGCTGCAAGATAGTCCTGAGATCTTATCTCCCCCACTTCAAGCTGTTTTCTTTGAATATCAAGTTTCATCTCCATCAATTTTTTTTGTTCACACATCAACACATATCTTTTGCTATTCAGTTGTAAATCTCTCAACACAGATTTTGCCTGAAAAACCAGTTGATTTTTGGTTTTCTCATATTCATTCAAAAAAGAAGCTATATCAATCTTTTCTTTTTCTAACTTTGTGATAAAGGTCTCATCCTGAAAAACCGTGGTCGAACCGGCGGACTTGACTGCAGGCTCAAATCTCCCCAAATCCCCTTCCAGCCCTTCAGACAAAGAGACCTTATCAAAGAAAAAGGGGAAAGACACATTCAGTCCAATCCTCCACATATCGGTCTGACGAAAAGGTTGTAACAAAGAAGTAGAATACCCAAAAGAAAACGTTATATCAGGAAGAAATTGATTTTCCAAAAGCCTTTGTTTTTTAGCCATGGCAATTTTCACCTGTATCATCTGGAGTTCCCATGAATGTTGCAGTACCTCATTGAGAACATACGATTCTGTAAAATATATTTCTTGGATACCTGCTTCCGATTTTGTTCTCTGACAAGAAAAAATCATACTATCATAGGGCAAAGAAAGAAGTTGAATAAGCTGAAAGAGGGTATTTGAAAAACTGGCTTCCTGCTCTATAGTCTCCTGTTCTAACTCACGAAAAGATAATTCCCACTCAAGCCATTCAGGATGACTTATTTCACCAACCTCATATTTTCTTTGAAACACCTTCATCTCATTACTTTGAAGTATCAGAAACTCTTTTTGTAAACGTAGCTGTTCCTCATCTTCTAAAAAATGAAAATACGTACTGAGTAATTGAAACAAAAATTCCACCTTCTTTCTTTCTAAAGAAAAGGTCGCATATTGCAATTCATACTTATTCTGCTCCTGTTCTCGCCAAGATTTAAAACCATCAAACACAAGTTGTTGAACACCAATAGAAATGATGCGCTCATCGATATCCGGCATATCATAGTACACTTTTTGTTTTCCACTTACCTGAACATCCAATTGGGGCAAAAAACGACGAATCTGCGCGTTCCTTTGAAGATATTGAAGCCGAAGTGATGCATTTTCTAAAAGAAGATCTCTGTTATTGGCCAGCCCGATATTTATAAGGGTAGATAATGAATCTACCACAACAACCTCTTTTCCCCATAGCAACGAGACAAACACAAAACACATTATTACCTTTCTCATTTTTTTAAACCCTCAAAACTACATTCGCCTTACTTTGTCTTTTTCTCCTTTAAGTATTGCTGATAAGAACTCTTCAAACGTGAAATTCCCCTTGAAAATTCTCTCGAAAGGACTCTCTGATCTAGAAGAAGTCGTTTGTCCTCCGCATAGAAGGAAAACATGGCCACCGGTTCATTTGAGGAAAAAAAGCTCATGGTGATAAATATCCTCTGTTTGTTCTGCAAAAGATCATTCTCTAAACAAACAAAACGAAGAAAAACATCTATTTCTCCATTTGTCACAAGCGTATATCCATGCTTTTCCATAGTAAGACGAAAAACAGAAAAACACATATTTGAAACTACTTCATCCGAAACAAAAAGTGCCCGACTATTCTCTACCGAAAGTAAACGAATAGTGTACGTGTGAAAACCTAATTTCTCTCTCTTTTCCGGGAGAATGACCGCTTCTCGTGAAATACACCCACCTAACAGAACAAAAACCAGCATACATATCCTGACTTTGCCCATGGCATCTCTCCTTTTTCAATAAATTCATTATCATTCCCCCGCAGGATGTCCTGCGGGGGAATGCTTCCTATTTCTCTAAACTAAACTTCCATGCTTGGTTTACAACCTTGAGTTCCTTCGTTTC
>JABLXN010000038.1 GCA_013177995.1 Brevinematales bacterium | reverse complement strand
GTTTGCTGACACATAGTATTAGGACCTGCTCTTCTCTCTGGGAGAAGGGCGCTGGAAATTTTTGCTATTCCCTTATTTCAGCCAAAGGGGGCTTGTTTGCTGAGACAGGGTGATAGGAAGGGGTGTGTGGGGTTTGTATGGCAGTGGGTTAAACGTTTAATCAGGGGGTGGTTGGCTGAAACAAGGGAATAGCCATGGAATACTCAAGACTTTCCATAAGAAACCCCAAAGATCTTTTCCACGGGCATCCAGGAAATATGCTTTTTTCGACGAAGAACGTTTTTCTCTTGTTCTTGGTTTACTTCTCGCGAAGTTTGTACACAAGGATAATGAGAGATAATACCAAGGTGATACTGTTGGCTACAATCACAGATGGGGATTTTGTACTCAGGCCATACAAGAGCCAGAAAAAGACGCCAATCACCATGAGAACATACATGCCAAGGGCAATATCTCTTGTCTGCCGTGTACGAATGACCTTGATCACCTGGGGAACAAGAGAAAGGGTGGTACAAAAACCAGCGATAAATCCTAAAAATTCCATTCCTCTCTCCATTGGAGGGGTTCAGTGATGGTGTCGTAGGAAATCTTTTTTTCAAGAAGAAGGTGTATGGCATAGGGGAGGATCTTGTGTTCCTTTTCGAGAATGCGGGCGGCGAGACTCTGGGGGGTATCGTCTGAGAGTACCGGTACTCTAGCCTGGATGATGCGTTTGCCTCCATCGACGGTTTCATTAACAAAGTGAACAGTACATCCGGATTCTTTTTCTCCAGCGGCAAGGACACGTTCGTGGGTATGAAGCCCTGGATAAGCCGGAAGAAGAGATGGGTGAATGTTAATGATTCTGTTTGGGAAGCTTTGAATAAAACGAGGCTTAATTACCCGCATGAAGCCGGCGAGGATAATGAGATCGGGTTTCCAGCGCTTGATGGTGGCTATGTATCTTTCTTCGGCTTTTCCTTCAAGTTTTGTTTTGTAGGGAGCAGCGGAGATGTACTTGGCACGGATGCCATACTTTTTTGCGATGGTGAGTCCTTCAGCCTGCGGGTTATCGCTGATAACCCCTACTACCCTCGTATTGGGGATACGTCCATCTCTCACGGCCTCTATGATGGCTTTCATATTGGAACCACGACCGGAAATAAGGATAACTAAGCGATGTTTTCGTTTGAAAAACATATTACCTTCCTTTGAAAAGATTGGTAATGTCGTTGGAAAGCACCCACGTTCCAAGAAGAAGAAGGACAAGGATACCGATATTCTCAATGGCTATACGTATTCTATCAGGGAGTTTTCGCCGACTCAACCATTCGAGGGTATTGATGAGGATATGTCCCCCGTCCAGTCCAGGGATGGGAAGCAGGTTGGCAAGTCCAAGACCCAAGCTGATCACAGCGATGAAACGCGCAAGAAGAGAGAAATCCAACCACTGAGTGATGAGAGCGGTATCCCGCACGATACGGATAGGTCCGTAGAGATTCTGGGAAACCCCAAGGTTACCCTCAAACATCCGGGAGAATCCCTTGATGGTGAGAAGAAGCTGCTTCCAGAGTTCGGTGCTTCCTTTTGTGAAGGCCACTAACAGGTTTTCACTTCTCACCATGTTAGTCACGGGAAAGGCAAGACTTCCAGAGAGACTGATGCCCAAAAATCCCCGGTTTTCTCTCTGGTCTAACGTGACGGTGATGGTATTGGTCTCTTTCTCTCTTACCACCGTAAAACTCACAGGGGAGAAGGCTTTTTCCCGGATCGCTTCACGGAATTCATAATAATACCTGATGGGATTTCCATCAATGGCTATAATCCTATCCCCTACCTTGAGCCTGGCCTGAGCTGCGGGCGAATTGGAGAGAATACCTCCGATGACCACGTGATAGACGGGGAGAATACCGATTTCCCCCATCCCTGAGAAAGGAGAAAGCAGGGGGGTGATGGTTATCTGGTTGGTGTGGAAGTCTTTGACATACACCATTGTCAAAGGGATATTGGCACTCAGGGAGATTTTTTCCACGATATTCTGATAGGTGGCTACAGGCTGGTTGTTTATCATGAGAATCTCACTTCCAGGGAGAAGGCCTCTCTCTTTAGCTGGAGAGACCTGACCATTGAGCGTGTCGATAACGTCCACCACCCGGGCAGGAACGATCTCCTTGTATCCCACGGTATAGAGCATGGTCATCACAAGCAGGGCAAAGAGAATATTGAATCCAGCTCCGGCAAAAAGAACAAGAATACGAACCGGTGCCGGTTTGCCGTAGAGTGAATCAGGGGTTGTATTTTCCAGTTCTCCCTTGAGCTTACAGTATCCCCCAAAAGGAATCCAGCTAACTCGATAGCGGGTTGTTCCCTTGGTGAAACCAATCATCTCCGGTCCAAAACCGATAGAGAAGATCTCTACCGTGATCCCGAACCATCTTGCCACAAGAAAGTGTCCCAGTTCGTGCACAAAAACAATAACACTTAAAAGAAGAAGAGCTACAAGATACGAAAGAATGGTCATGCGTTTTCCTCCTGAAGAGAAGCCCATTCTCCTTCGGAGAGGGCCTTGCCTTCGCTATCAATAGCCACAATAGCAGGGAATTCTTCTACGGTGAGTTCATAAATGGCTTCTGTTCCTAAATCAGGATAGGCTACAAGGCGTTGAGAGGTGATGTGTTTGGCTAAAAAAGCCCCGGCCCCTCCAAAGGTGATAAGGTATATACTTTTGTATTGTGCACACGCCTGTCTCACCTCTTCACTTCTTGGGCCTTTCCCCATACAGGCGGTGAGTCCTGCTGAAAAGAGAAGGGGGGTAAACGGGTCCATCCTGGCCGAGGTTGTGGGACCAGCCGACCCGAAAAGTCCATCCTCCCGTGGGGGAGTAGGGCCACAGTAGTAGATGAGTTGTCCCTGGAGAGGAATGGGAAGATCCTTCTGGTTTTGTATCGCTTCTGCAAGTCTTTTGTGGGCCTGATCACGTGCGGTATAGATGATACCACTCAGATGGAGCATTTGCCCACATCTCAGATGGGAGATATCCTCTGTGGGGAAGTGAAGGGAGATTGCCATATAAACTCTTATCCTTATCACTTTGAAAACTCTGTATAGTATACAGTATTTTTTGTTTTCTGGCAAATGGGAGGACTTTTTCTTCAAACTCCCCTTGCAAAAATTTTTCTTTTGCCTTATAATAATAACAATGGATGGGCGGTTAGCTCAGGTGGTTTAGAGTATCTGCATGACACGCAGGGGGTCACTGGTTCGAATCCAGTACCGCCCACATCCGACACGGGTGGTTAGCTCAGCTGGTTCAGAGCGTCTGCCCCACACGCAGAAGGTCACTGGTTCGAATCCAGTACCACCCACAGTGGGCTGTCTCTCGGGGGACAGCCCTCTTTTTCTTGCCTGGAAGATAGACACTTATCTTTCTTGAAAGAAATCCGATACACATAACGGGGCAGTAAAAAAGCCAGAAAAAGGAGTAGTGTGGTATGGGATCGTTTTTTTCTTCTGAACAGTTGAGACACAGGTTGCATATTTTTTTGGTAGGTATTGGAGGAATCGGGATGTCGGCGCTTGCCCGGATTCTCTGGGCAAGAGGCCATCAGGTTTCTGGATCTGATAGGAGCGATTCAGCCACGCTTCAGGACCTGAGACAAAAGGGCATGGAAGTCTATGTGGGGCATCATGCCAATCATATCCACGAGGATATCGATCTGGTTGTATATACGAACGCTGTAAAAGTAGATGAGAATCCTGAACTCATTCAGGCAAAACAGTTGGGTATTCCCCTGATTGAACGAGCGAAGCTTCTTCAGATGTTGGCCTCATCCAAGTATGCCATTGGGGTTTCAGGAACCCATGGCAAAACGACTACTACTTCCATGTTAGCCAAGATCTTTTTGGCAGCCAATCTTGACCCTTCTTTGGCTGTTGGTGGAGAGCTCTCTGATATCGGTGGCTCCGGGTATGATGGAAAGGGAAAGTTTTTTATTTATGAGGCCTGTGAGGCATTTGAGTCGTTTCTCAAGCTTTATCCAGATACAGCGGTAATTACCAATGTGGATGCGGACCATTTAGATTATTATGGAAACTTTGAAAACATCAAGAAGGCTTTTACCACCTACCTTACTCATCATGTTTCTCCCTACGGGCTTATCGTGTACAATAGGGATAACGAACCTTTGAGAGAGATTGTGGACAAACAGAAACTTCCCCATGCGGTTTCAGTGGGTATTCAGATGCCAGCTGATTTTATGGCCAGGGAAGTGGAACTCTCAGAGTTTTCTTCACGTTTTGTTCTTGTCCGTGGAAAAGAGGAAATAGGAACCTTCTATGTGAATGTTCCCGGTATGCACAATGTATACAACGCCCTTCTTGCCGCTGTGACGGCCAAATTGCATGGGGTGCCCCAGGAGGTCATCTATCGAACCCTTTCTCTTTTCCAGAATGCCAGCCGTCGTTTTGAGGTGAAATACCAGACGGATGATCTGGTGGTGATAGATGATTATGCCCATCATCCCTCTGAGGTCAGTGCTACTCTCAAGGCAGCAAGGAGACTGGCCGAGAAAAAGGGAGCCGAACTGGTGGTAGTGTTTCAGCCCCATCTCTACTCACGGACACTTTCTTTTTATCGTGAATTTGCTGAGGCGCTTTCTCTTGCGGATAGAATTATTCTCACAGAGATTTATCCTGCTCGAGAGATCAATCCCGGGAATGTCTCAAGTAAACTCATCTATGATGAGATTGTGAAGCTTCGGGGAAATTCAAGACTCTACTACTTTGCTTCGCTTGAGCAGGTAAAGGAAGTGCTTCCTCAAATTATGAGTACCCAGGCGGTGTTAGTGACCCTTGGAGCTGGCGATGTATGGAAGATTAGTAGCGCTTTTTCTGTGGCTTAGTCTCTTTTCTCTCTCTTTTTCGGCGGTAACCAGGGCAAAAATCGAAGTAGATGGGTTTTATTTTTCTTCCCTTTCTCAGGAGGAAATGAAGGGTATTCGTGCCAAGGGTGTGGCCGATATGCTCTATGAAAAACGGCAGTGGAATCAGGCCATTCGCTATTATGAAATGGCGGCTCAGTATATTCCATCTGAGGCGGATATCTATTTTCAATTGGCCAGGATTTATGATCAAAGGAAATTGTACACCCTTGCCTACAAGTATTATCTCAAGGCGGACGAGTGTTATCAACTTCCTGAAAATCAAAGAAAATCCCGTGAAAATTCCTATTATAACCAGGTGTATATGGGTATTCTCCTTGTCAAGATGAGTGAAGAGTCGAAGACATACTTAGACCAGGCGTGGAAACTCTATAACGAACTCAAGGTGTTTGAACGAGAACTGGAGTACGATTATCCCGATGTCTATGGGCTTTATAAGGAGTTTGAAGAGTTTCTTACCTTTGGTTTTGCAGAAAAAAAGAAAATGCTTTCTGGTCCGACGAATCGATAGGTTTCGTCTCGAAAGAGGGGGAAAGTGTCGTTCCACATATGAAACTGAATACCTATTTTCACATTTCTTATGAACAGGGAAATAACACAAGAAAGCTCTGTTCTTTCAATCCTTTTTGTTCTGTACCCCCACCGGGCCGCTTTTGCGGTCGTGTGTCTTTTGCCGCAAGTGGGAAGCCCTTCCGAAGTGAGGGGGTAGGAGGCACTCGAGGCGACATCTTCTGTGGCTTTTTCCCGTAAGCCCACCGAAGCGAAGCCGCAGAGGCTTTTGCTGAGACATAGTGATAGGGCTTTTCATTCTTCCCTGGGGTGGAGGATGCTCTTGGCTATCACCATGTTTCAGCTTAGGGAGGAGGTTTTTTGCTGAGAAATGGTAATAGCAAGAGACATGTGGTGTTTGTATAGATAGAGGTTAAACGTTTGATTACGTTTCCAACAGGAGACCTGAAAGAGAGAGAAAAGGATAAAGAAGTTACCCCTGGCTCAAAAGATTTTTGTCAACTGTAGTATACAGGGAACATTTTAGATAAACAAGTTTTTTCTGGGGAAGTACCCTTTTTAGGCCATAAAACAGGGCAATAAGTACGTACCATCCCTATGTTTTATATCACATCCTGCCAGTAGACACCATCGATAGCCTCATCACGATTATAGTAGTAATGCAAACGCACAGCAAGAACATTGGTTGCCCCTTCTCTTTTCCATACCCCCACATCCATTCTCTGGTTTATGGTTCGCATCAGCCGTTCTGCCCTTGAGGTTGTTCCTGGCAAACCATCTTCACTGTCACAGGCGAACATGTCTTTTTGAGCACGAAGAAGATAATAAAAACAATGTTTGCGCCCTTTTTCGTGAAATAAGTCAAGAAGATTCTGAATATGCTGTCTGCGCTCGCTTTGATAACCAAGTCTTGTTTGCCAGTCATTTTTGTAACCCAAGAAACAGGCTTTCCCTGTTTCAGCGACAATATTTGTCCACTCAGAAGAACGATATCTCACTCTATCAAGACGAAGAAAATACTTCAATTGATAACTCACATGCCACAAACATCGTTGAAAAACGATACCGGGATGTTTGCCCTGGTTAATCCCTGTATCTCCATCGACAACAAGAAAAAACCGAGAAAAAGAGTGTTTTTCTTGAATGGGCTTAAGAAGTTTGTCCCAACCTGCATGGTAATTATCCACAAGAAGGCCTGCTATTCTTGTATTTTTTCCTGTCAATGGGGAGGCTTGTTGCCTCTCCTGCAAAAGAATTTTAGCTTCTTCTCCTTTTTTCTTGCCCTGAACAGGAATACCCGTCCCATCGGCTTCTCCACAGGGTTTTTCTTTTTCCGATAGGCTGAAATGTATCTTTTTCCCAATCTCCTGGAGGTTTTTCCAGAGGGTGCTGAGACCTATTTTATAACCTGTGAAGGAAAGAATCCGGGCAGCTACCCGATAGGTAGTAAGAGCCCCGGCTAAAGCCACTCTGTAGATATCTTTCAGGATTTGCCTTTTTCGCTTTTCTACACCAAGAAGAGATCTTGTGAGAAAAAGTTTTCTTCCACACTTTTTGCATTGAATCTGGAGTTGAGGAAGAGTGATTTTTCCAAAGGGCATCAGAACAAAAAAGGTGTTTTTTCCATGCTTTGTTTTCCATATGAAGTGATGTTTTTCTCCGCATGTACAGGTGATACGACCTTCTTTTATTTCTTTTTCTGCCACTTCTACAGAAATCTGATGAACAAATGACTCAAACACTCCTTTGATGGCCTGGAGAAAAACCACCACTAACGTCTCAAGTTTTGTGTCAGGGTAGTCGATAGTCAAAGTGAAGGTGAATTCTTTACGCATGGGTTCCTCCTTGTGTCCTATTATCGGCCAGGGAGGAACTTTTTTTGCTTTTCCTCATCTTCCCACTGCAGGTCTCCTGAAAAAAACGTTACCAAACGTTTAACCGATGGGTTGTTTAGCTGAAACAAGGTCATAGCCCTGGGCCCTGTGGTCTCAGCCCCCTTGGGGCTGAAACATCGCCATAGCCTCCCCGCCCCTGCCTGCGGTGTCACCTGAGAGAAGCCCCTGCAGGGGACACGTGCCCCGCGGGCTGGTAATGGAAGCCATCGTCTTTTCACCACTGGCCGAGCCACAGGAGGTGGCGAGGAAGCCCGGGGTCAGACAAGGAGGGCTGTCCCCGGGCGGCTACAGAAGAGAGCGAGACTACAGGTTTTTGTTCCAGCCCGCACCACGGGAGATAGGTCAGTGGCTACAGAAACCGCCGCAGGGGCGGGGTGGGGTTTTCAAAAGGGGCGAAGCCCCTTTTGCCCCGCGCGGGAGCGCTTCATAGAAGAAAGAAGACGGACAACAAAAATAGCCCAAAATTGAAAAAGAAAAGATGGTCGAACAAGTATTCAGTTTTTGTGTGAAAATAACCATTCTGTATGAATGTGGAACGACACTCGAAAAAGGGGAAAAGTATGTTTTTTGCTGGAGAATTTTGACTTTTTGTCGTCTTTTCTGTATATTGTAATAGTTTCATTTTTCAAAGGAGAGAAAGATGCTGGTTCCTTATGTCGTAGAACAAACAAACCGTGGTGAAAGGGCATATGATATTTATTCGAGACTGTTGAAGGACAGGATCGTCTTTTTGGGTTCACCTATTGATGATGACGTGGCCAATCTTGTGATTGCTCAGCTTCTATTTTTGGAAGCAGAGGATCCAGAGAGAGATATTCACCTTTATATCAACTCTCCTGGTGGGGTGGTTACGGCAGGCTTGGCTATCTATGATACCATGAATTTCATCAAGTGTGACGTTTCGACGATCTGTATAGGGCAGGCGGCTTCTATGGCGGCTGTGCTTCTTGCCGCTGGTACCAAGGGTAAGCGCTATAGCCTTCCCCAGTCCCGGATCATGATTCACCAGCCATCAGGGGGAACCCAGGGACAGGCTACCGATGTGAGGATTCAAGCTGAAGAGATGCTTCGTATTAAATCGGTGCTGGATAACATTCTTGCAAAACATACCGGTCAGCCGATAGAACGTATTGAGAAGGATACGGATAGAGACTTCTTTATGTCTGCAGTGGATGCCAAAAACTATGGTATTATCGATGAAATTATTGAGAAAAGGGCATAAGGGATGGCAGATCACAAGGAAACCTCAACCAAGAAACAACTGAGAAAGTGCGCCCTCTGTGGAATGCCACTGGAACATTTCCGGGGGTATATCTTTGAATCAGTGGACAAAGCCAATGTCTATGTATGTCAGAACTGTATTCAAAGCTGTTACTCCATGATTGAGAAGGATCAAAAGCGTTCCCTCATAGGGGATGAAATCAGACGCCTTCCTACCCCTGAGGAGATCAAGCGTTTTCTTGATCAGTATGTGGTAGGCCAGGAGAAGGTGAAGAAGATTCTTGCGGTGGCTGTGTACAATCACTACAAGCGTATTCTTCATCATCATGGAGAGTTTCATGGGCTTTCAGAAGAAACGGTAGAACTGGACAAAAGCAATGTGCTTCTCATCGGTCCTACAGGGAGTGGAAAAACCCTTCTTGCCAAGACGTTAGCCAAGCTTTTGAATGTTCCCTTTGCTATTGCTGATGCGACCACACTCACCGAGGCAGGATACGTAGGAGATGACGTCGAAAATGTCCTCCAGCGTTTGATTCTCAATGCCGGTGGAGGAACGGTGGATCCAGCCTCTCCTGAGTTTTCTCACGTGATTGCCAAGGCAGAGATGGGGATTGTCTATATCGATGAGATTGACAAGATCTCTCGAAAGAGTGAGAGTCCCTCTATCACCCGTGATGTCTCGGGGGAAGGGGTTCAGCAGGCACTTCTCAAGATTATTGAAGGGACAGTGGCTTCTGTGCCTCTGTATGGTGGACGGAAACATCCCCAGCAGTTCAATCCCCTCATCAATACCTCGAATATTCTTTTTATTGTAGGTGGGGCTTTTGTTGGACTCGAGGATATTATTCGTCAACGATTGGCCAAAAAGGAGATAGGGTTTCGTAGTCAGCAGTTTGAGAAGATGGATACGGCAGAAATCCTCTCCTATGTGACTCCCTATGACCTGGTGAAGTACGGGATTATCCCTGAACTTGTGGGGAGACTTCCTGTGATCGGGACGTTGTCCGAGTTGACAGAAGAGGAACTTCGGCATGTGCTTCTTGATCCCAAGAACTCCCTGATCAAGCAATATGAGTATCTCATGGCTATAGATAACGTTGATCTTCAGTTTACAGATGAGGCTATTGATGCCATTGTGAAAAAAGCCATTGAAAGAAAAACGGGAGCCCGTGGTCTTCGTTCTGTTCTTGAGGAGGCCATGACAGAGATTATGTTCCGGGTGCCATCGCTTCCAGAGGTGAGACGCTGTATTATTACCAAAGAAGTGATCACAGACAGAGCTGATCCTATTCTCGAGTAGCAAGGAGGCCATGTGTCAGAGAAACAAAAGCTTCCCATTATCCCGCTGAAGGGGGTAGTGGTCTTTCCTCATATGGTGGTTCCTCTCATCATTGGACGACCAAGCTCTATTCGTGCGGTTCTCTATGCTTATGAGCATAACACAAAGCTTTTTCTCATTGCCCAGAAAGACAAAGAAGTAGAAACTCCCACCCAGGATGATATGTATCGGGTGGGGTGTATAGCCACAATTGTGGAGATGATGAATCTTCCTAACGGGCTTGTTCGTCTTGTGGCGGAAGGGGAGGAGAGGGCCGAGGCCATTGATCTGCGTTATCAGGAGGCTGAATCCGAGGACTTTCCATGGGCAGAGGTTGTTCCTCTTGAGACCTATGTGGAGAATGAGGAAGAGGTGGAGGCTTTTGTTCGGGCTCTCAAGGACGCTTTTATTGAATATATCGAGATTAGTGACAAGATTCCCAAGGAAACAATTTTTGCCCTTGCTGAGGTGAATACCCCTGAAAAACTCATTGATGCCGTGATGTCCAATCTTCCTTCTTCTGTAGAAGAGCGTCAGCAGATTCTTGAGGAGAATAGCCTGAATCAGCGTCTCACCAAAACGCTTGCCCTTCTCAAGAAGGAAACAGATATTGTCCGTATGGAGCAGGACATCAATCAAAGGGTGCAGCATCGTCTTGAGAAACAACAGAAGAAATATATCCTGAACGAGCAACTCAAAGAGATTCAAAAAGAGCTTCATGAAACTGAGGCAGAGGATGGAGAAATCATAGAAGAGGATAGCAATCTTCAGGAATTGCGGGAGAAGATGAAAAACCGCACCTATCCCGACCATGTCAAGGAGAAGATTGAAAAGGAAATGGATAGACTCCGAAAAATGCCGACGTCTTCTCCTGAGTATCATATGAACTATACCTATGTGGACTGGGTAGTGGAGTTCCCCTGGAATGTGTACACCCAGGATAACAAAGACATCAATCTTGCGGCGGATATTCTTGAAAAGGAGCACTATGGTCTCAAAGAAGCCAAAGAGAGAATCCTTGATTTTATTGCTATTCGCCAGCTGAATCCCCAATCCAAGGGACCGATCATTTGTCTTGTGGGACCTCCAGGAACGGGAAAAACCTCTTTGGCACAATCGATCGCTCATGCTTTGAACCGAAACTTTGTTCGCTTTTCCTTAGGAGGGGTACGGGACGAGGCAGAGATTCGGGGACACAGGCGCACCTATATTGGGGCACTTCCAGGCAAGATTGTGCAACTGATGCGCAAGGCTGGTTCCATGAATCCGGTCTTTCTTTTAGATGAGGTGGACAAGATGACGATGGATTTTCGGGGTGATCCAAGTGCCGCCCTTCTTGAGGTCCTTGATCCAGAGCAAAATCATGCCTTTAACGACCATTATTTTGCCCTTGATGTGGATCTCTCCTATGTCTTTTTTGTGACCACGGCCAATAATCTCTACAATATTCCTGATCCCCTTCGAGACCGTATGGAGGTTATTGAGATACCTGGTTATACGGAACTTGAGAAAAAGATGATAGCCAAAAACTTTCTTCTTCCAAAGCAATGTCAGGAGAATGGTCTTGGGGATGTGAAGATTCGGATAGCTGATGAGGAGATTTTGCAGATTATTCGTGGCTATACCAGGGAAGCTGGGGTGAGAAGCCTTGAGAGACACATAGGCAAGATTGTTCGCAAGGTTGCCCGTGAAAAGGTCAAAAAGAATTTCTCTCGTTTTGTGGTGACGAGAAAAAAACTGGAGGAATATCTTGGTATTCCCCGTTATGATTATACCAAGATGCAGAAGGAACCCAGGGTGGGTGTGATAGCCGGTATGGCATGGACGGAGAGTGGAGGGGATGTGCTCTATATTGAGTCTACCATCTTCAAGGGAAAAGGTAACCTCATCCTCACAGGAAACCTTGGAGAAGTGATGCAGGAGTCGGCAAAGATTGCCTTTTCCTATGCTCGTTCCATTGCAGAGAGGTATCAGATTGCCCCCCAGATGTTTGAGGAAAATGACCTTCATATTCACGTGCCTCAGGGGGCTATTCCCAAGGATGGGCCTTCGGCCGGGATTACCATGCTGAGTTCGATTGTTTCTACCTTTTCCGGGAGAAAGGCGCGGCATGATATCGCCATGACCGGGGAACTTACTCTCAAGGGAGATGTGCTTCCTATAGGTGGACTCAGGGAGAAGCTTCTGGCCACCAAGCGTGCCGGTATTTACGAGGTGATCATTCCAAAACAGAACGAAAAAGATGTGGCGGATATAGCCGATGAGATCAAAAAGGACCTCACCATTCATTATGTGGAAAAGGCCACAGAGGTTCTTGATCTCATATTTTTACCGGAAGAGAATGAAAAAAATACTTAAGTTTTGCTTCCGGTAAAGTCGATAGATATGGTTGAATAGAACGGGGAAATTTCCTCGTATGGCAAAGAGGAAAACACAGGAGGCAGGATATGAGAAAGCATCTTATCGCAGGCCTGTTACTTATTCTTGGGGGGTGGGTTTTTGCAGCCCATAATATCACCGAAGAGTATATTAACTCATTGGGAGCCGAGTCTATTGATCAACTCATTGTGGCCGCTTCTCTTCAGGATCCTGATGATGTGCCTGTGAAGATCAAGGCTATTCTCCGGTTGGGAGAACTCAAGGCAAAGGAGGCCGTACCTGTTCTCATTGAGGCCCTTGGATATGGGTCTGAAACCATTATTCGTGTAGGGGGAACAAGAAAGATTTACACCTACCAGGTGAGATTGGTAGCCGCCAAGGCCTTGGCCCAGATAGGGGATGAAAGGGCGGTGAAGGCGCTTGCTACGCGGGCTTATCAGGATGAGGACCTCATTGTGAAGCGGGCAGCGGTACAGGCGTTGGGACTGATGGGCGACAAGGCCAAGGACAAATATGTGCTTACCATTCTGTATGATTTACTTGAGAAAACTCCCGACAATGGATTGGTAGCCGATATCTGTGAAGCCCTTGGAAAAATCGGAGACAAGTCTTCGTTTGTCTATCTGTTGCGGGTGACGCAGGGACCATACCTCAATTCGGTGAAGGAAGTGGCTCAAAAGAGTATTACTCAGATCAAGTGGAATGAACCCAATGTATTTGAAAAGGATAAGGAATCTGGGCAGACAGGAACCCAGGCACCATACACAAAATAGAATAAAAAAAGGGGCTCTCCGAGGATAGCCCCTTTTTGTTTTTGAGAAGAGGAGTGATATGGCCCTCACAGATGAACTGCGTAAAGAAACCGATAGGGTATACAAGACCTTTATCCAGAAGAAACAGTTTTCGGCGGCCCTGGAAGATCTTGAACGTTTGAAGGATCAGTATGGACTTGATGATACTTTGGCCTATTTTTTAGGGATGTGCTATTTGAATGTGGGCAAGAAAGAGGAAGCAAAACGTTATCTCCAGTTGGTAGAGAAGTCCAAGAAAATCAGTCTCACGCAGCAGATGCAAACATGGATGCTTTTGGGATATATAGCTTCAGAGGAAGCTCGATGGGAGGATGCCGAGAGATACTTCAGAAAGGTGATAGAAACCAATCCTCAGAGTTCTATGGCCTATTCCAGTTTAGGTTATGTGTATTTTGAGATGAAGAGGTATGATCAGGCTATTCTTCACTTTCGCAAAGCTATACAACTCAATCCTAACAATGCGGGTGCCCACAATAATCTGGGCTATACCTATGCGGAACTTGGCATAAATCTCTCTGAAGCCATCAGTGAATGCCGGAAGGCTGTTCAGCTTTCGCCAAAATCAGGGGCGTATTATGATAGTTTAGGATGGGCATACTACGTTGCAGAGGACTATGAGAATGCCATTCTGTATCTTCAGAAAGCGCTTGATTATGCCCTTCCTCATCAGAAGGATATCATTACTGAACATTTGCGTTTGGCGTACAAAAAGAAGGAAAAGGGTGGCGGATAGTATGAGGGGTCTTCTTTCCTGGTTGGGTTATATTTTTTTGAGTATGGTGTTCTTTTCTCAGATGAGTGGTTTTACTACGAGTATCCCACTCCTTGACAACTGGCGTTATACCTTTGGTGATAATCCTCTCTATGCCCAGGAAGAGTATCAGGATCATAGTTGGAAGGTGGTGCAATTCCCCACCACGACCTTTGTTTTTCAGGGGGAAGAAGAGCCATATACCTGGCTACGAAAGAGGTTTACTCTCCCCCTTTCTTTGTCCAATCAGAAGTTAGGGTTGTATACAGGCCGTATTCATGATGCGGTGGAGATTTATCTGAATGGCGTGCTGGTAGGGATTTCTGGTTCACAGCCCCCAAACCTCTATTTTGGAACGCCTCATGCTCCTCGTGGGTTTCTTCTTCCCCCTGAAGTGGTCCGGTATGGGAGGGAAAACCTCATAGCCATTCGTGTCTATACCCACAAGACTATCGGGGCTTTTGGAGAGATGGTGATAGCCCCTTACCATGAGGTGAAACAGAGGGTTCGATGGGAGACCATGTTAGGTCTTGGTATTCCGCAGGTGGTTACCATTGTCTCTCTTTTTATGATGGTGTATTTTCTCTTTTTGTTTGCAAGAACGAAGGATAAGGCATCCCTTTTTGTAGGGATTGGGGTGGTTTTGATTGGGCTTTATTATACTGATCTGTATGTGGAGTATCTTCCGATTGGCTATCTTCTCAAACAAAAGATAGCGTTTTCCGGGCTTTATCTTTCTTTTATCTTTTTTGTGCTTTTTTTCCATCGTTTCTATGGTTTCAAACGGCGCTGGGTGGAAGTGGTTTGCTGGCTCCTTGGAGTGGGAAGTGTGGTGGTGAATTTTCTCATGCCTGATTTCCCGGCATGGGAGCTTGTTATGGGTTCGATAGTGCAGCTTTTGTGGGTGTTGCCGGTGACGTTGTATATGCTCTGGGTCAATCTGTCGGCCGCTTTTCAGAAAAAGCCGTATGCCTGGCTTATGTTTGGTGGGACTTTTCTTGCTATCTTTTTCTCGTTGAAGGATACCTTTGGTTTTATGCTTCATATCTGGGCCAGATACTGGACCAGTTCATGGGGGATGCTTCTTTTTTCTGTGTCGCTTTTTATTGCCATGGCTTTGAGAGCTGCTGATATCCAGCAGGAGAGCCAGAAGAAAGAAGAAGCCCTCTTCCGTCAGAAGGAAGCCCTGGAAAATCTTTTGGGCAAGATGAGAGCCATCGCTGTGGAATTGGGAGAAACAAGTCGTCAGTTGGATAGTGAAATATCCAGTGCCAGGATGGCCATGGAATATGTCCTGGATCTCTCCAGACAAATGAGACAGGAGTTTGGCCGTGAAATCAATGTCCTGCAGGAAAGTGCGAGAACAGCGTCAGCAGTGATGAGAGATATTGAACAGGTGATGCAGAGGCTGGGAAAGGAGAATGAACTCATTCAGGCCGGGATGGGGCACTTCGGAGATATGGTGGAAGCGATGCAGGGGATAGGGCATGATATCCAGAGTCTTCGTGAGGTGATAGAACGGCTGAAAGAAAGTCTTGTGGCTTCCAGGCAGGAAACAAAGGCATCTACTGAAGCCCTTCAGAGTCTTACCCTGAAGGCGGATAGGGTTTTTGAACTTTTGGGAAATATTCAAAAGATTGCCGATGATACCAATACGTTAGCTATTAATGCGGCTATTCAGTCAGCCCATGCGGGTGAGTATGGAAAGTCCTTTGCCATTGTGGGTCAGGAGGTGAGAAATCTTGCCCTGAGTGTAGCTCAGCTTGCCGAGTCTGTGGGTACAGAGGTGCAGCAGATGAATCGGGAACTTACGGGAACTCAGAGTCATTTTGAGATTGTGGATAAAGGTCTTCAGAAAACGATGGAAGAGATGGAGGGGGTAGAAGCTCTTCTCCGGAAGTTCTCAGAGATTCTTGAGAGACAAAAAGGGGGTTCACAGCAGGTGGTTCTCACCGTTCAGGAACTGAATGGGGTAGTGATGAACCTTCTGAAGTCTCTTGGGGATCAGAAGGAGAGAATCAAAGGTTTCTGCGATACCTTGCAGGAAATGGAAAACCTTTTCCAGTCCTTTGTTCAAAGACTGGACGCTCAAAGGGAAAAAGAGGAGAAGATTCTTCTTGTCATGGAGAATCTCAGTCAGTTGTCTCAAAACCACAAAGCCATTGTTGGACGTCTTGGTGAGGTGGCATCGCAGGGTTGAAAATGGAGTATGGCTTTTGACAGAAAAGGGTTTTCCTCTTATAATAATGTAGGAAAAGGAAAGAGAGATCTGTATGGCTATCAAAGAAATTTTCGTGGAAAATCTTGGTCCTATAGAATGTCTTAAATGGGAAAATGTAGGTAAAATAAATCTTTTTATCGGTGAAAATGCCTGTGGAAAAACTTTTTTATTAAAAGCTCTTTATGTGTTTGTGCGTTCCCTGGAAGTGTATGCAAGAGGGAATGAAAGAAAAACCTTCGCGCAGGTTCTTTCTGACAAGATGTACTGGACTTATCAGGTAAAAAAAATAGGTGAACTGGTGAGGAAGAATGCTCTTGATGGAAAGTTTTCTCTTTCTCTGGTAATGGATGAGGGGAATGGGCGTTTTTCTTTTGGAAAGGATACGGAAACATCTTTGAAGGCAGAACTTGATCCTGTTGATTTGAAAAGAGAAGAAAATTCTGTTTTTTTCCCTGCTAAAGAAGTGCTTTCTCTTCTCTCTGTTATCAAACGAAGTCGGGAAGACTGGCAAATGTTTGGTTTTGACGATACCTACTATGATTTAGCGAAGGCGGTGGATTATCCACCTCAAAAGGGGAAAAATTATTTCACATTTGCTCAGGCAAGGAAAATTCTTGAAGAAAAAATTGTCCATGGAAGTGTGGTCTATGATGCTCAAGCAAAAGAATGGCATTTTAAGCAGGGAAGATATAAATACGCTCTTCATCAGGTAGCGGAAGGGGTAAAAAAAATTGGTCTTATTGATACTCTTTTAGGGAATCGTTTTCTGCAACCGGGTTCTATTCTTTTTGTTGATGAACCGGAAGCGGCACTTCATCCCGGGGCTCTCTCTCGTTTTCTGGAAATACTTTTCTTGCTTAGCAAAGAAAATATCCAGGTATTCATGGCCACACATTCCTATTTTGTAATAAAAAAAATGTATGTGATGGCTAAAAAGGAAAAGATGGATGTTCCTGTTCTTCTTTTTGAAAAAGAAGAAAATTCTGATAATGCAAGAGGATATTTTCCTCAGGTTCACAATCTTAAAGAAGGGATGCCAGCTAATACGATTATTGAAGAGGCTGTGAGGCTTTATGAAGAAGAAATTGAAGTGGAATAAATCATGTGCAAAATTAGTGGGAGTCTTCAGGAGTCGGGTATAACTTTTTCTTCTCAACAGTGGATTGGGCTGTGGAAAATAGAAGATAGCGAAGTGTATCAGAAGTATCTGAAAGGACAGTATGTAAAAATAGTTGATTTTATAGGAAAAAAATCACCTGCTTTGTGGTTCATAGAGGTGAAGTCGAGTTTTGCTCCTGAAGATAAAGATCGCCCATTTCAAAAACAATGCGAAGATATATTGCAAAAATTTCATGATACGATGTTGTTATGCTGGTCTATATGTTTAGGAAAGAGTTTCAGGGAGTGGGAAAAACGTTTTGATAAAAATCTTTGTGATACTATAAAACTCCCTCATATAGATGTGCATTGTTGTTTGATTGTGAAAGGAGCCAATAGTGAACAGGCCAATAGTATTCAGGATACCCTTCGCCACTATGATTCAATGGGAATGTCAAAACTCAAGACTCTTTTTCGAGTTAAGGAGATCTGGGTGTATACAGAGGAGATAGCCAGAAAGAAAGGGATTATCTTATGAAAAGAGGCACTGGAGACGTGACATGCGAGATTATAACAAAGAGACCCTTGCCCGAATGTGCAAGGGTCTCAAAAAAGTGTTCCTAAGAAGTATAAAGGCAAGGAGTTGATATGACCATTCAATCCCATATACCACTTGCTCCCTTGACAACCTTTCGAATTGGGGGGGAGGCTGAGTTTTTTTGTGAACCCCGGAGTGTGGAGGAACTGAGAGAGGGGCTTCTTTTGGCTCAAGAGAAGGGCTGGCGCGTGATTATTCTTGGTGGGGGATCCAATATTCTTTTTGCCGATGGACTCATTCAAGGACTGGTGGTCAGTATGAGGGCTCTCAAGGGGCTTCGCGAGGAAAGCGATATTCTCTGGGTTGGGGCTGGTATGTCGATGGATGAACTGAATAGCTGGGCAGAGAAAGAGGGGAGAAGTGGGCTTGAATGGAGTGGGGGACTTCCTGGCACGGTAGGAGGGGCTACCTATATGAATGCTCGTGCTTATCAGCATGAGATGAGTGAAGTGGTGAAGGCTGTGCGGGTGATGGATTTCTCTGGCAGGGAGTTTCTCCTTCAGAGAGAGGAGATTCATTATCGTTATAAATATAGTGTCTTTATGGACCATGAAGACTGGGTGATTGTTGAAGTGGGGCTTGGGTTGGGTTTTGCTTCACCGGAGGAGGTGAGAACAAAGACAGAGGCGTGTCGTAAAGATAGAGAGGAGAAAGGACAGTATCTCTACCCTTCAGCGGGGTGTGCCTTTAAAAATGACTATAGCCGGAATCTTCCAGCTGGCAAAGTGATTGATGAGGTGGGACTCAAAGGTTTTCGGATAGGGGGGGCTGAGGTCTATCAGAGGCATGCGAACTTTATCGTGAATACAGGAAAGGCTACCGCGGATGATGTTCTTCGTCTCCTTGAGAAGGTTGAAGAGGAGGTTTACAAGAAGACAGGGGTGCGTTTAGAACGAGAGGTGAGAGTTATCAAATAGGAGAAGGGTATGAAAAAGAAAGTTTTCTATACGACTTTTTTTCTTTTTTTCTGGGTAGTTCTTTTTTTTGTGATAGAGGGAGGCTTTCGTCTTGTGGGGATTGGCTACTCCACTGAACCGTTTGAGAGGGTGGCGGGTACCCCTTATTATCGGGATAATCCCGACTTTCTCAATAAGTATTACCCAAATCGGCGAACTCCCCGTTCTGAGGCCAAGTTCAAGAATCTTTTTTTAGTAGAGAAGCCCACCAATGGACTTCGTATTTTCATTGTGGGGGGCTCAACAGCGCAGGGATGGCCATTTGAACCCAATCAGTCTTTCGGGAAGATGATAGAGGCGGCGCTCAAGCATATTCTTCCGGAAAGGGAAGTGGAGGTTATCAATCTTGGCTATAGTGCGATGAGTAGTTATTATGTCGCCGATGTGGTGAAAAAGCTCTTTCGCTATCAGCCCGATGTGATACTTCTCTATACAGGGCAGAATGAGTACTATGGAACACTTTCGGCTACCACCGGGGGAGGGTATTTCTCCAAACGTTTCTATCTTTCTTTGAGGGAGTGGAGGGTATTCCAGGTTCTTTTTGGTCTTTTTGAGAGAAAGAATAACTCCCCAAAAACGATGATGGCCGCTCAGTTTGCCGGCCAGCATATTCCTCCCGGAGCGGTAGATAAAAGGGTGGCCGAAGCCTTTGAAAAGAACCTTGAGGTTGTCTGTGAAGAGGCAAAAAAACATGGTGTTCCTGTGGTGGTGTATGATATAGCGGCTAATCTAATTCATATGCCCCCTTTTGCCAGTATAGATGAAGAAAGGATTGCCCCCCTTGTTCTCTCCAATCAAGGGCGTTTTCGACATGAGACATGGAAAACAGAAGAGACAAAGCGGCTTCTTGACACATGGCGCGGGCAATTTCCCTCCAATGCCCATGTATGGTACCTAACGGGGATTGCTCAAAGAACGAAAAAAGAGGAGTTTCTTTCAAGTCTTCGGTTGGCCAAGGACTTGGATGTGATTCCCTTTCGTTATCGAGAGGGAATTCGAGAAGTTTTGCGTCGGGTGGCCACTGAGAAAGGGGTGGTATTTATTCCCTTGCAGGAGGAGATACAGAAGCGTTTTGGGGGAGAAGGGTTTGGGAGGCTTCTTTTTATTGATCATCTTCATTTTCAGTACCGGGGACAGGTATTTCTGGCAGAACTGGGAACAAAGGCTATTCTCTCTCTTCTTTCCTCTCAAAGGAGAGGAGAAACGGAGAGGCTCTTTGAGGAAGTGTACCTTGCGATAGAGAGGTTTTCTGAAGAAGGGTTTGCCCACGAAAACTGGCTTGATGCGACGCTTTTTTTTACGGTGTATGATGAGTTTATGGCTATCCAGAACATTCTTACCCTTGTTTCGCAGAGTCCATATACAGAAATGCTGATACCCTTTGGTAAGGATCCTGCCTGGGGGAGGATAGGGATGGTGTCGCAAGAACCATTCAAAACGATTCTTGCTTCTTATGAGACGACAAAGGGACAGACGTTTGGTAACTTTCTTCTCTCTGAACTGGCAAAACAGAAGAGGTGGGAGGTTATTGCCAATCTTCTTGAGGCCTATCGTCATAATAATCCAGGCTGGTATGTAGGGTATAAAAATTGTGCAGATTTTTTTCTTTCTCGTGGAGAATGGGAAAAGGCCTTGAGGTTTTATGCTATGGCGTATCTTCTTGCCGAGGGAAAAGAGAAAAAAACGCTCTCTCAAGAGGTGGAAAAATTGGTAGAGGGGATGGGGAAAGAGAAAGAATGGCGGGCTCTCTTGACGTGGCTTGCAAAAAATTCCTGGTCTGGTTATAATACTTCTCACTGAAGGAGGCAACCGTGAGAATGGTGGCAAGATTTTTGAAGGAATTCTGGCTTTTTGTCAAGGAAAACAAGAAGATATGGCTTATTCCCATTGTGTTTTTGATTGTTCTTTTTGGGATTGTGGTGATTTTGGCTCAGTCACAGGCTTTGGCGCCTTTTATCTACAGTCTTTTTTAGCCTATGGTCGTTCTCGGGATTTCTGCGTTTTATCATGATAGTGCCGCGGCTTTAGTGAGAGATGGGGATATTGTGGCGGCGGCTCAGCAGGAGAGGTTTTCCCGTCGGAAGGGTGATGAGGGCTTTCCACGTGAGGCTATAGCCTATTGTCTTCAGGAAGCGGGGATAGGGATCGGGGAAGTGGACTATGTGGTTTTTTATGATAAGCCGCTGGTGAAGTTTGATCGTATTTTGGCTTCGTATATTCATACAGCCCCAAAGGGTATTCGGTCCTTTTTGATGGCTATTCCTGTGTGGTTGAAACAAAAACTCTGGATAGAGGAACTGATTCGCAAGGAACTCCGCTATGAGGGACAGGTGCTTTTCTCTTCTCATCATCAGGCTCATGCGGCCAGTGCTTTTTATCCTTCGCCGTTTGAGCGCGCGGCTATTCTCACCGTGGATGGAGCAGGGGAATGGAATACCACCACTATCGGAAGGGGAGAAAAAAATCATATCACTCTTTTGAAGCATATTGATTTTCCGCATTCCTTGGGGCTTCTGTATTCCGCGTTTACCTACTATTGTGGTTTCAAGGTGAACTCAGGTGAGTATAAACTCATGGGGTTGGCTCCCTATGGAGAGCCGAAATATGTGGATCTCATCAAGGATCATCTTGTGAAGATACGGGATGATGGGTCTTTTGAACTGAATGAACGGTATTTTGATTATATCAGCGGTCTTGTGATGATTTCTCGTCGTTTTGAGAAACTTTTTGGCCAGAAGGCTCTCCCTCAGGGTGGAACTCCCACGCAGTTTTATATGGATGTTGCCGCTTCTATTCAGGTGGTAACCACAGAGATTCTTGTCAAAATGGCCCGGTATGCCAGGGAAATCACAGGTGAGAGGTATCTCTGTTTGGCGGGTGGAGTGGCTCTCAATTGTGTGGCCAACAGCCATATTCTGCGAGAAAGTGGGTTTGATGATGTCTGGGTACAGCCGGCGGCTGGTGATGCGGGAGGGGCCTTGGGAGCGGCTTTAGCGGTGTGGTACGAGTATCTCGGAAATTCCCGTGAGGCTGATGGGGTGCATGATTTTCAGAAGGGGAGTTATTTAGGGCCCTCCTATTCGGAGGAAAAGATAGAGGAGATTCTCAGGGCCTATGGGGCTGTGTATGAGAAACTGGATGAAAAAGAGCTTCTCGAGAGAACGGCCCGGGCTATGGTGGAAGGGAAGGTGGTGGGTTGGTTTCAGGGGAGAAGTGAGTTTGGTCCTCGTGCCTTAGGGAATCGCTCGATTTTAGGAGACGCTCGTCGGGAGGATATGCAGACCACCATGAACCTCAAAATCAAATTCCGGGAGTCTTTTCGTCCCTTTGCGCCTGCGGTTCTTGCGGAGGATGTGGAAGAGTGGTTTGAATGGGATAGATCCTCTCCCTATATGCTCTTCGTGGCCGATGTGAGAGAGAAGCATAGACTTCCCTTTGCCAAAGAGGGAAAGACTGGACTTGACCTTCTCAAACAGCCTCGTTCGGTGTTGCAGGCTATTACTCATGTGGATTTTTCGGCCCGTCTTCAGACAGTACACAGGGAAACCAATCCAAGGTTTTATGCCCTTCTGGAAGAGTTTAAGCGTCTCACAGGGTGCGGGGTGGTGATTAACACTTCTTTCAATGTTCGGGGGGAACCTATTGTGAATGATCCTCGGGATGCCTACCGGTGTTTTATGGGAACCAATATTGATGTGCTGGTTGTGGAAGATTTCTATTTGGAAAAATCGAAACAGCCACCTTTTAAGGAGCTTCACACATGGAAAAAAACACTCATCGCCGATTAACGTTTTCGGAGTACAGGCATTTTGGTTTTTCTTTTGGGGTGGGGATGTTTCTTCTCACTCTGATCGGGTGGTGGAGACATTTTCCTGTGCCGGTTCTGATGATAACGGCTACTCTTGGCCTCTATCACTGGGTGGTGGGTTTTCTCTGGCCTCGCTCCCTCTGGTTTTCTGAGATGGTGGTTTTCTGGGTGTGGCAGGTGGTTTCTCAGGCGATTTCCCGTCTTGTTTTGGGGCTTCTTTTTTATGCTATTTTGACCCCTCTTTTTGTTCTTCTTCGTTTAGCCGGTCAGGACCATATAGCCAAAAATGATGGAACATGGCAGGACTTTTCCGCTTCGGACAATGATCCTAAAAAAATGGAACGATGGTTTTGATAAGGCTTGTCGTTCCACACATTAACAGAAGGGGTATTTCCACATAGAAACTGAATACCTCATAAGTGTACCTCTACCTGGTGGAATTTTCAACTTTTTCTTTCCATGGATAACGGGCTATCTCCTCACCTTT
>JABLXN010000037.1 GCA_013177995.1 Brevinematales bacterium | reverse complement strand
CGCTTTTGCGGTTGTGTGTCCTTTGTCGTGGAGTGGGGAAGTCCTTCCGGAGTGAGGGTGCAGGAGGCACCCGGGGCGACCTCTTCTGTTGCTCTGCCCGAAAAGCCCACCGAAGCGTAGCCGCGGGCCCCCGCTTTGGCGGGGAATCGGCGGAGCGAGGTGGGCGCTATGCTTCCGAAGTCAGGAGGACGAGTTGAGGTCGCCCACGGAGGAAGGACTTTCCCTGGGGAGTGGGATTTCTCACTACCCGCAAAAGCGTCCCATGTTCCGTCCGAGGCGCATGCGTAGCATGCGACGAGGACAGGGCCCTTCTGGAGCCGGTGCAGGGGCGGGGCGGGGGTTTACAGGGGGCGTAGCCCCTGACCCAGATAGGGGAAGAAAACACCCGTGCAAGGGTCTCGTTCTCTATGAATGGGAAGTGACAAAAAAATCTCTTCTCCCCCTTGCTTTTTTTTGAGAGTGTGATATAATAAAGATAAGCGTGTTTTTGGTGGGGAAGGAGAACACATGGATATTATCCCTGGACTTGAGCCGTTTTTCCCTGTGCCGGACAGGGAGGCATCGGGAATCATTGACACCATGCAAAAGCTTGGCGTTGTTGGGTATTCAAGGGCTATTATTCAAACCTTTTTGCAGGCGGAAAAGGCGGCCAAGAGTAACGCGAATATTCTCATTGAGGGAGAAAGTGGAACGGGCAAAGAAGTTTTTGCCTATGCCATTCACTCTCTCAGTCGGAGAAATTATGGTCCGTTTGTCAAGATTAACTGTGCTGAGATTCCAGAGATGCTTCTCGAGAGTGAACTGTTTGGGTATGAGAAAGGGGCCTTTACCGGTGCCCAGAAACGCAAGATCGGGAAGTTTGAGTTGGCCAATCAGGGGACTATTTTTCTTGATGAGATCAGTGAAATGTCCCTTGCCCTTCAGGCGAAAATGCTTCGGGTGATAGAGGACAAGACGATTTCTCGTGTAGGTGGACTTGAAACCATTCCTGTGGATGTTCGTATTATCGCTGCTACCAATCGAAAACTTTGGCAATATGTGAAAGAAGGCAAGTTTCGAGAGGATCTCTACTATCGCTTGAATGTGGTATCTCTCTCTCTTCCCCCGCTTCGTCAGCGGAAAGAAGACATCCCTCTTCTCATGAATCACTTTCTTCACATGTATCAAAAGATAGAGGGGATAACCATCAGGCAGATAGATCCTCAGGTGGTCAAGGCTTTTCTTCAATATGAGTGGTCCGGGAATGTGCGGCAACTGGAAAACGCTATTCACCATGCGATTATTATGACCACGGATGATGTCATTTCTCTTGAGGATGTTCCTGCCCATATCCTTGAGAAGGAAGTGGTGCAGGAGCCAACCCATCGGGCTGTGGTGCAAAAGGATGATGTGGTGATTACGTCCCTTGATCTCAATGAGATGGAAAAGCAGCAGATTATCAAAGCCCTTGATAGTGCCCACTGGCGTATTTCCCGGGCGGCAGAACTCCTTGGTATTCATCGAAACACCCTCACTCAGAAGATGAAGCGCCTTGGGATTAAATAATTCCTTTGAAATTTGAAAAAGGTAGGAAGGCTTGGGTGAAGGTGAGGTGTTTCCCCTGGCAACCACAAGGGGGAGAAGGCAGGATGCTGTGGTGTTTTTCGTTTTTTCCGCATAAAAGAAAAAGGCACTTCTCTTCTCACATAAACGCTTCAGTTACCGTGGTAGCCCTTGTAGCGGTGACGCTTCTTTTTCTTCTCAGTATGGTGATGACCGTCATGGTAGAGACGGGGTTTTTAGAGACGCAGCGGTCAGTTCAGAAGATAAGGTCTCGATGGTTTCTTGAGGGAGAGGTGGCCAAGTGGTTTCTCCAGTGGGAGAATGGGGAACTTCCCCCTGTAGGGAAGCGAGATATTGTCTTGTCTTCTCTTTTGTCTGGAGAACTTGTCTGGGAAGTCAAATCTACTAACTGGACTCTTGTAGGAAAGGCCGGCAAAGGGATTTCCTCTAGTGAGATTCATCTTGAGGGGATAACCTTTCCCCTTTTTGCCACAACCCTTTTTTGGCTGCATCCGGTGAAAATCCGTCTTCATGCCCCGTGGGAAATTCATGGAAATCTTGCGATTTCCCCCGGGAGTGAGGTGATCACCAATACCTATACCTGGAAGGTGCAAAAAGAGGTTATCGTCGGAGAAAGGGGGGAGGATGTTCAACTTCCCCTTGAAAAAAAGGTGGTTTTGCCCGAATTGTGGCAAAGAAAGGGGGATGTTTCCTCTCTCTGGGAAAGGGCAAAACGCATGGCCAAGGATCCCTGGGTGATCACTAAAGAAGCCGCCTATCCTGTTCAGGAGATAGTGAATCCTCTTCATCAGGAGAAGATGCTTTTAGGTCGAGGGAGAACTCAGTTTGGGCTTTTCTTTCGCTGGCAAAATCGTATAGGGGTTTATATCAGAGGAAAAAGGAGTACCAATAACAACTGGCAGGAGTTTTTGTACTACAGGGGACCACAAAGAGAAAATGTCTTTGATGTTGATGAAGACAATGTACTCCAACTTCGTCTCTCGAAAAATCCGTATCTCAGGGAATCCTCTTTGGTGGTGGAACTTCCTGTGGAGGCATGGGAGAGGTTGGGGGAGATTCTTCTGGAAGGGAAGGATGTGAGTCTCATTTCTCGTGATGAGGACGTCTGGGGATTTCAGGTTGGGGGAAGGTACTACATAGCGGAAAGTGATTTTGTGTATGAGAGAACCCACAAGACTATCAGGATAACCTCTGGGGAGTTTTTCAGAAGACACGTGGTGGATGTGGCTATAGCCAATGGAGTTTCTCGTGAGTATACCCTTCCGGGGGGGAGGGGAAACATCATGGTCTATGTGGATGGAAGCCGTGTTTGGAACTACAGGAGGACACAGACGCGTGTTATTTTTGATACTCCGCCACCAGCGGGGAGTCGGATTCAGATCCTTCGTGGAGTGGAGGATTTTGTACTTTACAAGAAGCCTCCTTCTTCAGAGGAGGGAATATTTGTTGACAAGGTAGAACGGTGTGTGGTTCTTGACTTAGACACTCTTGAGAATTTTCCGGAAAATGGGACGATTTATACTACCCTTCCCCTGGTTATTCGGGGGACAGCGAGGGAACCGCTTGCTATTGTAGGAGAAGCCTCTCTCTATCTTGAGAACATCAATCCTCAGGGAGGGGCAGCCGTTCTTGTGGCTTCAAGGACAGGGGTCTGGCTTCTCCAATCAGATAGTTTTCCAAGAACCTTGCGTCATGTGGCTATGATCTCTCCCCTGGCTGGTCTTTATACCGTAGGGGAACCATTTGTTCCCGCTACCGTGGAGGGCTTAGGAATATTTGCGGCTTTTGGTCCTGTAGAGGGGCTTGACGGTTTTATGGAACACGTGTTTCTTTCTTCTTCCTTACGGCAGGAAGACATCCCCCTTTTGCGACAACTTCCCCGGCCTCTTTTTGTTCGTCGGCTCTGGAGACGTTAACCGAAGACCTTGAGATCCTGGATACGTCCTGTGTAGATGTTGATAATCCAGCCGTGGATGTGGAGGGGGTGTCCTTGTTTGATGGCTTTCTGAATGATCGGATGACGGGAAAGCCGTTTCACGCCTTCGATAACGTTGAGTTCGGCCAGTCGGTCATACCGCTGTTTGTCGGTAGAAAGCTTGGCAAGTTCAGGGGCATAGGAACGGAAGGTACGATAGACAGGACGAAGCCATTTCTTGACGTGGCCTTTGGCCTGTCCATAGAAGACAGCCTTGACTCCTCCACAGTCGTAGTGTCCACAGACGATGATATGGGAGATCTTGAGAGATTCCACCGCATACTGAAGCACAGCTAAAAAGTTTGGATCGTTCTCTCTGATAACATTGGCAATATTTCGGTGAATAAAAAGCTCTCCCGGATTGGTTTTGGTAAAGGTATTGAGGGGCATTCGGCTATCAGAACAGCCGACAAAAAGGTAACCCGGAGATTGTCCCTGGGAGAGTTTTTTGAAGTATTCAGGGTCGGCGGTAAGTTTTTCTTCTACCCATTGTCGATTGTTTTCCAAGATCTCTTCGTATGGTCTCATAGGCACCTCCTCCTCTTTCAGAAAATATTATACCAAAAAAGTAGGAATATGTCAAGGTAAATTTTTAGGCTACTTGCAAAAAAACTCTTTTTATGCCATACTATACTATGAGAAAAGACTTTTACCAAGGAGCATCTATGAGGAAAATGGCCATTGTGTTCTGTTGTCTTGTTTTTCCTTTGATGGTTTTCGCTCAGGCGAAAGATGCCTATCGTTTTTTTCTTTCAGGAAGAGCAGCCTATCAGGATAGAGCCTATACCATTGCCATACGACTTTTTGACAGGGTTTTGGCTTTAGATCCCTTTGGTGAGTATGCTGATGATGCAGCCTACTATCGGGCATTGTCTTATTATGAGGATGAACGTTATCAAAGGGCGGTGCAGCTTTTCAATCAGTTCTTGAGCTTTTATCCACATTCTCCTTATCGTGAACATATAGCCTATCTTCTTGTGGAATCGTATTACCATACGAAACAATGGGACAGGGTCATTCAACAGGGGACGCTTTTCTTGAGGAACTATCCACGGGGGGAATACAGTGATGATGCCCATTATCTTCTTGGTTCTGTGTATCTCATCCAGGGGAAGTATGGGTCGGCGGTGGAGGAGTTTGTCAGGGTGGTCAATGATACAAACTCTACTCTCCGTGAAATGGCCTTTTATCGCTTGGGGCTTGCCTATTTCTACGATGGGAACTATCGCCAGGCGCGGGAAAAGATACAATCTTTTCTGGTGGCCTATCCCAACTCTTCTGTTGTCCTGCAGGCCCGTATGCTTCTTGGAAAGTGTGCCTTTGCGGAGAAGAAGTATCCCGAGGCGCGAAGTCTTATTATGCAGGTACTTTCCAATGCCCCTGCAGCTCTGGTGGCGGAGGGAATGTACTATCGGGCGATGATTGATATCGAGATGCAGAACTATTCTTCGGCTATCAATTATCTCTCTGCGTTAGTTCGGTATGAGAAAATCGGGTCTTATCCCAATGATTATCGGGAGGATGGGCTTTATAAGCTCGCCCTTCTCTATAAAATGCAGCGTCGCTACCAGGAGGCAAAAACGGCCCTTGAGGAGCTTTTGAAACTCACTAAGAGCAAGGAAACACAACTCAAGGCGTCTCTGGAGCTGGCTTCCCTTGCGGTGCTTTTGGGAAAGTACGATGAGGCAAAAACGGCGTATAAAAAACTCGCCGATCTTGATAAGGGCTACCTTCCTTTAGCCAGACAGAAATTGGGGGAGCTTGCCTTTCTTGTGAAGGATTTTGGTGAAGCGGATGGGTATTTTTCGGAAATTGTGGAGAAGTACAGCGATAGTCCTCAGTTTCCTGATGCTCTCTATTGGCGGGCCAGAACTCGTATCGAACAGGGAAGGTATGAAGAAGCCGTCAAGGATTTTGATCAGTTCCGCAAGCTTTTCCCAACGGCGTCTCGTATTGAGGAGACTATTATGTATACGGGGAATAGTTATGCGGCCATGAAAAAGTGGGATGATGCCCTTGTCAGTTATAACTATCTTTTGAGAAACTATCCGACCAGTCGTTTTGCTGATAGTGCGTATCTTGCTATTGCGTGGGTTTATCTTCAGCGAGGGCTTACTCCACGGGCGGAGGAGACCTACCAGCGAATGGCAGCGGCCTTTCCCAATAGCCCCAAAGCAGCTCTTGCTATCTATAGTCTTGCTTCTCTTCAATATAACCAGCGCCGGTATGCGGAGGCACTCACCAATTTCGAACAGGTGTACAGGCGTTATCGAACGACCTTCTATGCAGGAGAGGCCCTTCTGAAGGCAGGGTGGGTATATCTGAGACAGGAACGGTTCAGGGATCTTATTCGCTTCTATGAGGGGGCGGATATTGCCTATCTTGATGCAGACCAGAAGGCGGCTTTTTATAATCTTTTGGGGTGGGCATATTTTCGAGAGGGTAATTATGACAGGGCTATTGCCAATTACCATACCTCATCAGCCACGGCGACCAACATCACCACGGTGCTTGAAAACCAGTTGTACGTTGCCAAAGCCTACTATAATCTGGAGCAATATGCCAACGCTATTCGTACCTATGAGGGGTATATCCAGCAGGCACTTCAGGCAGGAAAGACCGATAATGTCCCGACGGCGTATGCGGAGATGGCCTGGTGTTATCTGAAAATTGGGGAGAAAGAGACAGCTGAGTCTATTTATCAGCAGCTGCTTACTGAGTTTCCGGCAAGCCCGGCCACGGCTGAGGCTATCTTCCGTATGGGGGAACTAGCCTACAGTAGTCAGAGGTACGATGAGGCCATTCAGCACTATCAAAAGCTTCTTTCCTTGCCCCCCAGTGAGTTTCAGGCGGCGGCGTATTACTGGCTTGGGAGGACCTATCTCCGGCAGGAGAAAAAACTTGATGCCCTTCGGATGTTTGAGGCCTATGTGGCCAAGTATCCGGCGGGGGATTATCTCCCTGATAGCCTTTTGCAGATTGGGAATATCTACTTCAGTCTCAATAACTATGAAAAGGCACGAAATGCCTACAACACGCTGATTGGAAAATTTCCCAAAACCCCTGATGCTGATATGGCGCGGGTACAACTTCGGGAACTCCAGATGGTTCAGGAAGCAAGGGGAGACCCGGAGAAACTCTACAAGATTATGGTGAGAGAAAGCAAAACAAAAGAGGCAAAGGTTCTTGCCCTTGAAAAGTTGGCGAAGTTCTATGAAGGGAACGACAAGGTCAAAGAGGCCATAGAAACCTACCAGGCGATAGAGGCGCTTGAGCTTTCCCCGAATGCGGCTCAGGCGGCCTTGAGGATAGGGCAGCTTCTTGCTACCCAGCGGCAGTTTATCCAGGCAGTGCAGGCCTATAGCCGTGTACTCACCAAGTATGAGGAGGAAACCCTCTATCCCGATGCCCTGTATGGGATTGGTGCGGCCTATTTTGCCAATGAACAGTGGGAGTTCGCTCGCCGGTATCTTCAGCAGGTGGTGGAGCGTTATCCGGCTTCCACTCAGGCAAAAGAGGCGGAGAAGCTTTTGGCGAGAATACCGGCGGGACAGTGAGGGGAAAGGGGGGTGTTTTCATAATTTACGAGAAAATTGACACGAAAACTTGATAAAGTAAAAAAATGGGGTATAATAATCATGAAAATTCGAATAGCAGGAGGATGGTAATGAAAAGAGCCACTTTAGGTTTACTTTCTTTGGTTATGGTATGTATGGTGTTGATTGGGTGTGCGGTTACAGGATCAGGAAGTAATCCCACCAATTCAGTGGAAGAAAAAAGCTGGACTATTATGGTTCATATGGCTATTGATAATAATATTGACTATTCGTTTGAGAAAAACTCCCAAATAGTGAGTCAGTATTTGGCTACTTTGGAAAGAATTGAAGCGCTTGATACGAAAGGAAAGGTAAATGTGGTAGTTCTTATGGACTGCTATAATACGGATACGCAGGGAGCTGGGTACGTTTCCAAATATCAGGATGGGTATTATCATCTGAGTGGAGGAAAATTCCAAAATGATCTCAAGATTGCACGGGCGGAGATTAACTCTGGAGATCCTCAGGAGACAAAGGCTTTTCTGGATTGGGTGATAGCGAATTTCCCCGCCGATAATTATGTCTATAGTGTCTTTAATCATGGCAGTGGATTTGATGATCTCAATGAGGCGGGAACCTATGGGAAGACTCCATCTAAAAGTACGAAAAAGGGAGTATCTCTGGGTATAGGATTTGATGATAGTAACAACGACAGTCTCTCTCACAAGGAACTTCGTCTTATTACCGAATATATAAAGGAAAAAACCGGCAAAAATGTTTCTCTTTTCTTTGCCTATGCCTGTTTGATGGGAGGGGTTGAGCTTGCCTATGAACTTCGGGATACCGTGGATTATCTGGTGTTTTCTGAGGAACTTTTCCCTGCTGATTTCTGGTCTTTTGAAGGGTTTTGGGCAATATCCCTAAATCCTGCTATAACACCGGAAGAAGTAGGAAAGAAAATCTGTGATTCTGCGTATGCATTTTTTAGTAATTATCGGCAGTTTACTTTGTCGCTTATCAAACTTTCCACAATTCAAACCCTGAAAAGTGCGATTGATGCCTATGCTGAGAGAGCCCTCGTTTATTTGGGAAATGATCAGGATAGGGCTTCTCTTTTGAATACTCTTGCTCAAGAGAGCTTCAGTATGTATTCGATGTTTGGGGAGGACTCTTTCTATTATCTGGATGTGGGCGACTATATGAAAAGGGTGAAAAATTCTACTCAGATAAGTGATAGTGTACTCAAAACCAGAGCAAATGATGTTCTTTCAGCTCTTTCTCAGACAGTGATCTACAAGAAAGCCTATAGTTATCCAGATGCCACGGGGCTTACTATTTTCCACAATATTTGGTATAGTGCCGCCCAATATGATATCTCTCTCTACACAAACATTCTTCTTTTTGGAAAAGAGTCATCATGGAAAAATTATCTTTTGAAAATGGAAGAGCTTTATGTGCCAATTGCTTTTGATCTTTATGAGCCGGATGATGATCAAGCGTCGGCCAAGATGATCAGTGTAGGCGAGACGCAAACTCGTTCGTTGCATTGGCTTACGGATGTGGACTGGATCAAGTTTTCTACGGAGAGCGGGAAGTATTATTGTATCAGCAATAATGCGGGGAATTCGTTCATTTGGATGGAGGTATACAAAGAGGGGCAACTTTGGCCTATAGTGGGTATTGGTAGTAAAGCTCCCACCTATTCGCTGGAGGGTACGGGAGAGACTTTTTATATTAAGGTGTCTAATTATGGTTCAGCTATTCCTTCGTACACGACGAAGCTGGAGGAGTATACGCCTGTGTTTGATAGCTATGAGCCGGACAATGATCCCGCATCGGCCAAGACGATCAGTGTAGGGCAGACGCAGAGTCGTTCGTTGCATGTGGCTACGGATGTGGACTGGATCAAGTTTTCTACAGCGAATGGTCAAAAGTATAAGATCAGTTTTACTTCGGGAAGTGGTTTTTCTATACTTGATGGTTATCTCTATGATGCCGATGATATGTCCCAAGTAGGTTATGGTTGGGAAAGTACCCCTATTACTTTTACTGGAGACGGAGGGAATTACTATATCAAGGTGGTTTCTTTTGTGGGAAAGACGGGAAATTATACGATAAAGTTAGAAACCACTTTTGGGAGTGGGTTTACTCCGGTGACGCGGGATATAAAAACTCTTCAGAAAGAGAAATTGGACAAATACTTGGAATTTTTGAAGACGCAAAAGTAGAAGAGAGGAGGGCTTTCAAAGCCCTCCTGTTTTTTCTTTTGAGTAGGAGGAGGGTGAACATGAAATATTTTTTTCTGTTGGTACTCAGTGTATTGTTTGTGGGGTGTTTCAAGCCGATGGCCAAGGAAAATTTGCCTTTGCAGGAAACTGAGAGAGGAAGTGTGGTAATCTCCAATGCTTCGGGTGGATCAGTACAGGCTTCATGGGTGGGGATGGTACACAAGAAGACCCTTTTTGAGGGAACTTTGAGCGAATATTCTTTTTTTCTTCTTGTCCTTGACGATAAAAGCCAATATATTCTCTTCAATGAGAAGAAAAAATCGATAGGGTTAGAAAAATATGTGAATAAGAAGGTGCATATCACCGGTACCCTTGGGAGTGGAGAGATTGGCTGGAGACACACAACGACAAATGGTATTATCATTGAGAACATAGAAATAGTGCCATAGATTGTTTATATCTTTTGTTGTGGGTGATGGTTCTTTTGTTGTAGAGTCGTAGGTTCTGTGGTGGGTTATCAAGGTAGCCTTTTGGTTTTCAGAACAAAAAACAAATCCCCTTTCAGGACTCAATCATCTGGTTATTTTGTCGATATATACACTAAATACACAAAAAGGAGAAGCCTATGATGCGTTCTCTCTGGACGGCTGCTTCCGGGATGATTGGAGAGCAGTTTCATATTGATACCATAGCCAATAACCTTGCCAACATCAATACCACGGGGTTCAAAAAAACCCGGGCTGAGTTTGAGGATCTGCTCTATCAGACGATTCGTCTAGCAGGGACTCCTTCCTCGGAGATTTCCCAGTATCCGACGGGTATTCAGGTGGGGCTTGGGGTTCGTCCAGCGGCAACGCAGAAGTTTTATACCCAGGGGAGTCTCCAGAATACAGGAAACAAGCTGGATATTGCTATTGAAGGTGAGGGCTTTCTTGGAGTGATTTTGCCGGATGGGACACAGGCGTATACCCGTGATGGAACACTGAAGTTAGATAGTAATGGGGAGATTGTGACCTCTCAGGGGTACCGACTCAATCCTCCTATCGTTCTTCCTGATGAGTTTGAGATACAGAGTCTTTCGATCTCCAAGGATGGACTGGTGACGGTGAAGGTGGCGGGTGGGGATGAAGATATTGAGGTGGGGAGAATTCTTCTCTATCGGTTTATCAACCCCGCTGGTCTCACCAATATCGGAGAAAACTATGTGAAGGAGAGTCCGGCTTCAGGTCCCGCGGTAGAGGGTATTCCTTCCTTGGCCGGCTATGGCAAGATTCACCAGGGATTTCTTGAGATGTCCAATGTGAATGCGGTCCAGGAAATGGTGGATATGATTGTGGCTCAGAGAGCCTATGAATTCAATTCGCGGGCTATTCAGACAAGTGATTCCATGCTCGGCACAGCGAATTCTCTGAAACGGTAAGAGTTTCAGGGCAATAAAAAAAGGGCTACCGATGGTAGCCCTTTTTTGTTTTCGAAGTTATTAGCGAGCGTATTCAATGATACGGGTTTCCCGGATGAGGGTAATCTTGATCTGTCCGGGATACTTCATCTCGCTTTCGATCTTTTTGGCTATATCCCGTGCCATGATAGCGGCTTTCTGGTCGTCCACCTTGTCGCTGGCCACAAATACCCGCACCTCTCGTCCGGCCTGGATAGCGTAGGCTTTTTCTACCCCTTCAAAGGAGGTAGCGGCTGCTTCTAACGACTGGAGACGTTTGATGTAGTTTTCAAACGACTCACGTCGAGCACCAGGACGGGAAGCCGAAATGGCGTCCGCAGCGCTCACAATGGCAGCGGTGAGGTATTTCACCTCCACTTCTCCGTGGTGGGCGGCGATGGCATTGACAACCTCATCGGGTAGACCATATTTGCTGGCTACATCGGCTCCTACGGTCGCATGCACTCCTTCGCCAAGGGTTTTGATACCCTTGCCGATATCATGAAGAAGCCCGGCCATTTTGGCATACTCGACATTGGCACGCAGTTCTCCAGCAATCATACCGGCAATATTGGCCACCTCAATGGCATGGTCATAGACATTCTGCCCATAACTGGTACGGTATTTGAGCCGGCCAATGTAGGGATAAAGTTCACGGGGAAGCACAATCTTGAGATCGATGCAGGCCTGCTTACCCGCATCAACCATGTTTTGTTCCATGTCTTTGGTGATCTTCTGGATAACCTCTTCGATCCTTGCCGGGTGGATGCGGCCATCCTGCATGAGCTGCTCAAGAGCTCGTTTGGCCACTTCACGCCGATAAGGGTCAAAAGAAGAGATAACCACAACCTCTGGTGTATCATCAATAATCAGATCAACACCCGCGATCGCTTCAAACGATCGAATATTTCTTCCCTCTCTTCCGATGATACGACCCTTCATTTCATCGTTTGGCAAGGTGATGGTAGAGATAGCTTTTTCGGCGGTCACTTCTGCAGCGTTGCGCTGGATAGCCGAGAGGATAATCTCTCTGGCGCGACTTTCAGCCTGGTCTTTGGCTTCATCCTCCATCTTTTTGATCATGGAGATGGAGTCCTTTTTCGCCTCTTCCAGCATTTCATCGATCAGCATCTGTTTGGCCTGTTCGGCCGTCATCTGGGCAATTCTTTCCAGTTCTTTCAGATGCTTTTCGTGGGCTGCTTGCAGTTCCTCAGCCTTTTGCTTGAGAAGTCGTCTCTCCTGCTCAAGTTCCTGTTCCTTCTTGTCCAGCGTTTCCATGCGCTTGTCAAGAAGGTCCTCTTTTTGCATGAGCCGGCGCTGATTTTGCTGTAGCTCCGCACTCCTGTCTCGAAACTCCTTCTCCAGCTGCCGCCGTTCTTCCAGAAGCTTGTCTTTTGCTTCCAGAAGCATCTCTCGCTTTTTTGTCTCGGCTTCCCGCACGGCTGCCTCAAGAATCTGGCTCACCTTCTTCTCGGCGGATTTCAGATCAAACTGTGCCCACAGCCATCGCAGGAAAAAACCAACACCTATACCAATAAGAGAGGGGATAAGCCAACTGAGTATCTTTGTGAGCATAGTATCCCCTTGTCTCTTTTTTTGGTTCTATAAATTGTACATGAAAAATAAATAATTGTCAATATATTGAGAAAAGAAAAATTTCAGAAGTTAGGGTCATTGCCTGGAGAGGCAATGACCCATGCTTTTTGTCTCAAAAATGAAGATAGAAGGCCACTCCACCCATGACCACAGGGCTTGCGGTGAGTTTTACGGGGCTACCTTCTTTGAGGGGGGTCTCAAGTTGCCATTTTCCCTCGACGAAGAAAACGAAGTTATCGGAGAAGTTGATATCCATGCCAACAATGGGGGCAACAGCAAAGGCCGTGGGTTCCATCTTTGCTGGCTGGAAGAGAAGCATTTCAAGGGAAAGACCACCGTAGGGGGAGAAAAGAGAAACAGGAAGTCTGAAATAGAGTTTGGGCTTCACTGAGGCACAGAGAATAGTGAGAGTTTGGTCCTGTGGGAAATTTTTGTAAAACACGACGTCAAGGCCTGCATAGCCCCATTCCCACTTTTCAAAGCCCTGCCTGTAAGAAGGACCACCACCGAGAACGTGGGTGCTTGCCCCCTGTTCTGAGACGGCGATATTCCCACCTGCGGCTTTGATACCTAAACTCAAGAAGGCGGTATTTTTCACTGTGATTTTTTTCGAGAGGACAATAGCCCCTGTCTCTACATTGACCAGTTTGAGGGTGAAGATGATTCTCTCTTTGCTCACATCAAGGCTTCCAAAGAAAAAACCCTGCACCCCAATGAGTTTTCCTGCCTGGATCATCTGACCTGTGTCCACGAGGCCAGTAAGGGAGAGTTTTTGCTCCTCGAGGAGAGCCTTGAGACCTTTGCGGTCGATCACCTGAAATTTTCCTGTCTCAACAAGGACGGAAGTGAGTTGATCTTGAAAAGCGTTGATGTCCACACTTTTGTCATTACATTCAATCGCATAGACGGACACCCGCTTCATATCTCCATCGAGAGCAGCGATGCTTTCGGGAACTTTTTCTAAGATTCTGGCAATCATTGTCTCCCTGGGAGATCCGTACACAGACGACAAAAGACAAACCATAGAAATAAGCAGGAAAATGTTTTTCTTCATAGTGCCCTCCTTAAATTGCACTTTCTATAGAGAAGTATAAAGAATGATGGAGGAAAAAGCCAGTTTTTTCAGAAATTTGACATAAAGATTTTTATCTCTTACAATAAGCTCATAATTTCTCTGATTTTTGTAGTACTGGTAATTTTTATTGTGGGGGAAATAAAAAATGAAACTATATCAAGGGTTATTTCTTTTTTGGACTATCTTTTCTTTTTGTTTTGGTAGTTTTCGGATGTTGGAAGTGGTTTTCCAGGGCGAAGGGTTGGTTTTTCAAAAAGCAGCGGGAGGGGTAGGAGGCATAGGAATTCAAGTACCTCTTGGTGAAGAAAATCTGTGGTTATCCAGGTTTCGGATGGGATTGTTGGGTGAGGGGGGATGGATAACAGGAGAGGGATCATTTGTTTCCCTTTTTTCGATGGGAGTGCCGATTTCTTATACTTTTTTTACTTCTTCACCGGTGAATCTTGGGGTGGTTTTCACTCCTTTAGTATCCTGGTTCTGGGTGAGTCGTTATGAGATAGAGACAAGAGAGGTGGTGCTTCTGGGGGAGGTGATTTCCTCTACAGTCACGAACATGGAACAAATTTCTTCTTTTTCTTTGGGAATAAAGGGCGGATTGATGGTGGAATGGAAAGTAAACCCAGGATGGGTATTGGTATCTACAATTGGTTACCATTATCGTCATAGTGATTTGTGGGGACCATCTCTTTCTATGGGAATAGTCAGAAAATTCAATTTTTCTCAAGTGATTACTCCGGAAGTAAGTAAAAATGAAGAAAATGTTATTGAAGATCAACAACTGGAAGAAAAGTTTACCAATTTTTCTCAGACAGTTTTTGATAAGGAAAAGAATATTCTTATCTTGACAAATATTGGATATGCAGTGAATCAGTATGCCATTCCGGAAGAATGTTTTCCAATTCTTGAAGAAATCTATGCTTTTTTAGTTCAAAACACAAACTATTCTCTTGTCGTTTCTGGTCATACCGATGATGTGGGAAATGAGAGATATAATTTTGAACTTTCAGAAAAACGAGCTAAAGCCATCGCAGAGTTTTTCATAGAAAAGGGCATTGATCCACGAAGGATAAAGTGGAAAGGATATGGAAAATCTCGTCCACGTGTAGAGGGTAAAGATGAAATCTCTCGAGCTCAGAATAGGCGAGTGGAAATAGAATTTGTGAAGGAGAATATTTATGAATGAAGTGACACACAAATATGCCCAGGTCAATCTCAAGTATTCGAGGCGATCTCATGTATTGATTCAAAAGATGCTGAGAGAGCATTTAAAGGAGGAAATGATTGTTTTGGATGTAGGTTGTGCAGATGGTATGGTTGGAAAGTTAGTGGATTCGCGTTTTCATAAAAATATCATTGGACTGGAATATGATCCCCTTTTAGCCCAGGAGGCGGAAAAAGTATATAAGAAAGTCTATAAATATGATCTTGATATACTTCCCCTTCCTTTTGAATCAGGAAGTATGGATATTATTGTGGCGGCTGATGTGATAGAACATTGCAAACGCGACAAGGAAGTAACCAGAGAACTCTATCGTATTCTTAAACCAGGCGGAATCTGCATTGTCTCTCTACCAAACATTGCTCAATTTCCTTTCCGGTTTCAGTTATTGTTTGGGAATTTTAACTACGAACCGACAGGCGTACTCTGTGAGGATCACCTTCATTTTTATACGCTAAAAACCATGAGAAAACTTTTGAGGGAAGCTGGTTTTTCTATCGAGAAAGAAGAGGGGAGTGGAACACTTTATTCTTTTCTGCCGGTATGGAAAACTTTTTTGGCTCCCCAGATTGTTTTTCTCTGTTCAAAAAGAGAATAAATGAGGGAGGAGGGTGCCATGAAAAAATGGAAAGGACTTGTTCTCTTGTTGGGTTTAATTTCAGCGTGTAGTGTGGGTATAGAACCGAAACAAAAGGTTAAAGAGGAGATATTTTCACTGGCAATATCCTATGGAGTGACTAAGGATGTGTGGCCCTCCTTTAATAGCTTCTACAATGTAACGAATGTAATTGTGAGTACCATTGAGGATGGCACTCTTTTCTGGAAGACCAATGAGGGATTGTGGTTTCCTGTGGAGGGTTCCCTTTTTGTGTTCTCTATGGAAACGAATGCCCTTGTTTTGAAAATAGGTATCAAGAAGGGGGATGCCTTTTTTCAAACAAGAACGAATATGCTTTTTCCATCCTTACCATTTGCTTCTTCACTGGTGTATGAAGGCACATGGTCTATTTCTGGTCAGCAAGTGAGGGGAATTCTCTATCAGGATGGGAAAATATACTGCGTATTAGATAACACGATTCGTGTCTATTCTACAAATGGAATACTCCTAACCAACTTTGGCACTGGAAGTTTTATGCATTATATTACTTTTGTTGATGGAAGGTTTTATGTTACTGATTATTCTCAGAATAGGGTTTTTGTTTATAGTACTAATTACACTCTTCTTTTTCAGTGGGGTGGTTATGGAAGTGGAAATGGATTTTTTGATCGGTGTTCAGGAATAACCACAGATACCACAAATATTTGATTACGTTTCCAACAGGAGACCTGAAAGAGAGAGAAAAGGATAAAGAAGTTACCCCTGGCTCAAAAGATTTTTGTCAACTGTAGTATACAGGGAACATTTTAGATAAACAAGTTTTTTCTGGGGAA
>JABLXN010000036.1 GCA_013177995.1 Brevinematales bacterium | reverse complement strand
CTTTGCTGAAATAAGGTCATAGCAAAATCTCCCGGCACCCTTCTCCCAGAGAAAAGGGCTGGTCCTATTCCTGTGTCTCAGCAACACCCTCTCCTCTCCCCTTCTCTCAAACAGAAGACATGAGACCCTTACACGGGTGTTTTCTTCCCCTATCTGGGTCAGGGGCTACGCCCCTGAAACCCCGTTTTTTCCATTTACAAGGGCCAATTTGTCTTTTTTATTCCCAAAAATAGGTTTATTTATTACGGCAAGAAATATTTTTATGCTACTTTTTGTTTCTTTATTACTTTTTTGAGACCTTTGCACATTCGTGCAAAGGTCTCGGAATATATAATCCCTCTGAAAGAGATAGTCGTACCCTTTTATTCTACAATCTTTTTATTTCTCAGCCAGACTATGTATTACAAAAAATGAAGAGTAAACACGTTCTTATTCTTGGTTGTGGAGGGATTGGAAATTTTATTGCCTATTTCCTGGCTTCAAGTGGTATTGGAAAACTTACTTTAGTTGATATGGATACTATTGAACTTTCCAATTTGAATCGACAGTGTTTTTTTACCGAAGAAGATGTGGGAAAGAAAAAATCAGAAATTTTAAAAAGAGAACTTTTGAAGAGAAATTCTTCTCTGGAAATTGATATTATTCCTTTTCATATTACCTCGGAGGCGGATCTTGAGTTATTGCCCAGAGTTGATCTCATTGTTCAGTCTGCGGATACTCCCCGGGATTTGACTTTTTGGGTAAATAATTATTCCATAAGAAGAAGAATACCTTTTATTAGTATTGGTTATGTAGTAGATATTGCGGTTTGGGGGCCATTTGTTGTGCCTGGTAAAACAGGTTGTTGGTGTTGTTCTCAATTGGTTGTGGATTGCTCTTCTCAAAGTGAAGAAGCGAAAATGTGGCTACAAAAAATTAACCACGGGTTTCGTCCTCCTTCTATAGGTCCAATTAATGCTCTAGCTGCGGCTGGGGCGGCTCTGGATGTTCTCAGGTTTTTTATAGGAGAGGAACCAATTTCTTTTAATAAGAGAGTTGGATTGTGGACTCATGGAATGTTTTTTGAATTTCAATCATGTGTCCGAAATAAGGAGTGTCCTGTATGTTCCTCAGTATAAAAAAGTTTTCATCTAACAGGGTTCGTGCTCTTGTCTTGATAGGTGGTACTTTTAGTGGTGCTCGAATGCTTATTGGAGCTACGTCTGCTCTTTTTCTTCTTTCTAAGGGATTATCTATTGCAGATATAGCTAATTTGAAGGCCATTCAGGCTTTTGTGATACTTGTTTCTGATGTACCAATTGGGTACTTTGCTGATAAGTATGATAAGAGAATTTCGGTGGGATGTTCTTTTGTCTTTGCTAGTATGTGGCTTATTTTGACAGGGTTATTCTCTAATTTTTGTGGTATCGCAATAGCCGAGGTTTGTAATGCTCTTTCTCTTACTTTTATCAATGGTGCTTTTGATGCTTATCTTATAGAAGTGTACAAACAAGAAGAAAAGGAGTATGATCTTAAAAAGATCTTCTCAGAATATTATAGTTTTGAGTTTTTTGTGATGAGTTTAGCTGTGCTTGTGAGTGGTTTTTTCCCCTCGATTTCTTCTCCTTTTCTGTGGTTTCTTGGAGGGGGAATCATGATAGGGCTTTTGTTTCTTTTTCTTGCTTTGTTTTTCTCTGATAAGGGTGTTCAGAAGAAAAAAAAACATGTTTTTTCGTTAGCTCATATGAGAAGTGATTTGAGATATTTTGTTTCTCTGTTGAGTACCCAGCAATGGTTTGTATTTTTGTTTATATCGTATCTTTTAATAAATGTGGTGTATCAGATTTTTATTCAGTATTGGCAAGTTTTTATTCAATTCTCTGCTCCTTATCCACTTGTTGCCACAGCGTTTAGTGTGGTGTTTTTTTGTATTTTGCTTATTCAATCTTTGGCAGCGAAAATGGCTTTTCGTATACCTCTTTTTTTGAATATAGTTTTTCTTTTAGGATGGTTCTTTTTCCTTCTCCTGGCACTTTCCCAAAACATTGTCATATTTTCTATAGGTGGTTCTATTGGTTTTTTTGCTTCGATGCGAATGATTCAATTGTGGGTAGATAGGCATATCAATGAAATTGTTAAGGATGAATTGCGAGCGACGGTTCTTTCTCTTCTTTCCTTTGTGTTGCGTCTTGTATTGATAGGTGTGCTTCCTTTTGTCGGAAAACTTTCTCTAAAGGGGATTGGTTATGTGATAGTTTTGATGACAATTATGGTGAGTGGATTTGGTGTCTTCTGGCTAATCGGACGTTTTTTTCAACACCAGCTATTTTCTCATGATACTGAAAAAGCGGGGGATGTTTTTTATGTGGAAGAGGAGTAAAAAGTTTTTCCAGGAGAGATTTTGATTCTTTGTTTGTGTGGGCATTGAAGTTTCGTAAAAGACGAGTGTTTTCGTATTTAACAGGGAGAACTGTTTTTTGAGGGGGATACACAAAGATCGGGCTATGTTTTTGTTTCAGCAAAACATTCTCTGAAGCTGAAACAAGGTAATAGCCTGCGACCCTTGCGCGGGTGTATTCTAGTCCTATCTTGGTCAGGGGCTACGTCCCCCTTCTTCGTTTTTTCTGTTTTCAAGGGCTTATTTGTCTTTTTTCAAAAAATAGGATTATTTATTACGACAAAGTGTTTTTATACTACTTTTTGTTTTTTTATGAATTTTTTGAGACCTTTGCACATTCGTGCATAGGTCTTAACCTCCTTTCTTTAGGGAAGTTTTTGTGAGATTATCCTCCTCATATGTCGCCCATGTGCAAGAGACAAGAATTCATTTCTGACACAAAACCTTTTTCCTGCAAAAGTTGACTTTTTCAGAATTCTCCCCTATAATAATAGTCTCATAAGATTCGGGGTGTAGCGCAGTCCGGTTTAGCGCACTACCTTGGGGTGGTAGGGGCCGCCAGTTCAAATCTGGCCACCCCGAATTTTCTTTTTGTGGGGAGGGACTATGGATTTTGAATTGTCCCTCAAAGCCATGATCAGGGATCAGATAGAAGCAAGGGGAGTCACTGATCCTTCGGTTTTGAAGGCTATGGCTTCTGTTCCCCGGCATCTTTTTGTCCCGGAATCTCTTCGCTCTTATGCTTATGAGGATCATCCTCTCTCTATTGGGTATGGTCAAACCATTTCTCAGCCTTATATTGTGGCTTTTATGACGGAGGCACTCCAGCTCACCCCTGAACATACGGTTCTTGAGATTGGAACAGGCTCTGGCTATCAGGCGGCGATTCTGAGTCTTTTATCAAAGAGAGTGATCACCATAGAAAGGATAGAACCTCTCTGGAGGAAGGCAAAGGAAAATCTCAAAAATTATCCTAACGTGCTTTGTGTGCTGGGGGATGGGTATCAGGGATATCCCGAGGAGGCCCCTTTTGATAGAATTCTTCTCACGGCGGCTCCCCCTGAAGTGCCACAAGCTCTTCTTGATCAGCTTGCGGCGGGGGGGATTTTAGTGGCCCCGATAGGGAGTGGCTATCAAAGGCTTATGCGTTATACACGAAAAGGGCCAACTCAATGGGAAAGAGAATACCTGTGTGATGTGATCTTTGTGCCCATGCTTCCCTCTGTGGAAAGGTACTCTTCTGGTTAAGAAAGGAGAGTAAACTGCCGATGAAAAAACAAAGGAGTACCGTCATGAAAAAACTTGTTTTGTGTGGGATGGTTCTTGCGGGAATTCTGGGATGTGCTAAGGCGCAGAAAGCGACGGCTTCACCTGTTGTTGAACCAAAAAGAGATTATGGTTATGTGATCTATGCTTCCTCTCAAGGAAACGGGGAGTGGCTCCTTGTGGATAGTGAGGGGAGGCGTTTAGTTCCCTTGAACCTTTCTCCGGCTCTCAAGGTTCACAATCTTCGGGTCTATTTCAGTTATGAAGAGGTGTCCCGTCGGGAGGATGGACTTGCGATTGTGAGGATTGTTTCTATTGCGATAGAATGAAAAAGCCTTGGTGAGATGAGAGAGGTTTTTGTTTTTGTGAGTGGCTATGGCGCTGTTTCAGCAAGGGAGAAAGGGCGTGCTGAAAGAGGGTAATAGCTACTTTTTTTATTGAGGGAGCCTGAAGTCTAGAGAAACTTTTCACATATTTTTCTTTTATATGAAAAAAAATTCATATAAAAATATTCTAATACGTTCTTTCCTTGCCAAAAAGGGGAAAAAGATGTATACTTTTACCAAACAGGTGCCGATAAAAGGCGAAAAGGAGTAGCGTATGGCAAAATATGTGATTGTGGGAGGAGTCGCTGGGGGGATGTCTGCAGCGGCAAGGCTTCGTCGGTTGGATGAAACAGCGGATATCATGGTTTTTGAACGGGGTGGGTATGTATCTTATGCCAATTGTGGGCTTCCTTATTATATTGGCGATGTTATTGCTGAAAAGGAAAAACTTTTTCTTCAAACCCCGGAGGCCTTTTATCATCGTTTTCGGGTAAATGTACGCGTGAAACATGAGGTTTTGGCTATTGATAGGGAGAAAAAACAGGTTCGCGTCAAAAATCTTGTGACGGGAGAGGAGTTTTTTGAAGGGTATGATAAGCTCATTCTTTCTCCTGGAGCGGAGCCTATACGTCCCCCTCTTCCTGGTATAGAGAACGAGGGTATTTTTACCCTGCGATCGGTGGAGGATACCTTCCGTGTGAAGGAGTATGTCAAGGCTATCACAAAACCTCAAAAACGGGCTGTGGTGATTGGGGGTGGATTTATTGGGCTTGAAATGGCTGAGAACCTTCACCATGCCGGTTTTCAGGTGAGCCTTGTGGAGCTTGCTCCTCAGGTGATGATTGTGATTGATTATGAGATGGCGGCTCTTGTCCATGATCACCTTCGTTCCAAGGGGGTAGCCCTCTTTCTGGAGGAAGCGGCCGAATCCTTCAGGCGTGAAGGATCTGATCTTGTGGTGAAGCTGAAGAGCGGGCGAGAGATTCGAACGGATGTGGTGATCATGTCTGTCGGTGTGAAGCCGGAGACAAAACTGGCAGCGGAGGCGGGACTCAAATTGGGAAGTCGTGGTATTGAGGTAAATGAGTATCTTCAAACCTCTGATCCCCATATTTATGCCATAGGGGATGCCATTGAGATACGACACAGGGTAACAGGAAGGATACAATCCATTCCCTTAGCCTGGCCAGCGAATCAGCAGGGGAGGCTTGTGGCTGATAACCTTGTTCTTGGGCATAAAAAGCCGTATAAGGGGGATTTTGCGACGGCGATTGCCAAGGTGTTTGATCTCACCGTGGCAACGACCGGAGCCAATGAAAAGGCCCTTGAAGCTGCCGGTGTGCCCTTTATGAGTGTGATCTATCATGGTGGGCACCATGCGGGATATTATCCCGGGGCTACTCAGCTCAGTCTCAAACTTCTCTTTTCTCCAAAGGATGGGAAGATTCTTGGGGCTCAGGCCGTAGGGTATGATGGGGTGGACAAGCGTATAGATGTTTTAGCTATGGCTTTGCTAAAAGATGGAACTATTTATGATCTTACCGATTGGGACCATGCCTATGCTCCACCTTTTTCTTCTGCCAAGGATCCTGTGAATATGGTGGGATTTATGGCAGAGAATGTGCTCTCCGGGATGGTAAAGGTGATGGACTACCGTTATGTGGCCAAACTTACCCCGGAGGATGCTCTTCTGCTGGACGTACGCACGCCGCAGGAAGTGGCGGCTGGAGCCATCCCCGGCGCTGTGAATATCCCCGTGGATAACCTGAGAGACAGGCTCTCTGAGATCCCAAAGAATAAGAAAATCGTGGTATATTGTCGAGTGGGTTTGCGGGGCTATATTGCCGCTCGTATTCTCATGCAGAATGGCTGGAAAGAGGTTTATAATCTCAGTGGAGGGTATCTCACCTATAGTGCTGTCATGAAAAAGCAATCGTCCACAGATATTCATTTTGAGGAAGGGGTGGATACGGGGGTTACCAAGCCCCTTGCGGTTTCTCTTCCAACCAAGACAGTAAAATTAGACGTCTGTGGGCTTCAGTGTCCTGGGCCTATTTCTCGTGTGAAACAGGAGATTGACAAACTGAGGCCAGGGGATGTGCTTGAGGTTACTGCCAGTGATCCAGGGTTTTATAATGATGTAGGGTCCTGGGCAAAGGCAACAGGAAACAAGGTGGAGAGTCTTTCCCTTGAAAAGGGTATTGTTCACGTCGTGATTGTGAAGGGAGAGGAAGCCGATCAGGGAAATCGGGTTATCTCCACTGGAAACGAAAAGACCATCATCGTCTTTGATGGCGACCTTGACAAGGCCATTGCGAGTTTTATTATTGCCAATGGGGCTCTGGCTATGGGACGCAAGGTTACCATGTTCTTTACTTTCTGGGGGCTCACGGTTCTCAGAAAACGGAAAAAAGTTCGTGGACTCAAGAAAAACCTGATTGAAAAGATGTTTGGGTGGATGCTTCCCCGGGGGAGTACCAGGCTTCCCCTTTCGAAAATGAATATGTTGGGTATGGGTCCCCTTATGATTCGCTTCTTGATGAAGAGAAAAAGAGTGGATGCCCTTGAAACCATGATTCAGAATGCTCTTGCAGGTGGGGCAAGACTTATTGCCTGTCAGATGTCTATGGATCTCATGGGGATTCGTCGTGAAGAACTCATTGATGGGGTTGAGGTAGGAGGAGTGGCTACCTATCTCGAAACTGCAGAGAGAGCAGATACCAATCTCTTTATTTAAGCAAGTATCAGAAAGGACGCAGGGGCTATGGTCTCCTGCGATCCTTCTCTGTGAGAAGAGATATTCTTGTAAGAAATAACAAAGGGAAGTTTTCCCAAAACATAGACAGGAAAGTGGAGGAAAGCATGTATTATGTGACAGTGTTTTGTGGTTCTCAACTCGGCAAGGATCCGATGTATGTGAAAATAGCCGAGGAATTGGGAGAGCGTCTTGTGAGAGATGGCGTGGGGCTTGTGTATGGAGGAACTTCAGTGGGGCTAATGGGGCGTTTGGCCGAAACCGTGGTCAAGAAAAACGGGAAGGTGATAGGGATTTTACCGGAGTTTCTCCAGCATATAGAGATTGCGTATCCTTCTCTTTCTGAGCTTCGTATTACTCAGGATATTGATGAGAGAAAAAGACAAATGCTTGCCCTTTCCAAGGCGGTGATTGCCATTCCTGGAGGAGTTGGGACACTGGAGGAATTGAGCCAGGCTATCTCCTGGAAGAAGCTGGATCTCTATCGAGGGGAAATAGCTATTCTGAACTTTCGGGGCTTTTTTGATGGTTTTCTCAAACAACTGGACATGATGCTTGAGGAGGGGTTTATTGATGTGCCCCTTCGGCGTTCTCTGGTGGTGGAAGGGGATGTGGATCTCTTGTGGGAACAACTCAAAGGGAGGCTTCATGGGTGAGGGCCGCCAGAAAGCAAGAAGTGTGGCCATTCGTTATCTGAAGTATCGCCCACGATCTCGAGAAGAGGTCAGAAGACGTCTTGTGAGGGAGCATGTAGATGAGGAGGTTATCCAGGAGACACTCATTGAACTCGAAAAGGAGGGGTGGTTTGATGATCTCCGGTTAGCTAAGGAGTGGGCTGAGGAGCGCATGAGAACGAGGGGGCTTTCTCTTTCGGCCATTCGTCGGGAACTCCGGCGAAAGGGTATTGGAGAGGAGGTGATAGAAGAGGCTCTTGCTGGTGTGGTGTATGACGAGAGGGAGGTAGTGTTTTCGCTACTTGCCAAAAAGGCTAAATCAGGAAGAGATGATGGGTATTTAGTGTCTCTTCTCATGAGGCGGGGGTATTCTTATGAGAAGGCCAAGGAGTATGTTCGCCTGTGGCGGACAGGGGAGGAGATATGACGTGGGTTTTGCCCTGGAGGGAATATCGGAGGTTGCTGGGATTGGCTCTTCCTGTGATGGCAGGTTTTTTGGCTTTTCATGTGCTTGGGATTGTTGATGTGATTATGGTGGGGAGGTTAGGACGGGAGGCTCTGGCGGCGGTAGGTCTTGCCAATACGCTTTTTTTCTTTCTTATTGCTCCGCTTGAGGGTTTTTTGGGAGCGGCTCTCATTATTCTCCCGGCTCTTGTGGCTCAAAAGGCGACGACAAAGCTTCGAACGGCGGTTGAAACGCTTTCCTTGGTTTCTTTTTTGTTGGGGGGCGTGGTCTTTGTGTCTTTTCCTTTTCTATCCTGGTACTTGGGAACCATGAGTTCGGATGAAACAGTCCTTTGTCTTGCGAGGGAGTATCTTCTTATCAGGGTGGCCGGGGGATTTTTGTGGACTTTATCTCTTTTGTGGTATAGGGTCTTTCTTGCTCTTGAAAAGAATATGCTGGTAGCTATTTTTTCTTATCTTGTTGTGGGAGTAAATATTGTAGGAAATTGGCTTTTTATCTTTGGGATAGGTCCTTTTCCGGCTATGGGTGTGGCCGGAGCAGCATTTGCTACTCTTTTGGCACAACTGGTGAATGTGGTACTGATGGTGGTCTTTGGGTGGAAGTCATTCGTGAGTAAGGAAAAAGGGTCTTTTTTTTCCTGGACATTTTTGAAAGAATTTACTCTGATTGGTTGGCCTATGGGGATGACTTACCTGATTGAGATTGTTGCATGGACGCTTTTTGTGACCATGATTGCAAAATTGGGAACGATGGCCGTGGCTACCCATGAGATAGCCCTGAAAATCAAGGATATTTCTCTTCTGTTAGGAATAGCTATTGCAAACGTGATCACTCAGCAGGTGAGTTTTTTTATTGGCCAGAAAAAACCAGAAGAGGCCTGCCGGGTGGTGAAAAGAGGGGCTGAGATCAATGCTTTTGTTATGGGGGTTATCGGGATAGGGTACTGGTTTTTCCCTGAGGTTCTTGTAGGTCTTGTTTCGCAGGATGGGGCTCTTGTGGAGTCAAGCACGAGACTCCTCCGTTTTATGGCGCTTTATCAGATTGCGGATGCTCTGTTTATTGCCTATAGGGCGGGGTTAGAAGGGTTGGGGAAGACAGCACTTATTCGCAATGTTTCTCTCTTTTTGGATTATCTTCTCTGGCTTCCTTTAGCCTGGGTAGGAACGTTTCTCTTTGGATGGGGGGTGATAGGGGCGTGGGTGGGACTGACGGCAACCGTGGTAGTACTGGCCGTGGTGTTTTTCAGGGTCTTCTTCAGGGAGGTGTGGAAAGCAAAGATTCCTGCTACACCTGTGGTGAGTATGGCTGAGGAGGAGTTGCGCTAAAACCCTGAAACATCAAAGCAGGTTTTTCAGGTCTGTGATGAGTTGATCCACAAATTCAAGCTCTTTTTCAAGCATATAGGTAGTGTGGCGAAAGAGAGCCCACACGTGAAAAGGGGCTTTTTGCCCACCGATGGCTTCCCATTGGTCTTTCTGGCTTGCGATTTGTTTGGCAAGATGCTCTTTTTTTTGTCCTAAATAGACAATGGATTCTTCAATGGAGAAAAGAATGAGGCCGGAAAGCCCAATGGTAAATCGTCCCGGGATGTCGGCTTCACCAGTGAGGGCCTTTCGCATTTCTTCGAGGAGGGTTTTTTCTCCATCGCGGGTGAGGGTGTATTTTTTGGGAAGTGGTCCCTTGCCCTGTTTCTGGGTATCCAGTGAAGAGATAACGAGTCCCTTGTTTTCGAGTTTTTCAAGACCAATGTAGATAGAGGATGTACCGATTTCAGCCCAGTTCCGGTATCCCCTTTCTTCCACCAATCGGTTAATTTCATAACCGGAGAGAGATTTTTTTTCGTGGATGAGATGCAGGATGATAAGTTCTACATTGGAATATTTCATGATTATACTCCTATTTTATGCCCCCATAGAATGTTATTATTATAGCACAAAAGGACGGGGCGGTCAAGTTTTAGGGGAGGGGAGAGGGGAAAAGAGAGGAAGCAAAAAGAAAAGCTACAATTCCTTCACACAAAAAGCTCTCCACAGCAAAAAGAAATTCTCTTGCCATGCTCCTAAGACAAAAAGGAGAGCCTATCGACCTTTTTCCCGTTGTTTTTTCTTGGCTTCTTCTTCGCGACGTTTGAGGTCAAGCTCGAGTTTTTCTCGCCATTTTTCGACAGTCTTTCTCACTTCTCCCATCTGTTCGTTTTCACCGAGGATGTTGTGGATTTTCATGAGAGCTTCCATGAGATTGATGGCTTTGTTCATATCCATGGAATCCTGAGGGGAACTGAGTTCATATTTGGTACGGTATTTTTGAGCCCCCTGTTCGAGCATGGTCTTGCAGTATTGAATAAGTTCCCGTATTTCGTTGTAATAAGGGATGCGGGGGTCGTTCATGGCCGTGGCATACACCTTGAAATTGATAAAGTTTTTGATCACGACAGCTAAATTGCCGTACATCTCGACAAAATTCCATTTGACCTTTGAATTTTCGCCCTCTTCTTTTTCAACAAGAGCAATGGAGAATTCTATCTTTTTGAAAAGATGGAGAAGCCTTGGGGGAGTGAGTTCAGAAAGGGAGGATAGTTTGTCGGCGTTTTCTGTGAGGCCAAGGTCAATGTGACCGGAGACAATGGACTCAAGGAGTTTGATGGCCTGATAGACGTTTTTCCGGGCATTGGTGAGGTAGAGATCGCTTTTCACGTCTTTTATCTGGATACTGTAGTCGTTCATTTTGCAGTAGAGGTTTACACTATCAAGGTAGAGGTTGGCGGCAATCACTCGTTTGTAGTATCCTTCGATGGTATTGTTGCGGATTCCTTCGCTTTCGAATTTCTTTGCCTTTTTGAGAATGGCATCCACCTGGTCTTTGAGGTCTGTGACAACCGCATTGAAAGCCTCAACCTTTTCTTTTGGAACGCGTTTGATCATAAAAATTCCCTCTTATTTTGCAAAACTTTCCAAATCCATTATACTATATCTATCGACAAAATGCCAATTTCTGTGAGGGGTTTATGAGAGAGCAGGAGCGTTTTTTTGAAAAAATTATGGACAGGCTTGATCATCTTGATAGGAATGGACTCAAAAATCTCATTGAAAGTCTTCAGCAAAAGCAGAAGATTCTGCAACTTGTCTTTGAGGCACTGGATGAGGGGATTATCATTGTTTCTGAGGAAAGGGTGGTGGCGATGAACAATGTGGCCAGGATTATTTTGGGGTGCAAGAATAAACAGTATGGGACGATGGCCGAAATGGAGAAGTTTGTGGCCAATCGTACACTATGGCATATCTTGAGGCTTTTGTTTGCTGAAGAGGATATTCGCAAGGAGTTTAGTGTGGGGCAGCAGGAGCCAAAGTATTATCTGGTGGAGAAACGTACGATGGCGGACGATGTTATTCTTTACAAGATCGTGGATCAAACCGAAAATAAAAAGCTCCAGTTTCAGTTGAAAAATATTGAATCCTTGGCGGCTTTGAATACCTTGGCGGCGGGTATAGCCCATGAGATCAAAAATCCTCTCACTGCGATAGACCTTCATACGCAACTCATTCAGCGGGCGGTGCAGAAAAACTTGGTATGTTTAGATGAAAATCTCTCCCAGTATATCAAAACGATCTCGGATGAAACCAAAAGACTCAATCAGATTTTGAATGATTTTCTTTTGGCGGCGAGAACAAGACAACTCAAGCTCAGTTTTGAGGATATCAATCTCTTTTTGCAGGAGACGCTTCACCTTTTGAAACCAGAATTGGAAGAGAAGCAGATTGTTCTTCGTGAAGAGTATCAGCAGATGCCAAAAAATTTTATTGATAAAGACTATCTCAAACAGGCGATTCTTAATTTAGTGAAAAATGCTATTGAATCTATGGAAAAGAGTTCGCTCAAAGTTCTCACGGTGAGGACGTGGTATGATACCATTCGGGATGCGACGGCTATTGAGATTGCCGACACGGGGTGCGGGATTGCTTCCGATCAGATTCAGAAGATTTTTGAGCCGTATTATACCACCAAGGATTATGGAACAGGGCTTGGCCTTACCATTACCTACAAGATTATCAAGGAGCATGATGGGGATATCCAGATTCAGTCAAAACCAGGAGAGGGGACTTCTTTTACCATCTATCTTCCGATTCATAAGGGGAGTAAACTTCTCACGAGTCCTCTCTAAAGCTTGCCCATCTTTTGTTTGAGTTGACAGATGGAACAGATTTCTGTGGTGGTGGGTTCTCCACAGATCTTGCAGAAGGCAAGAGAGGAGTCTGTTTTCTCGTTTTTGTGAAGAAGGGGGGCGAGATTTTTGAGAAAACCGGTGTAGAAGGTGATTTTTGTTCCGGGTTTTTCTTCTTCTAACTGTTGAAGGATCCGTTTGTTTTCCAGTGAGGAGGCGTGGGTACTGTAGGGGCATTCTGGTTTGATGTAGGGTATTTTGTGGAAGATGGTGTAGAGGGCACTCTCCTTTTCGGAGATGCGACAGAGGGGTTTGACCTTCTTGAGGAAGGGGCCTTCAGCGGGGAGAACAGGATACTGTTTGGAGAGGTAGTCCATATTCCAGTGCATCACATTGTTCCAGAGAACAGCCACTTCGTCATCAAGGTTGTGGCCGGTAGCAAGTACGGTATAGCCCTTTTCTCGGGCGATACGGTTCATGTAGTAGCGCTTGATGGTGCCACACAGCGAACAGGCGGGTTTTCTCGACCACTGTTTCATCTCAGGGATGGGGGCAAGTTCTGTGGCCATATCCACGATATGGAGGGTTCTTCCGATTCTTTCGGCTAACTTGGAGGCATAGCTCTTTGATTCAGCAGAATACTCGGGGATACCGAGGTCAATATAGAGCCCATCGGCTTCATAGCCCAATTGGGTGAGAAGAAACCACAGGCCTAAGCTGTCTTTTCCACCCGACACAGCCACAAGGATTTTGTCGTTTTTGGTGAACATATGATACTTGGCAATGGTTTCAGCGACGCGTTTTTCCATCCATTCGAGAAAGTGTTTTTGACACAGCTTGAGATTGTAGGATGGGAGAAGAACCTGAACCGGAAAGGCGGTGTTTTGTGTTTTGCAGATGGTGCATTTGGGAGGTGTCATTTATCCCCCTGAGATAGCATTGATGACCTCAATGGTGGCGGAGGGAGAAAGCACCGTATCCTCACTGACAACCTCTCCATCAGAGACAACAAAGGCATACACAGGAGAAAGATGAAGGGCCGCAAGGACATCCCGGGCGGTGATATGAGAAGAAGGTGTGGTGATAGTTGTTTTTTCTCCACGGTAGAGAATCTCAAGAGTCATGGGCTATGCCTCCTCTCCATTGGGAGAATAGTATAAGGCAAAGGGTGAACATTTGCAAATGAGAGGGGATAAAAAATCGGGGTGTTTCCAGAAGGAAACACCCCGTGACTTTTAGCTATGTCGGCTACTTGTGTTTTCGAGAAGCCTTTCCATCGGGCTGACGATCTTGGTGACACGGACAGCAAAGTTCTCATCAATCACCACCACCTCACCCTGGGCAATGAGTTTGTCGTTTACCAGAATATCTACCGGTTCACCGGCGAGCTTGTCCAATTCGATGATGGAACCTTCACCAAGGCCCAAGATTTCCTTGATGGTCATGCGAGTGCGCCCCAGTTCAACCGAGACCTTCATGCTGACGTCAAGCAGAAGGGCAATATTGCCCGTTCCCTCGGAGGCCACACCGAGTTGTAAGGGTTCAAAGCCCACCGGTCTCACAGGGATTCCACCAACCTGGGTCTGTGTGCCGGAACCAAACTGAGTGGCGGCCGTAGCCTTGGCGGCGTTATAGGCATTGATGATACTTCGTGCCATGGGTACGCTGAGGAAGACAAAGATCTTGGCACTGCCCCGGTCATGGATATTGAAAACATAGTTGAAACGTACTACCATCTGCCCACCGGCCACAGAGATGGCAGCAGGGTCTTCAAGAAGGTCTATGTTGGGAAAACCGGGGGTGATAGGTTTATTGAGCTTTTCTGAGAGTACGGTAATCATGGCCCCGGTAATCTGGGTGATGACCTCCCCAAAGGTATTGGTGACAAGGTCGGTTATTTCCGTGTTATTTTCCTGGCCAATGAGAATGTTGGTAATGGTGAGAACGCTTTTTTCAGGAACAACATACACCCATTCACCAGCAATACCACCTGTAATAGAAACCTTGGCCTGGATAACCCGGCCTTTGATGTCTTTTTTCAGGTTTTCGAGGGCACCCACATCAATAAAGGGAGAACCAAAGCTTGTGTTGATTCCTGTGAGGGCAGAGAGAGCATTGGCCTGACTGTTTCCAATCTCACGAATCAATTCACCTAAGACATTTTTATCCATTTCGGAGAGGCTTTCCACGGCTCCTGCCCCTGGTGTGGATACACCAAATGATGTGGAGGCATTTCCGAGGCTCTCCGTCATGAGTTCATCTGTACCTTGTAGGAGCGCATCAATTTCATCTTGGGACAGGGTTCCGTCGCCCATAGAGAACCTCCTCTTGTGTTTGTAAATCTATCGGTATTTTTCCCAAAAACTTAATCCTCAGCACCAAGGAGGATATCCTGTAGAACATCCTCAGTAATGGTGGTAAGGACCTCTCGTATCTGGACAGCTCGTCTGTTTCCGGAAACACCTGGTTTTCCACGAAACTTTGGTCCAGATCCAATGATAATCTCGGCATCATTTTTGATGGTTTCATCGAGACGGATAATATCTCCTTCTCTGATGGCAGCAATCTCAGCGAATTTGAGTTCTGTTTCGCCGAGCTTGGCAATAACCTCTACCTCAACCTCTCCGAGTTGTTCTTTCAACAGAGAAAGGTTTTCGGTAGAAACACCTTTGCGAATACTGGAGTACCAGTACTGAGCCGAGAGTTTGGAGATGATAGGCTCAATGGTGATATAGGGGATACAAAAGTTCATCATACCTTCCACATCCCCCACCTTGGTGTCAAAGGTTGTCAACACCACCATGCTATTTGGTGGAACTACCTGGGCAAATTGTGGGTTGGTTTCAATGTTTCCAAGCCTGGGCCTCAGGTCAATCACGTTTGCCCATGATTCACGGAGGTTGCCAAGAACACGCACCAGGATCCCTTCAATAACCGAAAGCTCAATATCGGTGAGTTCACGGTTGGTTTTGAGGGATTCCCCTTTTCCTCCAAAGAGACGATCGATGATAGCAAAGGTAATACTCGGGTCAAGTTCCATCACCGCATTTCCCTTGAGAGGGTCCATGTTCACAATACCCATCGTGGTAGGAGAGGGAATAGAACGGGTAAACTCTTCATAGGTGAGCTGGTCCACAGAAACTACATGGACATGAACGAGCGTACGAAGCTGAGCTGACAGAGAGGTTGTGGTGAGACGAGCAAAGGTTTCGTGCATCATCTGGAGAGTACGAATCTGGTCTTTGGAGAACTTGTCCGGACGGCGGAAATCATAGACCTTGAGACGCTTTTTGTCTCGCTTTGCAGGAGCCGCCGAAGGAGCTGGTCCCCCACCACCTCCTATCTCGGTGGGAAGGGGTTCTCCACTGGATACCGCTGTAAGAAGCGCATCAATCTCATCTTGAGAAAGAATCTCTGTCATGCCTATCCCTCTATCTTTTTATGATATCACAAATTCGTCAAAGTAAACATCCTCAATTTCACCGTTAATGAGGATGTTGTTGACTTCTTTTTTGATCTCTTCTTTGAGGCGTTCTTTGCCTTCTACCGTGTCGATATCCCGTTTTTCCTTCCTGTTCAAGATCCTGAGCACAACATCACGAATCTGTACCTTTCGTTCAACCAGTTCATTCTGGAGTTGTTTGTTTCCCTGGTTGTAGGCAAGATTGATTTTCACACGTACAAAACGTGGTTCATCAATATCCGCTGTATTGATACGGAAGTCATCAAGCATAAAAATGGCTAGTGGCGCCGGTTTTGGGGTGATTTTTACCGTTTTGTACACCTCTTCGCTTTTTTTGGACATAATGGAATTCATGATAAAAAACGAAACCACCACGGATAATACCACAGCCACAATCACGGTAATCATGTTGGACAGGATCCACTCTATCAGTTTTCCAAGAGAAAAGCCTCTCGCCTCTTCCGCAGCCGCTTCTGGAGACTCTGTTTCGTCCTCAAGGCGGACATCTTCGTTTTCACCCATGGTCTTCCTCCTTGTAGAATCTCAGGTGCGTAGCCCTTATTCATACTATCGGCAAAAATTGAGATGGGTTAAAATCTTTTGTTTATTTTACACTAAAAAAGGGGAAAAAGCAAGCGAATATGATTTTTGACTTTTTGAGCAAAAAGAAATATAATATATATCTAGAGACTTTTCATAGAATATGTTTATAGAGGTCCTTATGGATAAAATTGTTTTTAATGAAATTTACAATATGGATTGTATTAAAGGGATGAAATATATTCCTGATGAAAGTGTTGATTTAGTAATTACAGATCCTCCTTTTGCTATAGATTTTAAGGCCAAGAGAACAAATTATAATCGGACTGCGCATAGAGTTTTGGAGGGGTATAATGAAATAAAAAAGGAAGATTATCTGATTTTTACTCTTCAATGGATGAGAGAAGTTTATAGAGTTCTTAAAGAATCTGGAAGTATGTATGTTTTTTCTGGGTGGAACAACCTCAAAGATATTTTAATAGCTATTGATGAAATAGGATTTGTAACTGTAAATCATATTATATGGAAATATCAATTTGGAGTAATTACTAAAAGAAAGTATGTGACTTCACATTATCATTGTTTATATGTTTGTAAGAATGATGAAAAGAGAAAATTTTTTCCTTATGCTAGGTACGAAAAAGGCGAGAGTGATTTGACAGGAGGATCTTTACATTACAAAGATAAGGAAGATGTTTGGATTATCAACAGGGAATATTGGACAGGGGATAAAAAAACTCCTACTAAATTACCAGCTGAATTGATAAAGAAAATTCTTATGTATTCGAGTGAGGAAGGAGATGTGGTTATGGATCCTTTTTTGGGGTCAGGACAGGTGGTAGTTGTGAGCAAAATGATGAATAGGAAATATATAGGATTTGAAATTGTTCCCGATTATTATGCTTTTGCTAAGAAACGCTTAGATGAAAATGTTTATCGGATTAAAGATGAACAATACGTGTTAAATTTATTCGAAGAGGTAAAACAAAAATGACATTTGGTGAAATGGTTAGAGAGTTGAAGGGATTTCTTCAAGATATTCCTCGGCAGTGGAAAGGGAAAGATGCCATTTTAGAAATGAAAAATAATAACTATAATCAGTGGAAACAAATGGAATGGATTGGCTTTTATTTTCAGTTTTTATGTGAGAAATATTTGAAGAATGTAGAGGGAATGCGTATTCCGGGTCCACAGTATGGTAGAACAAGTTTTGATGCCTTCTGGAACATTCCATGGGATTTTAAGGCCCATGCTATTAATACAAGTGCACATCAAGTTATTGTCAATGATAGAGAGGCAATTGAAGAGGGTATAAAAAAATATGGTAAAGTTGGTTTAATTTTATCTCTTGGAGAGGTAGAATATAATGATGAAAATAGAAGTTTTCAACAGTGGCACGAAGAGTTAAAAGGAGGACCTTCTAAATATTCTTTGGAAAGAGAAAAGAGAGGGGCTTGGTCTCGTTTGCGGAAGGTTTCATTTTCTCTTGAACAGATTGTTTTTATAGAAATTACCAATGAAATTTTGCAAGAATGTGGTTCTTTTCAGCAAGATTTTAGGAATTCAAATGGCAATTCTAGAAAAAGTAAGGTGTTGTTAGATTTGGAAAGTATAGATATAGGTGAGGAGTATTGTCTAGAGTTTAAGAAAGAGATATCTTAGTTATCTTTGTGATATAGAATCTTGATATAAATTTTCATTTTAACACCCTCATCTATTTGGGAAAGGTCTCAAAAGATTTTCTTGTAAATACAATATGAGACCTTTGCACGAATGTGCGAAGGTCTCAAAAAAGTAGTAAAAAACAAAAAATAGTATAAAAATGTTCCTTAACGTAATAAATAAAACTATTCCTTTGAACAAAAAAAGACAAATAAGCCCTTG
>JABLXN010000035.1 GCA_013177995.1 Brevinematales bacterium | reverse complement strand
TCCCCAGAAAAAACTTGTTTATCTAAAATGTTCCCTGTATACTACAGTTGACAAAAATCTTTTGAGCCAGGGGTAACTTCTTTATCCTTTTCTCTCTCTTTCAGGTCTCCTGTTGGAAACGTAATCTATTTATTATTCCAAAGAATATTTTTATACTATTTTTTGTTTTTACTACTTTTTTGAGACCTTTGCACATTCGTGCAAAGGTCTCATTATTTTACTTTTTCTTTCTTTTGCTTTACAATATATTCTCTATTTTTTGGATGAGGTGAGAGATGGAAAAGACAGAAAAAGAACGCCTTGAAGAGGTTTCCAAAAAGCTGCGTGCTAATATCCTGATGATGCTTACCGAAGCAGGAAGTGGACACCCTGGTGGTTCCCTTTCGTGTATTGATATTTTGACCTATCTTTTCTTGAAGGAAATGCGTTATGATCCTGCCAATCCCCACTGGCCAGAGAGAGATAGGTTTGTCCTTTCCAAAGGGCATGCAGCCCCAGCCCTGTATGCCATTCTTTCTCATGTGGGATATTATTCTTCAAATCTCTTGAAAACCCTTCGTAAGCTTGGAAGTCCCCTTCAGGGACATCCTGATAGCCGAAAGCTTCCCGGTGTGGAAAGTTCGACGGGATCTTTAGGTCAAGGTATTTCTGTGGCGGGTGGAATGGCGTTGGCCGCCAAAATGGACAAGCGTCCCACTCGTGTGTACTGTCTTGTGGGGGACGGAGAGATTCAAGAAGGTCTTGTATGGGAAGCCGCGATGGCTATAGCTCACTTTGGGCTTGATAATTTCTGTCTTTTTGTGGACAATAATGGACTTCAGATTGATGGGCTTGTGGATGAGGTGATGAATGTGTATCCTATTGCTGAGAAGTTTCAATCCTTTGGATGGCATGTGATGAATATTAATGGTCATGACTTTGAGGAGATAGAAAAGGCCCTTCAATTTTTTCAGACCAATCAGGGGACTGGAAAACCAACCGTGATTGTGGCCAAGACGGTGAAAGGCAAATGTGTGAGTTTTATGGAGAACAAAGCCCATTGGCATGGGGTTGCTCCGACCAAGGATGATCTTCTCAAGGCGCTGGATGAACTGGGTTGTCTCGAAAGTATGGAAGAATGGAATGCGGAGGGAGAATAATGGCGGAGACAATGTTAGCCACTCGTGATGTGTATGGAAAAACCCTTGTGGAAATTGGAAAAGAGAACAAAAATCTTGTTGTTCTTGATGCCGATCTCTCTGAATCAACAAAAACAGCCATGTTTGCCAAAGAGTTTCCTGAGAGGTTTTTCAACTTTGGTATTGCAGAATCTAATATGATGTGTTTTGCGGCCGGGCTTGCTCTGAGTGGCAAAGTCGTTTTTGCGAGCAGTTTTGCTATGTTCGCTACACTCAGGCCATACGAACAGATTCGTAACTCTATTGCTTCTCAAAATCTCAATGTGAAGATTGCGGCCACTCATTCGGGGGTGAGTGTGGGGGAAGATGGGCTTTCTCATCAGACGGTGGAGGATTTAGCGATTATGCGGGTGATGCCCAATATGCAGGTCTTTGTTCCTGCTGATGGCGTGGCAACAGCAAAGATTGTGAAGCAAGCGGCTCTTTGTCCTGGACCTGTCTATATTCGTCTCAATCGACCAAAAACGGAAGTGATCTACGATGAAAGTTATGATTTTGTGATTGGCAAGATGAATGTGATTAAAGACGCTCCAAGGGCTGATGTGGGTATTATTGCTATTGGAACCATGGTCCCCAATGCTTTGAAGGCGGCAAAGCTTTTAGAGGAAGAGGGGTACTCGGTGATTGTGGCTGATGCGGCTTCTCTCAAGCCATTGGATAGGGAAACGGTGGTCCGGATAGCCAAAAGCAGTCGTTTAGTGGTGACGGTAGAGGAACACAGTATTATTGGAGGGCTTGGTGGTGCGGTTGCAGAAGTGCTCTCTGAGGATTTTCCAGCCAAGCTTCTTCGTATTGGGATTATGGATGTTTTTGGAGAGTCTGGTTCTCCTGCGGCTTTGTATAAACACTTTGGGCTTACTCCAGAAGATATTTTCCGCAAGATTCTGAAACAGATACGCTGATGGCGTACAAGCATATCTATGGGCCTGTCCCGTCCCGTCGTTTGGGCATCTCGCTTGGAGTGGATCTTTTTGAAACCAAGACGTGTAATTTTAACTGTGTTTATTGCGAATGTGGGAAAAATAGTCGTTATGTCTATGAGAGAGGCCACTTTGTTTCTCCAGAGGAGATTTTATCTGAGATAGAAGACTTTCTTGCCAACCATCCTACTCCACAGTCTCTGACGTTTTCTGGTTCTGGAGAACCTACTCTCTCGCTTGATATTGGTTTTCTTCTCAAGGAACTTTCCCGTCGGTATCCTGCTATTCGTCTCACTGTTCTCACGAATGGAAGTCTTTTGTGGGATAGGGATGTTCAGCAGGATCTTCTTCCTGCTCATCTTGTGGTGCCGTCGTTAGATGCTGTTACAGAAGAGGCCTATCTTAAGATTGATAGGCCATATAAGATCTATCCATTGCCAAAGGTGATTGATGGTATAGGTGAGTTTTCTCATCGTTTTCGAAAACAAGAAGGCCGTGAGATCTGGCTTGAGGTATTTATTGTTCCTGGAGTAAATGATGATGAATCTCATACCAGACAACTCGCTTCTGTGATTCAGGAGATAGGGTGTGATAGGGTACAGCTCAATACCTTAGATAGACCCCCAGCAGAAGAATGGGTGAAATCAGCGTCTGAAGAGGTTCTCCGGCATATACGCGAAACACTCGTTCGGCAAGGGGTGAAGATTCCGATAGATATTCTCAAGCGCTATAATGTTCGCTCTGAGTTGACCCGTTATCATCAGGATGTCGAATCAGCCATTCGTGAGGCTCTTTCTCGACGCCCGATGAGGCTTTATGAACTTAGTCTTATGGTAGGGGCGGAGGTCGAGGAGATAACCCCCTACTTAGACATTCTTCAGAGAGAGGGAAAGGTGAAGGCTATAATTCAAGAGGGAGAGATTTTTTATCACATGGTGAAATAAGGAGAGGCCAATAAAACCATTCTAAGACCCTTGCACGAATGGGCAAAGGTCTCATTCTCCACTTGTGAAGGTGTATTATTCTTTCTTTTTGAACGGTTTTGAGGCTTCTAACAGAAAACGCTTGATCTTTCGAGAAGAGGTCTTGGGAAGTTCTTCATAAATGAGTTCAAAATCGACGATTTTCTTGTAAGCGGGCAGATCAGCCGTGAGTCGTTTCAGCTCCTGGGCGAAAAGTTCATAGAGGGATTCTTCGTCGAAGTTTCTCTCATTTTTGTCACTGAGAAGTTTGATGGCTTCCATATTGGGGTATATGATAGCATACGGAACTTCTCCACGACTTTCCCAATCTCGTCTTCCGATCACAGCCACTTCACTAATATAGTCGCTCTGGGAGAGGAGGTTTTCGAGTTCTTCTGGGTAAACGTTCTTGCCACCGGCTGTGACAATGATATTTTTGATGCGTCCTGTAATCCAGAGAAAACCCTGTTTATCAAGAAAACCAATATCCCCCGTATGGAACCAGCCGTCTTTGTCAATGACTTTGGCGGTTTCTTCTGGCCTATTCAGATATCCCTGCATGATATTTGGCCCACGGGCAAGAATTTCTCCATGACCACGTTTGTCGGGATTGTCAATCTTGAGTTCCACATGCTTGAGGGCGTATCCAACGGAACCAAATTTGTTGACCGTGAGATTATTACAGGTGAGAACAGGGGAGGTTTCGGTGAGGCCATATCCCTGAGCGACATAGATACCAAGGGTATTGAGACCGATCAGGATTTCTTTGGCTATAGGACCACCACCGGAAATGAAGAAAATCAAATCTGAGAGTCCTAACTTTTCTCTCACTCCACGGAAGAGGATTTTTCCCGGGTTCAGGGAGGTGAGTTTGTAGACAAAGCGTGAGAAATGGAACATAGAGTTAAAGAGAAATCGCACGAGAAAATTTTTTTCTTTGACGGTTTTCATGATGTTTTTGTAGATCTTTTCGAGAAACAGAGGAACAATCACTAAGCTTGTGACTCTGCTTTGCTTGAAAGTAGAGATAATAACATCTGTCCGAAGGGAGGAAACAAACCAGATAGAACCACGGGTGAAGAAGGGAACAAGGAGTCCCCCCATGGTGGGAAAAGTGTGGTGGAGAGGAAGAAGGGTAACCCACCGGTATTCAGGGCTGAATCGCTCAAGCATCTGGATGTCATCGAGGTTGCTGGCGAGGTTTTTGTGGGTGAGGAGTACTCCCTTGGGGTTTCCTGTGGTCCCGGAGGTGTAAATAAGGGCCGCGGCGTCTTCGCTAGAAAGCGAAATACTCTCATAAACATTGGCACAGGTTGTCTGGCGTATATTTTTTCCGGCTGTGATGAGAGAGAAGAAGTCCAGCATCTTTTCTTCTTGAAAAAGAATCTCACAGTTTTCTGTGAGAGAGAGGTCTTTTTTGTGGTCGGAGAGGGTCTTCTGGAGTTTTTTCGGAAGAATGGAGAGATTCAAAAGCCGGGAGAGAAGATCCTGCGCTTCTCGTTTTTCTTGAAGGTGAAGGGTTTCTTCGATAGGGTCAAAGACCACGATATGACGAAGGGGAAGCGTGTTTATGGAGGAGAAACGTTCTTTCTGGGCAGCTGAGAGGAAAAGAATCTTGGCTTCGCTATCCCTGATGAGGTTTTCTAATTCTTGAGGTGTGAGAAGGATATCAAGAGGGACAATCACAGCCTCCATACTTACCGTCGCCAAATAGACAAGTGCCCATTCGGTTCGATTCTCAGAGAGAAGGGCAATCTTGTCCCCTTTGGTAATGCCTAAAGAGAAGAGGGCTTGCGAAAGGGAGAGAATAGTATCTTTGGCGGTGGGGTAGTCCATTTTTTCAAAGGGACCTGTTGTGCTATTTACAAACGCTATGTGTCCGGTGAGTTTTTCGTCTATAGAGGTGACAATCTCTCTCAGGGTTTGAAGATTTTGAAATGGTCGAGGATATCTAGGATCGGCCATAGAACACTCCTTTTCGTTGTTCAAAGTATAAAGAAAATTTTCTTTTCTGTCCAGAGGGGAGAGAAAATTTTTTTTATTTTCTCAGACAAAGGGCTACCTCGATGGCGTTTTCCATACTTTTTGAGGAGGCTATGCCCTTGCCGGCAATATCAAAGGCGGTTCCGTGGTCTGGAGATGTCCTCACAAAAGGAAGACCAAGGGTGAGATTGACACCGCTTTCAAAAGAAACCATCTTGAAGGGGGCAAGCCCCTGATCGTGATAGAGGGCGATGACTACCTGATACTTTCCCTGCAGGGCTTGGAAAAAGACGGTATCCGCAGGAAGGGGTCCGTCAACAGAAAATCCCTTGGCTCTCATTTCCTCTACGGTGGGAATCAGGATGGTTTTTTCTTCATTTCCCAAGAGTCCTCCCTCTCCAGCATGGGGGTTGAGACCGCAAAGGGCCACTTTTGCTTTTGGACCAAAAAGGTTCAGGGCAAAAGAAGAGGCCATTTCGATGGTTTTCGCGAGATGAGAGGGGGAGAGAAGAGAGGGAACTTCCCGGAGAGGAATATGGATGGTTTCCAGGACAACGCCGAACTTTTCTCCCCAGAAGGCCATGCGGTATTCCTCTACTCCGAAGGTATCAGCAAGAAAGGTGGTATGGTCCACAAAATGCTTGTCCCACAGGTGAACTGTGCGCTTGGAGAGGGGAGCCGTTACTAAAAGAGAGGAAACCCCTTGTCGAATAAGTTCTATCGCCCTCATAAGAGAAAGGTAAGCGATTTTTCCTCCCTCGGGGCTTTCTTGCCCCCAGGAGAGGGAAAAATCCACTTCTTCTCCTACGTATTCCCATACAATGTCCTCTCGTGAGAGAAGAGGGGAGAACCATTCTTTGATGGCGGGGTGGGAGATCAGACGGTACCTTACTTCGCCCCGTTTTTCTCTTTTCTGGAGGGCTTTGAGGGTGATTTCAGGACCAATGCCAGCGGGATCGCCAAGGGTGATCAAAATTTCGTGGGTTTTGGGCATTTATTCATGCTTTTTGTAGAGATCGATGATGGCATCCTTGATAGCCATATCGGGACGGCTGGCGATATGGAGGTTTCCCTCTAACATCACACCATTCTGGATCATAATCTCTGGGGTGCGAATGTCCCCAAGGACTCTTGCCGTAGGCATGAGAATAACCCGGTTTTTTGCCTTGATATTGCCTATCACTATCCCTTCAATGATAATATTTGATCCCTCAAGATTGGCTTTGACCTTTCCATTTGGTCCAATGTATATCTGATCCACCATCAGAAGGGTTCCTTCAAATCGACCATCTATTTGAAGGGTACCATTGATGAGCATTTTGCCTTCGAAATAAGACTTTTCTCCAATAACGGTATTGGCATCTACTTTGACTGGCATACTACTCCTCTACTTTTGAAATATCTGGTATCTTGATGTAGTCAAGAAATTCTTCGACATATCGAGCAAGATCCTGGAGGGCTTTTTGGGCGGTTACTCCATTAAGAGAACTATCGGTCCCTTCGATCTGAACAATAGCTTCAGGGTCTAAAAGGGCCTTGACCCCCTCTTCTTCTGAAGAGAAAATACTTTGTACAAAGGTTTGAAGAGAACGCAAAAATTTCCCCACTCTCAGGATAATATCCCGATATTGTTTATTTTGAAGTTGAATGAGTCTTGATCGATATTCTTTGTTGTTGGTGAGTTCAGCATGGGCAATCTGATCGCTGATTTCCCCGTATTCACTTACCACCTTGAGTGTATCATTGTAGAGCGTGTAGAATTGATCTCTCTGGTAGGCATGGCCGTAGTCCAACTTGAGGTTTTGTTCGGAAAGAAGGCCAAGATACTCCTGGCCAAAAAAGCGGAGGTAACTCCAGATGGCATTGACTTCTTCGTTTCGGGTATTGGGAGTTACGGGTTCCACACGAATATTATTCAAGATACGGTAAGTTGCCCGTTTGTCATGGAGGCGTTCCTCAAAGGCCATTTCAAGATCCTGGAGTGAAATACCATATCTCACAAGATCCTTTTCTTCAAACTGTCCTAAATCAAGTTTTTGAAGATCTTTGTCAATCTGTCTGAAGGTGGTTTCAAGTTCAAATTTCTTGCTGTCGTCTTTGGTAGTCTTGTAAACCAGGAGAAGTTTTTTTCGGGTTTGTTCGATACGTTCAGCAATATATTCCTTTGTTCCCCGAATGAGATCCGATGCCTCCATAAGACTCCCTCATTGGATTTTATTCATTATATGATAAAACCGTTTTTCTGTCAACTTTTGGGAAAACAAGGAATTTTTGCAAAATCAAGAGGTATTTCTTTATTTCAGCAAATCGAAATTCGATAACAAAAAGTATTCTTTATACTACAGGACATAAATATAATATTTTTTTAACAAAAATTCATCAAAAATTCACGGTATATTCACTCACAATTCACGGAGGTTCTTTATACTCTACAGCGACAAAAGGTGATGTTTGGGGAAACTTGACAGAAAAAGAGAAAACCCTTAATTTATAGAAAGGAGGTTTTTCCATGCGAAAAACATACCTCTTGGCAATGATCGTCATTGCCGCTCAGGTCTTTGGTGTTGATTTGAATGCTGCAGGTGCTACTTTCCCTGAACCTCTGTATGTGGCTATGTTCAAACAGTATACGGTTCACCGTGTGAACTATCAGGGAGTAGGATCTGGAGCAGGTATCAAGCAACTCATCGCCAAAACGGTGGATTTTGCTGGGTCTGATGCTCCTCTTACTGATGATGAGAAGAAGCAGGCTGGTGCTGAGGTTCTTCACATTCCTATGGCGCTTGGGGCTATTGTAATGGTGTATAACCTTCCTGGTAATCTTAAGCTTCGCCTTGATGGGGATACCATCGCCAAGATTTACCTTGGCCAGATCACCAAGTGGAATGATCCAGCTATCGCTAATCTCAACCCTGGTATAACTCTTCCTGATCTCAACATTGTGGTTGTGCGCCGTTCTGATTCTTCCGGTACCACCTATAATTTCACGTTGTACCTCACCAAGATTAGCAAAGATTGGGAGAAGGAAGTTGGTATTAGTAAGTCTCCAAAGTGGCCTGTGGGTATTGGCGGCAAGGGTAACCCTGGCGTGGCTGCTTATGTGAAGCAGGTTCCCGGAAGCATTGGCTATGTGGAATTTGCATATGCCAAGCAGAATGGTCTTGCCTATGCTCTTCTCAAGAATGCGGCTGGTGATTTTGTTGATGCGGCTGATTCCAAGTCTTTAGCGGCTGCTATGGCTACTGTACCTGCTGATGGTATTGCGGATGTGGTGAATAGTCCTGCGAAAGGGGCTTATCCTATTGCGGCTACTACCTGGATCCTTCTCTACAAGGATCTTTCCTACCTCAAGGATGCCGCTCGTGCCAAGGCTATTGTGGATACCCTCTGGTGGATGGCTCATGAAGGTCAGAAGGTTCATCCTACCTTAGACTATGGTCCTCTCTCTACTCAGGCTGTGAAGGTTGCTGAAAATCTGTTGAATTCGGTGGTTTTTAATGGAAAGAAAGTCCGTTAGTTCTATGGTACAAACCCGTGAGAAGGCAAATGCCTTCTCACGGTTCTTGTTTTCATCTTCTCTGTGGTTTTCTGTAGGGTTTGTGGCTCTTTTTATTCTTGCGACGCTTTTGAGTCTTTTCGCCTTTTCTCTCCCTGCGATTAAGCATAATGGCTGGAATATCTTTTTTGGTCAGGAATGGCATCCTGATGCGGGTATCTTTGGGGGCCTTCCTTTCTTGGCAGGAACCTTTCTCACGTCTGTGTTGGCGATTTTGATCTCTCTTCCTTTTTCAATGGCTTTGGCTATTTTCTTAGGAGAGTATCAACCTGAAGGGGTGCTTTCTTCTCTTCTCAAAACGGCTGTGAAGCTTTTAGCCGGCATTCCTTCGGTTATCTATGGAATGTGGGGGCTTTTTGTGCTTGTTCCTCTCATTCAAAAATGGCAAATCTCTTTGGCTTCCTTTGGAGTGGTGCCTTTGGGAGTGGGGATACTCACCGCGGCTTTGGTGTTAGCGGTGATGATCTTGCCGTATTCTACCTCCCTTGCCTATGAAGTGATCCAGTTAGTTCCCAGAGACCTCAAAGAAGCCGCTCTTTCCTTGGGCAGTCCACGGTACAAGGTAATCCAGAAGATTATTCTTCCTTATGCCTCTTCAGGGATCCTTGCAGGACAGGTTCTTGCTTTTGGACGGGCTTTGGGAGAAACCATGGCTGTCACTATGGTGATAGGGAATATGAACCAGATTCCTACCTCTCTCTTCGCGGCAGGGAATACCATTGCCAGTGTGATTGCCAATGAGTATGCTGAGTCCACAGGCTTGCACACAACCTCCCTCTCTGAACTGGGGCTTCTACTTCTTCTTTTCACGATTGTTTTCAGTTTTATTGGACAGAAGATTATCAAAGCTCTCTCAATGGAGAAGTGATATGGACACAACGAAAACACATCTCAAGACGAATTTGATAAAGGACAAGGTGTTCTTCAGCGTGGTATTGGTGCTTTCGGTGGTGGTGGTTATTCCACTGGTGTGGATTATTGGGTATATCTTTTTCCGCGGGATCAGTGGCTTTAGCCCTTTTCTCTTTGTGAGAGATCAGAATCAGGGGGGGATTCTCAATGCCTTAGTGGGGACGCTCTTGATTACGGGTATCGCGACGCTTATGGCTACTCCTATTGGGATTATGACAGGGATTTATCTTGCGGAGTACAAGAATCGATTTTCTTCTTTTCTCCGTACTATTGTGGAACTCATTCAAAGTATCCCTTCTATTGTGATGGGGCTTTTGGCTTATATCTGGTTTGTTGTGCCACTTCGGTCCTTTTCGGCGCTTTCGGGAAGTATTGCTTTGGCACTTATTATGATCCCTGTAGTGGTGAAAAATACAGAAGAAAATTTACGCCTGATCCCTTCTATTCTCAAGGAGGCGGCCTATGCCTTGGGGGCACCCAAGCATGAAGTGATTTTCAAGATACTGATTCCCTGTTCTCTCAGTGGGATTACCACAGGAGTGCTGGTAGGTATCTCTCGAATTTTAGGAGAAACGGCGCCACTTCTGTTTACGGCGTTTGGGGCAAGGATCCTTCATGCCAATGTGTTGAAGCCTATGGAAACCCTTCCCACGCTGATATTCAAATACGCAACTTCTCCTGTGGATGAGTGGATATCCGTTGCCTGGGCAACAGCCCTTGTGTTGACAGTTACCGTTCTTCTCATAAATCTTGTCAGTACGGTGATAGTTAAACGATGGAAGGTGAAGTTATGAAGCCACTAATCGAAGTACGAAATCTCAATGTGTTTTATGGTGAACAGCAGGCTCTTATGTCTGTTTCACTGGATTTTTATCACAACAAGGTACACGCTATTATGGGACCTTCGGGTTGTGGAAAGACAACCCTTCTTCGTTGTCTTAACCGGATGCATGAGCTTGATCCCACCGTGCGGGTAGAAGGAGAGATTATCCTGAGTGGGGTCAATATCTTTTCTCTCTCCGCCATGCAGGTGCGTCGTATGACGGGAATGGTGTTTCAGCGCCCCAATCCCTTCCCCAATATGAGTATCTATGATAACGTGATAGCGGGATACAAACTCAACAATATCCCCCTCAAGCGCGATGAGGCGGATCAGATTGTTGAAGAAAGCCTTCGAAAGGCGGCCCTCTGGACCGAGGTCAAGGACAAGCTTCATAAACGCGGGACGTTTCTTTCAGGAGGCCAGCAACAGCGTCTCTGTATTGCCCGCGCCCTTGCTATGAAACCGCAGGTGCTTCTCTTGGATGAACCAACCTCGGCCCTTGATCCGAAATCCACAAGTCATATTGAAGAACTGATTACTGAACTCAAGTCCACCGTCTCTATTGTTCTTGTGACCCATAACATTGCGCAGGCGGGGCGTGTGTCTGATTATACCGCCTTTATGTACTTGGGGAATCTGGTGGAGTATGGTCCAACAGAAAAGGTTTTCACTGTCCCAGAGGACAAGAGAACCGAGGAATACCTCTCAGGAAAATTTGGATAGGAGAAAAACCATGTCTGCAAAGGAAAAATTCACCGATCTCAAGGCAGAGATTATCAAATACGCTACTCTCGTAGAAGAAATGGTGGATAAATCCCTTACTGCTTTTTTAGAGAAGAACAAATCGCTTGCCGAAGGGGTTATCGAGTATGATGAACGGCAGGCTGATATCTGGGAAAACAAACTTGATGAGGCCTGTATCAGTTTTATTGCCCTCTATCAGCCAGAAGCCAAGGTACTTCGCTTTGCGATGATGATCTACAAAATGGCCGGGGATCTGGAGAGGATCGGGGATATTGCCACCAATATTGCCAAAGATGCCTGTTCTTTGTGTGAATATCCCGTGGATTTTCCTCTTGAAAAGTACGAAAAGATGAAGAAAATTTCTCTGCAAATGCTTCGTCAGGGAATGGAAGCCTTTGTGCAGGAGGATCCTGTGAAGGCCATGGAAGTGATTCGTGCTGATGCGGAGGTGAATGCCCTTCGGGATAGCATCAATCATGATCTGGTAGAACACATGAACAAAAGAGAAGGGGATATTCTTCCCTGGCTTCTCATGCTGAGTGTTTCTCGCCATCTTGAGAAGATTGCCGACATCACGACGAATATTGCCGAAGAGGTGGTGTATATCACCGAGGGAAGGGTGATCAAGCATCATCGGTTATAAGATTTCTTTAGGAAAGGAAAACTCCCGAGGGCATCGTTTGATGTTTTCGGGGGTTTTTCTCTTTTGGAGAAGAGAAGGGGATGCCTTCTTAGGACAAGTTCTCTCCTTTTTTTAAAAAAATTCTTTTTATTTCTTTTCATATCAAAAAATTATGTGCAATCTTTTTGAGAGAAGGCGAGAACAGAAAATCTTTCGTGAAGCCCTAAACTAAGCAAAAAAGAAGATATAAGAGAGAAAATAAAGAAAGCGACAACAAAAACAAGACCTTGTGCTTTGAGTTTCCATCTCCACAAAAAAGTGTATTCTTTTGGGGAATTCTAAATATTTCTTTTTCCTATGCCGATAAATATATACAAGAAAAAGGATAAGAGAGGCGCGATGGCTATCACAGAGGCGATCTATCAGGACGAACGAGAGATCTTCAAACATTTTTCGATTTTTTGTGCCAATAAGGTGAAGATTATTCTTCGTGAGAGAAATACAGAGTTTGAAGCCACGTGCAAAGAGTGTAAGAACGGAGAGGTCTATTTCAGTTCTGTAACCAATCCTCATGGTCAATCCCTGGAAAACTACAAGATGCGTCCTCTTGAAGCAGAGGTTTCTTTTGGTTCGGATACCTTTCTTTTTACCGCTTATCCTACCTCGGCGAATTCTATTTCGCTTCCTGATGTTTTGCGAAGTCATCCCAAACGACGTTATCCCCGTATTATGGTACAGGGGAATCCTTATATCTCCAAGATGTACACTATTGTCAGTGTCCGGGTGGTAGACCCATCGATAGAAGACAATGAACTCTCACAGAAGATTCATCTGATCATCAGTACCATTGAAAGTAACCTTGTTCGTTCAGAAAACTACTCTATGGCAAAGGTGACCCTCTACGATGGGACAGAAAAAAATGTGATAGTACAGATTTTGAAAGAGTACAAAAAGCCTTTTGTGGTTTTCAATACCAGTAATTTAGCCCTGAAAGATGAGAACTATCTTACCTATGATAATTATGTGAAGTTCATGATGGAAAAGGGGGCTACCCGTGAGGCTATCATGGCTCACTTAGACAAGATCAAGGACTTCTATGTGAAAAACGGTATCAAAAGCGAGATTATTGTTCCTCTCATCTTTGAAGAGGAAACCATTGGGCAGATTCGGGTGGTGACCCAGAGGGATTATATCAACAAGAGCCACGTGGTTCGTTTGAACTCTCTTGCTGTGAATGCTATTGATAACCTGTTTACCAAGTGTTCGTTTGAGGTGGTGGCAAAAGAGCCTCAGCCTGTGATTGATCTTGGGGTGATGGGCATCAAGATTCAGGTAACGGATCCAGACCTTTATAAGTATATTCGTTTGGGGAGAAGGGTGTATATTCAGCTTTATTTTCCCGACGATACGGTGATTAAAACCATGGCAACGATTGTCAATGTCTATGATGATACCCCTGAAGGGCACAAGCCGATTGGGGTGAAGTTATCAAGCAATCTCGACTGGAAAGATAAACGCAAACTTGAGGAGTTTATTCAGTCTGTTATCCGTCTTCAAAAAACCCAGCCTTCTTGAGAGAACGGGTTATCTTCTTTTGACTTTTTCAGAGAGACGGGGCTTTTCTTTGTGGAAAAAAGATTCTTTATTGGCAAAAAAATAATTTTCTCTTTACTATGTACAAAATGAAAAGGAGAAAGGTATGTTTTCTCAAACAAAAAGCAAAGCGATATTTGAGAAGGCTATGTCAGCCTATTTAGCATGGGATAATACGGAGGAAGAGTGGAAAAAGGTACTCAGTCTTTTTGATGAGGCAGCAAAAGATCCAGAACTCACTCTTCCTGCGCTTCTGATGAAATATAGCCTTCTTGATGATCCGGATGAAGAGGAAGAGGTGATAGAGAGGCTTTTTAGGAATTTTCCCCAGTCAGTAGGGGTATTACTTGCTATATGGCGATATTATCTTCTGAATGAAAAAGAGATAGAAGCTAGAAGAATTCTTCAGAAAGCAAAAAAACAACCTCTTTTTTCTGCATGGGATGCCCTTATTTTAGGGCGTTTTTACGTAGATTATGAGAACAACAAAAAAAAGGCGATGCAAGCTTATACGCAGGGTATTGCCATGGATCCCACTATCCCATGGCTTTATATCTACCGGACAGAGTGTCAGACTGATGAGAAAAAGGTTATTGAGGATCTCACCAAGGCTATTGAACTTTTGCCTGAGGAGGAAAGCCTTTATGAGATGAGGGCTGGATTTTATGATCTGGTGGGCGAGATTCAAAAAGCCGTGCAGGATTATGAGTGGTTGCTTCAGAGGCGTCCTGATGATCCGGAGATTCTTTACTTGTTGGGGAGTTGTTTACTGGATCTTGATGAGAGAGAAAAAGGGAGAGCCTATCTGGAACGGGTAATTCAACTTGATCCAGAAGGAGAGATGGGAGAAGGCGCACAAGAACTCCTTGATGAACTTGATGAGGGAAAGTAGAGAAAAACTCTGAGAAAAGGCTTATATCAACGAAAAGGTGAGATTTAGACCAGAGCCAGCCTTCTGAGGAATCAAAGAGAAAACCCTTCGTTTTTCAAGAGAAGTCTTTTGAAAGCGGGATTGGGTGTATAACCACCCAATTCTTTTGGAAAGGCATGGCTTACCACTCTATGGCAGGGTATCACGAGCGGAAAGGGATTACGGGATAGGGCTCTTGCGACTGCTCGAGTTGCTTTGGGTTTTCCTATGAGGCGGGCAATCTCCCCGTAGGTTCTCACTTCTCCCCGTGGGATGGAAATGACGTGGCTAAAGACGCTCTTTTGAAAAGGGGTGAGAAGGTTCTGGTTATAGGGCGGCCAGGTTATCTCTTTGCCATTCAAATAGTCTATAAAAACCTCACAGAAAGGGTGGTTATCAGAGGGATGGGTGGAATCAGGGAGAGAGAGTTCCACTCTCTGAAGGACGCCATCCTCCTCTTCAAAAAAGATCGTCAAAAGGGGATGAGAACAACGCCATCTCATCTTATTTCTGATGAAGCATCGAACGAAGGGAGGCTATAGCAATACAGAGGGAGATGACTTCCATGGCTTTTTCGATCTCTTTGAGAGAGGGATAAGAGAACGCCAAACGAATAGAGGTGTCTTTTGGGTCATTTTTGTAGGGGAAGGTGGAACCAGCCGGGGTGAGTTTGACCCCTGCTTCATGGGCAAGAGAAACCACCATCTTGGCACAGCCAGGAAGGGTGTCCAAACTCACAAAGTAGCCTCCCTTGGGGTTCGTCCATCTCACAATTCCAAGGTTGGCGAACTGTTCTGAAAGGGTACGAACAACGAGGTCTTTTTTGGGACGAAGGATATCGGCGTGTTTTTTCATATGACTTTCAAGGGACTGTTTGTCCTTGAAAAAGAGAGCGTGTCGGAGTTGATTGAGTTTATCGTAGCCTATGGTCTGGATGCCATAGTGCTTTTTGAGAGCCTCTAAGTTTTTCTTGCCAGTAGCTACACAGGCTACTCCACCTCCGGCGAAGGTAATTTTGGATGTTGAGGAGAAGATATAAAACCTATCCTCACAGTGATGGTTTTTGGCCTCTTCAAAGACATTCAAAAGATGGTCTCCGGGGTAGTCGATATGATGAATAGCATAGGCATTGTCCCAGAAAATACGAAAATCAGGAGCAGCAGGCTTGAGAGTGACAAAAGCCTTCACCACCTCGTCCGAATAGGTGATTCCTGTGGGATTGGAGTATTTGGGTACGCAGAAGATACCTTTGATAGAAGGGTTGGATTCTACTAAGGAAACCACGGTCTCCATATCAGGACCATTGTCTCCAAGTCGGACAGGGATCATCTCAATCCCAAGATGTTCAAGGATGGCAAAATGTCTATCATAACCCGGAACAGGGCAAAGGAAAGAGATTTTTTCTTCATCTTTCCAGGGTTTATTTCCTCCAGGAACACCGTACAGCATCGCCTGGACAAGAACATCGTACATCAGGTTGAGACTGGAATTTCCACCGACGAAGATATTGTCAGCGGGGATATCCAATATCCAGGAGAAAAGGCGTTTGGTCTCAGAAAGACCATCTAATACCCCATAGTTGCGGCAGTCGGTATGGTTTTCACTTTTGTAGTGTTTTTCATCTACCAGAGAAAGCATGGGAAGAGAGAGATCAAGTTGTTCAGGGCTTGGCTTTCCTCTCGTCATGTCGAGGTGGAGTTTTTCTTCTTGAATGGATTTGTATTGTTTTTCCAGCTGGTCAAGAAGGACTTGCTTCTCTTGCGGGGAAAGTTCGTAAAGGTTAGCCGGCAGAAAAGCCATAGACATCTCCGCTTTCTTTTTTTTGTCTTTTTATTGTAGCGAAAAAGGTATTTTTTTGCAAAAAAGAAGGGGGGGTATTTGCTTTTGTCAGCCAACCAGTGACTTTTGTTGAAACATGGAAAAAAACATTGGTACGGGACCCTTGCACGAGTATTTTTTCCCTTTCTGGGTCAGGGGCTACGCCCCTGAAACCCCGCTTTTTCTGTTTACAAAGGCTTATATGCCTTTTTTCATCTAAAAAATAGGCTTGTTTATTATGAAAAGGAATATTTTTATACCACTTTCTGTTTTCTATTACTTTCTTGAGACCTTTGCACATTCGTGCAAAGGTCTCGGTACATCTTTTTCTTTGAAATGACGTTTTCTTTGGTAAAAAAGCCTCTTTGTTGAAAAAAAAATCTCTTTATGCTACAATAAATCCTCAATTTTTTTCCAGGAGGACTCTATGGCAGTAAAGATTGACCAGGCCACCTGTATTGGATGTGGGGTGTGTGAAAGTATCTATGCCGATCTTTTTGAGATGCAGGCAGATGGCAAGGCTCATGTGAAACCTCTCTCTGAGTATGACGCTTCCTTGGCCAAGGATGCCGCCGATCAGTGTCCTGTAGGGGCTATTTCGGTCGAATAAGCCAAAAAAGGGGGCGGGGAGTTTTGTGGACTTCGTGAAAGGGAAAAGATAATAACAAGGAGTATATATGTTTCGTATTTTAGTCACAGATAAACTCGATGCCGAAGGGGTAGAGATTCTCAGGCGTTACAAAGAGTTTGAGGTGGTGGAAAAGGAAACCCTCAAGGGAGAGGCCCTGATCCAGGAGCTCAAGGGGTATGATGCGATCATCGTACGGAGTGAAACGAAGCTCACCAAAGAGGTGCTCGAGGCCTCTGAGGGACTCAAGATTATCGCCCGTGCAGGAGTGGGAGTAGACAATATTGATGTTCCCACAGCGACGAAGAAGGGTATTGTCGTGGTGAATGCTCCTTCGGGGAATACGATTTCGACAGCAGAATATACCTTTGCCATGATGATTTCTCTTGCGAGAAAGATTCCCTTTGCGCATGCCTCTATGCAGCAGAAGGTATGGGATAGAAAAAGCTTCAAAGGGGTGGAACTCCTTAACAAGACCATTGGTATCATTGGTCTTGGTCGCATTGGAACAGAGGTGGCCAAGAGAGCCAGGGCTTTCGGGATGAGGGTTCTCGGGTATGATCCCTATCTCTCTGAGGAAATGGCTCAAAAGCTTGAAATTGAGCTTGCTTCTCTTGAAAAGATCTACAAAGAGTCTGATTTTATCACCGTCCATACCCCTCTCACTGAAGCTACCCGTGGACTCATTGGCAAAAAAGAGATTGAGATGATGAAGAAATCAGTCCGTATCATCAATTGTGCTCGTGGAGGGATTATCGATGAGGCGGCTCTTGCTGAAGCTCTCAAGAGTGGGCGGATTGCCGGGGCAGCTATTGATGTGTATTCCAAAGAGCCTCCCTTTGATTCCAATAACCCGCTTCTCGACGCTCCTAACTGTATTCTTGCTCCTCATCTTGGGGCTTCAACCTCAGAGGCTCAGTACAATGTAGCCATTGAAAGTGCTGAGGCTGTGGCAAACTTCTTGCTCCATGGTATGATTGTCAATTCAGTGAATATGCCTTCGGTAAGCAAAGAGGACTTCAACCGCCTCAAGGCGTTTGTGCAACTCTCTGAAAGATTGGGGAATATGGCGGGTCAGATTCTTGAGGGACAGCTTGAGGCAGTGAGAGTGGTGGGGCATGGAGAGATTTCGTCAAAGGATGTCAATCTTCTCACCCGTTCTCTGTTGAAAGGGCTTTTTATGCCTTTCTTGGGTGATACCGTGAACTATGTGAATTCTCTTCCTACCGCTCAGTCCAGGGGTATCAAGATTGAGGAAGTTATGGATGATACTCCCTGTGAATACACCAATCTTCTCAAGGTGATAGTGAAAAGTGACAAAGAAGAACTGGAACTCTGGGGAACAGTGTATGCCCAGTCTCATGGCAAGATGGTGAATTTCAATAATTACTTCTTTGAAGCTACACCTTCGGGAAATATGATTCTGATAGCCAATGATGATGTGCCAGGTGTGGTAGGAAGGGTGGGAACTATTCTTGGTGAAAGAGGTATCAACATCGCAAATATGCATGTTGGTCGCAAGAAAGAAACCAAGAAGGCTTTGATTTTAGTGTCTATTGACCAGAAGCCCGAAGAGGATGTGCTGCAGCAGTTGGCAAAAGTACCTGGTGTAAACAAGGTGAAATTTTTGGTGGTGGAATAGCATGGCGTTAGCCGTGTGACAAAGATAAAGGCAGAGGAGTCAACTATTATAAATTCACCTCCTGAGGGAAGGAGGTAAGGCGAAAGGGGTCGAAGGTAGTTTGATGAGAGAGCATGGCGTAGAGGAGGCGAAGGAGTTTGTGAGCCACGCAGAGATTGGCCTTTTTAGCAACACGGGATTGAGCAAATTTGAGGTTAAAATACTCACCGAAA
>JABLXN010000034.1 GCA_013177995.1 Brevinematales bacterium | reverse complement strand
AGTCAAAGTGAAGGTGAATTCTTTACGCATGGGTTCCTCCTTGTGTCCTATTATCGGCCAGGGAGGAACTTTTTTTGCTTTTCCTCATCTTCCCACTGCAGGTCTCCTGAAAAAAACGTTACCAAAGATTTACCAAAAAAAAATCAATCCCTTCTTTTTTCCATCTCTATCAAGTTTTTTTCCTCACATTGCCGAAAAATATATGCTTAAGCAAACGCAAAAGGGGGAGGGTATGCGCCTTTTAGTTATCGATGATGATGAGGGCATTCTCGAGGATATCAGGGAGGCTTTGCTACCAGGAGGGTATGATGTGGTCACAGAAACCAATCCTCTCAATGCCATTCAGAGGTTTGTTTCTGAACCTTTTGATGTGGTTATCAGCGACATCCGGATGCCTGAGATGAATGGCATCGATGTCCTCAAAAGGGTGAGGGAACACAGTCCCAAATGCCCGGTGATTATCATGACGGCGTATGGTGATGTGGAAACAGCTATCGCCTGTATCAACAACCATGCGTACGGCTTTTTGGCTAAACCACTCAATTTTGACGAACTCCTCTCCATGATCAGACAAATTGAACAAGAAGCCAGTGGAGAGAACCAGATAGACTACCGAAAACTGAAGGAAGCCTACCAGGACCTCAAAAAAGCCTATGATAATCTTTATGAGATGATGAAGTCCCTGGAACACTAGGCTGATAAACCAAGGGGGGTATTATGCCCTACGATCCGGAAATGAAAGAGATTATTGATGCCTTCGTCTCTGAAGGCTATGAGCGTTTAGAGGAGGCTGAGAACCAGCTTCCCCACATTCAGGAAGCCTACCACGAACAGATTGTTCAGACCCTTTTCAGGCTCTTCCACTCCCTCAAGGGGTCAGCTGGTTACCTCAACTTTGAAAATATCAAAAACCTTACCCACGAAGCCGAGAGTCTTCTGGACATCTTCCGGAAAACAGGCATCAAACCCTCAGCCGAGGATGTTGATCTCATCTACAAAGCCATGGATTTTCTCCGTCAACTCCTTGACAATGTGGCCGCCAACCTCACGGACGAGGGATTTGAGGGAGAGGTCAATCTCATGATAGAAGAAATCTCCCAGGCCAGTACAAAACACCTGAAAAAGATGGCAGAGCTGGAAAATTCACCCCCACCCTCTCCCCCTGAAACCGCCTCCTCTCCCGAGCCTCTTCAAAAAGAATCTTCACTCTCCTCTGAAGAGGAAACGGCCTCTTCACCTCCTTCGTTAGAAGAAGTAACTCCCCAATCAGAAGAAATCCCAACAGAGGAAAACACCTTTGCCTTTATCGAAGAGGAAATCCCCATTGCCGAAGAAATCCCTGTGGAAGAAGATATCGAAGAGGAAGCTTCCCTCGAAGAAACCCTCCTTTCTCCTTCAGAGGTCCTGAGTGAAAAATCCTCTGAAGAAACTTCCTTTGTCCCTCAGCCTGAAACGCCCCCACCTTCTCCTGAAGCCCCTGTTTCTGGTTCTGAGAACGAAGAGGAAATCTCTTCCCCCTCTTCCGAAGAAACACCCGTACCCTCTCCACTCATCGAAGAAGAGGTGGTTGCCCTGAGTGAGGGATTTGAAGAAGCCCCTCTCCAGGAGCCTACTTCTCAAGAAGCTTTCAACGAAAGCCCTCTCGCCGAAAGCTCTCCTCCTCAGAAAGAAGAACAGGTTTCTCCTCCTCCTTCTCCCCCTGCAAAAGCTGAAGAAGAAAAAGCCCCACCACAAGAGATTGATTTTTCCCGTGTCCGTCTTGATAACCTCATCACCCCTGAAATGGTAGAACGTTTCCGGAGTGAAACCACAGAACTCCTTGATGAAGCCGAACAACATGTTCTCTCGTTAGAAAACGCGGAAAACAAAACTGATCTCATCCAGGCTATTTTCCGTTCTATTCATACCATAAAAGGCAATGCCAGTTTTCTCACTTTTGAAAGGATTGCCCGTCAGGCAGAAACGCTTGAAAACATCCTCGATAGCCTTCGCAATAACAGCATGCCCTTTACCCCTGCGGTAACCAACATTCTTCTGCGAGGTATTGACTATATCAGGCGGGATTTATCTTCTTTAGGAAAAGAAGAAAAAGAAACCGAAAAGACCTACAAACCCCTCGGAGAAATCTTAGTAGAGATGGGGGCGGCTGATAGAGAAACCGTCGAAGAAGCCCTCCTTGAAAAAGAAAAACCCATCGGAGAAATCCTCATCGAAAAAGGCGTGGTGAGTGAAGAAGAGGTCAATCAGGCCCTCAAAAAACAGGCCGGCATGACAGACACGAGCCCCCTTGGGCTTCAGAAGAGGGAAATCCGTGTGGATGCAAGCCGGCTTGACAGGCTCTTTGATCTCATGGGAGAACTCATCAATGCTGAGGCCATGGTACTTCACCATCCCATGGTCAAAAACATCCAGGACGATAACCTCCAGAAAGCCATATCCCACCTCACCAAAATCTCCCGTGAACTTCAAGAAGTAACGATGGAAGTCCGGATGGTTCCCCTTGAGGGGCTGTTTATGAGAATGCATCGGCTTGTTCGTGATCTCTCCCGAAAGTTTGACAAATCTATTGAACTTCGTATCATCGGTCAGGAAAACGAAATTGACAAGAACCTCATTGACCAGATTGCCGATCCCTTAGTTCATCTTCTCCGCAATGCCATTGACCACGGGATAGAAAGTCCGGAAGAACGTCGCCAGAAAGGCAAACCAGAACGGGGCTTAGTAGAACTCTCAGCCCAGTACCAGGGAAACGAAATCTGGATATCGGTACGAGATGACGGGCGAGGACTTAGTAGAGAAAAGATCCTTGCCAAAGCCCAGGCAAAGGGACTTCTCCACAAATCTCCCGAAGACATGACAGACAATGAGGTGTGGAAACTCATCTTTTTGCCCGGCTTTTCGACCAAGGATGAGGTCACAGATATCTCGGGTCGTGGAGTGGGCATGGATGTGGTGATCAAAAATATCGAAAAACTCCGTGGTCAGGTGGATATCCTCACCTACCCCAACGAGGGCACTACCATCACCATGAAAATCCCCCTCACCATGGCTATTCTCGATGGAGTGGTATGCCGTATCGGACAGGCTTTGTTTATTATTCCCCTTGCCGACATTGTGGAGTTTTTCAAACCCCAGCAAAGCCAGATCACCAGGGGCGAGGCCAACTCCCTTCTCATCAACCTCCGAGGAGAGATTCTCCCTGTTTTAGATCTTGAAGACGTCTTTTACCACCAGCCAAACCCCACCCCACTCCCCCAGAGGATCCTCATCGTGGTCAGTTCTCAGGAACGGAAGATGACCATAGCCGTCGACGAAATCATCTCTTCCCAGCAGGTGGTGGTCAAATCTCTCTCAGACTTCATTGGAAGGATCGAAGGAATGATAGGCTGTTCTATCCTCAACGAAGGCCAGATTGGTTTCATTGTGGATGTCAAGGGCCTGTCAAGAAGAATGTTTGAATAGGAGGTCGTTATGAAAGCATCAATCAAAACACGTCTCTGGCTTTTCTCTGGAAGTTATTTTGCCATTACTATTATTCTTCTTATAATCATCATCACGCAATATTGGCGTGATCTCAATACGGACGTCAAACAAACCAGAGAAAACCTCTATACACGATACGATCAGATGATCCGTTTTCAGGTCCAGACAGCCCACAGTCTCCTCTCGGCTGTTTACAAAAAGGTCCAGGCCGGTGAACTCACAGAAGACCAGGGAAAAAAACTCGCTGCCGATCTTTTAAGAGACCTCCGCTATGGAGACAATGGCAAAGAATACTTCTGGGCTGACGACCTCCAGGGAAACAATGTGGTACTCTACGGAAGAAAGGACGTCGAGGGTTCAAACCGCAATAACCTTCAGGATGCAAAAGGAACGTATATCATCCAGGAACTACGCAAATTAGCTCTGCAAGGAGGAGGATATCTGGACTATTACTTCCCCCGTCAGGGAGAGACCAACCCCCTTCCCAAAAGAGGCTATAGTAAACTCTTTGAACCTTACGGCTGGGTACTCGGGACAGGGCTCTATGTGGACGATATAGAGGCTACCATAGCCGAAGCCTCTCGACACACCGTGAAAACCCAGAGGACCCTTCTTCTCCAGATAGCCCTGTTTGCCATGGTGATTGTGATTCTTGTTTTCATTATCCAGCGCCTCATTCACGGACAAATCACTTCTCCCCTCATTGACATGTCCACAGAAGCCAAAAAGATTGGAGAGGGGAACTTCGATGTGCAGATAGATCCCCGCTGGGAAAAATTGGGAGGAGAGATTGAAAAACTGGCGGAAGCCTTTCAGCATCTCTACACCTATGTCAGCCAGCGAGAAAAGGAGATTATCGCCATGAGTGAAGCAGATTTTACCATGGAGATCACCCCTGCCTCCTCCCACGACAGACTTGGCATTGCACTCAAGAAACTCCATGAGAACCTCTCCCGTCTCATCCTCGAGGTGAGAAACACCGTGGAGCAGTTTTCGTTGGGGGCTGATCAGCTTTCCCGTGCCTCCCAGACTCTCTCCCAGGGAGCCAATGAACAGGCCAGTTCCATCGAAGAGATCACCTCAGCCCTCACCGAAATCAACGCCCAGGTGAAACAAAACGCCGACAAGGCCTCTCAGGCCAGAAACCTCTCTCAAGAGGTTCTCTCGATGGCAGAAAACAGCCAGCACAGCATGCAAAACCTTGTCGAAGTCATGCAACGCCTCAATAACTCTGCCACAGAAATCAACAATATTGTTCGAACGATCGATGATATAGCCTTCCAGATCAATCTTCTTGCCCTCAATGCCAACGTGGAAGCCGCCCGTGCAGGAAAGTATGGCAAGGGTTTTGCGGTGGTCGCCGATGAAGTCCGCAATCTCGCTGTCAAGAGTGCCAATTCTCTCAAAGAAACCACAAGCAAGGTACGGGATATTGTAGGGGCCATCACCCGTGGGCATGAGGTCACCAGCGAAGTCGCCTCTCATATTGAGAGGATGTACACCAACATGCACCAGACCATAGAAGTGGCTGAAGAAGTCGCTGCCAGCAGTCAGGAACAGCTTCTGTCCATGGAACAGATCAGCCAGGGTATCCACCAGATCAATCAGGTCACCCAGACCACAGCCAGCAGTGCCGAAGAAACAGCAAGTGCCGCTGAGGAACTTGCCAGTCAGTCCAGTATTCTCAAGCGCCTTGTCTCACAGTTTAGAATAGCCGCTATAAGCGTCTCTCCACCCATAGAGACTTCGTTTTCTCCTGAGCGGCCTGTGGAGTCAAGTTCTTTACCGTCTGGGGGTGAGATAGAAACCCAGCCAAAAAAACGAGTCATCCGTCTCGACGATGATGACTTCGGGAAGTTTTAGGAGGTTTGTATGCAAAATACCTCAAAACACTTTTTCTCTCTTCGTTGGCGACTCATCGGGATGGTGGGTTTTATTATCGTGGTGATGTTAGGGATTATGGCAACCACCTATATCATCATGATGACCAATACCTTCACAGACATGGGTAAACAGTACATAGAAGCCAAACTTTCCACGGCTGCCAAAGAGATAGAAGGGTGGTTCTCCGCCAAAATCCCTCTTCTCGATGCTGCGGAAGGGGCTCTTTCACTCCATTCCTTAAACGACAAACAACTCTATCAAAAATATATCTCCACCATGGCCCTCTATACCAACGCCGAGGCACGGAGTATTTATATAGGTCCTAAAAAAGGACCGAAGGAAGGGGGAGTGTTCTATTCTTCTGACGGTTGGATCCCGGGAGCTGATTACGACTGGACAAAAAGACCCTGGTTTACCGCTGCTTCTTCATCAGGGGGAGTCAGTTTCACCGCTCCCTATATTGATGCTATTCAGGGAGACCTTATCATTTCCATTGCAAGACCTATCAAAAGAAAAGAGGTGATCCCGGGGATTATAGCCCTTGACCTCGGGATTTCTGTAGTTCAACAGGTTATCAAACGACTTCAAATCACCCCTTCCTCAGAGGTATACCTCGTGGATGAGAAGGGTATCTATCTTACCCATACCAATACCAATAGTATCCTGAAAGAGAATATATGGGACTCCCCCGAATTCAAACCATTCGCTTCTTTGGGAACATCAAACGGCTTTGCCTTTGCCATCAAAAACAACTGGTATGGAGCTGTCCTTCCTATTCGCTTTTACAATGTCAACTGGAAAATCGTCGTCCACGGCAAAGCCGAAGACATCCTCTCTCCTCTCTACAGGTCCCTTCAGGTTATTCTCTCCCTTGCGGTGATCATGCTTCTCCTTGTGATGGTAGGTCTCTTTGTCTCCGGAAGGTGGCTCTCTCCTCTCATGAAGGTGAGGCTGCTTGCCGAGGATATTGCCAAAGGAAAGTTTGTCACTCCGGACATTGCCTACAAATATCAGGATGAGATTGCCGTGCTTCTCTCCTCGTTTGCCAATATTGTAGCCTCCCTCAAAACCAAAGAGAACTTTATCCTTGCCCTGAAAGAGGGAGATTTCACCAAAGAGGCTCCCATTGCAAGTTCAGAGGATACCGTAGGACTTGCCCTGAAAACCATGACCGAACGCCTGAGTGAACTCATCAGGGCAGTCAAGGAGTCCATCCACCAGACCATGATCAGCGTAGAACAGCTCAAGAAAGCCACGCAGCATCTCTCCCAGGGCTCCACGGAACAGGCGGCAGCCGTGGAAGAGATCACCTCCTCGGTCAAAGAAATTCAGGCTCAGGCCAAACAAAATCTCGCCTATGCCACAGAATCCATCGATATTATGAAACAACTCTTAGCCGTGGTTGAAGAAAACAGACTTCAGCTCAACCAGCTTTCCGCCGCCATGAAGAAAAACACCGAGGCTTCGGAACAGATCAAAGCAGTCGTCAAAACCATCGATGACATCGCTTTCCAGATCAATCTTTTGGCTCTCAATGCTAATGTAGAAGCCGCCCGCGCCGGAAAGTACGGGAAAGGTTTTGCCGTGGTTGCGGATGAGGTGAGAAACTTGGCCGTCAAAAGCGCCCAGGCAGCCAAAGATACCGCTCAGATTGTAGAAGAAACGGTGCAAAACCTTCTCAATAGTGATGTCGTTCTCAAGCAAAGCCTCACCAAGTTTGACCAGATAGAGAAACGAAGCCAGGAAATGTCGGCCAAGATGCTTGAGATAGGCAAACTCAGTCAGGCCCAGTCCCTTGGTCTTGACCAGATCTCTCAGGGACTGACCCAAATCAGCACCGCCGTGCAATCAGCCGCCGCCAGCGCAGAAGAAACCGCCAGTGCAGCCAACGAACTTGCCGGCCAGACCCATAGCCTGCAACAGATGGTGCAGGTCTTCAAAACCAAATAACAGGAGGATAGCATGAACCAGACATACGATGACGAACTCCTCGAAATGGGCGAAGAAGAAGATACCATTAGCAACAAGTATCTCACCTTTACCTTAGGTGAAAACTCCTATGGTATCCCCATTGCCCATGTACGGGATATCATAGAGATGCAAAAGATTGCCGTGGTCCCGGATATGCCGTCCTATGTCAAGGGGGTCATTAATCTCCGCGGAAAAATCATCCCCGTCGTTGACATGAGAACCCGATTGGGTATGCCTTTTCGAGAGTATGACAACCGGACATGTATCATCGTCATTGAACTCAAAAATACCCTCATCGGTCTCATTGTCGATGTGGTAGAGGAGGTGCTGGAAATTTTGCCGAGTGCCATTGAGCCAGCTCCCCACTTCCGGGGGGTTGAAGCCCAGGAAAGGTACCTCAAAGGTATTGGCAAGGTGGGAGACAGGCTGAAAATCCTCCTTGACGTAGAACGCGTTATTTACGATGAAGATATAGAAACCATCCAAAAAGCAGGGAAGGCATGATGGAGCGGGAAAGTCTTTTCACCCTCTACAGGCTGACAGACAAAGAGTTCAATCTTATCAGCCAGCTTGTTTATGAAACCGTGGGGATTCACCTCCCCCCGGAAAAACGTGTCCTGGTGGAAAGCCGACTCCAGCAACTCCTCAAACAGGAAAACCTCACCTCCTTTGACGAACTCTACAAGAGGATTATCAGCGATGAGAGTGGTATCCTTCTCTCTGAAATGATCAACCGTATCACTACAAACCACACCTATTTCATGAGAGAGAGTGCCCACTACGATTTCATGGTACAACAGATCCTTCCCCGCTGGAAAAATGAACCCTACCGGGACATCCGTATCTGGAGCGCCGGCTGTTCCTCGGGAGAAGAAATCTACACCGTGGCTATTCTCATCAGAGAACACTTCTCCCCCTATCGACCAGAAGAGTGGGGGCTTTTAGGAACGGATATTTCCCTCCGGGTCTTGGAACAGGCTCAACAGGGAATCTATGTAGCCGATAGACTTGAAAACCTTGATCCCCTCCTTATCCGAAAATATTTCCTTCAATTAGATGAAAACACTTATCAGGTCAAAGAAGAGATTCGGGATATGGTGCTTTTCAAACGCTTCAACCTCATGCGAGAGACCTATCCCTTCAGAGGCAAATTCGATATCATCTGGTGCCGGAATGTTCTCATCTACTTTGACCAAACACACAAAGAACGTATCCTCTCCCATCTCGTCGATGTTCTCAAACCAGGGGGGTATCTTTTCATCGGACATTCGGAAACCATCGAACGAGAAAAATACGGACTCACCTTTATTCAGCCAGCGATTTATCAAAAGGAGGCCGCATGAAGAAAATTCGCGTCTTTATCGTTGATGATTCAAAGATTGTCCAGGATGTTCTCTCCAAAGGTCTTTCCCAGGATCCTGAGATTGAGGTAGTGGGGGTAGCTTCGGATCCCTATGAGGCCAGCGAAAAACTCTCCACCACAGACGTGGATGTGATGACCCTCGATCTTGAGATGCCAAAAATGAATGGTCTCATATTCCTCAAGCAACTTCTTCCGCAATACCCTATCCCCGTGATTGTGGTCACCTCCCTTACCGATAGGGGTGGAACCCTTGCCTGGGCAGCCCTCCAGGCAGGCGCCGTAGAGGTAGTCCCCAAACCAAAGGCCGAGGGAAATGACGCCCTTGTCTCTTTTCTCCACGAACTCATCGCCAAAATCAAGTGGGCCTCCCAGATCAAACTCCCCCAGAAAGACAAAGAGTTTGAAAGCCATCCTTCCGTTGAGGATGCCTCAAACCAGGTGATTGCCATCGGGGCTTCGTTAGGAGGAACAGCCGCCCTCTCTACCCTTTTCAGGCAACTCCCTGCGACCATGCCACCTCTTCTTATTGTCCAGCACATGCCTCCCACCTTTACCAAAATGTTTGCCGAAAGCCTTCAAAAAGAAACCGCCATCAAGGTCAAAGAAGCCTCCGATGGAGAAAAAATAGAGATAGGACACGCCTATATTGCCCCGGGAGATTATCATATGAAGCTTCGGCAGGATTGGACCATAGAGATCTCCTCCGGTGAAAGAGTAAGTGGCCATATCCCCTCCGTGGACGTGCTTTTCATGTCCGTAGCTCAGGTAGCCGGTCCAAAAGCAATTGGTGTTCTCCTCACCGGCATGGGAAAGGACGGGGCACAGGGGCTTCTCCTCATGAAACAACATGGGGCACTCACCATCGCCCAGGATGAGAGTACTAGTGTCGTTTTTGGTATGCCCTACGAAGCCTACAAACTGGGAGCCGTGGATATGCTTCTCCCCCTCCCGAGGATCCCGCAGATCCTCATCCGAAGCGTCAAAGAACGAAAAAAGAAGGGTAACCCATGACCCATATCATCGGTATCGGAGAATGGCTCATCAGTGGGAAGCCGGAGGATGTCATCACCACCTATGCCCTTGGTTCCTGTGTAGCCCTCATTGCCCTTTGTCGGAAAAAACACATCGGGGCTATGGCCCATATTGCCCTCCCAAACTCCACTATTGATCCTGAAAAAGCCAAAAACCAGCCCGCGTATTTTGCTGATCTGGCTGTACCCATTATCCTTGAGGCTTTTCAAAAACAGGGAATTCAACCAAAAGAAATCGAAATCAAGCTTGTTGGAGGAGCCCAGATGCTTGATCCAAACGGGATCTTTGACATAGGACGTCGCAACGTCCTTGAGATCAAGAAACTGCTCTGGCAAAATATGCTTGCTCCCGTCGCCGAGGATGTGGGAGGAAGTATCAGCCGTACCGTTTCACTCTCCATTGGAGAGGGCATTGTTCTCGTGTCCTCTCAGAATAAAAAATACGAACTGTAGGAGGTCGTTATGTATAACCACATTCTCATTGCCGATGACTCTTCCACTTCCCGGATGATCATCCAGCGATGCTTGCAGATTGTTGGACTTTCAGAAGCCACCTTCTACGAAGCAGGGGACGGTATTGAGGCTCTGGACCTTTTGAATCGTCATCCGGAAATTGATCTCATCGTAACCGATATCAATATGCCAAAGATGGATGGGGCAAACTTCATCAGGAGAATGAAAGCCGATCCCGTTCTTTCCCAGAAGGATGTTATCGTGGTTTCCAGTGTCCTTTCTGGACCTCTGATAGATGCCCTTCAAGAACTCAAGGTTAAAGGTATGATCAAAAAACCCATAAACCCCCAGGAACTCTACAAGGTTCTCAAGGGATAGGAGGTGGCTATGGTAAGTGTCCAGGCCTTTCAGGACAAACTCTTTGAGGCTATCAAAAGTACCATCGAAGAAATGGGCTTTCTCGAGGTGGAAAAATCCCCAAAAGAGGTAAGCCTCTCCACCCTTGAGTGTGTGAGTATTCAGGTAATCAAACCTTTTTTAGGCAGACTCTATTTCTATTTCGCTCCCGAAATGAAATACGAAATCGTTCGCAACCTCTACGGCAAAGAGGTCGTGGCAGAAAAAGAGGCCCAGGATGCCATTCTTGAGGTTCTCAATGTGATCTCAGGACGTTTTCTTGCCACTCTCACTTCAGACAGAGACTATGAAATGGAGTTTCCCCAGTGGGAATACGAAAAGGTGGAATTCACCAACATCGTAGCCGACATCTCTCTCTATATTGAAAATTATGAAGGACGATTCTTTGCTATCAGGGAGGTTATGTGAATATCACCACTCGCCGTTTGTTATTCATAGCAAGTATTGGACTTACCACAGGAGGCCTTTTGTTCTCTTCACTCTGGATAGGGGGAATAGGGATTGTGCTCACTCTTTTGACAGGATGGCCCCAAAAAAGCCCTTCTTCTCCTTTTGCATCCCCCTCGCAAAACGAAAATTCCCTTCCTCTTCTTCATTCCACCCTTCTTGAATTTTTCACCTCTCTTCTTACCAAAAATACCGAACCCACCAAAGAACAAAAAGATTTTCTTGAGGCGTGGAAGAACCTTTTCCCTCTCTCATCTGAGGAAATGGTATCCCTTCTCTCTCAGGGGAAAGACCTCTTCTCCTCTTCTTTTTCCTTTGATACCGACACCCTCTCCTCTATTCAAAAGGCCTTTTACAAACTCCCTTACCTTCGTATTCTGCTTCTCAATGTCATCGAAAAAACGGAAGAAGCCACTAATACCCTTATCGAACGCTTCATCTCCGTCTCCGAAAAAAACCGACAGGCCATTGAGGAGGTCAAAAAACGTATTGAAAGTCACGAGGGAGAGTCTCTCTCCAACCTCATTGCCCAATCCTCCCAGATAACCCAGAACTACCAGCTCATGAAAGAGGAATACGAAACCCTCCTCACCCAGAACAAGATACAAATTGAAGACTTCAGCCGCCAACTTCAGACCATGTTTGATCAACTCAAAAGCATCAATGACATCTTGGGACAAAACAAAATCATCGCCGTAAACCTTTCTATTGAGGGGGTCAAGTTTGGGGACAAGGGCAGGGCTATCAAGGTAATCGTCCGGGAAATACAAAAACTGAACCAGAAGATAGATCAGTTTACAGGAGAAGTAAGCCACCGATTGGAGCAGTTTGAGATTTTCAACAAAGAGTTATGGAACAACTGGCTGAGACACATGGGGGATTCTGTCACCAAGTTTCAGATAGCCTCAGAAAATGCCTCCCGACTGATGAAAAAACTCAAGGATGCCTCCCAGCACATGAATGATATTGCCACTCTTCTTCAACAAAATGCCGCCGCTATACAAAAAGACCTCGACGCTATCGTTGAGTCACTCCAGTTTCAGGACATCACCCGCCAGCAGATTGAGAACGTGATGAGCTATCTTGGTCAAATCCAGGACGACATCAAAAAGGGAAGCCAAGTACTCTCGCAGTTTGGTATCACTCTCGATGAATGGGACATAGACAAATTAGACGAGGCCAAAAACGACATGATACGGGAAGCCAAGGTTTCCAGTGAACGTTTTCTTTTGAAATAAAGAGGAGGAGGCTTGTATGAAGTTTCTTGTCGTTGACGATTCTGTCACCATGCGAAAGATAGTCGCGCTGGTACTCCGGGCAGAAAAATACGATGTGGTTGAGGCCGAAAACGGCAAAGACGCCCTTGAGAAACTCAAGACAGACCACTTTAATTGTTTCATCGTGGACTACAACATGCCCGAGATGAATGGGATTGCCTTTATCAAGGCCCTTCGTCAGATGCCAGAGTACCAGAAAACCCCCATCATCATGCTCACCACCGAAAGTGAACAGGACAAACAGGAAGAGGGTAGACAGGCCGGGGCCAACCGCTGGATTGTAAAACCCTTCAAAAACGAGGTACTCCAGGCAACCATCAGAGAACTCATAGGCTAAAACCCAAACTGGAAGCGATATACCATCTCAAGGGCTATATCCGTCATCACAGAACGAATCAAAGTTCTCCCTTCTATTCCCATACCTTCCTCATACCAGATATGTATTTTTTGTATATCAACCAACGAGAGCTTTGCCGTCACCCCAAAAGATGAAGTAAAAAAGTAACTCCCTCTCACACTGACAAAGGGAAAATTGTACTGATACAAATTTGTGCTTCTCGTCTCATACTCCCAGATGTCTGGATCTAACGTTCCTCTCCATCCCTGACTGAGTGGCCATACCTGATAGAGAACTGAGAGTTCCCAGTTTTTCGCAAAAATCCCTCCTCCCAAAAGCATTCCTCCCACAGAAAGACCCTCATCCTGTTCAGGAAAAGGAATACTTAAGATCCCATACCCTCCAATACTCACAAACCCCTGAAGCCTCCCTGGGGTTCCCAAAAAACCATCCCCATAAAGGAAAAACATCCCCCTCATCTCGGTATCAAGAACCAGCCCTTCTCTCTCGGATGAAGTATTCGTCAAATCATCCGTTGGCCATAACCCTGTTCCCTGAGTTTTATACCACGTTGGGACCCACGGCAAACCCATCTTTTCGAGCGTAAAACGGAAAAATTCAAGCCTCATACTGAGAGAAAGACCTGGCACTATCGTTTGCTCATCTCCTTCCCATCGATGATTCCATATACTCTGAGTATACAACCATTCCGTAGTCGTATACATCATTCCAAAACTCATTCTCATTTCTCTCTTGAGAGTCACCTCCGCTGGCTCATAGATTTCCTTTCGTCTCATTTGCGCACGAAGAATGTCCTCCTCTGTCACCAGAGCCGGGAGTGTCCGTTTTATCTCCTCACTGGCTGAAGCGGCTATAGCATCCACCGTATCAAAAATATTTCTCGAATATTCTCCACGATAGAGCCGAGACATCTTGAGTTCATTCTCTAAAATATCATAAATCTGCACAAGCGCCACAAACTCTCTCCCCTCTCGACGATAGGAACCGTAGATAATCACATCCAGTTTTGCATTTGTTCCTCTCTCCCGAGCATGAGAGAGATTGGTCACCGTATTAGAGACCAAAACTAACTCAAACCTCTTTTCCTTCTGAAGAACCGTTGCTAATGAATTTTGCAGAATGGTACTGATCACCTCATCCGCCTCCGGTGAAAGATCCACAAAAGCAGCAACACCAACCCTCTGTTTCTCTACCCCCCACCCTATGGAAAAACACAAAACAAAAAACACTCCCACAAGACCTCTAAAACACATAGGCACCTCCTATTGTTACCGCACCCAGCGTTTCTCGAAACTCTGAGACCATCCAGGAAGAATCCCCAAAGAAATACCCCTCCTCTCGCCAGGGAAGCCCACCATTCCACATTTTCCATGAAACAAAAAACAGCCCTTTCTCCCCCTGTCTGAGATACATCTGGATACGCAGGAACCCCGACTCAAAAACAAAAGACTCAGGCATTCCCTCTGAAAAAAGCACATGAGGTACTTCTTTTGAAAACATTCCTCCACTTATGGTAAACCAGAATGAAGGCTGAAAAGCCACCCGGAGTCCAAAAAGAGGCAAAATCCTCACCGTAGAAAACTCAAACACCTTAGAACCGCCTCCCCCATTGGTGATAAGCCAGTAGTGCTCATCATAGGCAAGAAGCACCCCTCCTAAGGGAACAACCACCCCCCCAAAAAGCCCATAACCCACCTGACTTTCCAAAATAAGAGACATATCCTCAGGAAAAAGTCCGTGGAATTGGTTTTCCACATACCAGAAGCCCTTCCTCCAGAGAAAAAAGAGATCAAGCGCTCCCCCGGTCATCACATCCTTCGTATTTTTACCCATCCCAAGCCACTTTGAGTGTCCCTCTACTCGCCTTCCACAGTACCCAAAGGCACCTCCAAAAGACAATTCATGCCTTCTCACCTCATAGGGAGAATAGGTCTTTCTCACCTCCACCGTTCTCACTTCTGAAACCGGTTTTGGGGGATAACGGCGACGCAACTCCTCATACATCGCCCTACTCACACCAGAAATCTCTTTCATCCAGTTTGTCGCTACAAAAAAAGCAAACCCCTCTATCTCATTGGTTCCCTCTGAATCCACAAGCCTCATATCCACCCTGACACGATAACTCTCCTGCCTAAGAAAACACGTCACCACAGCCGAGAGACGACTCACCTTGAGAAGATGAAGATCCTCCTCCTCAGCACTCACTAAACGAAGCTTTTCCCTATCTGAGTAGCCAATGAGGTCCTGTACCAGAAAAACACCTATGGTTTCCAGTTCTAAAGGTGCACTCACCATCACCCCTACCTGCTGGATAGCCACATTCGTTTGAGCTGGATAGAGAAGTGTCCCGATCCCCATTAGAATAAACATGATACTCTTTTTCATAGCCACCTCCCAGAAGCAGTATAACTTACCTCCCTCAAAAAGGCAAATTTTTGAGAAAAAAGATCAAAAAAAGAAGCGGCATACCCATTCCCTTATCTTCTTGTCGAGCAGAAAGTTTCAAAACTTGCATATTTTTTCCCCTTCTTCTATAATAAACTTCTATAAAACCATAAAAGGAGAATCCTATGAATCTAAAGAAATGGCTGAGCGCCGTTATGATGGTGGGTTTCATGACGGCGTGTTCTCAACCCATCCTCACCTATGAGGTAGGTGGCAAGAAAAAAACGGTGACCTACAATGATGTCAAGGAATTAGTGGAGTATATGGCCACCAGTTATCCTCAGTATCTCCAGGATATTGAGATGCTCAAGAATGTTCTCTTCTCAGAGAGTCGTGCTTCCAAGGACATTATCCTCCACGAGGAGCTCAAAACTGGTCTCACCAACTCCTCCGATTTTGCAAGAACCTTTGAGACTGAAGTCCAGAAACAGTACTATACCTTCCTTGCGGTTTCCGGTACCAACTATGTGGCTCGCAAGACCAAAAACATCCCTGTTCAGGTAGCCAAGGCTTCTCACATTCTCTTCGCTTTTGGTACCAATCAGACCAAAGAAGAGGTAAGACTTCTTGCTCAAAATACCCTCGATTCTCTCAAGAAGTCTAAAAACTTCGCCAAAGACTTCAGTAACGCCGCTCTCCAGTACTCTCAGGATCCAGGGAGCAGGGACGCCGGTGGAGACCTTGGATATTTCATCGAAGGCATGATGGTTCCTGAGTTTGAAAAGGCTGTTTTCAGTGCCAAAAAGACGGGGCTTATTCCGGAGCTTGTGGAAACAGAATACGGCTACCATATCATCAATGTCACGGAGGCAAAAAACGGCAAACCCTATAGCTGGGTAGAAAAGCAGGTCAATGACGGCAAGATGAGTTTTTATGTCATGATGAAACTCCAGCAGGACATGCAGAAGAGTACTCTTGACCTCGCTGTGAAGAAAAAATATACCTTCGAAAATGGTAAGGTCAAAGTCGATGGCAAAGAATATGAGATTAGTGCCATCCCCGATAATACCGTGCTCTTCTCCGTCTGGGGCAAAAATTATACCTGGAGACAGGTAAAAGATCTCTTCGCTCTTTTTATTCCTGAGTATGAGAAGGAATTCCCCGATCAGTTTGAATCCCTGATGAATGCCGCTCAGGGCTTCCTTGTGAATGTAGAGGCTGGTCGAAAACAGGGCAAAGACAGCGCGGCCTCCCAGCGAAAGGTGCGTGAGGATGCTCTCCTTCAGTATGCGATGAACAACTTTGAACAGGCTCTCTACCAGCAGGCAAGCAGCATGGTCACCGACAAGGATATCAAGGATTTCTATGAGCAGAACAAAGCAAGACTGGTAAAAGATGGCAAACTTATGCCTCTCGACGAAACACTCAAAAACCAGATCCGCAACCAGCTCATCCAGAGCCGCATGTGGTACTTCTATCAAAACTGGCTTGAACAGAAAAAGGCTGAATACAAAGTCACCTTCAACCAGAATGGTCTCAATGACCTCTTAAAAAGAGCCAACAAGATCCGTGCCAAGGCTGAAGCTCAGGGACAAGGGGCTCAGAATCAACTTCCAGGACAAGGACAATAGCAAGAGGTCCCAACATAAAAGGGCTATCCTTCTGGATAGCCCTTTTTTCTTTGTCAAACCTTCCCCTTTGCATTTTTTCTCAAAATCATGTATAATAACACAGTCAGAGGAGATAAAAAAAGAGGAGAGAGCATGTCAATCTTGGACGAAAAAAAGAAGAAACTCGGTATTGATCAGATGGACATTCGGGATCAAAAAGAGATCTTTGACGAATTTATACGAGCTGGGGGCAGAGTTATCGATCTTCAGGCTGATCCCTCGATCCAGCTTACTCAGAAACTCTCCCAGTTTGTTGAAGCCAAAGAAGCCAAACTCTCCGAAGCTCAAAGAAGACAACAGGAAGCTGCGAAAAAACAGGCTGTTATCACGTCATCATCTCCTTCTACTTCCACTCCTTCCCAAAAAGCCTCCAGACCCTCCCGGTGGGAACTCTTCTGGGACAGGTTAGTAGCAAAATGGATCGGTATCCTTTATGGCATATTCAATTTCTGGGGCAATAAATTCTCCCATCACTTCCTCTCTCTCCTCGGGGAAATAGAAAAACTCTCCACAGAAAACCACCAGATTTTCACCTCTCTTTTTTATCAGGACAAGAACTTTTCCTACGATCTCAGACAAAGGCTCCATGAACTTGGGCTTTCTCATTATTATGAACTTTTGTATCGTATCGATATGCTATATGATGTGGACTTTTTTCGCTTGGTGAGGCAACTTCTCATGAATCCCCCCCAACCCCTTCTCATCGCAAGAAATAGCCTCGTGAGAGTATTCAAAACCCTGCTAGTCTTGGACAAATACAAAGCCAGCCTCAACCTCGTCGTCGAGAAGGTTCTCGGTGAAGAACAAAAGATGCGCTCACTCAACCAGACCACTGTCAACAAGAATATCCAGACAATTAACCAGAACATCTACCGAATTTTTTATGTGATCTTTCCTCGTCTCCTTTACTTGGTAGATTACTATTACAAAGACCTTCTCTATCTTGGCAAAACCCAGAGCTTTCGAGAGTTTCTCAACTTCAACGAAACCGATGAAGTGGGATATTACACCCGTCGATGGGCTGAAGAAGACGAACAGGAAAGACGCCGCCGAGAAGAACAGGCCCGACAGAAAGCCCTTGAAGAGCAGATGGCCAAAGAGATGGAAGAAGCCATGGCAAGCAGTGATGGACTTGAAGGTCTTCCTGAGCCTGTGCGTATGGGAATTCGCATCATCCGGGAGAATCTCAACTTCTCAGACATCATCGAGAACTACAAAACCATGCGGGATCCCAGGGCTCAACTCCCCATCCAGGACAAAGCCTTTCTCGCCGTTCTTCTTTTAGAGTTCTTTGACAAAAGCTTTTCTTTTCTCTTTATCTCAGGACAGATACAATTCAATATCTTCTTTGATGCCGGGACACGACGCGATTACCGAAGTGTTTTCAAGGACCTCTACTTCCACATTGATGATATCTACAAAGCCATGAATGAGTACCTCAAAAACTACCTTGAACTTCAAAAACTTGACACTTCCCTTCCTGGAACTTCCAAGGAAAGGTATATCAAACAACAGCAACTCGAACTTGCCCGTAGCCAGACATCCCGTCAGATACGAAACAAGGTTCAATCCCTCATGCATGATTTTGCCATGAATCTCAAGATCGTTCTCGAAGACTACGAAAAAGACAGAAAGATCCTCCACAACCCTGATGATGTCCTCACCCTTGATAACCGCATCTTTGGCAAGAAAATTTCTACCAAGACATCGGTTATCAGCCTCTTCTCTCAGGCTTACTATGTCGCCTCTGCCCTCGATTTTCTCATCGCCGAGGGAGAGATTGGCGGCTACTCCCTTGAAATCAAAACCCCTCTTCTTCTCTCCCAGCTGAAACCCATGGTATGAGGCCTTTGCACGAATGTGCAAAGGTCTCAAAAAAGTAATAAAGAAACAAAAATTAGTATCAAAATGTTCCTTGTCGTAATAAATAAACCGATTTTTTTTGAATAAAAAAGACAAACCAGCCCTTGGAAATAGAAAAATCGGGGGAGAGGGGCGTAGCCCCTGACCCAAATAGGGGAAGAAAACACCCGTGCAAGGGTCTCATAGTATAAAAATATTTCTTTTCGTAATCAATAATCCTATTTTTTTGAATAGAAAAGACAAATAAGCCCCTGTAAACAGAAAAAACGGGGAAGAGGGGCATAGCCCCTGACCTAAAAAGGGCAAGAAAGCCCCCCTGCAAGGGTCTCGGTACAAGAATATCTCCCTCTCCTGATTTTATTCTTCTCCCCTTTCAACCCACATCGTTTTCGGATCGCTATAACCCTCATCCATGAGAAAATTTTCTTTCCAAAAATTTGGTAACGTTTTTTTCAGGAGACCTGCAGTGGGAAGATGAGGAAAAGCAAAAAAAGTTCCTCCCTGGCCGATAATAGGACACAAGGAGGAACCCATGCGTAAAGAATTCACCTTCACTTTGACTATCG
>JABLXN010000033.1 GCA_013177995.1 Brevinematales bacterium | reverse complement strand
CAAGGGCCGGTTTGTCTTTTTTATTCAAAAAAATTGGTTTATTTATTACAGCACGGAATATTTTGATACTAATTTTTGTTTCTTTATTACTTTTTTGAGACCTTTGCACATTCGTGCAAAGGTCTCATTTTGCCATAATACTTTCAGAAAAGGCGAAGGTATTCAGTTTCATATGTGGAACGACAACAAAGGCTCTTTTGTCATCGAAAAACTGCCATTTGACTTTTCTTTTCGGCTATGGTATAATTAGCCATGGAGGAAAGCCATGCTCACTCAAGAAATGTATGAAGTTCTTGAAGAAGAATTTCTTGAAGTGCTTGAGAAAAAAGACAAAGAATCAGCAAGGCATTTTCTCACGCTTTTGCTGAACCAGGTAGAAATGAAAGAAACAGCCCAGCAAAAAGAGAATCGTATTGTTCTTGAACTCCAGGGCATCCGAAGTGACCTGAAAACCGTCGTGGAGGTCATGAATACTCGTTTTGAAGCTCTGGAAAAGCGCTTTGAGGTTATTGATAAACGCTTTGAAGATATGAATAAACGGTTCGAAGCAATCGATAAGCGCTTTGAAGATATGAATAAACGATTTGAAGCAATTGACAAGCGATTCGAGGACATGAATAAAAGATTTGAAACTATGGATAAGCGATTTGAAGATATGAATAAAAGATTTGAAACTATGGATAAGCGTTTCGAAGACATGAATAAACGATTTGATGATATGAATAAAAGGTTTACGATGATGATGTGGTTTATTGGTATTCTTTTTTCTCTCTCCACTGCCATCATCAAATGGCTCTAAAACCCACAAGCAAAAGTATTGTGTCCAGATCCCTTTCTTTTTCTAAAAAAGAGCCTGCAACTTTTCCCTCACCTCTAAAAGCCACTTCTCGTCTGTTGACTCTCCGATGAGTCGCACCACCGGCTCCGTGTTGGAAGCTCTGAGATGTACCCACAGTCTCTCGTTTCCTCTTGCTATATCCATCCGTACCCCATCGAGGGTATGAAACGAAGCCGTAGGGAAAAGCTGTTTTAATTTCTCTGTGAGAGTCCCTATATCAAGACTCCCTGAAAACTTTTCCTTGAGAGAAAACAGACGGGGAAAATCCTCTACAAGGGTAGAAAGTTTTTTGCCAGACGTAGCCATGGCCTCAAGAGTGAGAGCAATGCCCACGAGGCTATCCCGTCCCAAATTGGCCCGAGGATAGATAACCCCTCCGTTCCCCTCCCCACCAATGACAGCTCCACGCTTTTTGATTTCTTCGACGACATTCGCCTCTCCCACCTTGGCATAGTAGCACGGTTGCCCTGCCTGAGCAGCAAAGATTTCACTCACAAGAGAAGTGGAAAGATTCACCACGACAGGACCTGGGATTTTTGAAAGAATATGTCGAACCGCAAGGGCCAATGTCCACTCCTCACTCAAGATTCTCCCTGTCTCATCGGCTATCACCAACCTATCCGCATCAGGGTCCTGGGCAAAGGCCACATCGGCCTGATAACGTTGCACAAGTTCTGGAAGATGGGCAAGGTTGGCAGGAGTAGGCTCAGCCACACGACCAAACTCACCAGTGAGTTCCATATTCACCCCTATCACCCGGCACCCTAACGCCTCAAGAAGCTTTGTGGTGATAGGGCCACCTGCACTATTGACAGGATCAAGCACCACGGTGTACCTCTTCTCCTGAATGGCTTTTTTATCCACCACAGAAAGCACCCTCTCCATATGAGCCTCAGCTATGTCGGCCGTCATTTGTGTATCGCCAATGTGTTTCCAGGAAGCATGGGCAAAAGGCTTGCCCTTCAAGGAAAGGAGGTGTTCAAGATCCGTTTCGGTAGTAAACGTCCCTCCCCGAACCACAAACTTGAGGGCATTCCACTCAATAGGATTATGTGAGGCTGTGATAATAATCCCTCCATCAAGATGCCACTCCCGGACACCAAAAAGCACAGAAGGGGTTGGCACAAGCCCCGCATCTACAACCTCAATCCCCATGGCATTCAGGACACTGGCCACATAACGGGCAATGAGAGGCCCTGTTTTACGACCATCCCGACCCAACAGGACCTTCACCTGATTCCCTGTGGCCCTCTCCCGAAGCATCATCCCAAAAGCGCAGGTATACTCCCGGAGAACCTCAAGGGTGAGGCTCTCCCCCCAGATACCACGAATCCCTGAAACACTGACCTTGAGTGACATACCTACACCTTCATTTTTTTGACAATAGGTGCACACCTTTCACAGAGATCAGGATACTCAGACGACTCCCCGACATGGACAGAATAATTCCAGCATCGAGCGCATTTTTTTCCATCGGCGAGTTTTGCCTGCACCTTCACATTGTCATCCTCAGCATCCGGAGAAGAGACAGTTGTATATTCCACCTGAGAGACAATAAAGAAGAACCGGATATCCTCTTTGTACTTGGCAAGCAATTCCTTAGTATAGGGATTCTTTGCCTCAAGAAGAATCTTTGTCTCAAGGGAACCGCCTAAGTCTTTTTCCCTTGACCTCAAAACCTCAATAGCCTTGAGCACACTCTCCCGAATATCAAGAAGTGCCTTGAAATCCTTGGCGAGGTTTTCGTTTCTCCACTCAGCAGGAATCACAGGCCAATCCTGAAGAAGCACACTGTCTCCTTCTCCCTTGGCAAAATAGGTCTGGTACACCTCCTCCATGGTGAAGGAAAGAATAGGAGCAAAGAGAATGGTCAGAACACGAAGCATCTCATACAGAACCGTCTGAGCAGAGAGCCTCTCATAGCTTTCCCTCTCGTAGATATACAATCGGTCTTTGAGAATATCAAGATAAAAAGCACTGAGATCCACCGCACAGAAGTTATAAAGCTCACGAAATCCGCGATAGAATTCATACTGATCAAAGAAAGTGGTTACCCTCTCGGTCAGAGAAGCAAGTTCAGAGAGCATGTAGGCATCTACAGGTTTGAGTTTACCCACGGGAACTTTTTTGTCCGGTGAAAAACCATCAAGGTTCCCCATGATGAAACGGAAGGTATTTCTCACCTTGCGGTAGCTATCCACAGCCTTTTGGATAAGGTTTGCCCCAATGCGCAAATCCCCCCGGTAATCCTCTGTCACCACCCAGAGACGAAGCACATCAGCCCCAAATTTGTCATACACCTCCTTGGGAGAAACCGCATTTCCAAGGCTCTTGTGCATCTGGCGTCCCTGTTCATCCAACACCCACCCATGGGTAATCACCGCCTTGAAAGGAGCCTTGTCCTTGGTGGCCACCGAAGGCCAGAGAGAAGCCTGGAACCATCCCCGGTACTGGTCGTTTCCTTCAAGGTACACATCAGCAGGAGAATGGAGCATGGGATGTTTGTCAAGAACGGCAATATTGCTCACCCCTGAGTCAAACCACACATCGAGAATATCTGTTTCCTTGCGGAAGGTCTTGCCGCCACAATTGTGACACACCGTTCCAGCCGGCAAAAGTTCGGCTGGTTCTCTATCAAACCAGACATCGATCCCGTGTTCATGAATGAGCCCAATGATATGGTCGATCGTCTTTTTATCAAGGTGAGGTTCATTGCAGTACTCGCAATAAAAAGCTGGAATAGGCACTCCCCAATGCCGCTGGCGAGAAAGACACCAATCAGGCCTGTCCTTGAGCATGTTTTCAATACGGGTCTGTCCCCACGCTGGAATCCACTGAATATGGGGAAGTGTCTCAAGAGCCTTTTTGGCCAACGCCGGATCAGAAACCTTGAAAAACCACTGGGGCTTGGAACGAAAGATGATAGGATTTTTACATCGCCAGCAGTGTGGATAGCTATGATCTATATCCGCCCGGGCATAGAGCCTGTTTCTCTCACTGAGAAAGACGATAATCTTCTCGTTCGCCTCGAAGACGTTCATCCCTTCAAACTCGGGAACCTCAGGGGTAAACTCTCCCTTATCATTCACAGGGGAAAGCATCTCAAGCCCTGTTTCCTTGCCGATGAGATAGTCTTCCATACCATGACCGGGAGCGGTATGCACAATTCCCGTTCCCGTATCCATGGTCACATGCTTTCCAAACACAATCTTGGACTCTCGCTGAATCCATGGGTGTTTCACCACAAAACCTTCCAGATCTTTTCGAGAAAGGGGAATGGTTTTGCCCACCTTGCCCTCTTTCACAGAAGCCACAGAAGAGAGAAGTTTTTCTGCCACAATCAGGTATTCCCCTCCAATCTCAGCAGCGACATAGGTTTCCTCCGGGTGGAAGGAAAGCCCGGTATTGGCAGGAAGCGTCCAGGGTGTTGTGGTCCAGATGAGAACAAAAACCTCTTTGCCGGCAAGATCCGAAACCCCATGCTTTTCCACCGGGAACTTCACATAAATCGAAGGTGAACGGTGATCATGGTATTCAATCTCGGCCTCTGCCAACGACGTCCCACAGTGAAGACACCAGTGCACCGGACGAAGCCCACGATAGATGAGCCCTTTCTCTACAATACGCCCAAAAGCCTCCACAATAGCGGCCTCGTATTCATGAGACATGGTGAGATAGGGATTCTCCCAATCACCGATACAGCCAAGCCTGCGGAACCCATCTCGCTGAATACCTACATATTTTTCAGCGTATTTGCGACACTCAGCCCGAAGCTTTTTCACAGGAATCTCATGGGCCTTCCCTCCCAATTGATCCACGACCTTGAGTTCAATAGGAAGCCCATGACAATCCCACCCCGGGACAAAGGGCGTTTTGTATCCTCGAAAGAACTTGTATTTCACAATCATGTCTTTGAGAATCTTGTTGAGAGCCGTTCCAAGGTGAATCTCCCCATTGGCATACGGGGGACCATCATGGAGAATAAAAGTAGGAGCCTTGGCTCTTTTCTCCAACTGCTTGAAATAAATGCGATTCTTCTCCCACATCTCGAGAATCTTTGGTTCCTTCTCAACCAAGTTAGCCTTCATGGAAAATGGGGTATTGGGTAGGTTAACCGTCTTACTGTAGTCCATGAATCACTCCTTTCATAGAAAAAGGTTTCTTTTTATTATACGGCAAAGGGAAAAGAAATGCAAAAGTCTCTGGTTTATAAGAATTCCTCCTTTCATATTTTTTCAAAAACCCCCCCTCCACCACTTGACTTTTTTCTCCTTTTGTGCGATAATATATACGAAGCTGTGGGGGCTCCGCCTGGGGAATCAACTCCACAGTGGAGCGGTAGCTGTCCAGGCCAACGGCTACGACGGCTCTCAGCTTTTCCTGAAACATTTTTATCTCAATGCTCACTCTCAAAAAAAACAAACTCCCCCTTCGCAAGGCGTGTTCCACCATCGGTCGTAAAACCCAATATATAACGTATTTCAGATCCGCTTCCTTTACCCCATAATTGAACATTTGTTCTCTTTTTCGTTATTTTCTCCCCTTTCTCCTCTTTCATGAAGCGCTTCCGCGCGGGACAAAAGGGGCTCCGCCCCTTTTGAAAACCCCACCCCCGCCCCTGCGGCGGTTTCTGTAGCCACCGACCTGTCTCCCACAGTGCGGGCTGAAACAAAAGCCTGTAGCCCCGCTCTCTTCTGTAGCCGCCGGGGGACAGTCCTCCATGCCTGACCCCGGGCTTCCTCACCACCTCCTGTGGTTCGGCCAGTGGTGAAAAGACAATGGCTTCCGTTACCAACCCGCAGGGCACGTGTCACCCCGGGGCTTCTCCTACGGCGCACCGCAGGCAGGGGCGGGGAAGGCTATGACCTTGTTTCAGCAAAACACCCCATGGGTTGAACGTTTAATCTCTCCCCATACAAACTCAAGCAGTGGCTATCACCTTGTTTCAGGGAGAAAAGCCGACCACGGCTATTACTCTGTTTCAGCAAAACCCCCGCGGCTCCGCTTCGGTGGGCTTGAGGGCAAAAGCAACACAAGAGGTCGCCACGGGCACCTCCTGTGCCCTCACTTCGGAAGGACTTTCCCACTCCACGGCAAAGGACACACTACCGCAAAAGCGGCCCGGTGGGTACTGAGCGAAGTCGAAGTGGGGTACAGAAAAAAAGGGGGGGGTGAAAGAACATAGCCCTCTCCCACCAGGTCCGCCTGGCACGTGTCCCCTGCCGGGGCTTCTCTCAGGTGGCACCGCGAGCAGGGGCAGGAAAAAGGCTATGACGATGTTTCAGCAAAGAACCATGGTTTAGCTGAAACAGGGTAATAGCTCTCTCTTGCCGTAATGTTTTTAAGCAAGTCTATAGGCATCGGAATAGAAAGCTATGGGGTTATTTCCCTTCACAGGAAAGGTGAAAATAGCCATTCAGTTTCATATGTGGAACAACCGTGGAACGACAAAATTTTTTCAAAAAACACCCTCCACCGCTTGACTTTTTTCTCCTTTTGTGCGATAATATATGTGAAGCTGTGGGGGCTCCGCCTGGGGAATCAACTCCACAGTCGAGCGGCGGCAGACCAGGCCTCCTGCCGTGCAGGCTATCACACCTGCTGAAAAATCTCATCCCCCCTTTAGGTCATACCCTTTGAAACTTTCCTGTGGAGAGGATATAGTACGAAGGTCAAATTTATCCTCTTACTCACACCTGAACAGTTTGATTGAAACGACACTAACGGCGTTGATTGCGTGCCTTTGTATGATGAGCTGGAACTTGCAGAAAAAAGGCCTTATAATATGACTCTGAATTTTGTCTATAGGCTATCTCAGAAGCTGGAACTTGCAGAAAAAAGACCTTATAATATGACTTATATTTTTTGAGACCCTTGCACGACTCTTTTCTCTGTCTCTCTTTTCCTCTTTAGCGAATTCTTCGAAAGAAAACAGAAAAATATCTGAGCGCCGACTATGTTTGTTAGGGCATCCAATGCATTTTCTAAGACCTTTTTCCTCCTCAAAAGCCTTTTTTCTTCTCTTTTGACCTTTTTCTCGCTCCTCTTTCCTTATGCAAGCATAAGGGCTGCCATCTTGAGATTATAAGCCATCGCCTTGAGTTGAAACTCTATCTGAGCTTTTTCGAGTCCAACATACCTTACTCTCTCAAATCCCATATGCTTTTTCAGATGTCCAAACACCTGCTCAATTCGATAACGAAGCGTACTTATCGCTTTGTTTTGCTTCTTCTCTTTCTCTGTGAGAGGTCTATTCCTCGCCGCTTTTTTCATAATAAAGTTCACGAAACCCTGTTGCCTCACAAGTTTTACATTTTCTGCCCATGCATAACCCTTATCCGCCACAACAAAACTCCCCTCACGTAACTTGAGATTTTTCAAAAGTTTTCCCATCTCCTTCATATCCGGAACATTTGCTGGCGTCATATGCCCCCCTATAATAAACCTTCCCTGCCCATCAACCGCTACATGAGATTTGTATCCATAAAATACCTGATTCCCTTTCTTAAGATATCGAGCGTCTTTATCATCAGAATATCTTATCTCCGAAGAATTTTCCTTTCCCTCTTGCTGATCCTCCTCTTTTCTATCTTCCGGCAATATCCTGGCATCAACTGTCTTTTTAGGTCGTCGAGAACTCTTTATCACTGTAGCATCAATAAGTGTACCCTTCTTCACAATAAGTCCCTTCTCCTCAAGTTGCTTGTTAAATTCATCAAAAAGTACCTGATAAAGATCAAGTTTCAAGAGTCTATTCCGAAAACGACAAATTGTGGTATAATCAGGAATTTCATCGCTCACATGGAAACCACAAAACCTGAGAAAGGAAAGCCTGTCTCGAAGTGATTCTTCCGCTTGCTCATCAGAAAGGTTATAGAGATGCTGAAGAATAAGGACTTTGAACATAATCAGCGGAGGATAGGCTTTTTCTCCTTTGGGGCTTTTCCCCGCCTTGTAGGAATGAGATAAAATCTTCTCAATTTCATACCAGTCAATAAGTTGATTGATTTTATCTAAAATGCTTTTCTTCGGTTTTCTCTTTAACTCGATTTCATAATCGGAAAATCCTGGGCTGCTCGTTTTGATTGGCATATGGGCCTCCTCTTGCCTCGTTCCTGCCTTATAGTATAACACATTTTCTTTTAATTTCAAGTAAGGGAAATAAATACTGCTTTTCCCGCTTTCTTTTTTCGCTTTATCTTGCTAACAAATCGCTACCCGTGCAAGGGTCTCTTTCTTTTTGTCCCGCTTTTTTGAGGTTATGAGGGGGATTTTTTCTTCTTTTAGCCAAGGACAAAGGTTATTTCCACGGATGCAGGGTATATTATTTATCATAACTCCTCCATAAATATAAATTTGAAACCACTTTTTCATAATACTTATCAAAATCATTCGTAATTATAACATGATTATAATAAAAACCAGTAAAATCACTTCTAACTGGTTCATAATATGACATAAAATCATAATTAAATAAATTTCTTACATACTCTGGTAATAAATATAAATAATTAAACTTTTTATCAAAAATTTTATATGCTTCAAGAATTGAAAAATCATTATTATCTTTTACACCATTTAAAAAATCAATCAATGTTTCTTTTAAAAATAATCTAACAATTTTTACATTATAATCATATAAATTGTTATAATATTTAATCTCTTTGTTATTATTAGCATACCACAAAACAGAAATAATAACAAAACTATACACAAAGAAAATTGTTGCAAATCTATCAAACCATTTCATATAAACCTCCTATTTCCTCAATAAATCATAAAATTTATATGGTTCATTGTCTAAAATAAATCTTACATATTCTTTACTCTTTCTATACTTAATAATAAGTTTAATTTTTTCAAATGCCCTATGAATAGAAAATCCACCTTTATAAAATAAAGCATATAAAATATAATTTATATACAAAACAAACCATAAAACAAGCGAATTCATAAACATAGCAAATAACATAAAGAAAAATGAATAAAAAGATTTAGTTGATAATTGAAAAACAGCAATGGGAACCATAACATAAAATGCTGATGGTATCATACCATAAATAATAAACGAAATAATGAAAATAAAAATTAAATTACAAAAACCTTCATACAAAACACCAAGAACAACCCAAACAAAATCGGTTTTACCACTCAAAACTCTTTCTTCTTTACCTGTAATATCTTCCTTAAAATAAATACTTCTTCCTTTTTTGTATTTAAGAAATCTCACATTAAACCATTTCATAAAAACCTCCTTTCCTATCATTCTACAACTTATATGAGACCCTTGCAGGAATACTTTCTTCCTGTATCTGGATCAGGGGCTACGCCCCTGAAACCCCACTTTTTCTCTACAAGGGCTTATTTGTCTTTTTCATTCAAAAAAAATAGAATTGTTTATTGCTGACAAGAATATTTTTTTAAAAATTTTTTAAAAATTTTTATATAATTATTTTTTAGAAACACTAAATATTTCTTCTGGTAATGCTTCGGTAACGTTTTTTTCAGGAGACCTGCAGTGGGAAGATGAGGAAAAGCAAAAAAAGTTCCTCCCTGGCCGATAATAGGACACAAGGAGGAACCCATGCGTAAAGAATTCACCTTCACTTTGACTACCCTGATACAAAACTTGAGACACTGGTAGCGGTTTTTCTCCAGGCTATCAAAGGAGTGTTTGAGTCATTTGTGTATCAGATTTCTGTAGAAGCGGCAGAAAAAGAAATAAAAAAAGGTCATATCACCTGTACCTGCGGAGAAAAACATCACTTCATATGGAAAACAAAGCATGGAAAAAACACTGTTTTTGTTCTGATGCCCTTTGGAAAGATCACTCTTCCTCAACTCCAGATTCAATGCAAAAAGTGTGGAAGAAAACTTTTTCTTACGAGATCTCTTCTTGGTGTAGAAAAGCGAAAAAGACAAATCCTGAAAGATATCTACAGAGTGGCTTTAGCTGGGGCTCTTACCACCTATCGAGTAGCTGCCCGGATTCTTTCCTTCACAGGCTATAAAATCGGCCTCAGCACCCTCTGGAAAAACCTTCAAAATATTGGGAAAAAGATACATTTCAGCCTATCGGAAAAAGAAAAACCCTGTGGGGAGGCCGATGGAACGGGTATTCCTGTTCAGAGCAAGAAAAAAGGAGAAGAGGTCAAAATTCTTTTGCAGGAGAGACAACAAGCCTCCCCTTTGACAGGAAAAAATACAAGAATAGCGGGCCTTCTTGTGGATAATTACCATGCAGGTTGGGACAAACTTCTTAAGCCTATTCGAGAAAAACACTCTTTTTCTCGGTTTTTTCTTGTTGTCGATGGAGACAGAGGGATTAACCAGGGCAAATATTCCGGTATTGTTTTTCAACGATGTTTGTGGCATGTGAGTTATCAATTGAAGCATTTTCTTCGTCTTGATGGAGTGAGATATCGTTCTCGTGAGTGGACAAATATTGTCGCTGAAACAGGAAAAGCCTGTTTCTTGGGGTATAAAAATGACTGGCAAACAAAACTTGGCTATCAAAGTCAGCGAAAGCAGCATATCCAGAATCTTCTCTCTTTATTTCAAGAAAAAAGGCATAAACATTGTTTTTATTATCTTCTACGTGCTCAAAAAGACATGTTTGCCTGTGACAGTGAAGAAGGTTTACCAGGAACAACCTCAAGGGCAGAACGGGTGATGAGAACCATAAACCAGAGAATGGATGTAGGTGTATGGAAAAGAGAAGGGGCAACCAATGTTCTTGCTGTACGTTTGCATTACTACTATAACCGTGATGAGGCTATCGATGGTGTCTACTGGCAGGATGTGATGTAAAAAAATGGGAATAGTACGTACTTATTCCCCTGTTTTATGGCCTGAAAGGGGGATTTTTCCTCAGAGAAAAAACTTGTTTATCTAAAATGTTCCCTGTATACTACAGTTGACAAAAATCTTTTGAGCCAGGGGTAACTTCTTTATCCTTTTCTCTCTCTTTCAGGTCTCCTGTTGGAAACGTAATCAATGCTTCTTCATAGTTAATATTTGCAAAATATTTATTATAATCTTCTTCCTTACCATTCTTTTTAAGATACCTTTCAATTGCTTTATTAAAGAAATAAAACACTTTTGATAAATCAGTAAAATCTTCTGTATTAACTAAATGCTCAACAGCAGATGGTCTATAAAAATAAGTTGAAATATATCTTTCATTATAAAGTCTATCAAATTCATCAATATCAACCACAAAAGACCAAGTATCTATTGCTTCCATAATAATAAACCTTGTCTTTTTATAAAAAGGTATATAACCTAAAAGATATGTATCAAAGTAATATTTTGCATAAATTGGTGTAAAAAACAGTAAATAATATCCACCAAATTCGTATTTATGAGACAAAAAACAATAATCTCCAATAAAAATTGTATGTTTACCAAAAACATTAAATACATAACCAATAAAATAATCTCTATTATTTATAAAATAATCTTCAAAAGAATTAAAAACATCTTTATGATACAAACTTTGAGTATAATTTTTTATATCAACTTTATAAATTTCAATTGCTTTTTCTAACTTCTGATACAAAACACCATCAATTTCAATATAATAAACATAAATAACAAACTTATACATTCCACTAATATGACCATATGTATATGTTTTATATATATCTACATATTCTTTTTCACTAAATCCTTCTATATCTTCAACATTTCCAGAAACATCTTTCCTTTCAATAAAAGCAAAACCATATTTATTGAGAACTTCCTCTGTAAGAATATAATCTGTTCGGCTATACATAAAATCCTCCTTTCCTATCTATTCTACAACTTATATATGTATAAAATTTTTTATAACTTAAAAATTCTACTGATTATACCCCAAAAAAGCCCTGGCCCTTTCTCGAGATCCCAGACTTTCCATAAAAGCAAACTGGGCTTTTCTCACCTTGCTCACAGCATGAGTATTAAGAGGTAGAACTCCTGCCACCTGAATCCCGCGAAAATCAAGAAAAAACAATCGAATACCCCGAAGAGCACACTGAACAATCAAATCAGAAGATAGTCCCACCCCCCTTCGGCACACGGTGAGAGTCTTGATTTTGCTGAGCGGATACTCCCGTTGTTTTTTCCCCTCATGCCATACAGAAAGCATCCCCTGTTCAAGTCTGAGGTATTCAGCATATTCTGTCACAAGAATATGCTTCATCGTTTTTCTCCTATTTCGGAAATTTTCAATAGATTCTGCAAGTTCCAGTAAGACCTCTTACTGGTCGCAGGTATTGTCCCACGGGACAACCTTGCCACGCTTTTTTGGGCGTGGCATTTTTTATTATAAGAAGTTTCAAAAAAATGTCAATTATTTCGCAAAGGAAAAATGACACTTTCGTCAAACAAGAATACCCCCTGAAAAACCACCCCATCTCACCCCCTTTCCACCCCCACTCTTCCCGCTTTCAGTGCCTCACAAAACCCTTCCCAGGATTTCTCCTCCATCTCAAGCACCGTCACAAGACACCCAATCCCCTCTGGATAGTGGGCATCAGACGAAGCCACACAGGGATAACCCTCCATATTCGCTATCGGATAGGGCGAGAGCCAATAACTCTTGGAAAGTTCAATCGCATCAAAGCCTGTCTCTTCAGGGGCAAGAAGAAACCCAAGATTATCCAGAAGCCCACTACCGGGCCTGTCAATATGCGATGGAATGGCAAGTCCCCCCCTCTCATGAATGGCCCTGACAATCTCCTCCAGTGAATACCCACAGGCCTGCCCAAGATAACGTTCCACCTCACCCAACACCACCTCGTCCTCATCCACATACACCTGATCCCCATACTTCTCAGGATCAAACGAGAGAGGGGAAAGAGACTCATACACCCACTCCCCTACAGATAACGCCTCCTCAGGGCTCTCAAAAAGCCCCAAAATATGCACCTCCTCACGAGAGGCGACCTCAAGCCCACAAAGGGGGAGAATACCCTTTCGTCGAGCATAGGAAAAAAAAGCCGGACAATTGAGTGCACTATTGTGATCCGTGAGAGCCACAATATCAAGACCTCGAGAGAGAGCCTCCTCTACGATCCGCTTTGGAGACATCTCCAGACTCCCACAAGGAGAAAGACACGAGTGGATATGAAGATCAGCCCTTAGCCTCATGCCTTGATGAGATCATGCACGCGATAAGAAGCCTGATACTGATTGAGAGGTGTCCTGAGAAGAGGAAGAGACTCACTATCCGCCGCCTGAATCATATCCTCTGGGATCTGTCGGGCATTGCAGATGAGAATAGCCGATGCCCCCACCATCGTGGCCACCGCAATCGTATTCTTATGGGCCTGAATAGTTATCAAAAGAGACCCCTCCTCCGCATTGGCCATCACATCACTCAAGAGATCAGAGGTATACCCCGTCGTCACTTCCCCATCGGCATAACTCGTATTCACCACCTCAAAACCAAGCGCTTTGGCGATTTCTGTGACTGTCATGATTTTCCCTCCAGATAGATAATCGATTGTATCTCTGTCCCTCTTCCCACCTCAGACGAGATCCGAAACTCATCAGAAACCCTCTTCGTATTGGGGAGTCCCATACCTGCCCCAAACCCAAGCGAACGAATCCACTCACTGGCGGTAGAAAAACCCTCTCTGAGAGCCGCCTCCACATCGGCAATTCCCGGTCCATCATCCTTGGCGATAATCTCTATCTTCTGATCATCAATGATAAAACTCATCTTGCCTCCCACGGAGTGAATCACAATATTCATCTCCAGTTCATACGAAGCGATAGAAGCCCGTCGTATGAGAGGAGGGGCTATCTTTTTTTCCTTGAGAAGCCGCTTCAACTCAAAAGAAGCCTGTCCCGCGTGTTCAAAATCATACCGTTTAATGGTAAACTCACGATAGATAGCCTCAGAAACATCGGGACGCTCCTTGATTTTGTTTTCAAGACTTTTGATCTCCTTGTTGAGCTCCGCTACCAGAGCCGAAAGAATATCCCGACTGGTGAGCATCCCCACAAGATGCTTGTCCCTGTTGATCACAGGAAAACGCCTGTAGGAAAACTTGTTGAAAAAAGAAAGGGCAAACGACAAAGGCATATCATCCTCAAGCACAATGAGATTGGTGGACATGTGCATTTTCACAGGATCGTTGATATACCCCCCGTCCAGGGCATTGATGATATCGTTCACCGACACTATCCCGACTAAATGCTGCCCCTCCACAATAGGAACACCGGAAATCTTCTTCTGCTTCATGATATGTTGAACTGTCCGCATTGTATCCTCAGGAGAAGCGGTATAGATCTTCTTCTGCATGGCATCACGAACCTTGAGCCGAAGAAGAATCTCCATCACCGCATTGGCGGACTTATCAGCACTGATGGGAATAGGATTTTTCACCTCTGCCTCCGCTTCACAGGAAAGAGTTCACCCAACAGCACACAGGCCTCAAAAAGCGAATAGTCCGTTCGAAGCAGATTGATATGATGTGCCTGACACAGCTCAAGAAAATCCGGGGGAACCTGTTTGGCATTCGTGACAAGAATAGATGGAGCTCCCACCATATAGGCTGTTCTCACCACCTGAGCATTGGCGAGATTGCATACAAGCAGAAAATCCTCCATCTCCGTGGTGAGTACATCGCTCATGAGCCCTGAAGCCACCACTCCTTTTATAGGAGTGGTGTTGGCTTCATAGAGAATCTCACAATCTAAGGTTTTCTGGATATCGTGTATAGTGACTGATGTCATCGTACACCTCCGAAACACTCTCTTTTGGAATAAGCCTGAACCGACGCAAAATCCGTGGGGTGAGACACCGAAGCACACAGAAGTAAAGCCCCATGAGGACAAGGGCTCCCCCCACACTCCACAGCGTTGGCAACCACTGGCTCATCACGGCACTTCCCACAATCAAAAGAATCGTCGGAATGAGAAAAAGAAGGGTCGCAATCTCTATCAGAACCGTCTCTTTCATCTCTACCCACACCTCATCACCAACCCTCCAGTTTCCTTTTGTCCAGAGGGTGAGCCTTCTTTCCCCATTCTCTATATGACAATGCCCATGAAGACTGCACTGATTACAGGAGGAGGCACTATGCTCCACAATATCAATCACCACACGATCACGATACACTTCACGAACTCTCCCAAGCTCTCTCATGGTCTTCCTCCTTTTCATAGGGTTGCCTATAGTATAGACAAAAGAGGGACTTTTTGCAAGGTTTTTGTTCTCTTTTTGTGATAAAATGGTACATAAAAAGCCAATATGAGAACATAAAAAGTGCTCTCCATCCCATCACAAAGAGTCTCTCCCCACAAGAAAAAAGCCCCACCCTCCTCCTCATAGAAAAGGCAAAAAAGTCTTTTCTTTCCCCAAACGTATCTTTTCGCTTAACAGCAAAAATTACTTTCTGGCTATTACCATGTTTCAGCAAAACACCCTCTTTCTCCCACAATCCCCCCTCATCCCCTCTCCCAAAAACAGCCACTTTCAAGGCTTTTTCTTTTTTTCTTGCTGTTCAAGGGGGTGATAGGCTTCATGCTCCCGCCTGAGATAGGAAGAAGACACATGAGTATATACCTGTGTGGTCGAGATATCCGCATGTCCCAAAAGCTCCTGAACACCCCGAAGGTCTGCCCCTTCCATCACGAGATGCGTGGCAAAGCTATGCCTGAGGGTATGAGGGGAGATCTCCTTGTCAATCCCTGCTCGACGAGCCCTTTCCTTCACAATACTCCACACAGAAACACGACTGAGAGGACGACAAAGCCTCGAGAGAAAAACCTCATCCCGACTCTTCTTGCCCGCTAAAAGAGCTGCCCGATAGGGAAGATAACGAGAAAGCCACTCCATCGCACGGGCCCCAATAGGCACAAGCCTTTCCTTGTTCCCCTTGCCAAGCACACGAAGAAGCCTCTCATCCCGGAGAATATCATGAAGCGAGAGACGGCACAACTCCGACACCCGAAGCCCACAGGAATAGAGAAACTCAATGATACAGCTATCCCTCACCTCCTGAAAACTCTCCTCCACCGGCACAATCATGGCCTCAATCTCCTCCACGGTGAGATACGATGGAAGCTTCTTGAGATATCGGGGGGCTTCCAGAAGGTCAAGGGGATTTTCCTTTATCCACTCCATCCGGAGAAGAAAAAGAAAAAACCCCCTGAGAGCTGAAATTTTTCTTGCCACACTTCGAGCCACAAGCCCCCGCTCATAGAGAGAAATAACAAACTCCATCACCTCATCATACCCGAGAGAGAGAAGCTCCATCTTCTCCTCTTCAAGAAAAGAGAGAAAATCCCCCACATCCTCAAGATAAGCCTCCACGGAATTCTCCGAGAGCTGTCTCTCATACCGAAGATATCGCTCAAATTCAGATCGAATGGTCTCGTGACTCACTGCCACAGGCTTTTCCCCTTGGCAATCGTAGTATTATCCTTTTTGCGAACCAGGGTATGAATCATCTCCCTCTCATCAGAAGAAATCTCCACAAGAGACAGAAGTTCATCCCCCTCAAAACTCTCAGCCAAACAATGAAGCTCAAAATAACGGATATGCCTTCTCTGATACCATTCAAGTGGTATAGCCTCCTCCATGAATTCAATATAAGCCGCCGTATTGGTATGCCCATTGAGGTCCGTATCACTCCGCCGCACAAGAATATCCCGCTGAGATCGGTGTGGATAACACGCAGGATCTATCTGATTCCATCGCGTGAAGGCCACTTTCAATCTCTCTGGTGGGGTATCACCGTAGAGCTTTTCATAGAGCGTATTCATAAACTCTGGGGGACGAATGGGTTTTCGTGTCGTCTTATCAAGAACCACCCACTGAGAAGTTGCCCGTGCCACCGTCTCCCCATGCGAAGAGAGAGCATAATCTCGATAGACATAGAGTCCCTCTCTTGCCGTTGACCAGGTGGAGACCACTATCTCAGAAAAAGAAGACAGATTCTCCGGTATCTCCATCCAGACACGAAGAAGTGCCCAGGTCATTCCCCGGCGAAACATGCTCTCAAAATCCACCCCCAATTGATACGCATGGTCATCGGCCACCTCAAGAAGATAACGACAGAGGGTGGCCACAGGGATAGTCCCGATGGGACTTTTTTCCGTGAACCGAACATCAAACCTGTTCTCATACCGTGGCGTCATGAAGACCTCCTGGAAAGAATAGCCAACAGATGCTTCACCTGATCCTCCAGAGAAAGGTTTCTCGTCGCCGTATCCTGAAGAAGACCATCAATGGCCTTGCTACACTCCTGATCCGTATAGCCCAAAACCCGCATCGCCATCAAAAGCTCCAGCCGTCTCTCTGCAAGTGGCGACACCTTTTCCCCCTCGATGGGGATTTTTTTCATCCTGTCCTGAAGCTCAAGAATAATCCTTGATGCCGTTTTTGGTCCAATCCCCTTGACCTGTCCTAAGCGAAACCCATCGCCCTGGATAATAATCTCCCGAAGCTCAGAAGCAGAAAACTCCGAAAGAATCCGAAGAGCCTGCTTTGGCCCCACCCCACTCACCTCCTGAAGCGAGAGAAAAAGCCTCCTATCCGCTGCATCCAAAAACCCATACAAAGCCACCTCTGTCTCCCGAATCATGAGATGGGTATGAAGCGTTACCTTCTCACCAGCCGTGAGTTTCTTCGCTACAGAGAGAGGAACCGTAACCAGAAATCCCATACCCTGATAGTCAAGAACCACGCTCTCTTCATTGACTTCCACAACCCTACCAGAAAGAAAGGAAAGCATACATCCTTGCCTTTTTCTTTTTATCATAGGGCAGAAAAAAGGAAAATGCAAGTTTTGAAAAAAAGAGACCTTTGCACGAATGTGCAAAGGTCTCAAGAAAGTAATAAAAAACAGAAAATAGTATAAAAAATATTCCTTTCCATAATAAATAAGCCTATTTTTTAGATAAAAAAAGACAAATAAGCCTTTGTAAACAGAAAAAGCGGGGTTTCAGGGGCATAGCCCCTGACCCAGAAAGGTCAAGAAAGCACCTGTGCAAGGGTCTCAAAAAAGAAAAAATTGAGAAAATCTTCACAAAAAGCTCCCAAAGTGTTTCTTGACAAAAACATTTCATACAACTATAATATTGAGAAGATGGCAAGGAGAATTATTGCATGAAAACGCACCATACTATCATCATAGGTGATTCAAGACACATGTCAGAAGTGCGCGATCAGAGTGTTCACCTGATTATCACCTCCCCGCCCTACTGGCAACTCAAAGACTACGGACACGAAGATCAAATTGGTTTCAATCACACGTATGAAGAATATATCAATCATCTTAACTTAGTATGGAACGAATGTTATAGAGTCCTTATGGACGGTTGCCGGCTCTGTATTAACATTGGTGATCAATTTGCCAGATCCGTCTATTACGGCAGATACAAGATCATCCCTATTCGCGAAGAAATCATCAAGTTTTGTGAAACCATTGGATTCGATTATATGGGGGCTATTATCTGGCAAAAACCCACCACAATGAATACCACCGGTGGAGCCAGCATTATGGGAAGCTTTCCCTATCCAAGAAATGGTATCATAAAAATTGATTATGAATTCATTCTTATATTCAAAAAACCTGGTCCTCCCCCAAAAGTTTCTAAAGAAATCAAAGAACTTTCAAAGCTTTCCAAAGAAGAATGGAATGAATATTTTAACGGTCACTGGTATTTTAACGGAGAAAGGCAAAGCGAACATATCGCCATGTTCCCGGAAGAACTTCCCAAAAGGCTTATCAAAATGTTTAGTTTTGTAGGGGACACTGTTCTTGATCCCTTTTTGGGAAGCGGAACAACCTCTTTAGCTGCCGTAAACCTTCACAGGAATTCCATAGGATATGAAATCAATTCCTCTTTTCTCCCCATCATCAAAAAGAAACTGGCTATAGAAGAAAAAACATCCACCGCTGATTTTATTTTCATAGAAAAAGAAAAACAAAATATAGACTGGGATAAACACATTAGTCGCCTCCCTTACATTTTTGTTGACAAAACAAGATTTGACAAGAAAGTAGACCCTCGCAAGCTTTCTTTTGGTTCACGCGTAAGTAGCGAAGAGAAAAATAGTACTCCCACTTATTATACTATCAAAGAAATTCTTTCTCCGACAACACTCCTCCTCAATAATGGCCTCAAAGTAAGACTGATAGGAATCAAAACAAATCCTCAAAAAGAACAAGCTGCTATTGACTTTCTGAAACAGAAAACCTCCGGACAAAGAATTTTCCTGAAATTTGATATAAATAAATATGACGAAGAAGGGAATCTCCTTGTGTATCTCTATCTCAAAAATAAAACCTTCATAAACCTGCATCTTATAAAATATGGTTTTGTTGAGGCAGATAGAGACTCTGAATATTCCCTCAAAGAGCGTTTTCTTCAAACCGAGGAAATGATATGTCAAAAGAGTGGATACTAAATATTGCCATCAACCGCTGGGGTCTGCAGAAAAAAAAGAATGTGGGTCCTGTATCCGAAGAAATCAGAAAATGCTCTCCCAAAAATATAGAAGAATGGGAACAGTATTATTATGAAAATGTACGTTCAAAAGCACATTTAGAAGAGTTGGGAAGAAAACTCTACACCAAAATATCAGAAGTTCTTCATGCAGAAATCCAATCCATTACAGAAGAAGATTGTATTGAATACATCAAAAACCTTGTCATAAAGAAAACTTTCGAAGGCTACATAACTGAAAAGAAAACCATCTATGAACAACTTCAAGAATTACTTGGAACTACCATTTACCCTGCATCCGATGAATGGGATAGAAAATATAATGTGGACTTTTATATTCAGGTGAGAAAATTTTATATTGGTCTGCAAATAAAGCCCATAACCTTTGAACATGCCCCTCAGTACGCACAAACACTGCAACAACAACACCAGAGAACATCCGAGGCCTTCAGCAAACAATTTGGAGGAAAAGTATTTTATATCTTTTCTATCAAAAAAGAAGATAAAAAAGTAATTTATAACACTGAAGTCATCTCCCAAATACAGCAGGAAATAAAAAGATTGGAGCAACTTCCATGACAGAACAGAAAAAAAAATATTACCTCAGCCCTATCATTTTTGGACTTCTTCTCCCCCTCTCCCTCTGGGCTGGACCACTCTTTCATAGAAGCACAGAGGTTCAGGAGGTAAGCACCAAACACTTTCGTATTCTCTATGCCTCTTCTCAAACCAACACGGTGGCAAGGCTCGTCTCCATGGCTGATACCATCTATGAAGAATGGATAAACCGGCTTGGCCTTTCCAAAACCTATCGTTTTCTTGTCATCATCACCCCGGATATTGAAATCATGAACGGGATGTTTACCTCTCTTCCCCGAAATACCATCATCCTCTATGAGTACCTCTCAGATCCCATGCTTGTTCCCTCCGATGACGCTCTCAAAGCCCTCTTCACTCATGAACTTCTTCATGCTATTTCCCTCAGTGTGAGAACAGCAGAATGGGACTTTCTTTCTTTCCTTATGGGGGATTTTCTCTCTCCACAGTATGTTCAACTCCCCTGGTGGATGATTGAAGGGGTGACGGTAAGCGGTGAGAGTGCCTCAGGTCATGGAAGGGTAAACTCCCCCTCCCACAGAGCCATCCTCATTCAGCATCTCCTTGAGAACAGGTTTGAAGCCTATAGCGATGTAGCCCAAATTCGCTATGGCAAGGGAGGTTATCACTATATCTATGGCGGTTTTTTTAGTGATTACCTTCAGAAAAAATATGGCTGGGAAAAATATGGCGAACTTTTCAAGGTAAGTGCCACAAGGTTCTGGCCCTATAGTTTTCAGTCCTCCTTTCAGAGGGTTTACGGCACCTCTATAGACAAAGAATGGGCTTCTTTTCGTTCCAATTTTCTTCTTGAAGTGGTCCCCCTCCCTATCGAAGAAAAACTCCTCAAAGAAGGAAAATCCCTCTCCCTCCGGAGTACAAAAAACGGATTGTATATTATCGATAGAGAAAAAGACAAGGTCTACCAGTGGAAAAACCAGAAGCTTGTGTACCTGGGAGACGGAGAAGATGTGGCCTCCGATGGGGTAGCCATAGCCTTCAGACGAATTCGTTTCAAAGAAGGCAAACCCCAGGACGGCTTTGTGCTCTACCAGAACAGAAAGAAGACCTTTCTCCCCCACGTAAGGGATATGGATATTCAGGGAAACCGTCTTCTCATGGTCAAGGTGGATGGGTTTGAAAGCCGTCTTGTTTTCGAGGACAATGGCCTTTCAAAAACCCTTCTCGAGGCACATCCGTATAGACAATACCTCTTTCCCCGTTTTGTGGACGATCAGAGGTTTGTGTGTGTCATTCTCATCACCAATAGACCTTATCTTGGTGTGGGAAATGTTGAGAGCGGAGAAATGACGTTCTATGATCTCTCAGCGTATGAGATAACCTCCCTCGCCGTAGAAAAAAACAAGGTATGGCTTACCCTCTTCCCACGAGAGGGCAACAGCTTGGGGAGAATTGGGCTCTTTTCTCTTGAGGAGGAAAGGCTTGACGTTTTTGGGGTAGAAACAAGTGGTGGCTTTTATCAGATAGGGGTTTTCGATACACACCTCTATGTGATCAAACGATATGCCGAAAAGTCGCAGTGTGTATCAATCAAAAAAGATGAGGTTATCAGCAAACTCCCCAGAAAAGAAGAAAAAAAAGAAAGTCTTGCCCTTGACTTTACCCCTTATCAGCAGGAAAACCTTGTTCTCCACCCCTCTTCAGCAAGAAAGTTCTCCGATCAACTCCCGGCAGTGAGAATTCCCCTTTTCTACCCTGATCCGATTGCCCTTCTCTACGGCTATATTTTCTGGGATAGCAGCCTTTTCCTCTACAATGAGGATCCCCTCCAGGAAAACTCCACCTATATAGAACTCCACTATTTATCGCCGTGGCAAACCATGACGTGGTATGGAGAGTGGCAAAATCGCTATTTTTATCCCTTCTCTACCTTTGTGGGCTATGGGGGGTATCTTACTCCCTTGGGACCTGAACCAGGAAATCTTGTGACCGGCTTTTCCTACCAGTGGGATGTTTCTTTCAGGGAAAGGGTTGCCTGGAGAAATGCCTTTCAGTTCACACAAGGTTTCTCTTTTGGCTATACCACCAGCCTTGTCTGGGCTATCTCCCAGGCTTATCTCTCCACTCCGTATGACATTTTCCAGGGACCGCTCTTTCTTCAGGCTTATGTGGACAATAGCAAGAATTATTACACCTATGGGAATCTCGTCTACTCCACAAAAGGACTCTCGCTTGGCATTCTTGGTGGCTGGGGAAATGTGAGCTTCTTCTCCCCCCTTGACACCCTGAGAAACTATACCGTTCTCACAGAAACCCTCCCGGAAAATTCCCCAACCTACTGGGGGCGCTCTCTCTACAACGGCGTGGTGGGCACCCATGGCTTCTGGATTCTGCCCCTTTCTGTGGAAGCAGGCTACAAGCATTTCCCTGTTTACTTTGAATCGGTAGGTGCTGTCGTGGGGTCGTACGCCCTTCTCCTTTCAAGACCGAATACTCTGCGAGAGTTCTATGGAGCCTATGTCCAGATCTACGCCAAATGGCTTTTGGGGTATGTGCTTCCCCTCACCACCCTCTGGGAATACCAGTATACCACGGATGGGTGGTACACCTCTCTTGGTATAGCCTCAAGCTTTTGAGATTACTTTTCCCAAGAAGAGCACTTTCCAAACGAGGCTACCAAGAGTTTCAGAAAAACCTCTTTGGCAAAAGCACGCTTAGAGGAAAAATCTTGCCTGAGTGGATAACCCAGAAGGGAGAGGAAAACCTACAAACAAAACGTTTTTCACTCCCCTCGAAAGGAAAAGAAAACTAAAAAAAAGAAAAGAAATCTTTTTTCTTCCCCGGACACAGAAAGATTCAGAAAAAGAGAAACAGAGACTTACGCCCTATTCGTCTCTCTCAAGCCATTCGGGATAGTAGAGAAAACGGAAACAATGGGGACATTGCTGGAGTTCAATCTCCTCCACAGGAAGATTCGGTCCAATCTCTCCCTGAATCATGGTAGGAAGGATAGTGTAGCACCCGGAACAGGTATCCCCATCCAGAACCGACACAATAGCCATCCCCTTCGTCTTCTCAAGAAGAAGATCCACGTATTCAATCACAGAGACATCAAACTCAGAGGCGATATTCTTTTTGGTCTCGCTGATAAACACAAGCTCATCCCGATGTTCAGCCTCAATAGCCGCAATGGTTTCACGGAGAGCCTTGATTTTGGCATCATTCTCAGCCATGCTGGCATTGATCTGATTGAGTTCCTCAAGGGTATCGCTCTGTTTCTTGGTTTCGTAGTCTATCTGGTGAATGATCATGTTGAGATCCTGCTGGAGCGTTTCCATCTCCTTTTCCCAGGCCTTGATCTGGCGGGTAATCTTCACCTTGTCCTTGTTTTCATCAAGGTCCTTGATCCGTTGTTCTATCTGTGCCTTCTTCTGCTGTTCATCCTCAAGCTTTTTCTGGGTGGCATAGATATTCATCTCAAGATCATTTTTTCTTGCCACCAATTTGGCATTATCCGCAAGAAGCCTCTCCATCTTTTTTTCTTCTTCAGCGTACTTGCGACGAATCTCCTGTTCACGATTGTAGAGTCTCTGATATTCCACAAGTTTCTTTATCTTGTCAAGACGGATTCCACTGGCGAATGATATCATGAATAGCCTCCTTTGAGAATAGGAAACATGGGCCCACCTGGGCTCGAACCAGGGACCCACTGATTATGAGTCAGTTGCTCTAACCGGCTGAGCTATGGGCCCATTCCCTGTTTCCAGGAAGTAGTATTATAACGAAACCCAACGCTTTTGTCAAATTTTCTTCCGAGAAGACACCGAAAAACGATTGGTGATAGGCATACGCCTATCCTTCCCAAAAGCCCTGACACTCACCTTGATACCAGGAGGGGCCTGGCGTCGTTTGTATTCACTTGTATGAATCATCTTGATCACCCTGTGAACCACCTCAGCCGAAGGAGCCATCCTGTACATGTCCTCAAGAGAAAGGTCCTCCTCCACATACGCCTGAATCAGTGGGTCAAGCACCTCATAGGGTGGAAGACTATCGGTATCCTTTTGATCTGGCCTCAGTTCAGCTGAAGGGGGACGGGTGAGTATCCGTTCAGGGATAACCGGCGAAAGGCTATTTCTATACCTTGCAAGGGCATAAACCTCCGTTTTGAGCACATCCTTGATCACCGCAAATCCCCCTGCCATATCCCCATACAGCGTAGCATAGCCTGTACTCATTTCACTCTTATTGCCCGTGGTGAGAACCAAATACCCAAACTTGTTTGAAAGCGCCATCACAATATTCCCACGAATACGTGACTGAAGATTCTCCTCAGCCAAGCCAAAGGGCGTATCCTTGAAAAAGGGTTTGAGTTCCTCAAGGTAATGGGTAAAAAGTCCCTCAATGGAGAGTTCCTCAAGATGAAAACCAAGGTTTTTGGCTAAGGCAAAACTATCCTCACGACTGATATCAGCAGAAAACTTAGTGGGAAGAAAAAGCCCGTGCACACGACTAGCCCCAAGAGCATCCACGGCAATCGTCGCTACTAAAGCCGAATCAATCCCCCCACTGATCCCAATAATCACCTCTTTGAAACCATTCTTCTCCACATAATCACGAGTCCCCACCACAAGCGCCTTGTACAAAAGGGGGATATCCTCCGGCATGGGTTCCACGACACTTACCATAGGGGCTTTTGGATGAGTCTCTATCTCAAGCGTTGTCTTCTGGATCTCCCAGGGCAAGGTGGCCTTCTGAAAATAGAGCTTTTCCTGCCTGCGTCTGGCATCCTTGAGCCTATGAAGAAGAATATTGGTAGGAACAATATCCACACACTGGTAATCCTCCTCAAATGCCTTCAGCCGACAGAAACATTCCCCCTTGGAACCAAAGACAGAAGAGTTCCCATCAAAGACCAGCTCATCCTGCCCACCCACCATGTTCACCATCACCACGGCTGCATTCTCATCCGATGCCCTTGTGGCAAGCATTCTTTCACGAAGAAGGGGCTTCTCCTTGTGAAAAGGAGAAGCACTGAGATTGAACACCACCTGAACATCCTCAAGAAGACAGGCATAATGCATGGGACCATCAGGATACCAGATATCCTCACATATCGTGATGGCTGTTTTGATACCATTTATCTCACAGAGAGAAAGGTGTTTTCCCTCATTGAAATAGCGCTTCTCATCAAACACCCCATAATTCGGGAGAAAAATCTTGTGATAAACAGAAACAACCTTCCCACCCGCAACGAGAGCCGCGGCATTATAGATGCCACTCTCATCCTGATCAACAAACCCCACAAGAAGAGCGGTGGACAGGTGTTTTGAATGCCCCACGAGTTTTGCCAAGGCTTCCTTGTTGGCCTCAAGAAACTCCGTTTTGTACAGCAAATCCTCAGGGGGATAACCCACAAGAGAGAGTTCTGGAAACACCGCTATATGAGCCCCATCCTGATTTGCCTGTCTCCAGAAACCAAGAATTTTCTCCGTGTTAGAGGAAATCTCTCCCACCGTAGGGTTCACCTGACAGAGAGCTACCCTGAGGTTTTTCACCATCTACTCCTTATGGGCTACGTTATTGGTCGTTATCAAAAGCCGAACAAGGTGATGCCACATCTGAGGGGTCATGAGGTAACGGGGAATCTGGTAGGGATCAGAGGGTGGCCATACCGCCGGTTTCCCCGCTATGGTAAAGGCATAGGCGTAGTTTTCTTTTTGAAGGGTCTCAATAGTCACAGGACTATACAGTCCAAAGGGATACCCAAAAAGCCTCACGGAAGTACCCAATCTCTTTTCCAGTACCCGCTTACTCATCCCAATCTCACGAAAAAAACCATTTCTGTCCGTTTCATACAACTTCTGATTCACATAGAGATGATAATATCCATGGGCTCCAATCGTCCATCCCTTGTTCTGAAGCCTTTGAATGTCCTCCCAGGTCAGGGCATAGTGTACCCTTCCGATAATAGCCGGGTAAACAAAAAGGATAGGCTTTATCCCAAACTCATCCAAAACTCCCTCAACATTTCGGACAGAGACATTGGCGTCATCAATGGTGATCAGAATATTTCTGCTCCCTTTGAGATTAGTGGAAAGCACATCCTGCCAGGACACAAAACGATAGCCTGCATTCCTCAAACTCTCAAGATGGTTTCTGAATACCTCCGGCCGGAAATTGTAGGGAGAAGAGAGATTTGTGGAAAACGTGTGATAGCAAAAGACATACATCTGGCTCTGCTGGGCATAGGCAGCCACCACAAGCAAGAGAAGCCACCAATGTTTTCGCATGCTCTTTCTCCTACGAAATATAATGCGAATTGATCTTCACATAGTCATGGGAGAGATCGCATGTCCAGACAAAATAATCCTTGTGCCCGATATTGAGATCAATTCCAATGGTTATCTCATTCTCCCGCATGATGGTATCTGCCTGACTGATCCCACTTTTTTGTGGCTCTCCATTCTCAAACAACACTACCCCATTGAGACTCACCACTACCCTGTCCAGTTCAAACTTCGCTCCCGAATATCCCAGGGCGGCAAGAATACGCCCCCAGTTGGGGTTCTGGCCAAAGATAGCCGTTTTGACAAGATACGAATCCGCCACACTCCTGGCAATCTTTTCAGCATCCGTGGAGGTAAGCGCATTTTTTACCTCAATCTTCACCACCTTGGTAGCCCCCTCCCCATCTTTGACAATCATCTTGCCTATCTCCTGACAGAGAAAGATGAGGGCCTCTTTGAAGGTCTCGAAATCCTCATTTTCCTGGGTGATAGGGGGATTTTCCGCCATACCATTGGCCAACAGAAACACGCTATCATTGGTACTGGTATCATTATCTACTGAAATTCTATTGAAGGAGAGGTTTATGGCATCCTCAAGCGCAAGGGTAAGCATCTCCTTTGAGATAACCGCATCCGTAGTGATATAGACTAACATCGTCGCATGCGGAATCTTGAGATTCGGCTTGATCATACCGGCTCCCTTGGCCGTAATCCCCAACCGAACAGGTGTTCCTCCGATCTCGCATTCACAGGCCAGGGTTTTGATCTTGGTGTCAGTTGTCATAATCGCTGTCGCATAACTACGCACATCATTATCAGCCCGAATAGAATTGCAGATTCGCTGTACCCCATAGCGAATCTTATCCATATCTAACTTTCTTCCTATCACCCCGGTGGAGGCCACCATCACAGAACCAGGCGCAAGACCAAGATATTGTTCGGTGAGAGCCACCATCTCTTTTGCATTTTGGATACCTTCTTCCCCTGTCACACAATTGGCATTCCCGCTGTTGGTGATGATAGCCTGTATCTTATTTTCAAGCCGCTCCATATTGACTAAAATAGGTGCCGCCTTCACCCGATTCTGGGTAAAAGCACATACCGTCTCACAGGGAACTTCACTATAGAGCAGGGCAATATCCTTGTATCCACCCTCCTTGAGCCCACAGGAAACCCCCGTGGCACGAAATCCTTTCGGGGTATTGACCCCTCCTTCAATAACACGCATCTTTTCCATCATTCCACTCCTTTTTGAATTATCAGTCCCGTAGTTTCAGGCAGCCCCATCATCAGATTGGCATTCTGGATAGCCTGACCAGAAGCCCCTTTTACAAGATTATCTATCGTACTGACAATAACACCCATCTTTTGAGAAGCAAGATACGTAAAAGCCATATGAACCTCATTCGTATGCTGCACCCACTTGAGTTGAGGAAATCTCCCCTGAAGAATACGAACAAAAGGGGCCTTCTCATAGCTCTTTTGCCAGACAGCATACACCTCTTTTGTCGGATCCCTGTCAAAAGGTATATAGATAGTCGAGAGTATTCCCCTATCAAGAGGAAGAATATGGGGAGTAAATATAACGGATATCTCCCTCTTCGCTGAGAACGAAACCTCCTGGGCAATCTCTGGCTGATGCCTGTGATTTCCCACACTATAGGCATAGAAATTTTCATTCATCTCTGAGAAAAGACCGGGAATATCGGTTTTTCTCCCACGCCCAGAAAACCCAGACTTTGAGTCAGCGATCACAGGACCTTCGTTCACCAGTCCTTCCTCAAGAAGGGGTAAAACAGGAAGAAGGATACTGGTAGGATAACACCCCGGATTGGCTACAAGACGGGCCATAGCCACCCTCTCTTTTCGAAGTTCCGGAAGTCCATACACCGCCTCACTCACTAGGTCAAAAGAGGGATGAGTAAACCCATAAGCCTTCTCAAAGACCGTTTTGTCTTTGATTCGATAGGCCGCACTGAGATCCACTACCTTGATACCCGCCTGAAGAAAACGAGGGGTAATAGCCGCCGAAGCCTCATGCGGAAGGGCAAGAAAGACGAGATCAACACCCCTGAAGTTTGACTCAGCCTCAAGGGAAACATAGACCATATCCGCATACTCAAAAAGATAGGGTTCACAACTCCCTATCGTTTTTCCCGCCTGGCTCTCAGAAGTGACAAACACCACCTCAAAAGCCGGGTGTTGTTTTAGCCAGCGAAGAAGTTCAATACCGGTGTATCCACTTCCTCCGCATACGCCCACACGAAAGCGTTTCATGCCTCAGCACTCCCTTCATCATCATCAGAACCAAAGTCTAACTGAGGGGATTCAGAGAGACGCTTTCGGATGGCCTCTTCGATCTTCTGATACATATCAGGTTTACTCTCTATGAGAGACACAAGGTTTTCTCTTCCCTGCGCCACCCTTTCTCCATTCACAGAATACCATGTCCCATGTCTCTCAATAACCCCACAGACAAGCCCGGCGTCCACAAGACAACCCGCTTTGGAAATCCCCTTCCCAAAGAGAATATCAAACTCAGCCGAACGGAAAGGAGCGGCCAATTTATTCTTCACCACCTTCACCTTCACACGATTGCCGTAGTTCTCTTCTCCCTTTTTGAGGGTATCCTTCTTGCGGATCTCCATACGAATAGAGGCATAAAACTTCAACGCAAGCCCACCGGTGGTGGTTTCTGGATTTCCATAGGTTCCGATCTTCATTCGAATCTGGTTAATGAAAATCAAAGCCGTTTTGGTCTTGTTGAGAATAGCGGTAAGCTTTCGCAGGGCCTGACTCATGAGACGGGCCTGCATCCCCATCACCGCATCCCCCATATCCCCATCGATCTCCGCTTTGGGAACAAGAGCTGCCACGGAATCCACCACAATGAGATCTATGGCATTACTCCGGATGAGACTCTCCACAATCTCAAGAGCCTGCTCGCCGGTATCCGGCTGAGAGATATAGAGATTGTCCACATCCACTCCAAGGCTTTTCGCATACGAAGGATCAAGGGCATGTTCAGCGTCAATGAAGGCACAGATTCCCCCTCGTTTCTGGCACTCGGCAATGATACTAAGCGTGAGTGTCGTCTTTCCCGAAGACTCAGGCCCATAAATCTCTGTGACTCTCCCAATAGGAATCCCCCCAATACCAAGGGCAAGATCAAGGGTGAGCGCACCCGTAGGGATAACAGGAATATCATTCGTTTTGCCCCTGTCCCCCAACTTCATGATGGCACCCTTGCCAAACTGCTTCTCTATCTGGGCTATCGCCGCCTGAAGGGCTTTTTCACGTTCCGAAGTATCCGCCATAGTTTTTCCTCTCTTTTTTCCTTTTAATAAAAGAGATTATAAGGAAAAGGGAAAAAAAATACAACTTTGAAAGCCCTCTCCTCCTACGAAAAATCCCCCTACGATGAGAAAAAAGCCTCCACTATCTCCACGTTCTCTCGAACATGAGAAGGTTTGGTCATACTCACTAAGAAAGCCGTCACCCCCTCCGCACGAAGCAAAAAACGAAAAGCCTCCTCTTTTCCCCCTGTTATCTGGCGCCACTGTCCAGTCTTATAAAGGGGATGATGTTTTCGTACATCCTTCACATAGCTCTGGGGATCAAAGGCTCTGCCTGCCAAAAACCCTTGAGCCAAAGGGCTATAGGCAAGAAAGCCTATAGACGCCTTTTGACAAAAGGGGAGAATCTCCTCTTCTGCCTTCCTGTTGACAAGATTGTATTCTGTCTGCACACTGACCACATCCATCCACTTGACGGCTTTGGCGAGAAGCCCCACAGAAAAATTGCACACCCCTATATGGCGAATAACCCCCTGCCTTTTGAGTTCCTGAAGCGTTTTAGAGACCTCAAGAAGCGGTGTTTTCTGGTCATACCAGTGCACCTGATAAAGATCAATATAATCAGTTTTCAGACGACGAAGGCTATCCTCAACCTCCCGCAGGATATCATCACGGCTAAGAGAGAGCCATATACGAGAATCATCCCACTGAATGCCGCATTTGGTAGCAATCACAATCTGCTTGCGAACAGAAGAGAGAACCGTCCCAATCCTCTCCTCCGAAAGCCCCCGTCCATAGAAAGGGGCTGTATCATACAGGGTAATCCCCCGATCAAAAGCCTCTTCCAGAGAACGAAGGGCAAGCAAACTCTCCACATCCGGCCATCCCTCTTCTCCCAGGGCCCAACCACCATACCCAATCACCGAAACACGAGGACCGTTCTCCCCAAGCAAGCGATACACCATGAACTAAGCAAGGTCCTCCAGATAGTTTGCTATCGTATAACAAAAATCCCCGATATGCTCGAGATGTTTCACCATCTCCATGTAGATAATCTCTCCCTCAATATCAGCCCCCTTGATCAGCTTGTTTTCCACCAATTTTCGGAGCCGATTTCGCTTGGAGTTGATGGCCTTTTCCATCTTTTGAGCTAGTTCAATACTATGATCTTGAAGCCTCTCCTGGAGATAGTCCACATTATACTTAAGAAAATCCAGCACTTCATAGGTATACTGGATAATCTCTTCCATGCCATTTTTATGAAACTTCAGCTTCTTTTTCTTCTTCTTCTTCAAAAGAGAAAAAAGCATACTGATACTGGTACTGATACTTCTGATTTCTCCAATGAGAATCAAATACGCATTGATCTCATAACTCTGTTTCTCTGTCACAATAGTTGTTCGACACTCCGCCAAAAAACGGGAGAGTGTTTCTCTCATCTGCTCAATATACCCATCCTGTTCCTGGATATGAAGTTCCGTTTCCTCAATGACCTTGAGATCTTCTTTCACCACACGGAGAAACTGAAGAGCCATCTCATAGGTCATACCAATCATCCGACCTATTTCCCTTTTAGCCATTCCGATATTAGCCTCTGCAAAATCAGGCATCCCTACCCGAATAGGCTTGATTTCATAGGTCTCATCAGTGAGTTTCTTCGGCTTGACCCACCAACTCACAATAGCCGCAAGCTGGGGAATAAACCATATAAGAAGAACAGTATTACAGATATTGAAAAGCGAATGAAAAGCCGAAAGGTGAAAAGGAAGATGTTCTGGCACCTGAAGCGGCCCAGGGATCAGTCTATCCACAAGTCCTACAAAGGGATAAAACACCACAAGCATCCATGCTACCCCAATCAAATTGAAAAGCATATGGGCTCTCGCCGCCCGTTTCGCGCTGATATTGAGATGAAGCGACGCAAGATAAGCCGTGATGGTTGTTCCAATATTCTCTCCCAGTACAAAACCAAAAGCAATCTCTGCGGGAATCCAACCTTTGTACGCAAGAGCGATAGTAATTGTCATAGCCGCACTTGAAGATTGAATGATAATAGTCAAAATAGTACCGATAATCACCGCCAGTACTACAGAACCAAACCCAAAGCCTGAGATTTTCTGGATAAAACCAAGAACCTCCACATGGTTTCTGAGATCTGGCACAGCATCTTTGAGAAGTCCAAGACCAAAAAAGAGAAGCCCAAAACCAACCAAAAACTCCCCAAAATTTCGCCACCTCTCCCGACTGCTAAAAGCCATAGGAAAACCAATAGCAATAGCAGGCATAGTGAGAAGCCCTATATCAAACTTGAACCCAAAAAACGACACAATCCAGGCAGTCAGGGTCGTTCCAATATTCGCCCCCATGATCACACTGATCGCCTGCGTGAGATTCATAAGCTGGGCATGCACCAATGTAACCACCATCACCGTCGTCGCCGATGACGATTGAATAATACCTGTAATCCCCAACCCTACAAGGACACCCCCAAGTGGGGTTTTCGTAAAAAAACCAAGAACACTTTTGATTCTCTCGCTTCCTGCTCTCTGGATAGCCTCGCTCATGATGCGAATACCAAAGAGAAAGATTCCAAGGCTACCCAAGAAATTAAATATCCCAAACCACACCTGTGCCACGCCTGGCTCCTTTTTCAAAGTATGTTATCATAAAGCAAAAAACAAGATATCGCAAGAAAGAAGAAAAGAGCAAAAACAATACCGAGACCCTTGCGCGGGTGCTTTCTTGCCCTTTTTAGGTCAGGGGCTACGCCCCTCTTCCCCGTTTTTTCTGTTTACAGGGGCTTATTTGTCTTTTCTATTCAAAAAATAGGGATTACGTTTCCAACAGGAGACCTGGAAGAGGGAGAAAAGGATAAGAAGTTAACCCTGGCCCAAAAGATTTTTGTTAGCTGTAGTATACAGGGAACGTTTTAGATAAACAAGTTTTTTCTGGGGAAA
>JABLXN010000032.1 GCA_013177995.1 Brevinematales bacterium | reverse complement strand
CTGCGCCCCTGAAACCCCGCTTTTTCTGTTTACAAGGGCTTATTTGTCTTTTTTTATTCAAAAAAATCGGTTTATTTATTACGACAAGGAACATTTTGATACTAATTTTTGTTTCTTTATTACTTTTTTGAGACCTTTGCACATTCGTGCAAAGGTCTCGATTCCAGAAGACTTTTTCACTCCTCCCTGATGTCTCTTTCTTCCCCTCAGGAGGCGGTAGGTTCTTTTTCTTTCTTGGCAGACTTTTCTTCATAGAAGAGGGCAATGATATCCTCAATCTCCCTTCGTACCTTTTTGCGGGTTTTCATCATCTTTTCAATCTTGTCTGCTGAACGCATCACCGTGGTATGAGCCTTTCCCCCAAAAAGACTCCCGATTTCGGTGAGAGAGAGGTTGGTATGTTCCTTGGCAAGATACATGGCAATATGGCGGGCATAGGTGATATTTTCAAGCCTTCTCTCTGACTTCAGGTCGTTGATGTTAATATTGAAATACTTGGCCACGGCTCGCTGAATATCGGTAACAGTGAGATTTCGAGGCACCTCCATCTGAATTTTGTCCCGAAGCACTTCCTTCGCCAGATCCAGAGAAATCTCCTTTTTCCGAAGGTTAGAATACGCCACCAGTTTGGTAAGCGCCCCCTCCAAATTCCGGATATCGGTATCAATATGTTCGGCAATATAGCGAATAACATCGGTAGGAACCACAAGATTTTCCTCCTCGATACGGCTACGAAGGATAGCCATACGGGTTTCCATATCCGGCACCTCTATCTTGATGGTCAGACCAGAATTGAAACGGGTGATGAGACGATCGCTAATATTTTTGAGATGCTGAGGAGGCCTATCACAGGCAAAGACCACCTGCTTTTTCTCGTGCAAAAGGGTATTGAAGGTATGGAAAAACTCCTCAAGGGTGCTTTCCTTTCCCTGGAAAAACTGAATATCATCAATAATCAAGACATCAAGATTGCGATAACGTGAACGGAAATGCTCGGTGTTTTTCTTGGCAATCGATTCAATAAACTCATTGGCAAAGACCTCACTGGTGACATAACGCACCTTCTTTTCCGGAGAATGAGTGATGATATAATGGGCAATGGCCTGGATAAGATGGGTCTTTCCCAAGGCCACACTTCCATAGATAAAGAGAGGATTGTAGTTGGTGCCTGGATGCTGAGCAACCTGAAGGGCGGCAGCATGGGCAAAATCATTGTTTGGTCCCACCACGAAGCGTTCAAAGGTGTACTTGGGATTGAGATTATTGGAAATGGCCTGTGAAGAGGCTACAGACACCCTTTCTGTGGTTTTCTTGTAGAGGGACTGGGTAGGAGCAATCTCCACCACAAAGGTATAGGATTTGCCCGTTAACTGCAAGGCAAGCGCCTCCGCCATCTGACGATAGTTGGCCTCAAACCACCCAGAGGTCAGTGGATCTGGAGCTACAAGGACAATAGTCTTCTCATTCTGCATCTCCTTGAAGCGGATCTTTTCCAAGATAGCGCGATTGAGATCACTATCAAATGAACGGGAAAGTTCTTTCGCAATCTCATCCCAGATCTGCATACGCTTGCCTCCTTCTTATTTTTCCTCTCTTTTTGGTTACCCTTTCCTGTTTTCCAGAGGGAAAACTTTTGTCCAGGACGTTTTCCTCCTCCCTCACTATGAGGAAAGCACTCCCCTCTCTCACCAAAGAGAGTTTTCTGCTTCCCTCAGCGAAGAAAAAGAAACGCTGGTTTTTTCAGGGACCCAGGGTAAACCAGTGCCCTGTTTTTGACTTGTCTATAAAGTCCCACAAAACTTCATAGACAAGCCTTCCCTGCCATAAGACACCCATATTATAGCCAGGGTTTTTGGCGATTTCAAGTCCTCTCAAAATATTTTCTACACCAAGAGATAGCATTTTGATACTCACGCACATAAACGCCTGTATCAAACTCTCCCTAAGTATTTTCTTCGCAAAGAGTTATAATTTTCCCATAACTCTTTATTCTACGGTATCTTAAAAAACTCTCCCTCTTTACTATGGTTTGCAAGATTTAGCCTAATCTCTTATAATAAAAACAGGTAGAGAGGCCAACTTCAAAAAGGAGGAGTTTTGCACATCAATGCACATCCTATGCGTTGATATCATCGGCAAAACACAAAAATTTTTTATGCAGGATAAAACATTTTTTTCTCTTGCCCTTTCTCTTGCCCAGAGTGTCAAGGGACATACCTCTCCAAACCCGGCCGTCGGGTGCGTTATTGTAAAGGAAAACCGGGTCGTCGGTCAAGGGGCCACCAAGCCCTACGGCCAATCCCATGCCGAAATTGTGGCTCTCAGGGAAGCCGGAAAAGAAGCCAAAGGCGCCACCGTTTACGTGACCCTTGAACCCTGCGTATGGTATCCAGGGAAGCGTACGCCGCCCTGTACCGACGCCCTAATTGAAGCCGGCGTGAAAAAGGTCTATATAGGTTCCCTTGATCCCAACCCTTCCGTCCGTGGAAAGGGTGTCCAAAAGCTTCGAGAAGCAGGGATAGAGGTGGTCTTCACCGAGGATTATCATAGAGAAATCTTAGATCTCAATCAGGACTTCTCAAAGTACATCCAGACAGGGCTTCCGTATGTTATTGCCAAGTATGCCATGACCATCGATGGCCAGATAGCCACCCAGCAAAGGGATTCTCACTGGATCACCTCAGAAGAAGCAAGAGAAAGAGTACATATCCTCCGTTCCCAGGTGGATGCCATTATGGTAGGGATTGGTACCGTCCTTGCTGATAACCCTCATCTCACGGTGCGGCTCAAGACACCATCCCGTCAGCCCCTTCGTGTGATTATTGACCCGTATGGCAGGACCCCTCCAGAGGCACACGTCCGTCGTGATGGACATCCTACCCTCTTCATCACCCTTCCCGGATATGGCCAGAGCCTCTCAGCACCCAACGTCAGCGTCTGGGAGATGGGAAAAAACAAGACCATCCCCATGAGAGAGGTTTTTGAGCGCCTTGGCAAGGAAAAAAGGATCTCCTCCGTTCTTGTTGAGGGTGGAGGAAGACTCCTTTACCGTTGCCTCCATGAAGACACCATTGACAAACTGCTTGTCTTCATCGGAGGAAAACTCATCGGAGGAAGGGGAATCCCCCCTTTTGATGGAGAAGGGGCTAAAAAACTCTCTGAAGCTCCCCCCATCAAGCGTTTCTATGCAGAAAATCTCGCCCATGACGTCATCATTCATGCCTATCTCAAAATGTGGGATGTAGAGTGATGTCCTACTCATTTTTCCATCGTGCCATGCATGAGATGAATCTTTTCCGCTGGAAAAAGGCTGAACACTACCTGAAACTATCGAAAAAAAAAGAAAAACACCCTCTTGCCTCCGAATACCTTCTCTACGTGTGGCTGTGTCAGGGCAAATGGAAAGACCTCGACAAAACCCTCCGCACCTCCCGTCCAGAAGGGGAAACCATCGCCCTCTACGTCTGGTACTGGTACCTCTGGTACAGAGAAAAATGGCTTGAACTCGAACCTTGTCTCTATCAGATGATTGCTTCAGAGAACCTTTTTGTCAGGATGTTTGCCCTTTTTCGACTCTCCACCTACCACAAGAAACCCATTGACGACTTTCTCTCAAGAAAAGGCATTTTTGATGGCATCTGTGCCTACCACGAAGAAGAAAAAAGAGCCTCCCTCTACAGGCAGGCTATAGAAAACAAATCAGTCCCCTTTTCTCTCTCAGGCAAAGAAAAAGAATACGAAGCCACTCTCGATTTTCTTCTCTTAGCAGACAAAAACACCTCATGGCAAACCATTTGCCATCTTTCCTCCCCCATTCGCCGCCATCTTGAAAAAGACCCCCGTCTCCTCTGGGAACTCGCTTCCCTTGCCTTTACCCATCATGCCTATCCCATGACAGAACGCCTCCTCAAAAAACTCGAAGGGATGGGAGTGGCCTCCCACGTAGTATGGTATCTTCTTGGCCACGTCTATGCCGCCCAGAAAAAATGGGAAAAGGCCGGTCTCTGGTACGAAAAAGCCATCCAGGCGGGCTTAGATACCCCCTCCGTTTGGAAAAACCTGGCCATTCTCACCATAGAAAAGGGCTATCTCAAAGAAGCCGGAGAATACCTCAAACAAAGCCTGAGACTGAAAAGAGACCCCGAAGTCCTCTATGCCCTTGCGCTTCTCTTTCTTCGCCGTCGTCAGTATATCCAGGCTTATGAACTTCTGAGGCGATGTACCGCCTACGAAGAAGTGAAGGAACTTGCCACCTCTCAGATTCAAGCCCTCAAACGCTTTCTCCGGGAGAAAAGTAGTTAAAAAAGAACTTCTCAAGACCTTTTCTGATTCTTCTTCTAAATTCTCGAGACCCTTGCACGGGTGCTTTCTTGCCTTTCTGGGTCAGGGGCTCCCTGCCCCCTGTGAACCCCCGCCCCCGCCCCTGCACCGACTCCAGAAGAGCCCTGTCCTCGTCGCATGCTACGCATGCGCCTCGGACGGATGGTGGGCCGCTTTTGCGGGTAGTGAGAAATCCCACTCCCCAGGGAAAGTCCTTCCTCGCGGGGCGACCTCAACTCGTCCTCCTGA
>JABLXN010000031.1 GCA_013177995.1 Brevinematales bacterium | reverse complement strand
ACCTCGCTCCGCCGATTCCCCGCCAAAGCGGGGGCCCCGCGGCTACGCTTCGGTGGGCTTTTCGGGCAGAGCAACAGAAGAGGTCGCCCCGGGTGCCTCCTGCACCCTCACTCCGGAAGGACTTCCCACTCCACGACAAAGGACACACCACCGCAAAAGCGGCCAGGCGGATACTGAGCGAAGTCGAAGTGGGGTACAGAAAAAAAAGGGGGTGATAAAAGAACAGGGCCTTCTCCCACCAGGTCCGCGGGGCATGTGTTCCCCTGGTGGCTTCTGCCAGAAGACACCGCAGGCAGGGGCGGGAGGGGCTATGGCGACAACTCAGCAAGAAGGGGGCTTTCTGTGAGACCGCAGGGCGCCCGGCTATTACCCTGTCTCAGCCAAAGGCAATGGTTAAACGTTTAACCTCTCTCTATCCACCCCCTCATGGCTATCGCTATCACCCTGTTTCAGCTAACCACCCCGCCGGTTAAACGTTTAACCTCCCTCCATACAAACCCAAACAATGACGACCACCTTCTTTCAGAGAGAAAAGCCTGCCCCGGCTATCACCATGTTTCAGCAAACGAGCCCCCTTTGCTGAAATAAGGTCATAGCAAAATCTCCCGGCACCCTTCTCCAGGAGAGAAGGGCTGGCCCTATTCCCATGTCTCAGCAAAAGCCACCTCCGAAGCTGAAACATGGTGATAGCCTACCACTACCTCCCCACCTCCCTCAGATACGCATCAAATACCCAACCTAAAACAAACCTGCCATTATCATCTCGACTCCCCGTATCCACAAACACCCATCGCCCCCTTTTACCGTCTATCTCCATCTCCTCATCCCTACGCCTCAAAATCACCACCTCCTCCCCGCGAAAAAGCGTTGCGACAATCTCTTCCTCATTGTACCCCGCATAGTACTTCATCTTCGGGATAAACCTCACCCGCAGGACGTCCGCCGTCACCACAGCCCTCACCGGTCGAAGACTCGCTACTAATGACTCATCCGTCACCAGGACCACATTGGTGTTCGAAAGATGCTCGTACACCACCACATCACTTTTTTGAGACCTTTGCACGAAGGTGCAAAGGTCTCTATTCCTCTTTATTTTTGTAGAGCGATAATCCATCAAACGCCTGTCCTGTACCCCGGAAAAATTTCACATACAACTCATAATACTCCAATCGCAGGGCCTGGATACCCACGACAAACCCCTCAAACCCGATAATAAAGAGATTTCCAAACAGAAGCACTATCCACTTGAGAAAAGGCTGCGAAATCATATTATCCACCAGAAAAACCACCCCCATCAAAGCCGTATGATTCAGCGCAAACGCCCCAATACGCATAAACGATATCGTATTACTGAGGAAGGTGATCGCCGTTTCAAAAAGATCAAAAAATCCCATTGCCGGATTGGGAAAACTCTTCCCATGATGAAACAAAAGATAAGCCAAAGGCCTCTCCAAAAAGATAAAGATAAGCCCCCCAAAAGCCATGGCTGTAAAATACCAGGGAACAGGTTTTCCTAAAAAACCAATGACCACTGCACCCAATACCCCCCAGTAGAACATCATCCCCGCCACCCCATACGAAGAAAAAAGCATCTTGGCAAAATCCCCCTCAAGAAAACTATTCACCACATTGAGAATCATCGCCACCGAAATAAGGCCCACCCCAAATCCAATGGCCACGAGAAGAATCTGCGAAACATTCTCTCTTGGAGAAAACCAGAGCGCCTGGATAATATCGTGCCTGCCAAAAAATTCCCCATAAACAAAACCAAATATGGCTGAAGAAACCCCCACCCACATCACAATCTGCATGAGACTCCGAAACTTACGAAACACCTTGAGAAAGCTTCCCACAAGCCCCATCAGAAACAAAACAAGCCCCTGTCCCACATCCCCAAACATCGCCCCGTACATCAGCACATAGGTCAAAGCAGAAAAAAGCGTGGGATCAATCTCCCTGTAGTGTGGCATACCGTATGTTTTCACAAGCGTTTCAAAGGGCTTCAAGATTCCCGGATGATCAAAAAGTGTCGGCGGTTCAAGCCCCTCCTCAACCATGGCCCGTGAAGCATCCTTGGTTTCTATCGTACACCGCTTTGAAGTGATTTTTTCTATATTGAACCTGACCATCGCTTCATCCCTTGCCGGTATCCAGCCCGCAAAAAGACTCACCGTTTGCGATGACACCATCTGCTCCCTGATCTCTACTAAGCGTTTCCTGTACTCCAGAACCTCCCGGAAAGCTAAAAGATCAGGAAGAAAAAGGTTCTCCATCTTGGTTTTCTGCCTGTCCAGCCATTCCTCTTCATCATAAGTCGCATTCAAATCAAAGGAATACTGAAGAAGCCGCTGTTTGGGATTATCCGCTGCCTCAAGGGGAAGACCATATTCCTTATAAAACACCGCCTTCAAAACCTTTTCCACACTCTCTTTCTGTTTTGCCTCACAGAAGAAAAAGACCACCACATCCTCACCAATCTTGTCCACATACCGTATCTCCACAGGAAGCTGGGACATAGCCTGGACAAAACCAGCATATTGAGACTGGGCAATAGCCCCAAAACCCACATAAAAAAGGGATGTGTTTCTCAGTTTCTGCCAGGGGATATCAAGGGTAGCAAAGAACTGAAGTCTTCTCACCCGGATCTCAATATCAACCTTTCTTCGCTGAAGTTCAGCCATCTCTTCTAAAATCTTTTGATACCGCTTTTCAATCTCAGAAAGCCTTGCCTCAATCTCCCCGATTCCCATATGCCAGTCTGGGTTCACCTCAATATGAGAAGGAATAACCCCACCAGACATACGCATGATGAGGTCCTCATTTCGTCTCACAAGGGCAGTAATATGCTGGGTCAGTTCTATATTCTTCTCATGCCGAAGATGATATTCCTTTGCCTTTTGTTCATCTATCACCAAAGGCTCAAAACGACCATAATGGGCAAGCCAATCTAATACCCGTTCCACATCTTCTTTACGAACCAGGACATCCATTTTCTTGAGCCTTTCAGAAAACAGCATGCCTACCTCCCTCCACCATAAGCCCGGATACACGTTCCCATGAGAGTTTATACCGTTTAGCCTCTATGGCTATTTGCCAGTTCTGTACCATCATTTCCTGAATCACCAAAAACGCCCCCAAAAAGTGAGCAGAGCCGGGCTTTTTGGCCATAGGCCACAAACACGCTACCACCCTCTCCGGGAGAACCCTGGCCAACGTTTGTAGATCGTTTGCCGTATCGAGGGCCAATTGACGTGGAAGAAGGGACACAAAGTCAGCAAGACTCTTGGTATTGAGAAGCCTTCGCCAGTAACTTCTCTGTTCAAAAACCGGTGGAAAGTAGGCTAAGACCTCTTCCGCTGTCCGCTCATAGCCAAACTTCATCCGGGCCACAAATAGCACGCGTTCCATTTCTAGACCAAAGAGAAGCGTATCCCTCCAGGCCGACCACTCCCCACTTTGACGTGCCACCTCTACCAGATCCTCCAAGAAACGCTCATACAAACGCACCTCAAAACCAAAGGTTTCCCCCGTTCTCTCCAGTTCAGGAAAAGCGTCCTGAGCCAAACGATAGTACGGGGTATGAATCAAAAATGACTGCAGGTCCTTCAAATCCTTGATCTCTGCCATAAAAGGCGGCTGGATACGGTACCCCTTGCCCAACTCATAGAGAATAGACACAGGGCGATGATAGAGAAGAGACAAAACAAGATTCACGAGATTCTTGATCTCATATCGACGAAGATAGACCTGAAGAACCCGCTGTGTCTTCTTTGACTCATACCGCATGAGACTCCGAATCAGACCTATCTTCTCCTGATGAATAGCCTTCTCCACATCCAAAATAGTTTCTTCTGTGATCCTTCCCTTATGGGGAAGTTCAAACGACTGAAGAAATTCCTCAAAAGAAAGACCCCATCGTGGTTCAATGTCCTTTCTCCCCTCAAAAAAAGACAACCAGCGCAAAATCTTGGCATAGGTGGCGCCATGATAGGCCACGATTATTCCTCCCACAGCCTTTTTTCTATTTCCCTTCGAAGGTTTTCTCGCAAGGAAGCCAATTTCTTCTGATACAATTCCCTTTCCTTTTCCGCCTGTTTCTGTTGTTTCTTGGTATAAGCCTCTATGGTTTTGCGTAGTTCTTCCCTATCCGCCTTTTTCTTCTCTTCTAAGGCCTTTCGATAGACATCTTCCATTTCCTGGGCTTCTTTTTTGGCTTTGGTGACAATTTCATCAGCCTGCTTTTTCGCCTCATCCAAGTCTTCCTGAAACCTCTGCTCAAGCTCAAGGATTTTCTCAATGGCTTCCTTCATACCCAACCCCTACAACAAAAACATGATGAGAAGTTTCCAGAAGAATCTGCCGGGAAAGGGGATCAAAGATATCCCTGAACATAGCCCCACATCCCCTTCGCACCACTCCTATGATTTTCCCCTCACATGCATCCTCATTGACATAACGCAAAAAATCATGAAGGGGATCCCCCTCTAAAACCACAGCATAAAACTCCACACCCCTCTCCTCACAAAGATGTTGAAGTTTGGTACAGCGCTTTTCCCCCTCTTTGACCAATCCCTCCGAAAGATGGGCTACTTCTTCACTTACAAAGATCCGATAACGCTCAAGTTTGAGAAGGGATTCCTTGTCCACAACAAAAACCCCGACAATCGCCAGTCCCATCTGTTCAGCCAAAGAGACAAAAACCGGAAGACCATGATACAATCGACTCTCCGTCTGGTTCATTGAAATATACAGACGTTTCATGGTCCACCTCCCTGGGATTTTTTCACCTTTTTCATTTGAAAAAGGGTCTCTCTGTCCCTTTCTTCAAGGGTATCGGCAATAAACTTGACAATCTCTTTGAATTCTGGAATAAAGATATTGTCAAGGGCATTGACCTTCCGCTGCGTTCGACGAATCTCACTGGCTAATCTCCACACAGCCGACTCAAGCTGCGCCACCTCTAAAAGCAGGGCAAAAAGTTCCTGAAACTGAAGATACAGATCGTCATAAAAGACATTCGTGGAAAGAAAATTTTTCACAGAAACCTGATTTTTCAGTAGTGGTTTCAGAGAAGGGAGTACGACCCCCATCAAGGTTTTTTCCGTCATCTCCACGGTGGACAAAGGATGCGCCACATCCACACAGGTCATCTCTGCTACACTCTCTTCTCCTGAAAGTGTTTTGAGAAGCAGAAACTCCTGATAAAAATTACTCCATTTCTCTTCTAAAAGATGGCGCTTTTGCTTATAGGTCTGAAGAATGGAGAGAAGCTGCATGACCAGCACCTCTCGCTTTTCCTCAAGAAGGTTTCTTCCTTCCTGCGAAAACGAAAGCTGCTCCTTGTAGTCAAACAACGCTGTTTTGGTCGGGGCTATATCATAACGCACCCACTTCCTCCCCTATCCTTATCTCTTCGGAGTTTTCTACAGGTGGTTTATAATACCTTTCAATCTCCTCTGGTTTCATACTGGTAAGTTCCGACCGTGGCAAAAGCGACAGAATCTCCCACGCAAGGGCAAGACTCTGCTCCATAGTTCTGTCTTCAAAGAAGCCCTGGCCAATAAAACGCCTCTCAAACACCTCACCAAAACGAAGATACGCCTTGTCCACCGGAGAAAGCTCATCCTCCCCTACAATGAAGGCAATCGAACGCACCTCCTTCACCCTGGCATAACTGGCATAAAGCTGCATAAAAAGATGGGGATGATCATCTCGAGTGTATCCCTCACCAATACTATCCTTCATCAAACGGGAGAGAGACGGCAAAATATCAATAGGGGGATAGATACCCTTGGCATACAATTCTCGACTCAGCACAATCTGACCCTCGGTGATATACCCCGTCAGATCCGGCACAGGATGCGTAATATCATCATTGGGCATCGTCAAAATAGGCACCTGGGTGATAGACCCTGGCCTCCCCTTGACCCGTCCAGCCCTTTCGTACAGGGTAGCGAGATCGCTGTACATATAGCCAGGAAATCCCTTTCGTGCTGGCACTTCTCCTCTTGCGTTAGCAATCTCCCGGAGGGCCTCACAATAGTTCGTCATATCCGTCATCACCACAAGAACATGCTTTCCCTTCTCATACGCCAAATACTCTGCGACCGTCAAAGCCACTCGCGGGGTAATAATACGCTCAATAGGGGGATCGCTTGCCAAATTCAGAAAAAGAATCACATTAGCTTTTGCTCCCGACTCCTCAAAACGCTTGATGAAAAACGAGGCATCATCATACTTAATACCCATGGCCGCAAAGACCACCACAAAGTTTCCACTCTCCTCACCAGGGAGTTTCGCCTGGGCGGCAATCTGGGCCGCCAAAAGATTGTGGGGTAATCCCGCTGCTGAGAAAATAGGGAGTTTCTGTCCGCGAATAAGGGTATTCATCAGATCGATAGCCGATATACCCGTCTGGATATACTCTCGTGGGTAGGCTCTTACCACCGGATTCAATGGTTCTCCGTTGACATTTTTTGTCATCTCAGGAACAACGTCCCCCATACCATCAAGAGGCTTGCCCACTCCATTGAAAACCCGTCCAAGCATTGACTCAGCAAGAGGTATCTCAAGGGGTTTACCTACAAAACGAACCTTGGTTTCCTTCGGATTGATACCGGTACTTCCTTCAAAAACCTGCACAAGAATAGCCTCATGGGAAACCTCAAGAACCTTTCCATGACGAAGAGTGCCATCCTGGGCCTTGATTTCCACAAGTTCATCGTATCCTACCCCAGGCACTCCCCGTACCACCATGAGAGGACCATTGATTTCCTGAACACCAACATACTCTCTTCGTGCTTCTTTCATACGAGGCCTCTCCTAGAGATATTCGGTTTCTATCTCGGCAAACTCCTGTTCCATCGCCTGTCTCAATCGATCAAGACCGGACAAATCCTCATTGGGAACCGTAAGCTTTGCCCTCATAATATCGCTAAAACTCTGCATCTCACGAATTTTGAAAAGAGGAACCCCCTGTCTCACCAGTTCCTCAGCCTTGCGCTTAAAATCAAGGATCAGACGAAGAAGCGCAATCTGTTTCTCCGGTGTGGAATAGGTGTCCACAGGATCATAGGCAGACTGCTGAAGAAATCCTACCTTGATGAGACGGGCTATATCAAGATAGAGCCGTTCTGTATCCGGAAGGGCATCAGGACCAATGAGTTTGACAATCTTCTGAAGCTTGTCCTCTTTCTGGAGAATACCATACGCTTCCAGTCGAATAGTTCGATACTCAGGATCCACCTGATTGACCCACCACTCCTCACATTCCTCGGCATACTCACTATAACTGCGCATCCAGTTGATAGAAGGGTAATGCCGACTCGAGGCAAGCGCCTTGTCAAGCTCCCAGAAACAACGCACGAAACGTTTGGTATTCTGGGTTACCGGTTCAGAGAAATCCCCTCCCGGAGGAGAGACAGCCCCAATGGCACTAATAGAAGCCTCTTCCCCACAAAGGGTGACAAAGTTTCCCGCTCGCTCATAAAAAGCGGCAAGCTTTGAACCAAGATACGCAGGGAAACCTTCCTCCGCCGGCATTTCTTCAAGCCGCCCGGAAAGTTCCCGGAGTGCCTCAGCCCACCGCGAAGAAGAATCAGCCATAAGCGCCACATCATAACCCATATCCCTGTAGTACTCCGCCAACGTAATCCCTGTATAAATTGACGCCTCTCGAGCCGTCACAGGCATATTTGAGGTATTGGCTATCAAAATAGTACGTTCCATCAAAGGACGATTGGTCTTGGGATCAATGAGCTTGGGAAAATCCTCAAGCACCTCGGTAATCTCATTTCCCCGCTCCCCACACCCAATATACACAATAATATCCGCATCAGCCCACTTGGCCAACTGATGCTGGGTGATCGTTTTTCCTGTTCCAAAACCACCCGGAATGGCCGCCGTTCCCCCTTTTGAAAGGGGAAAAAACATATCTACAATTCGCTGCCCTGTGAGAAGGGGTTCTTTGGTATCCAGACGCTTCCGAACAGGACGAGGAATCTTCACCGGCCACCGATGAAAAAGAAAAAGCTTCTCCGTGATACCCTGAGAGAGTTTGATCTCGGCTATAGGCTCCTCCACCGTGTACTGCCCAGCCTCTGCTATCCAGACAATTTCTCCCTCTAACCGGGGAGGAACAAGAACCCTGTGTTCCACAAGGGGCGTTTCAGGCACATGCCCGAGCACCGTCCCCCCAGAAACCCTTTGCCCAGCACTCACCTTGGGAAAGAATTCCCATTTTCTGGTCCTCGAGAGAGCAGGAACATTGATACCACGCCCAATATAGATCCCGGAAATTTTGGCTATCTCTTCAAGTGGTCGTTGAATGCCATCAAAGACATTCCCGATGATTCCAGGGCCCAATTCAACCGAAAGTGGAAGCCCGGAATGCCATACCTCATCCCCTGGTTTCACCCCTGACGTATCCTCATATACCTGAATAACGGCCTCTTCCCCCCTGATATGAAGCACCTCTCCAATCAGCCTCAGTTCCGAGACATACACCACCTCCATCATCTGGAGCCCAATCTCAAGATGAACAGAAACCAGTGGCCCATTGACCCGTGTCACCCTTCCACAATAGGCATGTTCCATACTTCCCTCTTTATTTTACCTGACGAATAATTCCTATAGGCGTTTGCTCCTTAGACTGCCCCAAGGGATTATCCCTCAGGATAGTATAATAAAGGTCCTTGTCTATTTTTTTGTCTGAAACCCCAAGAATTTTTCCCCCTAGATCATTGAGATCCACAATAAGCACAGGAACCCTGATCTCTTCGCTTATTTCTTTGGCTACCTTATTTGGCTTATCAGGCCCAAGAACAACATACTCATTATACGGAGGAATGGTATTGGGAGTAGGCCCGTCAATAGAAGACGCTTTGTAACCGGCAATACGATAAAAATCCCCCTTTCTTCCAAGTGGTTTGGTCACTGCGGCTACCGCTGCCGCTAAAAGAATCCTCCACACTCCGCATTCTCGAATGGCCATCTCCATGGTTTCAGGTATCCCAAGCCCTATCCCATGTTTGGTCTTCGTCACAAAACGAGAAAGAAACACCGCTAATTTCCTTGGATGAATGGTCTTCACAGGAAAAGCCCTCCCCTGACTGACCGCTACTATCTTCTCTGTAATAAACAACACATCTCCCGGCTGCAAAAGAGGAAGGGCATAGGTTTTCACCACATCCACAAGATTCTCACCCGGCATGACCACATGGGTTTTCACAGGAATACGCTCATACACCTTCCCATTCACCGTGACCTGAAGGTTTTTCCCGGGGTTGGGCTGCACCATTTCACTCATGATTCTCTCCTATATGCCTATAAATCCACTGTATCATCTCCGGACGAAGCACCTCCCGGATCTGCTCAAAGGAATAATCAATCTCCTCCTCATGATAACGACAAATTACCCCCCCGGAAAGAAGACGAGAATTCTCTCCCTTCAGCACAAGCCCTGAAGCCCTCTGAATCTCCCCAAACAAAGCCATATCTCTCTCATTCAAGAGAATAGTAAGCTCTTTTGTCTCCCAGATACGAGCCGATTTCTGAATACACCCCACAAGAAACCTGATATACTCATCCTTTTTTTCAAGGAGAGCCGAAAAAACCTCATCCATTGTGGTTTCAAAAAGCCGAAAGGATTCTTCATAGAGATACTTTTTCTTCTGCTGATCAATCAGGATATCCACATGCAAATGCTCATTTTTGGCCTCCCTCTGAATCTTCTCTTCCCAGAGAGCGAGTTCTTTTCTCTTCCACTCCTCAAGAGAGGCTTTCTTCTGGGCTAAAATCTGTCCTGCTTCATACTCAGCCTGAGAAAGAAGATGATTCCTCGTGGTATCAAAAGACTCCTTGATCGAAAAAAGCATCTCCTCTAAGGACATCTTCCCTCCTAAATCTTGACCCCTAAACTGGTACGGATATACTCCGAGAGAGTAGCCACGACCTCTCCTGTTTCTCCCTCAAGAGGATCAGGAAGAGCTAACACAAGAGGGGGAGTTCTCGAGACCTTTTTGGCTAAAATCTCCTCTCGCAAAGCCTTTTCCACCCAGAGAGGAAGAAGAACCAAGGCCACCCCTTCCTGTTTCAGGATGGTTTTCCATGCCCCTAAGGCTTCTTCAGCTGAAGAAACCTCCCAGCCACGAAGCCCTCCCAGGGCCAAGGCCTGAACAAACTCCCGGTGGCCGAGTGTCACCACTTCCCCTTTCATACAAGGAAAAACCTACAGCTTCTGCAAAATAAAAAGGGCCACCACGAGTCCATAGATAGCAATACCCTCGGCAAGCCCCACAAAGATCAAAATATTTCCAAAGAGTTTCGGATTCTCAGAAAGAGCTCCCATACCAGCTGACGCCGCCATTCCCACGGCAATTCCACCCCCAAGGGCACCCACAGCCACCGCAATAGCCGCAGCCAAAAGCCCCATTCCATAACCAGGAGTGGTTTTCTCAACCGCCACAAGATGCGTATCTGTTGTCGAACCCTGCTCCTGCGCATACACAGGCTGAGTGGCCAAAAATCCCACCACTATCAATACATTAAAGATGGTCACACCCCGCGAAATAAGCTGCAAAAGAAAACGACTTTCTTTCACCTCTCTGTCACTTCTCCCCAGACGAATACCTGCCAAAAAAAGACCAAAGACCACCCCACAAACAAGGAAAACAAAAACCATACATCCTCCTTTTTCTCCTTTCTGCTATGAGTATACCACGGAGAGAAATTTCTCGCAAGTTTTTCACCACAAAAAAATACAGGCCTACCCAAAGGATAGGCCTGTACACTCTTTCTTTCAATACGGTTTACTTTTTCTGGGGGACCTCATTCACCAACTTCACCACCGCCTTCTTCTTGAAGACGTATGCTCCCTCAGGATGAACAGCAAGACCCTGCGCTCCACTGCCTGCGTTATACGACCAGAGGGTCTCTCCACCAGGCCCAAAGGCTTTCATCTGACCGGTAGCATCAAGGAGATAAATCTTTCTCTTCTCCACCTGGAAAGAGAGAATATCAGATGCCATGCTGAGCTTGCTTCTCGTCTCTCCAGAGAACATATCAATCACCTCAAGCCTGTTTTTGTTCACCACGTAGAAAAGCTTTCCTATGGCAAGGGGTTTTGTGGCAAAGGTAGCTCCCGGTATCTCCCTTTCCCACATAATATCCCCAGTCAAAGCATTGAGGCCAATGAGTTTTCCCTGAATGGGCAACACGACTACCTTCTTTTCCCCTTCGGAGAAACCATAAAGAGGCAACACAAACCGCTTGCCCAGATCCTTTCTCCAGAGTTCAGCCCTGTTTTCTGTATCATAGCCTACCACTATACCATTCTCCTGAGCGTACACCAAAAGCTTGTTGTCAACCATCACAGGAGAAGCATACATCTGTGCTGTCGCCTCAATAGTGAATACAGACTCTCCTGTATCCATACTCAGCACATAAATCTTATTCTGCACCACGGGCATAATGAGGTTATTTCGAGCTATTGAAAGCCCCGTCCACGCAGGACTCTTCGGCAGTTTCACCGACCACTTCTGATTTCCGTTATAATCGTAGCCATAGACCACTCCATCATCATCACGGGCAAAAATACCCCGAGATGTAGCCACAAGCGGAAAATCATAGGTATTCCCTTTACCAAGTACAAAGCTCTTGATCACCTCTCCCTCAAGATTCATAATCACAATCCTATTTTCCACACTGCAGACAATCCTGTCCGCCTCCGGTCCACCACGATCAACCACAATCATCGTGGGAGAAACATCCTCAACAAAGGGTTTTTCCCATTCCATATCCCCGGGCTTGGGAAGAGGCTTCTCGGGTTCCTGATTGGTCTGAGGAACCTCCGCCACCATTTCATTAGTATCCATTGCCTCACCTGAAGCAAGAGCCGTCAATTTCACAGAAATATTAGTAGGAGAGGTAATAGTTATCTCCTGAGAAAGGGACTCGTAACCTTCTTTCTCAAAAACAACCGTATAGACAGTATCACTATCAAGAATTTTTGAAAGTGGAGCCTTCCCCAACTTTGTGCCATTGAGAACTACCACTGTCCCAGGCACATCGGAAGAGAAACCAACTCTCACACGTTTCTTTCCCACAGGCTCTTTCTGTCGGACACTCTCAAGAATTTGCTTGGCCTCTTCGGTGATTTCATTTTTCTGCACCACTACCTCAACCACAGAAGAGGCATTGGACGCACTCTTGCCTGTCACGTCTTTGGCCACCTCTTCCACCACGGTTTGTTTCACCGCCTCTACTTTTTCTACGGTAATTGGTCCTTCTGTGGCTGCTTTTTGCTCAATCACCTCTGCCACCTTTTGATTCACCTGCTCTACGACCTGCTTCTCAAGAACCACCTCTTCGTTTGCCCCAACCTCTACAGGAGAAGCCACCACCTCCTGAAGAACCTCATAGGCTTTGGCATCAAGTTTGGCTTCTTCTTTTGCCTTTTCAAGAGAGGTAACCTTCGGAGCCACAGCAACCTTTCCCTCTACGACGGCTACCTTCGTATCCCCCTCTTCAGAGACACTCACCATAAAGACGGTTCCACGAACAGCGGCCACGGCCGTGGAGGTTTCCACCTCAAAGACTTCACCTTCTTTGAGTTTCTTTGGCTTCAACCCCATGGTTCCCTTATCCACGTGAATCTTGGCCTGAAGACTTCCCTCCTGATTGACCAGTTTAGCTACTAACATCTCGGTATTGGCCTCAAGCCTATAAACACCCCGTTCAACAATCTGAAGTTCACACGCAGATTCATTCCCTGTCCGTAGAGTATCCCCCATTTCCACTACATCATCTACCGAAACCTCTCGCCAGGTGTCAGAACCCATCTTGCGAACCTGGACGTCGCCAATGGTCATTGTCACCAAAATGGCCTCACCCTGATTGATTTTCTCGGTCTTCTGGTACTGGAAAAACCAGCCCATCCCAAAAATACCCCCTACCACAAGCAGCACAACCACGCCCAATACCATCACAAGCCGAAAGGGAGACTTCGTCATATATGCCTCCTTTTTTTCTTTTATCTCTTTATAACGCTGCCAGACCGAAGAGGGATCACCCTGCCAGTCAGTATAGACGGCTTCTTTCAGTCGCTTTTCAAGAGAAGAAAAATCCAGACTTTCTCTCATACACCTATCCTTCCTTCCCATATTCTTTGAGAAGTTCCATCGCCTTTTTCAGGCGATTATGCACCTGTCGTACAGAGATATGAAGAATCTCCGCAATCTCAGCAAACTCCATTTCCCCATACACCCTGAGAATAAGAACCATCCGCAATTTCTCAGGTATTCTATTTATAATACGCTGTATCTCATCCCGAAAGTGAAACGTTTCTAAAAAATTTTGTTTTTTCCCTTCTAAAGTTTCTGACATTTCATCAATATCTTGATAGATATGTCGCTTTTTCTCTCTATATTTATCCCGAATGGTGTTGAACACGATTCGCATAAACCAGACCTGAAAGACTTCCTCACTTCGAAACTGATGAGCATGAAGAAGCAGTTTCAAAAAGGCATCCTGAACAATATCCTCCGAGTCATACTTATCAAGTCCATAAAAACGAGCAAGATTATACGCTCTCTGATAATACCGGCGATAAAGTTCATCAAAATAGCCACGGATACCCTCATCAGCAGGATTTTCCTTCTGGAGCTTCTGAATCGTTTTCAGGATCTCTTCATCGGTCATGGTTTCAAACATGTTCCAACTCCCCGTATCGACTTATCGGAACCCTACCACCAAAAAGTTTATCTTCTTCCTATGAAATATTTCAAAAATTATATTGAACAAATACCCCTCCTATTCCCTCTGTCCCATAACTCACCTCATACCCTCCCCGCCACGAACCAAAAAAGAAAGTGGCTTTATGAAAGAAAAGTACACCAGTTCCCCACGGAAAATCCCCCCAGGAAAACCACGAAAGGATACCTCCGGCAACCAATAACCTCCACGAAGAAAACCGAAAAAGATAATCCCCCACAAGCTGAGCTACAACTCCATCATCTTTCATATCCATATCAAGCAGGGTCTCTTCTGATCGATATTCACTCACGTACACCAAAGCCCCATGTAGCCATACAGGCCACCCCATATAACTCATCATCATCCCCCCACGCCACCCAAGGGCACCTGTGCTATAGGGGAAATAACTCACCACCCTTTCTCCTACGCGACGTATCCCCGCTCTCGCCGAAACCCCCGTTGGCAAACGAAGTCCACCAAGCAAAAGTCCACGCCAGTGAAAAGAATCATCCCGAAAAACCACCCCCCGAAAATCCACCGTTACATCCCCGAGAACATGGTCTTGCCCCTCCCAGTGCCACACAGGAAGGGCTATATCCACACTGGCCTCAGGGGTGGGACTATACAAAAAGGTGGCTTCATACAACCAGAGAAAAGGTGACCAGTTCACTGCCGTTGTCTCAAAACGCACACACCACTGATTTTCCTCACCCATGTAGGGAGAAAAAGAAGAAAAAGGGAGCATGTCGCTCCATAGAGAAACAGCTCCCACCATAAAAATCACAAGACCTAAGGATATTCTTTGGAAATAAGTCATCCCACATGTTTTTTGGCCAAGGCCACTAACTGCTTCATCCCCTCAGGATTCTCAATGGCCATATTGGCAAGGGCTTTTCGGTTCAACATCACATTCGCCTTGCGAAGCCCTTCGATGAAGCGATTGTAAGTCATGCCCTCCTGTCTCACAAAGGCATTGATACGTACAATCCACAGAGAACGGAAATCTCTCTTTTTGAGTTTCCTGTCCCTGTACTCATACGCCATGGCGTGCATCACAGCTTCTTTGGCCACCTTATACCGAAGCTTGCGAGCACCATGAAAACCCTTGGCTCTTTTCAGGATTTTTTTGTGACGTTTGCGTGTAGTCACACTTGTTGAAACTCTCATATCCTTCCTCCAATCGTTGCCTTACAGGTAAGGAACCATCTTCTCAATACGGGACACATCACCTTTATAAACCAGTGCCTTGCCACACAAACCCCTCTTCTGCTTGGAAGACTTGTGTGTCAGAAGGTGTCTTCTATAGGCTTTGGAACGCAACAATTTTCCCGTCCCGGACTTGGAAAAGCGTTTTGCCGCAGACTTTTTTGTCTTCAACTTGGGCATACAATGTCCTCCGTTTATTTTTTTGCTTTGGGATTCAAAACAAACACTATCTGTTTCCCCTCAAGCTTGGGGGGCTTATCGGGAGTTCCCCACTCCTTCATAGCCTCTACAATCTTGTCGGCAAGATCAAAGCCAATCTGGGTATGAGCAAGTTCACGTCCCCGAAAACGAATCGTCACCTTGACCTTGTCCCCAGCCTCAAGAAACTCCTGCATCTGTTTCGCCCGATAGGAAAAGTCATGATCCGCTATCTTGGGCTTGAACTTCATTTCCTTGACTTCCACTATCTTCTGATGCTTTTGAGCCTCTTTGGCCTTTTTCTCCTTCTGGTAAAGAAACTTGCCGTAATCTATCAACTTACACACAGGGGGATTGGCCTGTGGAGCAATCTCTACCAGATCCACCCCCAATTCATCGGCTTTTGCAAGCGCTTCTTCTATCGATACAATCCCGAGTTGCTCACCCGTCCCCGATACCAACCTCACCTCTTTGGCGGTGATTTCGTCGTTGATACGGAGCTTATCTTCCTTGGCGTTAATACAAAACCTCCTTTTACTGATACTTTTTCTGGAACTGTATTGTAACACAAAATCGCAAAAAAATCAAATTTAGCCCCCTTTCAGGGAATTTTGTCTTTTTCTGAGTGAGGAAAACAAAACCTCCCCTCAAGAGCTTTTTTCTCTTACTCAAGCCCAGGGAAGCGATTCTGCCGTTTCAGTTCCTCTACAAGCGTTTCAAGGGAAACACTTCCTTTGTCCCCCTCCTCACGGTGGCGCACCGAAACCTTCTTTTCAGCGGCTTCTTTTTCTCCCACTACTAACATATAGGGTACCTGTTCAAGCTGGGCCTGACGAATCTTATAGCCGAGTTTTTCGCTGGAAGTATCAACCGTTACCCGAATTCCAGCCCTTTCAAGAGCCCGTTTGACCTCACAGCCGTACTCCACAAACCGATCAGAAACAGGGAGCACCGCTACCTGCACAGGGGCAAGCCAAAAGGGGAATTTCCCTCCGTAGTGCTCTATGAGAATGGCGATAAACCGCTCAAGGCTTCCTAAAATAGCCCGATGGAGCATAATCACCCGATGGGGTTTCCCATCTTCTCCCACATAGGTGAGATCAAACCGCTCCGGGAGATTCATATCCAGCTGGATGGTCCCACATTGATGTGTTCTCCCAAGGGCATCCTTGAGATGATACTCTATCTTAGGCCCATAAAAAGCCCCTTCTCCCTCCTGGAGCGTGTACGCAATACCACTCTCCTCAAGGGCCGCTTTCAGACTTGAAGTGGCCAACTCCCACTGCTCATCCGTTCCCATAGACTTTTCAGGACGTGTTGAGAGAGCCGTCGAGTAGCTAAACCCAAAGGTACGATACACCACATCAACAAGCTCAATAATCTCCCGAATAGCATCCTTGAGCCCTTCAGGGGTGGTAAAGATATGGGCATCATCCTGCGTAAACCCACGCACACGAAGAAGTCCCTGCAGAACCCCCGAACGTTCATAGCGATGAACCTTTCCAAATTCGGCTACCTTGAGCGGAAGCTCACGATAGGAGTGAAGCTCTTCTTTATAGAGAAGCATCCCTCCAGGACAATTCATCGGCTTGATAGCATAATTTTCGCCATCCTTCTCAAGGAAAAACATGTTCTCTTTGAAGTTTTCCATGTGCCCCGAAATCCTCCAGAGATCATCCTTGAGCATGGTTGGCGTTTCGACCTCCACATACCCCAGCCGACGCTGATGAGCCCTCATAAATTCTATGAGCGTATTTTTCAAAACCACGCCCTTTGGCTTCCAGAAGGGAAGACCAGGCCCCTCCTCATGAAAACTGAAAAGCCCGAGTTCCTTTCCCAACCTTCGATGGTCTCTCTTTTTGGTTTCCTCAAGGAGATGGAGATAGTTTTCAAGGTCTTCTTTGGTGGCAAAGGCCGTTCCGTAAATACGGGTAAGCATGGGATTCTTCTCATCCCCCCTCCAGTAAGCCCCTGCCGTATGCAAAAGCTTAAAAGCCTTCAGAAAACGGGTATTGGGAAGATGTGGCCCACGACAAAGATCCACAAACTCCCCCTGCCGATAAAACGAAAAGGTTTCACCCTCAAGATCCCGAATAATCTCTGCCTTGAACGGCTGATGGTTTTTCTCACACCATTCAAGGGCCTTCTCACGAGTCATCTCTTCCCGAACCACAGGAAGCTTTTCTTCGATAATCTTTTTCATTTCACTTTCAATAGTGGGCAAATCCTCATCCCCTATCGGTTTCTCCAGGAGAATATCATAATAAAAACCATTTTCAATGGTTGGACCCACCCCCAACTTGGCACCGGGATAAAGCCGAAGAACCGCCTGAGCCATCACATGAGACGCGGTATGACGCATCACATCAAGCCCCTCCGGAGACGAAAGGGTTACCAGTTCGACGGTATCAGCAGGTCCAAGAGAGAAAGAAAGATCCACAAGCACCCCATTTACCTTCAGAGCGACGACCTGAGAAAGAACAGCTGCCACACCCAGGGTGGAAGCCTCATCCTGATGTTCTTTATAATACTTGAGAATCCCAAAACCATCACTCACATCAAGCCTTGCCGTTTTCCCTTCATACCGTAAGTTCATCTCCAGCTCCTTTTTTCAAGATAGAATTATAGTATAAAGCAAAAAAAAGAAAAAGGGAAATTTTTGAAAAATGAAAATGAAGAACTACAAAAAAAGGCAACCCACTTCTCAGGTTGCCCTTCTTTCTAACTTTTATTTCTCGATCAGTCTTCCTTTTTTGACAAGCCCTATTTGCTGGATCTTGGGATCCATCGACTTCATAAAAAGCGCCTCATTCAGGTAAAGAACTTTCGTCTTGCCTTCTTTGTTTATAAGGACATACTCTATGACCATCTGGTTGCTTTCCACAACCTCTCTTGAACCAAGAAGATAAATCTCATATCCCTTGTTCACACGAATACCTGTCGTATCCGCAAATCCAGGAGCAACCATGGTAAGATTGGTCGCGGATGTTGTGAGTGCCCGATAATACGCAACCACCTTGGTAGCATACGTATCCACAGAATTTTCCACCACAATCCGTGTGACCCAGATCCCGAGAATCACTAAAACCACAAGAATCCCTGCAGCCACAAGGATTTTGCCTGTATTGTTTTTCTTTTCCATATTGTCCTCCCTTCTTCTCTTTACGTAATAGTATAGCATCACCTACAAAAAATAGCAAGTTTTCTTTTTTCACAAAAAATCAATTCTTTCTCATCTCTTGTTCCCTTTGTTCCCTATCAAAATCTCACATCAATACTCACCCCTACCACAGGATTAGTAATATATTCTATCGCGGTTGGAAACAATCGAATATCTGGTATCCTTTGCCACTCCAGAACAAAAGGTTCTGTTTTTGTATCCATTGTCGATTCAGGAGAAAGCACGAACTCTATAGGGTTATCATCGCCTTTCCAGGGAAAGGCCACTATTCCTAAAGAAAAGGTATTTTCCATATTTACTTCTGCTCTCAAATCGGAAAAGGTCATACTTGAATCAAATCGAAAGAATATCTTCCAGAAAAGACCATACTCATGTCTTTGGAGTAACAAAAAACTTCGCACCCCTTCTTCATTTCCTTTCCATGGAACAAAAGAGAAACGATTAGAGAATCCTTTATTTTCTTCCCCATATTGGCAACGAATAATATCTTCCTCATTGAGAACAAAAAATGGAAAGGAATAGGAGACCATCTTTTTGCCCACAACAACAAAAAACTTTTTTTTCGGAAACAAGTACCCATCCATAGCCCAGATATTCTGTATTTTCATTACTCCCAGAAATACTCCGACAAGAGTATACATCCACTTCTTTCGAAAAGAATATAAGAAAAATCTCCTTTTCATCCCTCTCCCTAGCCTGATATTACGTAAAGTATAAGGAAAAACCAAAAAAAAATCAAAAGAAAACCATAAAATCGAGACCCTTGCACGGGTGTTTGTCCCCTGAAAATGTCCCAGATAAGGATTCTCAGTTTATTTGCTTTCTCTTCAATTTTGTCTTACAATAAAAGGACTTCCAAGGAGGAAACCATGCAAAAATCTCTTCTGTTGTTTCCGGTGCTTCTTTTGGTTCTGGCAGGCTGTGGCAATCGTTCCATAGTCAAAGAAGATCTCAAGTCGCTTGCTGCCAATATCCTGATGGATAGGGCGGCCGAACGATACAGTCTCTATGATTATAAAGGGGCTCTCGCCTATTATCAGGCGGTCATTGATCATCATCCAGACAAATACGAAGATGTCGCCTGGGCTCGATATGAGATTGGCTATATCTACTACGTCCAAAAAAAATACGACAAAGCCAAAGAGTATTTCGAAGCCGCCGCTTCTACCCCTCAGGCTCCCCATGGAGTCATCATCCTCTCTGAAATGATGCTCAAAAAAATCCCCGCAAAAACACAAAAAACATCCTGAGGCAGAGCGGTGGGCAAACGGAAAATCAAACCTTTCGAATATGTGGGCTATCTTGTTGAAGCCCTTCTTGTCATTCCCTTAAGCCTTGTGGTCGCTCTTTTGCCACGGTGGGCGGGGTATGCCCTTGCTGATGCGTTAGCCCTTCTTTTTTTCGCTATCGACAAAAAGAACAAAAAATGGGCCTACGAAAATCTCAAGATCATCTTTGCTGAGAAACCCCTCTCCCAGAAAGAAGCGGACGACCTCGTCAAACGAACCTACAGAAACCTCGCTCGTGGAGGGTTTGAGTACTTCAAACTCTGGCAAATCAACGCCAAGAATGCGGACAAATTCGCTTACTATGAGAATTACCACCATATCGAAGCCTGCCTTGCGCAGGGAAAAGGGATCATTGTCGTTACCTGCCATCTTGGAAACTGGGAGTACCTCGGAAGTATTCCGGCCAAAAGGGGTGTCAATCTCGCCGTAATTATCAATAGACAATTCAATCCCTTCACTGATGCCTGGCTTAAATTTATCCGCGAAAAATGGGGTCGTATCAAATGCTTCTACAACGAAGTGGGGGATATGAAGGGCATCGTTCGTCATCTGAGAGAGAACGGTATTATTGGCGTGCTGGCTGATCAGACCTACTATTTCAAACCCATCTTTGTCCCTTTCTTTGGAAAACAAAGCGCGACCGCTGATGGCCCTGCGAAACTTCATCTTCGGTATGGGGCTCCTATTGTGATGGCTTTCAGTATCAGAGAACCAGATGGGCGATACAGGCTCACCTTTGAAGCCCCTTACGTCCACCCAAAGACCTCTGATTTTGAGAGGGACGTCCATGAGGTGATGACCTACATCAATAGCCGCTATGAAGAGTATATCAGGAGGTATCCGGATCAGTGGTTTTCTCTTCTCCACCCCAGGTGGGAGAGGACAAAACCAGAAGACTTTGCTGATATTGACTGGGATCCCTTTTGATCAACGCGCCGCCTGCAAAAAAGATATCATTGGAGGTTTGTTATGGAAAAAGAAACCCGCTCTGTTGCTATACCCTTTCCTCTTCCCCTGAAAACCTGGCAAACATGGGTAGGAGAGGCTCTTTTCTGGGCAATGGCTGTCCTTGTCCCTCTTTTGGGGCACTTCTTCCACTGGAATGTGAGGGCTGTTCTTCCCATGCACTGGGTGATTCTCCTTTCAGGGCTCGTGTACGGACAAAGAGGAGGGCTTCTTGCAGGACTTCTCTCGCCGGCTCTGAATACCCTTCTCACAGGCATGCCTGTGCCGTCTCTTCTCCCTGCGATGACACTGGAAATCGGGACATACGGCTTTGTGGTGGGCACTCTTCGTGAAAAGGCTCGCTGGAATAGCTTCCTGAGTGTTTTTGTGGCTCTTGTAGCCGGCCGCATAGTATTTCTCGGATATAGTCTTCTTTTCCACACGTATCAGGGAGAATTTCTTCTCTGGGCCTGGAATACCATCAAAGTCGGGCTTCTCAGCGCCTGTCTTCAGGTGATTCTCTTGCCACTCATTGCCTGGGGAGTACTCCTTCTCTTGAAAAACAACTCGCATGCGTAAAACCCTCTGGCTTTTTCTTCTGCCCACCCTCTTTGGGTGGGCCGATGCCTATACGTCACTTCGACAACTCTTTGACTTCGATGCCTATGAACAACGGATCCATCACCTGACCAACTTTTCTCACGTGAGGGTTTTTTCGATAGGAAAGAGTCACGGGGGACGGAATCTCTGGATGATAGAGATCAAACCATCTCGGCCTAACCGTTCAGTCATCCTTCTTGTGGGAAGCGCTCATCCTATCGAATGGCATGCTCAGGAAATACCGATGCGACTGGCTGAATATTTTGCCGCTCATCCTGAAAAGCTTTCTATGACCTGTTATGTTTTGCCCATCTTCAACCCTGACGGTTTTGCCTATATGAGGGTGATCCCGGTTTTTTATGCAAGCAACAGAAAAAACCGGTATTTTCCTCCAGAAGAGAGACGACCATCTGTTTATACCGCAGGGGTAGACCTCAACAGAAACTTTTCCTACCAATGGCAAAAAGTCTCCGATGATCCCACCCATCCTTACTATAGCGGACAATCCCCGATGAGTGAACCAGAAACAAAGGCTCTTGAAAAGTTCGTGTCTTCTACTCCCCTCTCTTTAGCCATCTCCTTTCATTCTCCAGGCAATACTGTCCAGTACCCCTGGGGCTACACCAAGACCCCACAGACCAATACCCGCCTTGTCCAGCTCGCCCACTGGATGGCAAAGACTATTGGAAAAGGATACAGGGCTGTCCAGGATAGTGCCAATTACCTCAAACCTGGCTGTGAGATAGACTGGTTTTATGGGGAGAAGGGAATTCTGGCCGTCCGTATCGAGGTGTCAAAAAAACTCATTGACACCTCTCTCGAAGATTATCCGGCTATCCAGAATATGGTGGAACAGCTCGTCATACAAAGTGTTTTGCCGTAAAAAGGTGTGCCCCTCTTTTTCAATACCCAAGATCATTTTTCTTACTAAAAAAACATTTTTTCTTTTCCAAGTCTTCCTCAATATCTCCAAAACAATCAGGTAACGTTTTTTTCAGGAGACCTGCAGTGGGAAGATGAGGAAAAGCAAAAAAAAGTTCCTCCCTGGCCGATAATAGGACACAAGGAGGAACCCATGCGTAAAGAATTCACCTTCACTTTGACTATC
>JABLXN010000030.1 GCA_013177995.1 Brevinematales bacterium | reverse complement strand
TGGGGGGTTTGTATGGCAGTGGGTTAAACGTTTAATCAGGGGGTGGTTGGCTGAAACAAGGGAATAGCCAAAGGCTAAAACCTCACCTCTTCTTCCCCTTGTCTCATGAGTTTTGCTGAAACATGGTAAGAGCCAATGGTTTGTCCCAAAGACCCAAACAACCACTTTGCAAAAAAAGCCCCCGGAGAAGCCGGGGGCCATGAGAAGAGAGATGGTTTTTCTTTAGTTCGTCCAGACAGCCCAGTTTGTCCCATAGGTGGCCAGTGTCCAGTTGGTATTGAAGCTCATTCCAGGCCCAAGTTTTACAATAGTATTGCTATTGATGATGGCCACGTACTCACTGGCTTCAGCCTTGAGGATGGTGATAGGGCTTGTGGAACGGATTCCCTGTGCCTTTCGGATGGCTATCAGGGTATTGATCTTGTTCTGAAGATAACTTCCACTATCAAAGTAGTCGTACCAATAGACGCAGGGGATGCCTGGATGAGTGAGGATATAGGCGTAGCCGATCTCCCGCTTGTCCTGGGGAAATGGCCAATGCTGCTGTCCACCACCCGGAGAGTACCCTGTATCATGGTTATCCACAAAGGTGACACTCATCGCAGGCCACCAGCCGATAGCCCCAATAGGTTTTCCATCAGGATCTCTGAGACGCCAGTATTCATTGTTTTGAACAGCAAGCATCAATTGCCATTTGGTGGTAAAATCGAAAACGGTAGATTTTCCGCCAGAGTTATCAATCCAGTTCATGAGAGCCTGTCGATGGTAGTTGACAGCACTTCCAGAAGCATTATAATCCGTAATATCTGGCCAGAGTTCTCCCACAGAGAAGTAGGGTTTGGTGGCTTCATTGTAGTTGCTGTTATAACGGGAGTGATATCCTTTGACATAATCGTATCGCCACCCGTCGAACCCGATTTGTCTCAGCCACTTCATCCAGAGAATGATATTAGACTGCACATCTGGGTTGGTATGGTCGAGATCCCGCCCTGCTTCATATCCCGCTCCTGTATCAGCTGCTCCTGTGGGATTACCCCCATTAGCTTTCCATTCGTCGTCGCTACAGACAGCGGCGTTGTTGTTGGCAAAGGCAGGATCGGTGAAGTCAGCCCAGTTTGCTGTCCCTACACGGTGGTTGATCACAATATCGGCGATCACCTTGACTCCAGCCTGTCGTAGGGTACTTACCGCATTGGAGAGACTACTGCCGTTGCCATAACGGGAAAAGAGATTATACCACCGGCGGGGTAGGTAGCCATTGTTATCCCCACTATCGGAGACAGGGGGAAGCCACACCATGGTAAAACCAGCGGAAGCGATGGTATTGGCATTATTTGCCAGTGTTGTCCACCAGTTTCCATTGGTGGAGGCCCAGTGAAAACCCTGGAGCATAATATCATACCCATTCCCATTGTAGCTTGGATTGGTGTATTCGGTATAACCGGAACTATTGGTGTTGGTATTAGTGTTGGTGAGAGGAATAACTACAGTAAAAGAGAGGCTATTGGTGAGAGAAACATTGCCCGCATAGTCAAGACTGTAGGCATACACCGTATGTGTTCCTTCTGTGAGGTTGGAGAGAGGGTAGGTAAAGGCGGTGCTTCCTCCAAGGAGATAGCTTCCACTATCTATTTTGAGGTAGGTTGCCTGAACGCCAGAACCACTATCACTACTTGTGCCGGTGATGGTTACCTGGGTGTTGGAAAGTACTATTCCATTGGCTGGACTGGTAAACGTGACAACAGGGCGGAGAGTGTCCACGAAAATGGCTATCTGAGTGGAATTGGTTTTGCCTGTTGAGGAAATAGCCCGTGCCCGGATGAGGTTTGTCCCTTCGCTACACCCAAGATTATAACTCCAGGTTGTGGTTCCTGTGGCGGTAAGCCAGTTGCTTCCATTGAGGCTCACCTGCACAGAGACGATGCTTCCACTTGAGACGGAGCTTGTACCGCTTATCGTGAGATCAGAACGGTTGGTGATGGTCCCCGAAAGAGGGGAGGAAATAACAATGGCCGGTACACTCTGGTCGGAGAAAAGATACAGAGAGGTATTGGTGCTATTTCCAGAGGCATCAAAAACGAAGAGATTGAGGGTGTTGGTCCCTTCTTCTAACGAAAGGGAAAGAGAGAGGTTGGTTGATGGCGTGGAAAGTGGAAAAACATTTGTAGGCATGTTGTTGAGCTGGTAAGAAAACATCCCGAGAAGACTGTTGTCAGAGAGACTCACGATCAGGGTAGTACTCTCTCCTACCATTTGCCCATTGGTTGGGGAAAGAAGAGAAAGAACCGGTGGTGTCGTGTCATTGGCTGTAATGAGGACGTTGGTGGTGGGAGTGGTAGCGACATTTCCAGCCTTGTCGGTAGCAGAGGCAGAGAGGGTATAACTCCCCACCGGCAGAAGCACAGTGAAAGAAGCACTCCCATTGGTGGAAGGAGGATTTATTGTTTGAGTGATATTGGTGGTAAAGTTGGTATTGAGTATCAAGAGAGACACTTCTATGACCCCTGTGTCGTCGGTATAGGAAACCGTGGCAGTACACGATGAGGCCGCAGTAGAGAGACTATTGATCATCACCGTAGGGAAGGCGGTATCATTGGTATTTTGGTTTTCCTTGGGAGTGGTGGTACACGATGGCAAACTCCAGAGAATGAAAAGAAAAACTCCCAGCGAAACAAGAAGGTATTTTTTCAAAAAGGGAAAGGGCATAGATTTCTCCTTAAAAAGAATTTTATATATTATACGTGATACATAAGAAAAAAGTGAAATTTTTTTCAACTATTTCTTTTTGGGAAATAGAGTTATGTGCAAAAATGGGCAAAATGACTTAGAAAAGGGCATCAATTTTTTTTAGAAAAAAGGGGCTTAGAATGATGTGGCCAAAAAGTTGCTTTTTGGTTTTGAAAGGTTTATAATAAAACATACTAAATTTGGAGGATTTTTTATGAAAGAAAGGGTACTCTATCGCATGGCTTTTGGACTAGCACTTTTTACTATTTTCTATAATGTGGCGGAGGGTGTGTTTTCGATGGTGTTTGGTTTTTCTGATGAGAGTTTGGCGCTCTTTGGTTTTGGCATTGATAGTTTTGTGGAAGTGATATCCGGTGTTGGAATTGCCCATATGATTATGCGAATCTGGAAACATCCTGGGGAGGAAAAGAGTAGGTTTGAACAGGCGGCTCTTCGTATAACAGGTTCATCCTTTTACCTTTTGGCTGGAGGACTGGTAATTTCAGCCTTCTATTCGATATGGAAAGGGCATGAACCGGAGACAACTTTCTGGGGAGTGGTTATTTCTTTTATTTCCATTGTGACCATGTGGCTTCTGGTAATAGCAAAGAAATGGGTGGGCAGACGTCTTTCTTCTGAGGCTATTCTTGCAGATGCCAATTGTACGCTTGTGTGTATTTACATGTCTCTGGTATTGTTGGGGAGTAGTATCCTTTATGAGATTTTTGGACTGGGTTTTTTTGATAGTGTCGGGGCTTTGGGACTTGCCTTTTTTTCCTGGAGAGAAGGAAAAGAAAGTTTTGCCAAAGCTCGAGGGGAAAGTTGTCAGTGTGCTCATGAGTAAACGTTTGCCTTTTTTCATGTTCCTTCTTATAATATTTGGGATAGAAGAGGGAGGCAGGAAGGCATGGATGTTATCTCTGTAAACGGGAGAGTGATTACCGACAAGGATATTGATAGGGCCATGGTACGGTATATTGTTCAGTTAGAAGAGGATGAAAGGCCCTATGAACCCACCCCGGAAAATCTCAAGTTTCTTCGGGTTGAGGCTTCGAATGCGCTTGTTTCACGGTCTCTTTTGCTTGAACGGGCAAAGCAGAGGGGATGTGAGGTTTCTGAGGATGAAATTGAAGAGGAAATGAAAGGCATTCTTTCTCACTTTGAAAGCCAGGAGAACTGGGAAAATAATCTCACCCTTTTTCAGCTTTCCGAAGAGGAGGTTCGAGAAGAGGTTCGAGGGGACATGATGATTGAAAAACTCATTGATCTTGAGTCTTCTCAGGAACCGATTACCGAGGAACTGGTGCATTCTTTTTATGACATGAATGCCCAGTTTCTGAAGGAACCTACTCTTTACACCTTTTATGAGATCTCGGCTTCCACAAAGGAAAAAGTAGAAGAGATAGTTCGTTGTTTGAAAACCATGTCGGATATTGTAGAGATAGAGAATCATATCAAGGATTTAGGGGAAACCTTTCTCCATCATGTGGATGTGGTAGAGGGAAGTATTCCTGAGGAAGTACGGGGTGTTGTGGGGGACCTTGCAAGAGAAGAGATAGGGACCATGGTGCTTCCTGATGGGGGATATGTGGTGTACAAACTTCTTGGCCGTCGGGAGGGAAAACAGCGCCCTTTTGAGAGTGTGAGGGAGGACTTGAGACGTTATCTTGAACATGAACGGAGGATCAAGACCTACCAGCGTCTTCTTGATGAGGAGATGGAAAAAGCGGATATCAGGTATCTTCATGTCGAATATTTTGAAAACCGTTAAAAAAGGGGATGTCGTTTCTCTCTTTTTGGTGGGGATGTTTCTGGTTGGGCTTGTGTTGGCTGGGTGGAGTGGAAAGCGAGGGAGTTATGTGGAAATCAGGGTTGAAGGTCGTCGCTATCGTTATCCACTGGATGAAGAGAGGGTCTTTGAATGGCAAAGTTCTCACGGGAGGGGAAAGGTAGAGATCAAAGGGGGAAAGGTGAGAATGCTTGAATCCACCTGCCGGGATCAGATCTGTGTGAAAAAAGGATGGATCTTTCGTACAGGGGATGCTATTCTCTGTATGCCGAATCATGTGGTGGTAGAGATTGTGGGGGAAGAGAAAGAGGAGTGGGATGGGATTACTGAGTGATATTGAGCATTTTGAGAGGCTTTCTTCTGAGAGGCAAGAATTTTTGATGGCCTATCTGGTGGCTATTGCTTCGCTTCTCTCTGTGGTGGATAGCTGGATTCCAAAACCACTTCCATTAGCCAAGATAGGGCTTGCGAATATTGTGACCCTTGTACTTGTGATGAGGTCTCGCTATCGTCTTTCTTTTGTGGTGGCTTTTTTTCGTGTGGTGGTGAGTCATGTGCTGGGAGGAACGCTTTTTACCTTCGGGTTCTGGCTTTCTCTTGCTGGTTCTGTCTTTTCTGCCTTAGTGATGAGTGGGGTGCATCGGATAGGGGGAGAGTGGCTTTCTGTGTATGGGATTTCTCTCTGGGGGGGGTGGGCTCATGCGCTTGCTCAAGGGGTGGTGGCCGGGCTTTTCTTAGGGTTTAATAGGGGAGTGATTCTCTACGTGGCTTTTCTCATGATCATAGGGATCGGAACATCGCTTGCGCTTGGATGGATAGTCCAGAACTATTTAGATACCGAGACCGAGATAGACAAGAATCATCAGGATGAGAAGTCCAATGCCACCCATGACCCAGAAGAGAAAACTTCCGCCCTTTGAGAGGGATTGAGAGGTTTCAGGGGTAGTCTCGATGGTAGAAACGGCTGGTTCAATCGTTTTCTGGGCTTTGCGCTTATCCTGGGCGCTATCGTAGAGTTTCACCTTGACGGTGTCTTCGTCGATGGATTTTCCGTAGATACCAGGGCCAATCTCTACCAGCACCGTATAAATCTTGCCTTCTTTGGAGACCTTTTTCACCGTGGCGGGGACGGGGAGGATCTCTCCACCTTCATTAGCTCCCAAAAGATCGTTGAAGTACTGTCCACGGCTGGTCTGTTCGGTAATCTTGATAAAGATTTTGGTTCCTTCTTTGAGTTCGTAGATAGGAACACCAGAGATTGGAGAAAGAACAAGGGAAACATCAAGAACAACGGCACTTTCTTCGAGTTTTGGTTCGGTTTGTGTTGGTTTTGCTTGATTTTGAATGTTTAGATTATTGAGCATATCGCGCTCTTCGCGCATCTTTTTGACATTCTCAATATCGCTTTTGGTGATGGTTTCAATGGCAAGTTCAACCTTGACGCCTTTGTCCCCTGTAGGACGGGCTAAAAATTCTTCAAAGAAGTTAGCGGCTTTGTTGACCATGGCTTTTTTGATGGCGTTCCAGATATCCGGGCCACGTCCTGTCCCTGGCTGGAAGAGGTCTTCGAGGGTTGCCTGAACATCGTGGGTGAGGCTCGTGGCGAATTCTCCCTTCCATCTGAGTTTGGTGATCATATCCTGAAGTTCACTCCAGGGCATGTTGATATTGGTGTCATAGACGGTGCTGAAATGGGAGGCAACGGTTTCTATTTTGTCGGTATTTTTGGTGACGTTATCCATAAAAATGAGAAAGAGTCCATAGGAGCTGGAAGCGGTGGCTTTGAAGCGACCCTTGATGACGAGATAATTGGTATCGGGAGCAAATTCCACAGCGTACTCCTTTTCTTTTTTTGCCTTTTCTTATGGGTATATCTTATCACGTCGAAGGCAAAAAGTCAAGAAAGTTTACATCTTTTTCTTTTTCGTGTATAATATATACAATGAATTTATCGGAAAAAGTGGGAGAATACTTAAATGAATGTGATTGTTTACTTAGCGACGAAATATCTCAAGTTCAAAGGGACGGATAGGGGTATCTCGATTATCTCGGTGATAGCCCTGCTCACCATTGTGGTGAGTGCCATGGCGGCTACCGTTATTCTTTCGGCGGCAAACGGGATGCATTATAACTATATGGATAAGCTTGCGTCCAAGGATTTTCATGCGGTTATTTATGGGTATGGACGGGGGGTTCCGGATTATGAGACGTTGGCTCTGGAACTGAAAAAAGCCCCTGGGGTGGTGGATGTGGTGCCGTTTTTGGATCAGCAGGCACTTATCAAGGGGCCGCTTGGGACGTATGGGGTGATGGTCAAGGCTTTTCCCCGGGAGTTTTATCAGAATGATAGGGAATTTCGGACTCGTTTTGCGTTAATGAAGGGGGAAGAAACCAATGCTTCCTGGCGTCACGCGATCTTCATGGGGTATAACCTTGCGGATAATCTCGGGGTTTCTGTGGGGGATTGGGTGTATCTCACCCTTGTGAATGATGATATGCTGAGTTTGCTTCAGTACAAGTTCAGGGTGGCGGGGATTTTTGAGGCAGGTTATGCAGAGTATGATACTTCTTTAGTGTTTGTGAATCTTGAAGATGCGTTGGTTCTGGAGGACAATACCAGGGCGTCGCTTGCGATACGGGTGAAGGATCCCTTTCAGATAGAACGATGGCTTCCCAAGATCCGGGAAATCTCTCCCTTTTATGTCTATAGCTGGAAGTCTCTCAATCGGAATAATTTAGTCAATATTCGTAATGAGAAAATGATGATGAGAATTATTCTCACCATCTTTTTCATTGTGGTGTGTTTCAATATTCTCTCTACGATGATGGCAACGGTCCTTGATAAACGGGAGGAGATAGGCATTCTCAAGGCGATGGGGCTCAGGCCAAAGTCGGTGATGAGTGTTTTTCTGATGGATGGTTTTCTCATTGGGGTGATTGGAAGTGCGGTTGGGATCTTCTTTGGGCTTTTCTTTGCCCTGAATCTCAACAATATTCTCCATGGGATTGAGGCTTTTGTGAATTTCTGGAATCAGGTGGCGTACCTGACTCTCAGGGTTTTTATGACGGTGAAAAAACCGGCAAAATTTGAATTTTTTGATCCGACGGCTTATTATATACGAGAATTCCCCATGCGGATTCAGTTGGAGGATCTGGTGGTGATTATGGGGCTTTCGGTGGTGTGCAGTATGCTTGCGGTGATATGGCCCGCCTACCGTGCAGGGAAACTTCGTCCGATAGAGGTGCTTCGCAATGACTGAGATGATTGTGGGGAGATCGCTTTCCAAGGAGTATCGGACACTTGTGGATAGAGTGCAGGTGTTTGAAAATATGGAGGTGACGATTGCCCGTGGTTCTATGGTGGCTCTGGTAGGGGAGTCGGGAAGAGGGAAAACCACCCTTCTCAATATCCTTTCAGGGCTAGATAGGCCTTCGTCTGGAGAGGTGTGGTTTGGTGGGGAAAGGATTGATACCCTTGATGAGGAGAGGCTCTCGGATTTTCGGAGCCGGCATGTGGGGTTTATCTTTCAGCACCATTACCTTTTAGAGGATTTTACGGCTATAGAGAATGTGCTTCTGCCGCTCCGAATCGGGGGAAAAACCATAGGAAGCAAGGAGAAAGAGAGAGCAAGAGAACTTCTTGCCCGGGTGGGGCTTGAGAATCGGCTTTCTCATTACCCTGACCAGCTTTCTGGTGGGGAGAGGCAACGGGTGGCTATTATACGGGCGCTTATCCATGATCCGGATGTGGTGTTTGCCGATGAGCCAACCGGGAGTCTTGATAGAAGAAATGCCGAGATGGTAGAACATCTCATCTGGGATCTCTGCCGGAGCATGGGGAAAACCTTTGTGGTGGCTACTCACAATATGGAGCTTGCCAAACGGTGTGATGCGATTATCAATTTAGGATGATTATAGATAGGCATAGAGGAGAGGCGTATGGGAAAGTTTGTGTATCTCAATGGAGAATTGGTTCCACAGGAAGAGGCCAAGATCAGTGTTTTTGATCATGGGGTGTTGTATGGAGATGGGGTTTTTGAGGGGATCCGGGCGTACAATCGCCGGATTTTCAAACTGGATGAGCATGTAGAAAGGCTTTATAATTCAGCGAAGATCATCATGCTTGAGATACCCATCTCGCAGGAAGAGTTCAAGAAAGCTATTATCAGTGTTTGTAAGGCCAATGAGATTGTAGATGGATATATTCGCCCTGTGGTTACCCGTGGAGCAGGAACGCTGGGGCTTTCTCCCTGGCTTTGTTCCAAACCAAATATCTTTGTGATTGCGGATACGATTAAGCTTTATCCGGATGAATATTATGAGAAAGGGCTACCAATTGTGACGGTGCCCACGAGACGCAACTTGGCTGAGGCGGTCAATCCTATTGTGAAATCTCTCAATTATCTCAACAATATTTTAGCCAAGATTGAGGCGAAAAATGCTGGTGCAGAAGAAGCGATTATGATCAATCAGGATGGGTATGTAGCTGAGTGTACCGGGGATAATATCTTCATGATCAAGAAGGGAGTTCTCTATACACCACCGGTGTATATGGGAGTGCTTCCGGGTATTACCCGCGCTACGGTGATGGATTTAGCCACGGAAATGGGTATCAAGGTGGTGGAAATGCCCATCACGAGGGGGGAACTCTTCATTGCTGATGAGGTGTTCCTCACAGGAACGGCCGCTGAGGTAGTGCCTATCTCTTCGATTGATGGACGAAAGATTGGTAGTGGAAGTGTTGGGCCTCTCACGAAGAAACTTATCGACCGTTTCAAAGAGTATGTGAAGACGGTAGGTACGCCCATCGCATGAAGTTTCTTTCCCATGCCAAAATAAATCTCTATCTTGATGTCGTGGGACGTGATACGGATGGCTATCATTTTATTGAGAGCCTTTTTCAGGAGGTGAGCTTGGCTGATGAGATTGAAATCGAGCCAGCCGAACGTGACCGTGTGATTTTTGAGGGTATGCAGGTGGAGGGAGACACCACCGTTCACAAGGCTCTCCGGCTTTTCAGGCAGTCCTTTGGAACAAAGACAGGCTATACTATTACGGTGAGAAAACGGATTCCCATGGGGGCTGGACTTGGTGGAGGAAGTTCCAATGCGGCCACGGTGTTGCGCCTTCTGGCTGAGAAAGAAGGGGTTAATAAGCGCGAGTTGCCTGCACTTGCTTCCCGGATAGGAAGTGATGTGCCATTTTTTCTCACAGGTGGGATGGCGTGGGTGAGTGGAAAAGGAGAAAGGATAGAACCTCTCTCTTTTCAGCTGGAAAAGGTGTACTTTCTCATTGTCTATCCGGGGATTCATATCAGTACAGCGTGGGCCTATAGCCTTGTCAATGACTACCAACCACACAATACAAAAGAAAATATTTTGGCTGCATGGGATGGCTCACTTGATTTTTTGCGAAAAATAGTGTATAATAAATTCCAGCCTTTTGTGTTTGGAGCGTGTGAGGAGCTTGCCGCCAAAAAGACTATGCTGGATCGAGAGAGTCAGGCCTCGCTTTCTTTTATGAGCGGAAGTGGGTCCTCGTTTGTGTATGTGTACGATTCGGCTGGTAAGCGGGAAGAAGAGAAAGATCGCTTCTCCACCATTGAGGGTATGCAGGTGTTTTGTGCGGACCCTGTATATCACACAAGTAAAAAAGGCTAAAAAGGGTTTTTCAATTTTCTACAGGAGGATAGACCTATGGAAATTACCGACATCCGCATCAAAAGGGTTGAAGGTGAAAACAAGTTGAAAGCGTATGCTTCTGTGACCTTTGACAACAGTTTTGTTGTCCACAACATCAAGGTTATAGAAGGGAACAGCGGGTTGTTTATCGCGATGCCTTCTCGCAAGACGAGAAGCGGTGAGATGAAGGATGTGGCTCATCCTATCAACACCGAGTTTCGTGAAAAGATGCAGAATGCCATCCTCGAGAAGTATAACGCTGAGGTTTCTGCATAAGATTGCGTAACGGATGAAAGATTCTGGGGCGTCGCCAAGCTGGCAAGGCATCGGGTTTTGGTCCCGACATTCGGAGGTTCGAATCCTTCCGCCCCAGTTTTGTCTTTTTTGGAAAAAGGAGCATGAGTGTGCCGACAGGTGATTTGAAACTGATTGCGGGACGGGCCAATCGTCCCTTAGCAGAGAAGATTGCTCGCTATATTGGTGTGGATCTTGTTGATGTCTATATCACAGAGTTTGCCGATGGGGAGATTTTTGTCAAGATCCGAGAGGATATTCGGGGAACGGATGTGTTTGTGGTGCAGCCAACATCCAATCCTGGCCACAAAAATCTCATGGAGCTTCTTATTCTTGTGGATGCTCTGCGCCGGGCGTCGGCGGCAAGTATTACAGCGGTTATCCCCTACTTTGGGTATGCGAGACAGGATCGCAAGGCTGAACCACGTGTGCCTATTACGGCCAAGTTGGTGGCCAATCTTCTCACTGTGGCAGGTGTGAATCGTGTACTCACCATGGATCTTCATGCGGCTCAGATACAGGGATTTTTTGATATCCCTGTTGACCATCTCTATGCGACTCCTGTCTTTTTAGAGCATGCTAAACAGCTCGGAGATTTGTCCGAGTATATTGTGGTTTCGCCTGATACAGGAGGGGTGGAACGGTCTCGTTTTTTTGCCCGTCAGATTGATGTGGGATTGGCCATTCTTGACAAACGGCGGGAGAAGAAAAATGAAGCCGAGGTTCTCAACCTGATTGGAAGTGTTGAGGACAGGCATGTCATCATGATTGATGATATGATAGATACAGCCGGGACGATTGTTCAGGCTGCGGATATTCTGAAGCGTCGGGGGGCAAAGACAGTGACTGTGTATGCCACCCATGCGGTGCTTTCTCATCCGGCGGCTGAGAGGCTTCAGAATTGTGCGATTGATAGGTTGTGCTTGACAGATACTATTTATATGGACGAGAATAAACGGAGTATTATTGGAGAGAAACTCCATATTCTCTCGGTGAGTGAACTCTTTGGAAAGGCTATTGAGAGAATCCATCTCAACCTTTCGGTGAGTTCGCTTTTTGTGAATGTGCCAAAGACGTAATGCGATAGAGATTGTGAGGAGGAGAATACTATGTCGAAGACGACACTGACACTCAAGGCAGAGCTTCGCTCGAATACAGGAACATCGGCTGCTGTTAAGGTGCGTGAGAAGAACGGGCTTCCTGCCGTTATTTATGGACCAGAACTGAAAGAAAATCTCTATATTTCCCTCAGTGCCAATGAGTTTGAGAAGGTCTTTCAGTCTGTGGGAACACACAAGCCTTTTACGGTAGAAGTGGGCAAAAACAAGTATCAGGTTATCATCAAGGGAATCGAGATTCATCCTGTATCTCGCAAGATTTTGCATGTGGATCTCTACGCCTATGCTGAGAAGAAGCCCTTTGTGACAGAGGTTCCTGTGAAGTTTGTGGGTACCCCCATCGGAGTGAAAGAAGGTGGGAGTATGTTTGTGTATGCCCGCAAGCTCAAGATCAGCACTACCATTGACAAGCTTCCCGAGGTGATTGAAGTCGATGTTTCTCATCTCAAGGCAAAAGACTACCTGATTGTTCGTGATGTGAAACTGGACGGTGTGAAGATCATGACTCATGAGGGAACAACGTTAGTAGAGGTTAGATAATAAGAAAAAGGAGGTGTGCTCTTGAAACTTGTCGTAGGGTTGGGAAACCCTGGAGAAGAGTACGAACAGACGAGGCACAACCTTGGTTTCATGGTGCTTGACCGTTTGGCGGCGAAGTATGATGCGGTTATTGACCTGAAGAAAAAGAAGTCGTTAGTTGCCCGTATCAAGATTGACAAAGAAAAGGTCATGCTCCTGAAACCTCAGACTTTTGTCAACCTGAGTGGAGAAGCGGTTCTCTATATGGCCAGTTTTCTCCGTATTATGCCGGAAAATATTATTGTGGTATGTGATGATCTCAATCTCCCCCTTGGGAAGATGCGGATAAGAGGGTATGGCTCAAGCGGGGGGCACAATGGTATCAAGTCGCTCATCCAGTTTTTGAAGTCGGATAATTTTCCACGGGTGAGGATTGGTATTGGTGCGCCCCCAGAGGGCAAAAGGATGGAAGACTATGTTCTTGAGCCTTTTACCCCTGAGGAGATGGCAATTCTTGATCCGGTGATAGACAGGGCCTGTGAAGCTATTGAAATGATAGTGATGGGTAACCTCGAAGAGGCCATGAACAGGTTTAATGGATAGGGTGCTTGATCCTCTTGAGAGGGCTTTCTTAGACCATTGGCGGAAACTGGCCGGAAATGAGGTCTCGTGTGTTATTGGATTCTCTGGAGGGGCTGATTCTACCGCCCTTTTGTATTTGCTTTTCAGACTTCGTTCTTTTTTTGCTCGTTTTGAGGTTGTGGCCTATCATCTCAATCATGGTCTTCGGGAAACGGCCAGCCGAGATGAGGCGTTTTGTGTCTCTGTCTGTGAGAGGGTTGGTGTTCTTCTTGTGGTGGAGCATGAGGATGTGGAGGCGCTGGCCAAAAAGCATGGCTGGTCGATTGAGGAAGCCGGAAGGGAGAGACGACGAGAGGGATATGAACGGGTCCGCACGCAGTATGGGCTTAGGTGGATATGCCTGGCCCATCAGAGGGATGATCAGGTGGAGTCCTTTTTGCTCAGGCTTTTTCATGGGGGTGGGATTGAGTCGCTTGCCGGGATGAGACCTAAAGAGGGGGAGTATCTTCGTCCCTGTCTTTCGTTCTCTCATCACGACATGGTAGCGTATCTCAAACGGATTGGAGTGGGCTGGTGTGAGGATGAGTCCAATGAGGAAAGGGAGTTTGAGAGGAACTGGATTCGTCATGAACTTCTACCCCTTGTTGAACATCGCTTCCCAGCGGTTCGGGAAAAGATAGTCAAAACTATGGGTTTTCTTTCTTCGGTTTCTGAGATGATTGGGGAGAGGCTTTCTTTGTTAGAGAAGGAGGTGGAGTTTTTTTCCGGGGGATGGAGGCTTCCCCGAGATCTTTTTTCGACCACTGGAGAGTTCTGGGTAAGGGAGATGGTGCGTTCTCTCTGGCGAAAGGAGGGTATCACCTTTGTGAGGGGGAGCTGGCTTGAGGCTATCCGGGAGTATGAGGATCATGAGTGTCGAGAACTTGTTCGAAATGAATATGGGGAACTGTTTCTTGATCGGAAGTGGCTTACCTGGGTGAGGGGCAGGGAGTTTTCTCTCCCCTGTCATGTGGTGATGGAGAGAGGCGAAAGGGTGGCCTCAGGGCCATGGCGATTGGAGTGGGAGGAGGGGGAAGGTTTACCCGAGGGATTTCCCAAGGCTTCTCTGGAACGGATGTTTCTCCCGATGGAGGTGGAAAGGGTGGTTATTCGCCCTGTTTCTGCGGGAGATAGGATAGGGCTTCAACAGGGACATAAAAAGATCCAGGATATCTGGGTGGATGAACGTATTCCCTGGCTTGAACGTCGCTGGTCTTTTGTCCTGGAGAAGGATGGGCTGGTGATGGCGGTGTATATCCCTTCGTTAGGGTTTCGGGTGAGCCGGGAGTTTTATGTGGAAAAGGCTTCTTCTCGATGGCAGGGGATAAGGGTGACCTTTGTGGGGTAATCAGGGGTTTTTCTTTTGTTTTTGCCAGAGGCGGTATTCTTCGAGAAGGTGTTCAAGAAGATAGCCGAAACGCCATTTCACATTGTCCGGGGTGAGACCACAAAAGATTGGACGACTTACTTCTTTGGGGAAGTTATAGACAGTTTTGGAGATGGCCTCATCTTCAAAATCAACAAATACCATCACCTTGAAGGGATGAGAGAAAAAGATTTTGTCCGGGCGCATGGAGATGATCTCTGTGACTGTGGCGTTTTCCATTCCACAGGCAGAGAGAATGTCAATCTCTGTTTCAAGCAGACTCTGAAGTCCTTGTTGAAGTCGTGTGGCTTCATCCTGTTCGTAGCCGTAAAGAATAATCGTGGGCATACTGTTCTCCTTCAGAAAAGTATTCCTATGGAAAGGCCTTCAAGATCAACGTGCCGGGTATACATGGCAATACCGGTTTTGCTTCGTTCTGGATCGACGAAGGGGAGAAGAATACTCACCGCTGGTTCGATCACAATTCTCCCAATGATAAATCGATACCCTAAGGAAATGTCCACAAAGGGAAGAAGAAAATGGTCAGACACAGCCCCTGTGGAAGGGTCAGCGGTGATCACCTGGTCATATCCAAAACCGGTAGCAAGAAAAAAGCCTCTTGGCCACTTCGGGCTATGTCCCCAGGGTTTATACCCTATGAGAAGAGAGGATACATAGTTGTCCACTCTTTTTCCGACGGCTGTTTTGGCAGTTTCAACAACGCCGTGACGAAGACGGGCAAAGAAGTTGGAAGAAAGCGAGAAATCAACAAGCATACCCCATCCCATTCCTTCGTTGACGAGTCCCTCTGTGGTCCAGCTGAGATCGATGGCTATCGTATGGTTGGATATGGTGGCTTCTCCAAAGAGGGGGAGAGACAAGGAAAAAAGAACAAAGAGAAAAAGTTTTTTCATACGCACTCCCTGCAAAATATAGGTATAGTGTAAGGTAAGAGAGGGAAAAAGTCTATTTTTGTCGGGAAAAAGGCGAATAGAGTTTGGCTATGTCGATGTTTCAGCAAAAAGGGGGTGTTTTGCTGAAACAAGGGAATAGCCATAGGTGTTTTTTGAAAGAACTTTTTGGGGTTTTGGTGGTGATTTGACTTTTTTCTCCCTTTTATGTATATTATACGCAACTCAGTTGCGTTTTGGAGGGAGTATGATGGGTTTATGGAGAAAAGCACGTCTCTTTTTGTTTTTTGGGGCATCGGTGTTGTTTGCGAAGCCTCTTGAGGTGTTTGTGAGTATTGCTCCTCAGCGTTATGTGGTGGAGAGGATTGGTGGTGAGAGAGTGCGGGTCGATGTGATGGTTCCAGAGGGCAAGAGTCCTCATACCTATGAGCCAACGCCTTCTCAGCTTGCTCTCTTGGGCAAGGCTTCGGTATGGTTTACGCTTGGGCTTGAGTTTGAGGGTGTACTCGTGAACAAGGTGAAAAAGAGTTATCAGCGTCTTCTTGTTGTGGATACCTCTCAGGGTATCAAGAAACGACTCCTCTCAGAAAAAGAGACAGGGGAACATGCCCATGAGGAAGACAGAGCAGGGGCTCCAGATCCTCATATCTGGATGAGTCTCAGGCTTGCGAAAATTCAGGCAGGGCATATTCGGGATACGCTTATTTCCCTTGACCAGGCCGGCAAAACAATCTATGAGGCAAATTATGAAGCTTTGGTCAAGGAACTGGATGAACTTGATCGAGAGATAAGCACGATGTTAGCCCCTTATAAGGGGAGAGTGTTTTTTGTTTACCATCCTGTCTTGGGGTATTTTGCGGATGATTATGGTCTTCGTCAGATGGCTATTGAAATTGGGGGCAAGGAACCTTCTTCTCGTGTGTTAAGTGAAATTATCCAGCGGGCGAAAAAGGAAAAGGTAAGGGTGATCTTTGTCCAGCAGGGATTTTCACGAAGGAGTGCGGAAGCGGTGGCAAAAGCCATCAATGGAAAGGTGGAGGAATTCAATCCCCTTTCGGCTGATTATGTGGGTATGTTTCGCAGGATAGCCACAGCTCTTGTTGAGGCATGGAAATGAGAGAAAGGGTTGTTCTTGAAGTCAGGGATCTTTCATTCGGATATACGGATGTTCCTGTTCTTGAGAGGGTGAGTTTTGGGGTGCGTGAGGGGGAGTTTGTCACCATTGTGGGTCCCAATGGGGGAGGGAAAACTACCCTTCTGCGGCTTCTTCTTGGTCTTCTTCGTCCATGGAAGGGGACGATCTCTGTGTATGGAAAGCCCGCTGAGGAACAGAGACGGCTCATGGGATACGTACCTCAGCATGGGGTTTTTGATAGACAGTTTCCTCTCACGGTAGAGGAGATGGTTCTCCAGGGGAGAATAAAACCCTGGGGTTGGTACACCCGTGAGGACAAAAAAAGGGTGGATGAGGTTTTGGAGAAGGTGGGGCTTTTGGCCTTGAAAAAAGAGTCGTTTTTTCATCTTTCCGGCGGCCAACTTCAGCGGGCGCTCATTGCCCGGGCGATGGTTTCAGAAGCTCCTCTTTTGTTTTTGGATGAACCTTCGGCAAGTATTGATAGTGAGAGTGAAAAGCAGCTTTTTGATCTTCTCCAGGCTTTGAAGGGAGAAAAGACCATTCTTCTGGTGACCCATGATACGGGCTTTGTGCACACGATAACAGATAGGGTGCTCTGTATCCATCGGGGTTTATGCGAACATCCGTTTGAAACCTCGCAAGAGGTTTCGGCTTTTCATGGCTATGGTCCTGAGTATGGACGTGTGGATCACGCTCAGGTGAAGGAGGGAAGGTAATGGAGTCATTCTGGTCTATGCTGTGGAGTGCGGAGGTACCTTTTCTTCGGTATGCACTGTTGGCCTCTCTTTTTGCCAGCGTGCCATTTGGGATGATGGGTGGCTTTGTGGTGGTGAAGCGGATGAGTGCTATGGCTGGGGCGGTGAGTCATGCTATTATTGGGGGAGTGGGGCTTGGGATATACCTTCAGGTGGTCTGGAAGTGGTCCTGGGTGTCTCCCACGATTGGGGCTATGGCGGCTTCTGTTCTGGTAGGGCTTCTCATCGGGTGGCTCTCTCTTCGGGGAAAACAGCGGATGGATACTGTCTTAGGAGCCGTGTGGGTGATTGGAATGTCTGTAGGGCTTCTCCTTCTCTCTCTCACCCCCACCTATACTGATCCGATGAGTTATCTCTTCGGGAATATTCTCTTGCTTTCCATCGGGGATGTATGGTTGGTGGGGATTTTGGCGTTTCTTGTTTCTGTGCTGACGGTGGTGTTTTATCCTCAGTTTCAGATGGTGAGTTTTGATGAGGACTTTGCCCTGACTCGAGGGGTAAAGGTAGTTTTTTTCCAGATGCTTCTCATTCTTCTCGTGGCTCTCACGGTCTTTCTCATGCTTCAGGTGATGGGGTCGATCATGGTGATTGCGCTTCTCACCCTTCCTGCGGCTATGGCTTCTCTGTTTCACAAGAGACTTTCCTCGGTGATGGTTACGGCTTCTTTTTTGGTGGCTTTCTTTTCTCTTTTAGGAATGGTGGTGAGTTATTATCTGGATCTTCCTACAGGTTCTGTGACGGTTTTGTTGCTTGCCCTTGGGTATGTGCTTACCCTCATGGGAAAGATCTGGAGAAGAAAATAATCACGTTTTGAGACTCTTGCACGGGGGCTTTCTTGCCCTGTCTGGATCAGGGGCTACGCCCCTGAAACCCCGTTTTTTCTGTTTACAAGGGCTTATTTGTCTTTTTTATTCAAAAAAGTAGAATTATTGATTACAGAAAGAAATATTTTTATACTACTTTTTGTTTTTTTTATTACTTTTTTGAGACCTTTGCACATTCGTGCAAAGGTCTCTATTTGTTGTCTTTGTGATCGTGGTGATGAAAGAGATGACCCATTTTGACCTCTTTGGTGTAGAGGTAATGTTTGTTCACTTCGTTAGGCGGGATGATGATGGGGACTCTTTCGACGATCTCAAGACCATAGCCACTGAGTCCTATGATTTTGGTGGGGTTGTTGGTGAGGAGTCGGATTTTTGAGATGCCAAGGTCTTTGAGAATCTGGGCTCCAATACCATAGTCCCGGAGATCTGGCTTGAAACCAAGGTGGATATTGGCTTCGACGGTATCAAGGCCTTCTCTCTCCTGGAGGTCATAAGCCTTGATCTTGTTGACGAGGCCTATCCCTCTTCCCTCCTGTCGCATATACAGGAGGACGCCTTTTCCTTCCTTTTCTATCATTCGGAGGGCATTGTGAAGCTGATCCCCGCAATCACATCGAAGGGAACCAAGGATATCCCCGGTGAAACACTCCGAATGGACACGAACCAGAACGGGTTCGTCTTCTTTCCATTCTCCTTTGATGAGGGCTACGTGTTCTTTGAAGTCGATGTCGTTTTCATAGACAATGATCTGAAAATCCCCATACTGGGTAGGAAGATGGGCCTGAGCGGCACGGAAGACGTGTTTTTCTTTGTTTCGTCGGTACTCGATAATCTGGGCCACGCTGATGAGCGGCATATGATGACGTTTGGCAAATTCAACAAGATCGGGGAGGCGGGCCATAGTACCATCGTCTTTGAGTATCTCACAGATGGCTCCTACGGGCTGAAGACCGGCAAGTTTCATGAGGTCTACAGCGGCTTCTGTATGTCCTGCCCTTTTGAGAACTCCCCCTGGCCGAGCCTTGAGGGGAAAGATATGCCCCGGTCTTTCAAAGTCTTCGGCCTTTGAAGAGGGATCGGCTAACTTGTTGAGCGTAAGGGCTCGTTCATAGGCTGAGATGCCTGTGGTGGTGTCCTTGTGGTCCACAGAGACGGTAAAGGCTGTACCCCATTTTTCATCGGCATCCTGTGCCATAATGGGAAGATGAAGCCTTTCTGCAATTTCTGGAGCCATGGGAGCACAGAGAAGCCCTCTTGCCTCTTTGAGGATGAAGTTCACTTTTTCCGGGGTGGCTTTCTCAGCGGCGAGGATGATGTCTCCCTCGTTCTCTCTATCCTCATCGTCGACAACAACAATCATCTCTCCTCGTTTGATAGCCTCAATGGCTGTTTCCACAGAATCAAAGACAAAGGGCTTCTCACTCATAAAAACTCCACACGAAAAATTCTCTTCTAAAGTATACACAAAAGAAGGGGAAAAGTCAATCAGATGGCTTTCTGGAAGAAAGAAGGGTTTTGAGTTTTTCTTCGTCCCAGTCTTCGATACTGACGACCTTGTGGCGACTTTTTTCCCCATGGAGGATCATGATCTTTGATCTTGGGATACCAAGGACGCGGGAGAGGGTATCTCTCACGGCACTATTGGCTTCTCCATCAACGGGAGCGGCATGGACACATACCTTGATGATGTCTCCTTCAAGGAAGATACCCTGTCGGCTACTTCGGGGTACCACAGTGATGGAAATACCCTTTTTGGACATGGAAATACCCTAAAGGGTGGCAAGCCACATCATAGCCCGGCTGAGAACAAGACGCAGAAGATAAATGAGAAGAAAAACATACATGGGAGAAAAATCCAACATCCCGAACCGAAGAGGGGGCAGGATACGCATGACAGCGTTGTAAACGGGTTCACAGAGAGCTGAAAGAAACCGGGAAATTCTGCCTAATATCGGATCACTGTCATTGATGGGAAGCCATGAAATGATAATATAGGCAAAAAATATCCAGCTATAGACCTCCAAAGCCACCATAAGATACAGAAAAACGTAACCAAGCATTATTTTCCTCCTAATTCGCGGGAACGTTTTGTGGCTTCAGAAACGGCTTCCATAACAGTAGAACGAAGACCACCTTTTTCGAGGGCGTACACCCCTCTTGCAGTGGTACCCCCGGGGGACATGACCATGTCCTTGAGGTCTTCGAAACTTTTTTCGTCCTTGAGGGCCTGAAGAGCGAGCGCCGCTGAACCGAGAACAGTTTGTATGGCGAGTTTCTTGGCAATGTCTCGTGGGAGACCTTCCATCACACCAGCATCAGCTAACGCCGAAAGGAAGAGGAAGACATAAGCAGGGCCAGAACCAGAGAGACCTGTGACTGCATGGAGGAGCTCTTCTTTACTTACTACCTCAGCTATGCCCAAGGTACCAAAGATATTGAGAATCATCTGACGCATGGTATTGGAGAATTCTCCGTCGAAGTAAATGGCTGAAGCTCCTTCTCCTACCTGGGCTGGAGTATTGGGCATCACTCTGGCAATAGGACAGGTTGTCCATTGGCGGTAGAAAGAGACCGGCAGGCCTGCCACAATAGTGACAAGGGGATTTTTGTGGTTTTTGAGAAGATGGTGATTGGCTTCACAGAAGGAGGAAACATCCTGTGGCTTGATGGCGAGAAGCACAATATCACATTGAAAGACCTCTTCCAGCTTTTGGGCCTGAAAGGTAGAGCGTGGCAGTCGAGAGAGTTTGGCCTGAGCTATGTCGGAAACGACAATTTTGTCAAAGAGGTTTTTTTTGACAACGCCACGCACAATGGCCTGTCCCATATTTCCATATCCGATAACGCCGAGGGTCATTGTTTTTCTCCTCTCTTTTCTTTTAAAATGGCCTGAAAGGTTTGCAAAAAGATCTGAATTTCTTTTTTTGTGATGGTAAGGGGTGGCGCAAGCCTGAGGGTGTTTTCGCCTGCACGAAGAGTGAGAATTCCCCTCTGGAGAAAGGCCTCTATCACCTCACTCACCGCTAACGAGGGGGCAAGATCGATACCTATCATCAGCCCATATACCCGGATATCGACAAGAAGATCCGGAAACTGCTGGCGAAGAGCTGTCAATTGAGAGTGAAAGAAACTGGATGTTTTTTTTACCTTTTCAAGAAACGTTTCATTCAGGGTGTTGAGAACGGATGACGCCACAGCGCAGGCGAGAAAGTTTCCTCCAAAAGTGGAAGCGTGCATGCCGACAGGCATGCTCTGGGCGATGGCGCGTTTCACGATGATAGCCCCTATAGGAAATCCATTGCCAAGACCTTTGGCAAGGGTGATAATGTCTGGTTCTATGCCAAACTGTTGATATCCAAAGAGGGTTCCTGTTCTTCCCATGCCGGTCTGGACTTCATCGATGATGATGAGAGAATTTTTTTCACGGGCGAGGCGGGAAATTTCCTGTATGAACTCCTGAGAGAGGGCTTTCACCCCTCCTTCGCACTGGATAATCTCAAGAAAGATAGCACAGACACTCTCATCCCAGACCTGATGAAGCTGCTGGATATCTCCAGGCTGAACAAAGGCAATCTCTCCCAGAAGGGGATCAAAGCCCTTCTTGTACTTCTCCTGGCCGGTGAGACTGATGGTGGCAATGGTTCTCCCATGAAACGACTGCTGAAGGGCTATGACTTTGCTTTTGCCGAATTTGTTTCCCCAGAGACGGGCAATCTTGAGAGCCCCATCGTTGGCTTCTGCACCACTATTGGCGAAGAAAACCATGCCATCAAAGCTTTTTTCTACCAGAGCCCGGGCCAAATCTGCCTGGGGCTGTTGATAAAAAAGGTTGGAGATATGCCAGATTCTGCCGGCTTGTTTTTTGAGAGCTCGTACAACAGCAGGGTGACGATGACCAAGATTGACCACGGCTATGCCTGAGGTCATGTCAAGATAACGCTTTCCCTTCTCATCCCAGACATAGCATCCTTTGCCTCTGGCGATGGTGACGGGGGTACGTTTGTAGAAGGGAATGAGGTAATGGTTGGTTTTTTCCTGTGTGGTCACGGGACTACTCCTTTTTTGAAACCATAGGTAATTATAGGGGAATTTGTAGTAAAATACAAGTTTTGAGACCCTTGCACAGGGGTTTTCTTTTCCTGTTTTGTCGTTCCACATTCATACAGAATGGTTATCTTCACACAAAAACTGAATACTTGTTCGACCATCTTTTCTTTTTCAGTTTTGGGCTATTTTTGTTATACGTCTTCTTCCTTCTATGAAGCGCTCCCGCGCGGGGCAAAAGGGGCTCCGCCCCTTTTGAAACCCCGGCCCCACCCCTGCGGCGGTTTCTGTAGCCAACGACCTTCATCCCCCCTGGCGGGCTGGAAGAAAAGCCTGTAGCCCCGCTCTCTTCCGTAGCCGCCCGGGGACAGCCCTCCCTGTCTGACCCCGGGCTTCCTCGCCACCTCCTGTGGCTCGGACAGTGGTGAAAAGACGATGGCTTCCATTACCAGCCCGCAGGGCACGTGTCCCCTGCAGAGGCTTCTCTCAGGTGGCACCGCGGCAGGGGCGGGGAAAAGGCTATGACCTTGTTTCAGCAAAAGCCAGAGGTTAAACGTTTAACCTCCCCTATCCAGAACAAAACCACAGCTCTTGCCATGTTTCAGCAACACCCCAGCTCTCCACTTCTCTCACACAAAAGACCTATAAAACACCACAGGACATACAAATACACACAACTCGTTTGAACAAAAGAGAAAGCTATCCCCCATCAGGCTGAAATAGGGGAATAGCTCTATCTTGCCGTAATGCTTTCAAGCACAACTTTTTTCAATAGGCATCATAACAGAAAGCTTTTGTGTTGTTTCCCTGTTCATAAGAAATGTGAAAATAGGTATTCAGTTTCATATGTGGAAAGACACTGATGAACTTGACTACGGGATTATTTGAGGATTTTCTCTTGACAGAGGGGTTGAATTGTGCTATACTATTTGTGTAAGAGGTGTGAGAAACCTTTGACGCAGATCTCCCCCAGCTGTGTAAGTGTCGATTTTTCCGTAGAGGTCTGAAGTCTTTGCAGGACAAGAGGATATAGAACTGAGGTGATACTTTTTTGAATGGAAAGGGCTCTTTTTGGTGGGGATCTGCAAAAAATGGGGTGCTAAGTGCTTGTCTGACAATGCCAAAAAAGGGGGTGCTGTAGAAAAACCGTGACCTGTTTAAGGGATTACGACGCCCGTTTGTCGTGTTCCCAAGTGGATGTGTCCACCAAGGTAGAAAAACCGTGACCTGTTTAAGGGATTACGACGTGCTTATCACATGCTCAGCGATAAGCCCGTTGTCCGTAGAAAAACCGTGACCTGTTTAAGGGATTACGACCAGGTCGTTTGTGTTTAGCAACATACCGCCGTAGGCGTTGTGTAGAAAAACCGTGACCTGTTTAAGGGATTACGACTCCTCGACCTCCTTAATAAAATAATCGAGAAACATTGCAGTAGAAAAACCGTGACCTGTTTAAGGGATTACGACTTTATAGCGCACCAGTAGGTAGTTGTCGAT
>JABLXN010000003.1 GCA_013177995.1 Brevinematales bacterium | reverse complement strand
TAACCCCGCTCTCTTCTGTAGCCGCCCGGAGACAGCCCTCCTTGTCTGACCCCGGGCTTCCTCGCCACCTCCTGTGGCTCGGCCAGTGGTGAAAAGACGATGGCTTCCATTACCAGCCCGCGGGGCGCGTGTTCCCTGCAGGGGCTTCTCTCAGGTGACACCGCAGGCAGGGGCGGGGGCATGGCGACGGGTTAGCAAGAAGAGGGCTTTCTGAGACCAAAAGGCCCGGGCTATTACCCTGTTTCAGCCAACCGCCTCATTGGTTAAACATTTAACCTTTCTCTATACCCCCCCATACCTCTTGCTATCACCTTGTTTCAGCAAAACACCCAATAGGTTAAACGTTTAACCTCACTCTATACACCCCACACGCCTTTGGCTATTCCCATGTCTCAGCAAAGCCTCCGCGGCTCCGCTTCGGTGGCCTTGCGGGCAAAAGCAACAGAAAATGTCGCCCCGGGTGCCTCCTGCACCCTCACTCCGGAAGGACTTCCCCCTTACGACAAAGGACGCACAACCGCAAAAGCGGCCCGGTGGGGTACAGAAAAAAGGGTGAAAGAACAGAGCTTTCTCGTGTTATTTCCCTGTTCATTAAGAAATGTGGAAATAGCTATTCAGTTTCCTATGTGGAACAACAGCTTTTGAATACTTTTCCCTGGTTTTCAAAAGGGAAAGGTGTGCGAAAGAAGAATTTTTATGGTATAATAAAAGAAAAAGAGGTTGGTATGGAGAATGTGCTTTTTGTTCTCAATATAGTGGGTATTGTAGCGTTTGCGATTTCCGGGGCCATGAAGGGAATGAAGTATTCGCTGGATATTTTGGGGGTGGTAGTTCTCGGTATCTTGACAGCCCTTGGCGGGGGAATGGTGAGAGATGTTCTTCTCAATCAGGTGCCTATGGCTTTGTTGCACGAAAATGATCTAGGATATGCGATTGTGGCTTCTGTGATGACCTACTTTTTTGGCAAAAGAATTCAGAATGTGACATCATGGGTGAGGTATTTTGATGCCCTTGGGCTTGCTGTGTTTACGGTGGTAGGGGCGGAAAAAGGTATTCAGGCCTCATTGGGTATTTTGGGCGTGGTAATTATGGGAACGTCCACGGGGGTAGTGGGAGGAATGCTACGGGATATTTTGGTGAGTGAAATTCCGTCCGTGCTGAAAGAGGAGATTTATGCTTCTTTTTGTATTGTGGGTTCGATGATGTATTATTTTCTTTTTCGTTTTGGGGTTTCTCATCTTGTTACCTTGTTGGTGGTGGTGTGTTTTATCTTTGTCGGGAGGGTTCTTGCGATACGGTACGATTGGCATCTTCCTAGACGAAGCTTGTGAGAGTGTTGGCTATCACTCTGTTTCAGCTTGTGGAAGGAAGATCTCCTCTTTTTTCAAAAGAATGGGGTGTATTTGTAGGGCCTGTAGTGTCTTATAGGATTTTTGTTTGAGAGAAGGAGATAACAGGGGGTAATTTGCTGAGACAAGGTAATAGGGTCTCTCTTTCTCATCTAAGAGAAGGGGACGGGGAGCTTTTGCTATTACCATATTTCAGCTACGCAGGTAGCTTTTGCTGAGACATGGTAATAGCCGGGACTCTGTGGAGGACTGTATTTTCCTGCTGAAACATGGTGAAAACCATCGCGAAGGTTTGTATAGAGGTAGGTTAAACGTTTAACTAATCGGATAAGAAAAGCTCTCCTTTTTTCAAAAGAAGGTGATGTATTAACTTTTCTTACCAAGGTTTAGATTCTTTTTGTTTGAGAAAAGTGGATAACACGTAGCTCTTGTTGCTGAAACAAGGTTATAGCCGATGGGGTAATATTCACAAAGATGGCAAGAAAATCATAACAAGCCTTTTCCCTAGCGATGCTTCTTGTTTGCAAAAATAGTTTCTCTTGCTTATAATAACAGAAGAGAAATCTTTTGATGAGGAGGAGAAAACGTATGAAGAAGGTGCTTTTGTCGCTTGGTCTTGTGCTTTTGGTGTTGGGATGTGCTTCCAAACCCAAGGAAATTGCTGTGGGATTTATTGGGCCTCTCACAGGGGATGCAGCCAACTACGGGAAACTCTCCCTTCAGGCTGTTCAGATTGCTCTGGAAGAGATTAATAGCCAGGGTGGTATTGCCGGTCTTCCTGTGAAGCTTTACGTGGAGGATGATGAGGGTAAGCCTGAAAAGGCCAATGCTGCTTTTGAAAAGCTCTACGGTGTGAATAAGATTTATGGTTTTGTAGGACCTATGTTTTCTTCCTGTGCTCTTGCTATTGCTCCCAAGGCACAGGCTGCCAAGGTGGTAATGATCTCTCAGTCGGCTACTCACAAGGATGTGACTTCGAAGGGAGATTTTATCTTCCGCAATGTGCTTTCTGACCAGCTTCAGGCTGAGGTTTTTGGTCGCTATGTGGCTGAGAAGCTTGGTATCAAGAAGGTAGCTATCCTCTATATCAAAAACGATTACAGCCAGGGTCTTGCCATGGACTTCAAGCGGGTCTATGAGGCAAGTGGTGGCCAGGTTGTGGCTGTAGAAACGGGTGTTCAGGGAGACAAGGATTTCAAGACCCAGCTTACCAAGATCAAAGAGGCAAATCCTGAGGCTTTGTATATTCCCAATTACGTGGCAGAGATGGCACAGATTCTTGAACAGGCCAAACAGCTTGGGTTGAATGTGAAGATTCTCTCTGCTGATGGGTTCTCTAATCCTGAGATTTTCGCTCTGGCAAAGGATCTTGCTGATGGAGTGATTTTCTCCAACTCTGCTGATGAGAGTGGTATCAAGAATCCTCTTCGTGAAAACTTTGTGAAACTGTATCGTGAAAAGTATGGTGAGGATCCTGACGCCTTTGCTATCAATGCGTACGATGCCTTCAAGGTACTTCTTTTAGCTATTAAGAATGCTGCTGAGGGTTCAACTGATGGCAAGATTGATCGTACCAAGATTCGTGATTTTCTGTTGAATCTCCAGGGGTATCAGGGTGTTTCTGGAACCATCACCTTCTTGCCTTCGGGTGATGCTATCAAGAATGTAGGTATTTTTGTGGCTGATGCGAAGAACAAAACCTACAAACAAACCGCCGTATACAAAGTAGAGAACGGCAAACTTGTAGAAGTAAAGTAAAGAACCTATACCGGGCGGCATTGTGCCGTCCGGTCGTTTTTATTTTTAGTTTAAGGAAGGGCTTATGATGCTTTTTCATCTTTCCTGGTCAGAGATTGCCCAGCATGTGGTGAATGGCATAACGCTTGGCAGTATTTATGCCCTCATTGCTCTTGGATATACCATGGTGTATGGGATTTTGAAGTTTATCAATTTTGCCCATGGGGAGATTTTGATGATGGGAGCGTATGCGGGATATTTTTTCTACCTTGGGCTGAATGGGGATACGCTTCATCCTTATTCTCTTTTTCTTTTTCTTGTGGCGATGGTGGGGGCTATGGGAGTAAGTGCTCTGTTGGGGGTAACCGTAGAGAAACTTGCCTACAAACCACTACGGCAGGCTCCTCGTTTGGCTCCTCTTTTGAGTGCTATTGGGGTTTCTATTATTCTTTCCAATTTGGCGGCTTTTCTCTTTGGAACAAAGTCAAAACGGCTTGATTATCCCTTTGCCAATGAGACCATTCTTTTAGGGACGGTAGCGATTACGCCCCATCAGATTCTGATTGTGATATCAGCCCTTGTGTTAATGGTAACCCTGAAGGTTTTTGTCGATTATACAAGACTGGGAAAAGCTATGCGGGCGACCAGTCAGAATATGACGGTGGCCAAACTTATGGGGATTGATACGGATTTTATCATCTCTTTGACTTTTGCTATTGGTTCGGCGTTGGCGGCTGCTGCCGGTATGCTTGTGGCATTGGAGATCAAGATTTATCCGACGATGGGTACACTCGCTGGTCTCAAGGCCTTTGTGGCAGCGGTTTTTGGTGGAATCGGAAATATCACCGGGGCTATGATTGGTGGAGTACTTTTAGGGGTGATTGAGACCTTTGGGGTGGCTGTGCTTGGTATTCCTCAGGGTCTTCGGGATACGGTGGCCTTTACCATTTTGATTCTCATACTTCTCTTTCGTCCATCAGGACTTCTCGGAAAAAAAGAACGGGAGAAGGTGTAATGCTGAATTTTCTTTTTCTTCTGATTATCTATATGGAAATTTATGCTATTCTTGCCTTGAGTCTCAATCTGATTGCCGGTTATACGGGGCTTCTTTCTCTCTGTCATGCTGCCTTCTTTGCGATTGGAGCCTATACAACAGCCATAGGAACTACCATAGGTGGCTGGAATTTCTGGTTGGTGCTTGGACTAAGTGGGATTTTTGCCGCTATGCTTGGATTTCTTGTAGGACTTCCTACCCTGAGACTCAAGGGAGACTACTTGGCCATAGCCACGCTTGGCTTTGGGGAAGTGGTGAAGAATGTGATTATCAACTGGGATAGTCTCACCCGTGGTCCAAATGGTATCAATGGGGTTCCTGGTCCGGTTTTGTTTGGGATCCAGTTTGGGTATGATACAAGTGTAGGCTATGTTATTCTGTATGCCCTTTTTGTTGTAGTGACCTTTTTGTTTATCCGGCGGCTTGTCCATTCTCGTTTTGGGAGGGCGCTTGAGGCTATTCGTGAAGATGAGGTAGTAGTAGGGGCAATGGGCATCAATGCGGTGAAGTACAAGGTGGTGGCTTTTATGATTGGGGCTTTTTTTGCCGGGATTGCGGGTTCTCTTTGGGCGGTGTATAATCAGTCCGTGGCTCCACAAACCTTTGATTTTATGCTTTCTGTTTTGATTCTCTGTATGGTGGTGTTGGGTGGACTTGGGAATTCTCTTGGGGCTCTTTTTGGGACGATGGTACTTGTGCTGCTTTCGGAGGCCCCTCGTCTTACCGGGCTTACCAGTGTGATTCCGGCTCAGTTCAATCAGATTTTCTTTGGTCTTCTCTTGATTGTGGTGATGATTTTCAGGCCTCAGGGTGTGCTTGGTCGCAAACGTATCTCGTATGAAAATGAGGTGGCGAAGATTCTTGAGAGGAGGTCGTTGTGAAGCTTCTCTATACGACCTGCCTGAGAAAGGAGTTTGGTGGTCTTGTAGCGGTCAACGATGTGGATTTTGAGGTAGAAGCGGGAACGATTACAGGCCTGATAGGTCCTAATGGGGCTGGAAAAACCACCCTTTTCAATACCATTACCGGTCTGGATGAACCGACAGAGGGGTATGTCTTTTTTGAGGGGAGGGATATAACGGGGTGGCCTGCTTATCGGATTGCGAGACTTGGTATTTCAAGAACCTTCCAGAATATACGGCTTTTCAAAGAACTCAATGTATTTGAAAATGTGATGATAGGCCGTCATTTCAAGGGGACCCATCCTTTCAAAGGGCCTCTTGGTATTTTGAATGCCTTTTATGCGTTGGTAAACTCCCGGCAAGAAGAGAGAGATATCTATGAGAATGCGTGGAAGTGGCTTGAGTTTGTCGGGGTGGACAAGTACCATGCTGAACTTCCCGGCAATCTTCCCTATGGAGTTCAAAGAAAGGTAGAGATTGCCAGAGCCCTTGCCATGGAACCAAAGCTTCTCTTTCTTGATGAACCGGCAGCAGGGATGAATCCGGTAGAAACGGAGGATCTGATGGGGCTTATCCGACGGATTCGGGATTTGGGGATTACGGTAGTTCTCATTGAACATGATATGAAACTGGTGATGAATATTTGTGATACCATTACCGTACTGAATTATGGTCAGAAAATTGCCTCGGGAACACCACGGGAGATACAGCTTCACCCTCAGGTGATAGAGGCCTATCTTGGGAGAGAGGCATGAAAGAGATTATCCTTCGTGTGGAGAACGCCCACGTCCAGTATGGGGGCATTCAGGCTTTGAAGGGGGTTAGTGTAGTGGTTGGTCGGGGGGAAATTGTGACCCTCATCGGAGCCAATGGTGCAGGTAAAACCACTCTTTTGAAGGCTATTATGGGGATAGAACCTCTTTCTGAGGGGAATATCCTGTATAAGGAAAAGACCATTTTTGAGACCTATTCTGATCGTTCTCATGGCAAAAGTACTCCTACCCATCTTTTGCCCGGGATGGGGCTTGTGCTTGTGCCGGAGGGGAGAGGAATTTTTCCTGAACTCACCGTACGGGAAAATCTTGAGATGGGAGCCTTTTTGCAAAAGGACAAGAAACGTATAGAAAAGAATCTTTCCGAAGTATATCAGTGGTTTCCTGTTTTGAGGGATAGGTCTGGTCAACGGGCCGGATATCTCTCTGGTGGAGAACTTCAAATGTTAGCCATTGGACGGGCGATGATGGCAGAACCGGAGCTTTTGCTTCTTGACGAGCCTGCGCTCGGCTTAGCTCCTCTCATGGTACAGAAGATCTTTGAAATTATCACCAAACTGAATACAGAGAAAAAATTGTCCGTTCTTCTTGTGGAACAAAATGCCAGACAGGCCCTCAGGATTGCTCATAGAGGATATGTCCTTGAAACAGGGAAGCTTGTGCTCGCTGGTAGTGGTCAGGAACTTCTGGATAATCCAGAGGTGAAGCGGGCCTATTTGGGGGGATAAATGGAGTGGTGGACCCTTTTGGGGATAGCCGTAGGGCTATCTCTTGATGCGTTGACGGTTTCTCTGACCAATGGCTTTATGATGCAGACGATGAGGTGGCGTTATGCCTTTCGTATAGCCTTTGCCTTTGGTTTTTTTCAGGCTCTTATGCCCCTTGTGGGGTGGCTTGCCGGTTCTCAGCTTGCCCTTATTTTGCGAAAATGGGAACACTGGATTGCCTTTGGGCTTTTAGCGTATGTGGGTGGCAAAATGATATGGGAGTCTTTTTCAGCGGATGACTGTGAAAGGAAAAGTTGTGTGGAAGTTCCTGTGCTTTTGATGATGAGTATTGCGACAAGCCTTGATGCCCTTGCGGTAGGAGTGACGATTGGGGTTCTTGGGCAGGCGATTATTCTCCCGGCTTTTGTGATAGGGCTTGTGACTTTTGTGATCTGTTTTTTTGGGGTGTATGTGGGTCAGAGGCTTCAATCGATGTCAGTAGCCCTGCAAGAAAAACGTTTTGAATGGGTGGGTGGCGTGGTTCTTATAGGGATTGGGTTAAAGATCCTTGTGGAGCATCTTTTGAAGGGGATTTGAGAAGTCTCTTTATTTGACAGGCTTTTTTTCTTTCGCTATAATAATGCAAATTTTGAAGTGAGGCAGAGAATACAAGAGGAGGATATATATGTCAACAATTATTGATGTTCATGCCAGAGAAATCTTTGATTCTCGTGGTAATCCAACGGTAGAGGTAGAGGTTGTTCTTGAAGATGGAACGATGGGGCGTGCTGCGGTTCCCAGTGGGGCATCGACAGGAGAGAGAGAGGCTGTAGAGCTCCGGGATGGTGACAAGAATCGTCTTCTTGGGAAGGGTGTGCTCAAGGCTGTGGAGAATGTGAATAACACCATCGCTGAAGAGATTGTGGGATTGGATGCTCTCAATCAGGTTGAGATTGATAGAATCATGATAGATCTCGATGGAACCGAGAACAAGAGTAAACTGGGTGCCAATGCTATCCTTGGTGTTTCTATGGCAGTGGCTCATGCAGCCGCTAATTATCTTGGCTTGCCTCTGTATCGCTATCTTGGTGGTACCAATGCCAAGATTATGCCTGTTCCCATGGCCAATATCATCAATGGTGGAAAACATGCCGACAACAAAGTGGATTTTCAGGAGTTTATGGTGATGCCGATTGGCGCTGATAGCCTCAAAAAGGCTGTTGAAATGATCGCTGAGGTTTTCCACAATCTGAAGTCTATTCTCAAAAAGGCCGGGAAAAATACCGCTGTAGGTGATGAGGGAGGTTTTGCTCCTGATATTGATAACGAAGAGGGTATCAAGTATATCCTTGAGGCTATTGACAAGGCTGGTTACAAGGCTGGGCTTGATGCTGATTTTGCCATCGCGATGGACTGTGCCTCTTCTGAACTTTTTGAAGAGGGAGGCAAGAAGGGTTATCGTTTCTGGAAGTCTAACCCTGACAAGATCTTCTCTACTGATGAGATGATTGAACTTTTAGCCAAGTGGGTGGAGAAGTATCCTATCATTTCTATTGAGGATCCTTTTGATCAGAACGACTGGCAGGGATACGAGAAATTTACCAAACTTCTTGGACACAAGATCCAGATTGTTGGTGATGACCTCTATGTGACCAATCCTTCGATTCTCAAGAAGGGAATTCAAACCAAGGCTACCAACTCTATCTTGATTAAGCTCAACCAGATTGGAACAGTGACCGAAACCATTGATGCTGTTCAGATGGCTCAAAAGGCAGGCTTTACCGCTGTTGTGTCTCACCGAAGTGGCGAAACCGAAGATGCCACCATTGCAGACCTTGTTGTGGCTCTCAATACTGGCCAGATCAAGACAGGTTCTCTCTCGAGAACAGACCGTATTGCCAAATACAATCAGTTGATTCGTATTGAAGAGGAGCTTGGTGAGTTCGCTATCTATCCTGGCAAAGCAGCCTTCTACAATATCTACAAGTAAATCTTCCATGAAACAAAAAAGCCGCCCATTTTCGGGCGGCTTTTTTTATGAAGCTTCTAAAATCCCATCTGGGTTGTTATCCCAAAGGTATCCTTTGACGAAAGATTTCCTGTGAGAGGGTCAATTTCATAGTATCTTTTGAACTGGATACCTATGAATGCCCCGGCCGAAATAGCGTAAAAGACCGAAGCACTCACAATACTTCCGTTACCCGGGAAGGAAGTAAAGAGATCCCCAAGATTGAAGTTCATCCTGTCGTAAGCTAGAGAACCATATCCCCATTTGATGACCCCCTTTTCGATGCCGGCTTCCATGTGAAGGGTATTCATATTGACAGTGATATTGGTTTCATAAAGAGGGAAAAGATGTTCATACTGCATCTTCACCCAGCCAAGACCCTTGAAGGTTTTGCCGGCTTCCACTAAGAACCCAGAGTAATCCTCGTTATCACCAAAGAGGAGGTTTACATATTTGGCGCTGCGACTCACGTCATAGGAGGTGTCCACGTAGTTTATGATAAACCCGTCTTGGAGATAGCGATATTCTGCCCGGAAGTCAATGATCAGAAGGCTTCCTTTGAGACCAGTAGCCCAACCAAAACCTTTGGCATTGGTCGATATATTGAGGACTTTGTCCTGGTAGCCAAGGGTGGCGATATCCGAGTAGAGCACCATAAAGAGAGCCTCATTTACCTCAAAGAGAGGGAGATCGATATCGGCAGCATACCCAAAGGCAATTTGTTCATTGGTGAAGAGGGACACTGGTTGCCGATCATAGAACCCTGAGATACCAAATCCCAGTTTTCCAATGAGAGGTTTTCCTGAGAAAGGACGGACAAAGAATCGTGCGCCTGCCATATCCCAGACAAAAGCATTTCCTGTGAGCACTTCAAAACCGACAACCTTTCCATCGACTTTGATCTGGCTTCCGACTTTTCTCACAGCCGGGAATTCGAGATCGTTAGCGTAGTTGTTGATGAGAATGCCATGTCCGAGTGTCATATTCGGGAGAGAACCAATACGGAAAAGAAGCCACTTGTTCTGGTATTCGAGGAAGCGGATCTTGAGGGCAAGGTCGTGAAGACTATCATCAAAAGAGCTAAAATCCCATTCACTAGCGTTGTACCAGCGAGAGGGATAACCAAGGTCGTCAAAGGAGATGAAGTACACAGGGATATAGAGTCCCACACCAAAATTGCCTATACGAAGCACAGGGCTGAGGATAATCTTGTTCCAGAGCTGTCCGTCGATATTTTCTCCTCCTACTGCCCAGTCAAAGGAAAAGCCACTCCCACCTGGTTTGGGTGCAGGTTTTTCTTGTTGAGGTTTGGGTGCCGGTTCCTGTACGGGTTCTGGCTCTTTTGATGGGGTTGGTTCTGGCTCCGTGGGCGAGACGTATTCCTCATCAAAACTCTTGATCTCCTCTGGTTTGGCTGGTTGAGGACTGGGGAGGGGGGATGTTGTGGCTGGAAGAACGAGTTTTTGTCCAGCATTGACAATTTGTGGAGGTTGGCTTCTTGCTGGATCAATGACCTCCACGGTACCCTCAGAGACGACCACAGAGCCACCAATTCCCGGTGTAAAACTCACCCCAAAACGGGTACCACGGACGGCAGCTACAGCGGTTTCCGTTTCTACTTCAAAGACGGTTCCCTTTTTTTTCTGAATTTTGGCAAAGAGTTTTCCGATGGTGAGTTTCAAAAGATTTTTGGAAGAAGCGTCTTTTTGCAGGTTAGCCACCTGTACGACCGTTGTGCCCAATAACTGAACGGAAGAACCATCCGCCCAGACAAGTTCAAGGGAGTCGTTTTTTCCCGGGACTCTTACTGAGGCCGAAACAGGGACTTCCATACCATATTCTACAGCTGTCCATGTCTGTCCATCGAGCGAATATTCACAATTTCCTATAAAGGCACCAATTTTCACCGTTTGTGCAAACAGTACACTACTGAGAACCCAGAAAGCTATGATAATCCATCTTTTCATATCCTACCTCCTTTCAGCACTAAAAGGTTACCTTTGTGCTGATACTGGTGGTGGTGAGACTCTGAATGACACCATTCTCATCAAGTTTGAAGGTGCGTTTGTATTCAAGGGCAAGGATGAGGTTCTGGCTGGCGTAGTAATTGATGAGAAGCCCGAGTTGTGAGTGTTCACTCTCATATTTGAAAACATCGTTCCATTCGGCGATATTTTGCCTTGTCCATGTGGCACGAACATCAAAGAGCTGCAAGACCTGTTTGTTTGCCCCTAAAGCGAGAGTCAGGGCGGGGAGAGACACATCACCCCAATCATCTTCAAGCGTGAAGTCAAAGAAAATAGCCCCATTCATGAGTTGCAATCCTGAATTGAAGGCCCACCCTATATAATGATTGGTGTAGTGTTCAAGCAATTCATATTTGGTAGCACGAACACTTTCATAGTACGAATCAAAATAGACAGGGACAAACTTCGGCTGGAGGATGCGGAATTCAAAGCGATAGGGGATGATAGAAACAATATCTCCACGGATACCCGTAGCTTCACCTGTCCCTTTGCCGACAATGTATCCTATATCAGCGTATGGCCTGAGATTGAAGACGGCTGAACTGACAAGAGGAAGACTCACATCAAGTCCGACAACGGTTACAGGAGCCATATTGCTATCCGTAAACTGGTAGGGCTTATCCGCAGGGGGAGTGGGATTTCCTGGGTCAAGGTCGGCGGCAATAGTGCCCCCGATCTCCAGTTTTTCCAACAGAAACATCTTGGTTGGCTGGAGAGGACGGACATAAGCCCTGAGTCCCATGATATCCCAGTCCCAGATATTATCGACGGCGGACTCAAAACCAGCCACTTTGAAATCACTGTCAAGGGCGAGTCCAAGCTTTTTGATAGAGGGGAAGTCCCGCATATTGGAGAAGCGGCGCATGATCCAGCCATTTCCAAGGGTGAAGTCGTCAATGTTTCCCACCTTGATATAGAAGGGATCGCCTTTCACTCCATAACGAACATAGAGGATCTTTGAAAGGACCGCCTGCCAGGTGTTCCACTCAGAGGTGCGAAAATTCCACTGCGGATCAAATTCAAGGTTGAGATCCAGTCCAATTCCAAACTTTCCTATGGAAAGGTCTGGTTGGAGACGAAGGGAGAGGTAGTTTGTGCCGTCGATGGTGATATTCCCTACCTGAAAGCCAAATTTGACAGGCGAAGAAGCACTTTGCTTTGGCTTTTCTTCTGTCTTTACTTCATTGGTATTTTCAGCCCAGAGAGAAACGGCCAGAAAGAGCATACCTACTATACCTATGTGTCTTGTTATCTTCATAAGACCTCCTTTGAGTCTTGTATTTCCTACGTAAATTATACGCTTTGAAAAGAAAAAAGTGAAATTTTTTTAGGACTTATAGACCATGGCTTTGTTTTTGCCCTGATTCTTGGCTTCATACAGAGCAATATCGGCAAATTCTAAAAGACGTTGAAGGTTTCCGGCCTGTTTGTAATCGGCGATTCCCATAGAAATGGAAAGATATTTTTCTGGAGGAATGGGATCAGCGGTATGCTTGGAGAGGATTTTCTCAAAGAGATGGGTTTCTTTCATTTTCTGGTAGAGTCTTTTGATGAGTATCAAAGCCTTGTGACGGTTGGTATCAGGAAGGACAAGCACAAATTCGTCTCCCCCGAAACGACCGAGGAGATCAACTTTTCGGATATTCTTCTGAAAGAAAAAAGCCACTTCCTGGAGAATAGCATCTCCTACACTATGGCCGAAGGTATCGTTGTAGTATTTGAAGTTGTCCATATCGGTAAATACGACAGAGAAATTGTAGTCTTCGGAGCGCTTGGTACGTTCTTCTTCTTCTTCGAGGCGTTTTCGCAGGGCAAGACGGTTGGCACAACCGGTAAGCATGTCTGTTTGAGCGGTATGATGGAGCATTTCAGCGTAGATAAGGTTGGCGAGCATGGTATTGACCTGTTTGATAGCCATATGCATTTCCCGGAATGTTTGTTCAGAGAAGGCATTTTCTTCGCGGCGGTTGGCAAAAAACACACAGCCGGCTTCCTGTTCTTCAATAAAAAGGGGAAAATACATCAGGCTATGGAACTGGGGAAAGAAAAGTTTCATATAGTGAGCGGCAAGGTCAACAACAAGTCTTTCCTGGCGCGTGGTGAAGCAAGCCCGGATGTTATCATAGAGATCGGGAGGGAGAAGTTTGGCTTCGTGGGAGGAATAGAGAAGAGCCCAGTTTTTGTAGTTGTCCTGATAGGACCCAAGGTAGCAGGCGATAAAATCCACAATCAGATAGCGTTTGATAAGAAGCATGGATTCGATGATGAGACTTTGTTTGTCTTTTTGTCTGAGAAGAATCTTTTGAAGCTGGTTCATGAAGTCAAGGGTTTCTATCGTATGCTGAACCTGGTTTATCTGGGCATAGAGACGAGCTGTTTCTAAGATATGTTCTTTGGGAATATCGTAGTGGTGACGAAGAGGACGAACGTATCGTTCAAGGAGGTAGTTCTGGTAGTGGTAGAGATTGAGGGATTGCAGGCGCTGGATGAAGCGTTGTTTCTGGTTTTCAAAAAGGGATGGTTGGTTTTCTTTGAGCCAGAGAAGGTAGTCGTACCAGATCTCCATTTCATTGTAATTGAATTCATCTTTAGAAATATTTTCAATGGCTTCTTCGTAGGCCTGGATGATTTTCTGGGTATTGATGTATCGCTGATAATAGCGTGCCAAAAACCACTGAAGATAGGCGTACTCTTCATGAGAGTAGTGAGAAGGATTTTTTTCAGTTTTGGCAATGATGTCGCTTGCCTGGTGATAGTAGGGAACAAATTTATTCAGTTTTTCGAGAAGGTAGGTGTGAAGGGTCATGATTTTCGTATTGGAATGAATGGGAAGGGACTCTATACCCAATTCTTTTTTGAGATCAATGAGAAAGGAGAGAAGTTCTTCGGCAGTGTCGTAGTTATGGAGAATGATCTCCAGTTGCACTACATTCATCAGGCTCATACAGAGTTCTCGATAGTCTCGTAATTCGATATTGAATTTTATGGCACGGTTGTAGTAGTAAAAGGCTTTGTGAAAGTTTTCGGCTGAAAAATAAACATACCCAAAGCCATTGTAGGCATGGCAGACTTTCCTGAGATCACCCAATTTCTGGCGGAGCTGAATAGATTTTTTGTAAAATCGTACGGTTTTAGGATAGTCATGAAGACGACTATAAAAGATAGCTATATGATGAAGAAAAAATGTTTGACGATAAAGATGAACGTATTTTTTTGCAAGTAAGAGGTTTTTTTTGAGATGGGAAATGGTTTTTTCAGGTGAGAGAATATCGCTTGCCATCATGGCGTAATAATAATTGCTTGCCAAAAACAAGTAGAAAAGAGGATGTAAACGTTTGATAGAGGGAATCATGGCTTTGTAAAAAATCTCAAATTGGTGGAGAGACATGTCTCCACAGGTAAAGAGGAGTCCCTGAGTGGCCAGAAAGAGAGGTTTTTCTTTTGATGGGCAGAGCTGGGCGGTATGACGGGCAATCTTCAAAGCGGTTTCCCGTCCAGCATCTTTGTTGAGATAAAAATAAGCCTGAAGAATCTGTGTCTTTACTAAAGTCGGGATATCGTTGTATTCCTGCAAGATAGAAAGGGCCCTCTCCATGGAGAAAATAGCCTCATTGAGGGACCCTTCAAAGGCCAGGGCAAGAGCAAGGGTTGTGAGGGTTTCTACACGCTTTGGGAGAGGAAGTTTTTCCTCTTGGCTCAGGAGTTCTTCGGCAACGATCTTCACATCACGCCAAGCCCAGTGTTTTTCATAGCTTTTCACCTTGAGGAAAAGTTCTTCAGGGGAGGAAGTGGCAAAGCGGATGCCTGTTTCTTCAAGGGCATTGTCGGAGAAGGTAAATTCAAAAGAATACAGCTTTTTCTGATGTTTCTGAAAAAGGGTATTCCACTCTATCGATTGTTCTTCCGGCAAATGGGGAACAAGGCGCATGTCCATCAAGAGAAGAAGTGAGAAGCCACTCGGATTTTCCAGAAGGGAAGAGAGAAAGTCAAAAAAGGCCATGGAGGCTTTGTTGGTACATCGTACAATCATGAGATAGGGGCGTTTGTGAAAGAGAAGACCAAGAAGTTCTCTTAAACCTTTGAGAAGTTCTTTCTGAAAAAAGAGAAACTCTTCTCTATCAAAGTACCAGGTGTAAAAAGGGGTGGGCATGCTTTCAGGATAGAGGACCATAGAAAGAAGCTGTTCTCTGGCAAAATGAGAAAGGGAAAGCCGGGAGAAGTAGGCTTCTTTTTCCTCTGGAGAAACTTCTGATAAAAGATCTCTCAGAAAAGAAAGAAAAGGTTCGTAAGGAGCTTCCTGGAGGGTCAAGAAGTAGATATCTTTCTGGATGGGACGTTGTCTAAAAAAAGCCCGGATGGTATGTTCAAGGATTCCGATGGAATCAGTTTCAATCGAGACCACTACCGGAGAATCCTGAGATTCTACAAGAGAGAGAACATCCTCAAGTCTTTTTAGTTCATCGGGCATAGTCCCTCCATGGTTTAGCGTGTTTTTCCCGGGAAAAAAGGGAAAGTACTGCCTGCACTATGATAGAGAAAAAGGGTGTTTCTGTCAATTTTTGGGAAAGGTGTGGTGAAAAGCCTTGAGAAACAATCCTATGAGTCCTGTCGCCATCAAGGGATGCGCGATGGTGTACAAAATCCCTCTCAGGATACTGTTTCCCCAAAAAAGCATACGATCCGCATGAAAAAGCCCAAGTCGGGGATCGTTTCCCACAATGGCTGCAAGGGAGAGCCCTTTGTAGAGACCAAGACCAAGAGTGAAAAGAACCCCAATGACATAAATCCAGAAGAGAGCAGCGGTACCCGAGGAAACCTGAGATTCTCCCTTGAAAAGAAAAGAGAGGATGAAAGAGAATATGGCAAAAAGAAGTACATGTCCATGAGTGATAAAGAGATGAAACCCAACAACAATCTGGCGATCGAGATAGATATTTCTGAAAAAGAAGCGACTCCATTCTCTGTCAATGATACCGATAAGAAGTCCCCCAACGAGGAGAGCAAAGCCAAACCGGAAGAGTGCTCGACTGAGATTTTTCATAAGAAAACCTCCTCATCTGATGGATATATGAGTATAAAGAAGACAAAAGGGATTGTCCAGTTTTCATAAGTTGAATATTGTGAGACCTTCGCACATTCGTATAAAGGTCTCATTTTTGTTGCTGAAACAAGGTGATAGCCCCGGCGGGAGGGGAGACCACGCGGGCTGGTAGGAGAGGGCACCCTTCTCCTTTCGATGTCCGAGCTACAGGATGTGGCGAGTAAGCCCGGAGTCAGATATGGAGGGCTGTCCTCGGGCGGCTACAGAAGAGAGCGGGGCTACAGGTTTTTGTTCCAGCTCGCACCAGTGGAGACAAGTCGGTGGCTACAGAAACTGCCGCAGGGACGGCGCGGGGCAAAAGGGGCGGAGCCCCTTTTGCCCCGCGCGGGAGCGCTTCGTGGAAAAAAGGAAGATGTATAACAGAAAGAGCCCAAAATTGAAAGAGAAAAAATGGTCGAACAAGTATTCAGTTTTTGTGTAAAGATAACCATTATGTATGAATATGGGAAGATAGCCTTTCTCCTCTGTCTCGAGATTTTTCTGCAAGATACTTGACTTTTTCCAATTTTGTGGTATAGTATATAGAGGAGAATACTATAATCTGAAAAGGAGGAAACTATGAAAAGATTGTGGTTGATGGTGGTATTTTCCCTTCTGAGCGGTATGTTGTTTGCTGAGCTGGACAGTAGCTATGTGAGCTACGAGATTATGGAGACGAAGGGGAACACCATTTACGTGCGTTTCCGTGTGAATGTGCCCTATCTGATCCAGTATACCAAGGAGCAGATTCAGGTCACCAAAGACCTCATTGCGAAGGAAAAGAATCCTCGCAAAAAAGGCAAGCTTGAAGAGATCCTCGCTCACTATGAGCAGCACTATGAGCTTCTCTCCAAGAACAAGGTGAAAGCCATCTGCGTCTTTGGTGATTTCAATGGCTGGGCTACCTTTGCCAGTGAGATTCCCAACAAGCTGGAACCTACCAGCAAGAACCCTGATACCTGGTATACCAAGACACTCGTTCCCTTCATCGTAAAACCAGGTGAAAAGATGCAGCTTCGCTACAAGTTTGTGATTGATGTTGGTGTGCAGTACAAGTCCAAAGATGGGAAACCCCAGGACTATCTCTACCTCGAGGATCCTCGTAACCCCAACAAGGATCTCGATGGTTTTGATGGGTACAATTCTTACTTTGTGTACGAAGGAAAGTAAACAAACTTCCCCCTTCTTTTCATACGAAAAGAAGGGGGTTTTTATATTTTCTCAAAAGGGGCGGTCATGAGTGAACAGTTTTTTGAAAAAGAAGGGGTGGTGGTTCTTGTTTTGCGAGGGCATCTCTCAGCTGAGAATCTGGGAGTAGCGACTTCTTTTCTTTCTAAAAAAATACAAGAGGGGAAGTTTCGTTTTATCTTTGATCTTTCTGGGGTGAGCTGGATGGGCTCTATGGCCTTGGGCCTTTTAGCCACCGCTATTCGAGAAGCGCTTTCTCACAATACAAGGGTGAGGCTTGTGAATCCCAATCCAAAGATTGTAGGTCTTTTGCAGGATACTTCTCTTTTAGAACTCTGCCATGTCTATTCAGATATCAACAAGGCTTTTGAATCTTTTCGGTAAAAGTTGTCTTTTCCCTTTCCTTGCCTTATAATACGGTACTGGACTAAAAAGGAGGTTGGTATGGCAGAGAAAAGTGTGAAAAATATCAAGATACATCTGCCAGAAGGAGAGGATATTGTTCACTACTCGAATGTAGCGATTATTTCTCACTCTCCTGAGGAGGTGGTCTTAGATTTTGCTCAGACCCTTCCGGGCAAGGAAGAGGCTCAGGTGGTTTCTCGTATTGTGATGACCCCTCGAAATGCCAAGATGCTTTTGAAGGCGCTGGAGAATAATATCAAAACCTATGAGGAGAATTTTGGGCCCCTTATTCTCCCCCAGGACAAGGATCAGCATATTCATTAGAGGAAGGGAATGAGTCAGACAAAGAAACCTATCATTGAAATTACGGTAAATCGCAAGGCCTATCATGACTATGAGATGCTTTCTACCTATGAGGCGGGGATTGAGTTGACAGGCACCGAAATTAAATCTATCCGGGATCATGCGGTCAACTTGAAGGATAGTTTTGTTCTTATCCGTGATGGCGAAGCCTGGGTTCATAACATGCATATCAGTCCCTATGGGCATGGGAATATCTTCAATCACGATCCTACGCGTAAGCGACGGCTTCTTTTGCACAAACGAGAGATTCTGAAACTCTCGCAGGCGGTGCAGCAGAAGGGGCTCACCATTGTCCCCACGAAGTTATACATCAAAGGCAAATATGCCAAACTTGAGATAGCCGTGGCTAGAGGGAAAAAGCTGCATGACAAGAAAAGTGCCCTCAAGGAACGGGACATCAAGCGAGATATGGATAGGGAAATTCGTGATTTCAGGTAGAGAGAAAGGAACTAAGAAAAGAGAGAGGTTGATTTTTTGTCATATATTTTGTATAATAAAAAAGGAGGATTTCTATGCTTTCTCTTATTCCGCTTTATCGGATTTTGAGCAAAACAGCTTCAGAAGAAGAGGCGCAGGAGGCTATTGAGAGTCTTGAGCTTTATGTCAAGGAAATCAAAGAAGAGCATGCTACCAAAGAGGATATTGCACATTTACGAGAGGATTTTCATCTTCTTCTCCAGCAAATGGACAAGCGCTTTGAACAGGTTGAAAAACGTTTTGAACAGGTAGAAAAGCGTTTTGAACAGGTAGAAAAGCGTTTTGAGCAAATAGATAAACGTTTTGAACAAGTAGATAAGCGTTTTGAAGAAATGGATAAGCGTTTTGGATTAATGATTGATCAGATGAATAAAAGATTTCATTCCCTTCAATGGATGATAGGAATAGGGTTTACTGTTATCAGTCTTTTGATAGGGTTATTTGGTTTTCTCAGGGGATAAGAAATTTCAGGGCTGGAATGTTTCCCACATACCCTGTCTTTTTTCCCTTGCCTTTTGTTCTGCCTCGAAAAGTCTCTGTCTTTCCTCGGTTGACATCTCTCTTCCGGGAAGGTACACCATAGCCCAGCCACTCTCTATCATTTTCTCATTTATCCACTCGTTGGAAAGATACAGGCTTGCTAACACACGTCCGTAGTGGTCTTTTCCGTAGGTTTTGAAGAGAACTAAGCTTCCTTCGGGCATGAGCTTTTGTAAGGTTTTCCAGCCGTTGGTGCCCCACTGGCAGGCTGTTTCGTAGGAGACCCCGTAGCCCTTTTGTTTCCAGAAGACCACCTGTCTGATAAGTCTTTGACTGTAGGAGAGTTCCCAGGCGTCAATACCGGCTAAACGAACGACAAAAGAGACTCCTTCTTTTTCCAGGAGGCAACTGTCTCCGTCTATGACTTTTCTACAGATAGCCTGAGAAGAGGGTTTTTCTCCACTGCTACAGGCTATCAGTAGGAAGCAGGTAATAAGCCATCTGGCTTGACGAGGCATACATATCTCCCATAGGGACGAATAACCTCTACCTCTATACCCAGAGCCTCAGAAAGGATTGCTGACGAAAGCCCTTCTGATAATCTTCCCTGATAGAGGGTTTTTCCCTCTTTGAGGATGTGGAGAAAATCAAAAAAAGGCATGATTTCTTCGGTATGATGGGTGACCATAATCATTCCCACTTCCGGGTGGCGGGTAGCGATGGTTTCAAGACTCAGGAGAAAAAGTTCTCTTGAAAGAATATCAAGATGGGTGCAGGCTTCATCAAGAATGAGAACCTTTGGGTGAGCCATCATAGCCCTGGCAATGAGGATTCGCATCTTTTCTCCATCGGAAAGATGACCAAAGAGCCTGTTTCCGAAATCTTTCATTCCTATGAGGGAAAGCCAGTAGAGGGCCTGCTCCTTTTCCTCTGCTTCTGCTATGGCGTACATACCAACCCAGCCATAACGGCCGCTGATAACTGCATCCAGTACGGTTTCTCCTGGATGCATGGATTCTTTGATCCAGGTGTTGATAAGTCCCATCTTTGAGCGAAGTTCACGGATATCACTTTTCCCATCTTCTTCGCCAAATCGTCTGATGTTTCCAGAGGTGGCCATTTGATAACCGGCCATCACCTGCAAAAGACTACTTTTCCCGCTTCCATTTCGACCGAAGAGAATCCATTTTTCCCCTTCCTGTATATCCCAGGAAATGCCGGAAAGGATGGTATTTCCTTCTAAAATCAGACTCACCTTGTCCAGATGAAAGATTTCCATGGTTATTCTCCTTGAAAATCGTCAAAGTAGGTGTGCTGAATATGGCGTACCTCTTCCTCCGCAGACAGGAGATAGTCCACCAATATTGGCTCAAACTGGCTTCCACTATTCTCTTTCATATAGCGGACTACCTCATCCCAGGGCCAGGCCTTTTTGTAGCACCTGTCTGAAGAGAGGGAATCAAAGACATCAGCTACGGTGGTAATACGAGCATAGAGATGAATCTCCTCTCCTTTTTTGCCATGAGGATAGCCTTTTCCGTCGATACGTTCATGGTGTTCAAGGGCAATGATGGCCGCTGTCTTGAAAATCTCCCGGGAAGATTTACAGAGCATGTCGTATCCAAAGATGGTGTGTTTTTTCATGAATTCAAATTCTTCTTCTGTGAGTTTACCTGGCTTGTGGAGAATGGCATCAGGAACAGCCAGTTTTCCCAGATCGTGCATCGGGACAGCGAGTTTCAAAAGTTCTATCTCTTCCCGGGAGAGGCCACACTTTTCCCCGATAATGGCGGCGTATTCACTCACCCTTCTCACATGGTTTCCGGTTTCACGGGAGCGGGCTTCAGCGATTTCACTGAGTCTCAGAATAATCTCTTTCTGGGTGGAGAGCACTTCTATGTTGAGGTTTTTGATTTCCTCCACCATCTGGTTATTTGCCCTGACCATAGTCCTCATTTTTCGTGTTTCCACCACAAGAAAGTTGACAAACACAGCCACCCACCCGTAGGCCGTGAAGATATGTTCACTCATAATGATACCCTGTTCCCTGAGAATATCAAGAAGGGCGGTGATACCAAGCACAAGAAAACCCGCGAAAACCTCTCTTGCCCAGGGGTTTGTTTTTCCATGGTGCAGGATGATACCAAGGAGGATGGGCAGGAAAGCCATCAAGAAAATTTCAAAAGGGTAGAGAACAAGAGCTAAAAAATTGAATGAGAAGAGCGAACCAATGACGGTAACACAGCCAAAACAGAGAAGGGTAGAGGAAAGAAGCTTATGCCAGGGTTTTGAAAGAGAGAGCATACCCCGTACCATTTGCCAGACAAAAAAGGGTATAAAGAAAAGACTCCAGAGTTCTAAAAAGCCATAAAGCCGTGGATGAAGCCCAAATATCCACCATTTGGCAAGGGAGCGGGTAGAAAGATAGATGGCAATAACAAGAGCAAAACCAAAGAGCCATCCCACAAACTGTTTACTATACCAGTAAAAGGTGGCTAAAGAGGCCAATGCTGAAAAAAGAATCATGGCCACCATCACCCACAGGATGATATCCTTGCGAACCAGAAGTTGCAAAATATCGCTGATATTTCCCACCAGAATGGGAAGACGGGGAAGACCGGGAAAAGCCGTCTCAGAACGAATCTGGATGAGAATTTCTTCATCGACAACGGTATTTTCCGGGAGGTGTTTCCCGAGAAGGACGATGATTGGGGAAAAAGAAGAAAGAAACTCTCTTTGGTTGCCAAAAGAGTGGATAACCTTTCCGTTTCTATAAACAGTGATTTCATGGTCCACTGAAGGGATGTACAAAACAGTTGTGTGAGACACCTTGACTTTGGCAAGGAACCATACCTCTTGAGAAGAAGTACCCACCCAGTGGATACGAGAGGGCTTTTGCCAGCTGGTGGGGAAAAGCCCTTCTTGGACACTTCCGAAGGACACCCCTTCTATCTGAAGAGAAGACACCTGCGCCCACCCCGCCTGCAGGACAATGACAAAAGCGAAAAAGAGGAAGCCTATAACCTTAGGCAATCCCCGCTCCTTTTTGGTTTTGTGCTTGTTATTCTATAACTATCTTCTCCATATCAACCAGCCGCATGAACATCGCATCCACATGCTGTAAGAGGGCAATACGGTTGGTCTTTTTCTGTTCATCTGGATCCATCACCAGAACCTCGTCAAAGAAACGGTCCACCACAGGACGGAAACTCGTCAGGATGCCGATGGCTAAGGGATAATCCCTCTTTTCCAGTGCCTTTTCATAGTCGGGAAGGCTTTTGGTGTAGGTCTCATACAGCGCTTTTTCCGCCATTTCCGACAATATATCGGATTTGAGAGGAAACATCTGAAGACCTCTGATGATATTCTTTACACGTCGGAAGGCTACAGCGAGGTTCTGGAAGTTTTCTCCTGAGCGGGCGGTATGGATGGCACTTACACGACAGAAGACGTCATAAATGTCTTCGACCGCCATGGCAATACCGGCTTCAATTTCATCGTGGGCAAACCCATATTCTCTGAAAACGGTTTTCACACGGGTGGTGATAAAGTCAAAGACTCGCTTCTCATATTCCTCCTGGGAGATGGCAAGATAAGGCTGGTAAAGTTTGAAGACTTCCTTGTAGAGATCTCGAAGGGGAAGGTGAAGCTTTTTCTCAATCAGAATACGAATAATACCGAGTGTTTGACGACGAAGGGCCAAGGGATCACGGGAACCAGTCACTTCATACCCCTGAGCATAGAGAGCAAAGAGGTTGTCCAGCCTATCAGCAAGGGAAACAAGAATTCCTTCATTGAGAGAGGGGAGATTGTCACCGCTAAATTTTGGCCAGTAATGTTCCTTGATAGAGATAGCCACATTGATGGGAAGACCATCATGAAGAGCGTAGTAGTACCCTACAATCCCCTGAAGTTCTGGAAATTCATACACCATATGGGTGACCAAGTCTGCTTTGCAGAGGTGAGCGGTCATGGTGGCCAACGGGATATCCTTTTCCATGTGGAGATAGCGGCCAAGAATACCTACAAGTTTTTCAAGACGTTCTGTTTTGTCCTTGAGACTTCCAAGATTTCTTGCAAAGGATACATAGGCTAAATCCTCAAGACGACTCTCGAGGGGACGTTTTCTATCCTCGTCAAAGAAGAACTTTCCATCGTTGAAACGGGCCCGGATCACTCGTTCGTTACCGGCCACAATGGTTTCATTGGGATGCGTATTGGTGACAATGAGAAAACGATTGACAAGACTTCCATCTTTTTTCTGGAGGGGAATAAACTTTTGATGTTCTATCATCTCTGAAATGAGAACTTCCTTGGGGAGTTTGAGAAATTCTTCTTCAAAGCTTCCCACGGCCATTTCCGGATACTCCGTGAGACTCACTAAGGTATCGAGAAGCCCTTCATCACATACGGCTTCCACCCCTAACGTCTGGGAGGCAGCGCTAATCTCTTTGGAGATAATCTCTCGTCTTGCGGTATGGTCCACAATCACAAAGTGTTTTTGAAGGGTTTTTTCGTACTCAGAGGCAGACGGTACAACAAAGGACTGGAGTCCAAAAAGGGTTCTATGGCCATAACTTTTGTTGTCTGCGGTGAGATGTCCCCATTGAACGGGAATAATCTTGTTATCTAAAAGGGCACAGAGCCAGCGCACCGGTCGTACAAAACTCATTTCATAAGTAGCCCATCGCATGGCTTTGGGAAAACGAAGGCTTGAGAGAAGTTTTGGCAAAATACGTTCAAGAACAGTGGATGCGGATTCTCCACCTTCTTCCTTTTCATAGAAGAGATAAACCCCACCACCGACTTCACGCTGAGTGAGGTCCTTTTCGGTGATATTGTTTGCCCGGAGAAATCCCTCAAGGGCTTTGGTGGGTTTCCCTTCACCGTCATAAGCGGCTTTGAGAGCAGGTCCCTTTTTTTCCACCTTTCGTGTGATGGTCTTGGGTTCCATTCCCTCGGCGAGAAGAACAAGCCGTCGTGGGGTACCTGTGGTTTTGATTTCCTTGAAAACAAGGCCATTCTCTTCAAAAAGCTTGGTTGCTTCCGTCTGGAGTTGATTGAAGGTATCGAGAAGAATCTCGTGTGGTATTTCTTCCACACCAATTTCAAAAACAAGACGAGCCATAGCCTCTCCTTTATGATTCTATATCGGACAAAATACGTTCTACCGTCTGAAGAGGGTGGGAGGACCCATAGACAGAACGTCCCATCACTATATAGTTGGCACCGTTTTGATGGGCTTCTTTTGGGGTCATGACCCTTTTCTGGTCTCCTGTGGCTTCACCAGGGAGCCTTACCCCTGGAGTGACAAAGATGGTGTTTTCTGGTACCCAGGAACGCAGAGAAGAGAGTTCGTGTGGAGAACAGACAAACCCCTGCATGCCTGTTTCAAGTCCCAGCTTCACGAGGTGAGAAACGGTGTTCTCTATGCTTTCTTGTATCCTTAAATCCTCATGCAACGTAGTTTCATTCATACTGGTGAGGATAGTCACCCCAAGAGCAAGTGGTTTTTGTGGAAAGGAGGAAATACCCTCGAGGGCCGCCTTTACCATCTCCCGTCCTCCAAGCATATGGAGGGTAAACATATCAACCCCCATCTTTGCCACAACCTCACATACCCCTTTCACCGTATTGGGGATATCAAAAAACTTGAGATCGAGAAATACCTTGCACCCCTTATCTTTGAGAGCTTTGACTAACGCTTCCCCTTCTCTGGTGAAAAGGATGCTTCCTACTTTGTACCATACCACAAGGGGAGAGAGTTTTTCTACGATGTTTATGGCCTCTTGTCGGGAAGGGACGTCCAAAGCAACAATAAGCTCCGTTTTCATTTCATTCCCCGACTACCTGGTTTTATGGCGGGTTCTTTTCCTTCTAAGCACAGGGGACAACTTGCTGGATCGAAGGCTTCCGCCTGCACAGAATGGAGCCATTCAAAGCGGTAGGGGAGTTTTTCAGGATCTGGCATGTGTCTATCAACTAAGCTTGCCACTCCCACCACTTCTCCACCGTGCTGTTTCACGAGTTGAGCCACTTCATCTATGGATTTTCCTGTGGTGACCACATCCTCAGCAATAAGCACCTTTTCGCCTGGTTTGATTTCAAAACCACGACGGAGCTGGAAGATACCTTCTACCCGTTCACAGAAGAGTCCACGTACCCCAAGGGCACGGGCAAGTTCATAGGCAATGGTGATTCCCCCAAAGGCACCGCCGATAACGACATCAATCGGAGTGTCCTGGTAAAGTCTTGCAAGTTTTTGAGCGGCCAATTCTGCGTACGCGGGATACTGGAAAAACTTGGCGCACTGCACATAGCGATTGCTATGAAGCCCCGAAGAGAGAATAAAATGTCCTTTGAGAAGAGCCTCGGATTTGAGAAGGAGCGTTTCTATCTCTTTGTCTTCACGAATGGATAACATTAACGAGCCTCCTTGAGGGCAATGAGTTCTTTGAGTTTTTCTTTGACTTGAGAGAAGTTTTCAGGCACTTCAATATCAAGAAATACCCCTTCACAGATATAGCCATAGAGTTTGCCTAACTTGGTGAGGAGGGGAAAGATATCCTTTTCAAGAGAGATATTTTCATTGGGCTGGATAAACTGAAGGACCTCCTTGCTGAAGACATAGATACCGGTGTTCACAAGTTTGAAGAGATCCTTGTGTCCCCTTCCCACAAAACGGACAATCTGGTTGTTTTCTCCAAGTTCCACCACTCCATAACGTTCAGGGTGTTCGCTTTCCTTGAGAGCAAGGGTAATCCAGGCCTCGTGGGTGAGGTGAAACTCAATGAGTTCATAGATAGGGACATCGTGAAAGGTATCGCCATTCACCACAACAAACTGGTTGTTTTTGATGAGTGGTTCAGCCAACTTGACACTTCCGGCTGTTCCCCTCAGGAAATCCTCGTCGGTATAGGAGATGGAAAGTCCCCATTTTTTGCCGTTTCCAAAGTAGCTTTCGATAACCGAACGCATATATCCGCAGGAAAGGATAATCTCATCGATACCATTCTTTCGGAGGTAAAGGAGAACGTACTCTAAAAAGGGATAGCCATTGACAATGGCCATGGGTTTTGGGGCCTGTCCAAGTTCAGACTTGATCTGCCGGCCCATGCCACCGGCAAGGACAACTGCCTGCATGTTTGACTCCTTCGCCAAAGGTTGGGGAACCATATTGTACCAGAAAGAGAGGAAAAAAGCAAGTTTTTGCGTATGGGGGAAGATTTTATGGGAGGGGTATTTTGGTTTTGTGGTAACTCGCAAAATGGGAAAAACGGCTATTTGACTTTTTTTGTATTCCGTGGTATAGTGTAAGAGAGAAATATCCGAAGGAGGCAAAAATGAAGCGTTGGTTGTTGGCTTTTCTGGTTCCTGTCATGTTCTATGGGGCAAGCTGGGTAAATGGGGCAACGTTTTATCAGATTTTTCCGTTGAGTTTTTATGATTCTGATGGGGATGGGAAAGGGGATCTCAAGGGTATTGCCCAGAAGATGGACTACCTTACCAATTTAGGTATTACGGCTATCTGGTTGAATCCGATTTTCCTATCCAAGGATTATCATGGCTACAATACCATTGATTATTACCAGATAGATCCACGGCTTGGAACGATGGAAGATTTCAACCTTATGATAGCTGAGGCGCATAAACGAGGGGTCAAGGTCATCCTTGATCTGGTGATAAATCATACTGCGGTTCAGCATCCCTGGTTTGTGGATGGGGTAACCAACAAGAATTCTCGTTATACGAACTATTATATCTGGTCAAAGACGAAACTTTCCTGGCCAAATCCTACAGGGAGTACCGCTCAACCAGCCTGGAATCTTTATAACGACACCAATTCCTGGCGAAATGGGCAATATTATTATGCGGCTTTCAATCTCAATGTGCCTGATTTGAACCTTACCAATCCCCAGGTGGTGGAAGAGGTGAAAAAGATTGTGAAGTTCTGGCTTGACAGGGGAGTGGATGGCTTCCGCTTAGATGCCGCTCGTTATTACATCGAAAAGGGAGAGGGAGAACAGACGGATACAGCGGAGACCATTGCTTTTATTGATATGTTAGTGCGGTATGTGAAGAGTATCAATCCCGAAGCCTATGTGGTGGCTGAGGTTTTTGCTCCGATGGAAATCTGTGCCAACTACTACAAAGGTGAAGGTGGGCTTGATGCGGTGTTCAATTTTGATTTTGGCGGAACAGGGGATAAGGCTATTTATCCCTTCCTTCTCACAGGAAGGTCTGGGAGTCTTCGAACAGCCTTAGAAAAGTATGCGGCGCTTAGCAAAAGGAATGTTCCTTTCACCTTCTTTGCCCTTTTCCTTTCCAACCACGATACAGGACGTCTTTCTGAGAAGGTGAAGCAGGTGGCCAAGCAGAAGTTAGCGGCTGTGCTTCAGTTTACTCTCCCAGGCGGGGCTCCTTATGTGTATTACGGGGATGAGATTGGGCAACTTCATGGGAGTAAGAAAAGCCGTGGAGGGGGAGATTCTGAGAAGCGTTATCCTCTCTGGTGGAGTGATGAGGAAAAAACCGGTGGTTTTAGCGCAGGAGGAAAATCCTGGGTAGTGGTCATGCAGCCGGAATATTATGTGACCAACAAGATCAATATCAAGACTTACCAGCAGGACAAACAATCCCTGTGGTATGTGTACCAGAAACTCATTGCTATGAGGAAAAAGTATCCGGCTCTTCAAACAGGACAGTTTGTAGATATGCCCTTTGAACAGGCCAAAGAGAAGGGACTTGATTCGGTGCTTACCTATGCGCGGGTGAGGGAGAATCAGGTGGTAGTGGTTATCCTGAACGGGAGTGCTTCTGATGTGGAACTCAAAGAGCCAGTGGCTCTTTCAGTGATGAAAACGGGGCAGTGGAAGTATGTTGATGGTATGGCTTCAGCCGATCTTACCAAGCCTGTTCCCAAGGCCTTTGTGGATTCTGTACTCAAGGGACAGTGGGATGTGCAGGTGAAAGGCAATGAGTTTGCTCTCATGGTGTTTGAAAAAGTGAAGTAAGGAGGAAGTATATGATTGCGGTGGTGCTCCTTTTTCTTATTCTCTTGTGGTATAGTTTCTTTATGACCCTTTCTCAGCAAAAGGTGCTCATCAATGTGGAGACCAATCCTTCGTTGAAAAGTTTTTATGAAAAGTGTGAAGCTTTGGCTGAGAGTGGGAGTTTTCAATTCTTTATGGGTATTGGGGGGCTTGTGCTTGGGGTATGGAATTTCTTTGCTCCTGATTTTGGTCATCCTGAGTATGGACCTTCTATCTTGGGAGGAATTATTCCTGCTGCGGTGTTGATTCTCAATGGGCTTGTCTGGTATGAGAATGTGATTGATCTTTTCAATATTCCTGAGGAGAAAAAACAGGCCTATCACAAATTCATGGATAGTTATAAGCCCTGGGGTGGACTGATTACCTTTATTGTAGCATGGCTCCATCTTGCCCTTGGCAAGGCCATCTTTTTCTAACTCTACGAAAAAAACAGAAAGGCATCCGACACGTGCGGATGCCTTTGTTGTTTGGGCAAGAAGTTTCTTCGGTGGAGAAAATTGAGATATTTTTCTTTTTTCCTTACACTATACGTATCTCTTGTGAAAGGGGCAGGATATGATACGAGAGGAATGTGGCATATTCGGGATGTATGGCCATCAGGAGGCCGCCCGATATGTGTATCTCGGACTTCATTTTCTTCAGCATAGAGGTCAGGAGTCGTGTGGCATCATCAGTTCGGATCATATCTCTCTCTACAAACAGATTGGACTTGGAAAGGTTTCAGAGTTTTTTGATGAGGCAAAATTGAATTATCTGCGGGGAACACAGGCCATAGGCCATGTTCGGTATTCGACCACTGGATCCCCAACCCTTGTGAATACCCAGCCTCTTTCGGCTATGACACAAAAAGGTCCCATTGCCCTTGCTCATAATGGCAACCTCACCAATGCCATGGAGATTCGCAAAAGGCTTATGGAGGAGGGGCAGGCCTTTTCAACCACCAGTGATAGTGAGGTCATCCTGCATCTCATTGCCAGGGCACCTTATGATGACCTTGTGATGTCAACTCGCTGGGCGCTTGCTCAGTTAGAGGGGGCTTTTGCTGTTCTGGTGATGAACAGGGATACGCTTGTGGCCGCCCGTGATCCCCATGGTTTTCGTCCTTTGGCTATGGGAACCATTGGGGAGGTGATCACCTCGGAAGCGGAAACCTATGTCTTCTCTTCAGAGGATACGGCGTTTGGGATTGTTGGGGCTACACGAAGAAGGGAAATTCTTCCCAATGAAATGGTGGTGGTAGGCCCTGAGGGAATGAGGACGTTGTCAATTGTGGAGAGTCCCCCTCCGACCAGGCAGTGTGTATTTGAACTCATCTATTTTGCCAAGCCTTCTTCAAGGGTTTTTGAAACAAGCGTGTATCAATATCGCTATGAGATAGGAAAACAGCTTGCAAGGGAGTTTCCTGTAGAGGCCGACTATGTGGTCCCTGTGCCTGATTCGGGGATTGTGGCGGCGATCGGGTATTCGGAGGAGTCAGGGATTCCCATGTCTTTGGGGCTTATTCGGAGTCATTATGTAGGGAGAACCTTCATCGAACCGACACAGGGGATTCGGGACTTTGGGGTTCGTATGAAGTTCATGCCCGTTCCGGAGGTTATTCAGAACAAACGAATTGTGCTGATTGATGATTCTATTGTGAGGGGAACGACATCTCGTAAGATTGTTCAGGTCATCAAAGAAATGAAGCCAAAGGAGATTCACTTTCGGGTGGCTTCTCCGCCGGTAAAATATCCCTGCTTCTATGGGATTGACTTCTCAAGGCCTGAGGAGTTACTGGCAAACAAACTGAAAACCTTAGAGGAAATCGCACATTATATTGGAGTGGATTCGGTGGGATACGTGAGTGTGGATGGACTTTTCCCTTCCGGCCTTGTGGATGAGCAACATTTTTGTCGGGCGTGTTTTGATGGGCACTATCCAACAAAGATTACCACGGTGAGCAAGGAGAGTTTTGACCATGAAATCAAACAGGCTTCCCTTCGATAACCTGGAGGAAAAGACTCTCTCAACCACGCTTCTTCATCAGGGGAAGTCTTTTTCCTTTCATAGTGATGAGGTATTGTTTCCCAACGGCAAAAAGGGCAAAAGGGATTATGTGCGTTATCCTGAGGCGGTGGTGATTTTGCCTCTTGTGGAGGAAGGGGTGCTTTTCATTCGTCAATACCGGTATGCCCCGGGAAAAGTACTTCTTGAGATTCCTGCCGGGAAGGTTGATCCGGGGGAGGATATTCTTCTCACGGTTCGCAGGGAACTTCGTGAAGAAACAGGCTATGATAGTGAGGATATTGAGTATCTGCTTTCGTATTATCCCTGTCCGGGGTATAGCACGGAGAAGATTCATGTGTATGTAGCAAGGAATCTTTTTCCTTCTCCTTTGGAGGCTGATGAGGATGAGTTTATCCAGGCGGAGATTCTCTCTCTCGAAGAGGCAAAAAGGGCTATCCGGGAGGGAATGATAGAGGATGGGAAAACTATCCTCACACTTCTTGCTTATGGAGAGGGACTGAAACGGGAGGAAAAGGCGTGACATACCGACTTATCAAGGAGTTTACCTTTGATGCGGCTCATAATCTTGTGAACTACAAGGGAAAGTGTGAACATCTTCATGGGCATACCTATCGACTTCAGGTAACGGTGGAAGGTGAAAAAAGCGAAGAAACGGGTATGGTGTGTGATTTTGGGGATCTCAAACAGCTTGTACAAACGCATGTGATTGAGAAACTCGATCATGCGTATCTCAATGATATTGTACCTCTTTCCACCGCAGAAAATCTGGCCGCCTGGATAGCGAAGGTTCTTGACGCTCCTTTGAAGGAGAAAAATCTTCGTTTAGTGCGGCTTGTTCTCTGGGAGACACCGGGCAGCGCTGTTGAACTTCTTTTATCATGACAGAAGGAGAAAAGGATGATAACGATTACCACAGCGGGGGAATCTCATGGAAGGGGGATGGTAGCCACCATCGTAGGGATACCAGCTGGCCTTGAGGTGGATACAGCCTTTATCAATGCAGAACTCTTTAAAAGACAACAGGGGTTTGGGCGTGGTGGCCGAATGAGAATAGAAACAGATACGGTGGATATCTTGGCCGGTGTGATGGGGGGAAAAACGACAGGGGCTCCTGTGGTTTTGGTTGTCTGGAACAAAGATTGGGAAAACTGGAAGGACAAAACACCAGAACCAATCCATACCCCACGTCCTGGGCATGCCGATCTTGTGGGCATGTACAAGTATGGCCATCTTGATGATGCGAGAAAGGTTCTTGAACGTGCCAGCGCCAGGGAAACAGCCGCTCGTGTGGCCGCCGGGGCTCTTGTGAAACTCTTTCTCAAACGCTTTGGGATAGAAATATTCTCCCATGTAGTAAATTGGGGAGGGATTGTTCCTTCGGGAAGGGCAGAAAATCTTGAGGAATTGAAGCAAAAGACCAGTGTTTCCCCTTTTCGGTGGTTGGGGACAGAAGAGGATGATCATCGTCTTACCACTCTCATTGAACAGGCGATGAGAGAAGGGTTTACCTTAGGTGGGATCATTGAGACCATTGTCTCTCCTGTTCCCCCCATGCTTGGCTCCTACCAGACAGCCGAACAGAAGTTGGATGCCCGTATAGCCTTTGCGGTTTTGAGTGTGCAGGCCATCAAAGGGATTGAGTTCGGGATAGGGTTTGAGTATGCCAATAGGCCTGGGAAAGAGGCCATGGATGCGATCTATTATGGGCAGGAGGGATACTATCGCAGAACAAACTACGCGGGAGGTATTGAAGGGGGAATGACCAATGGGAATCCCATCGTCTTCCGGAGTGTGATGAAGCCAATCCCCACTCAGATGTCTCCCCTTGAAACGGTGCATGTCCATACCAAAGAGAAGGCCCTTTCTGTGAAAGAGAGATCGGATGTGACAGCGGTGTATGCCGCCAGTGTGGTCGTTGAAGCAGCGGTCTCCCCTGTGTTGGGAAGCGCTCTTCTCGAACGATATGGAGGGGATCATATTGATCGTATTCTTGAAGCTTTTCAGAAGGATGCCGCTCTTCGGGAACTTGGGTATAGAGGATTTTCTCACCTTCGATAGAGGTTGACGATGGTTTTTATGACAGGGGGGTGTTGTCGCTTCATATATCTCAAAATACTCAAGACTTATCAGAGAAAAGCCGAAAATAAAAAGGATAAGGGGTATGCCGACGATGGCAGAAAACGTGGCTTTTCAGATCTCTAACTTCAAGCGGGGTGGCTATATCATTGTCGAAGACGAAGAGAACAGCGAAGAGTTTTATATCATCCGACAGGGCAAGGTCGTTGAGTACCGTTCGGTTTCTGTGGTACAGGAAGAGGAACAGGGAACGGTGCTGGGGGTTGGAGATTTCTTTGGTGTACTTTCGTGTATGGCTAAACGTCCCCGTATTGAAACCGTTCAGGTCCTTGAGGATGTGTCCTGCATTGTGGTGAAGAGGAATCAGTTTGGGGATCTCATTCAGAAAAACGCCGCCATAGCCATGAAGATTCTCAGGTATTTTGGGAAGCAACTGAGGTATTATGATTCTCAGCTCACCCAGCTTCACTTCAAAAATTCCCTGGAAGAGGATCCCTCTCATCTCTTTGCTATTGGGGAGTACTTTTTTGCCAATCAGCTTCTCACCCAGGCGGCGTATGCCTATCTCCGGTATATCAAATATTGCCCTGATGGGGGATATGTCAACCAGGCCAAGATAAAGCTTGCCAAGATCAATCCATCTCCCGAGAAATTGCAACCACAGAAGGAGAATTTTTTCTCTCTCTATGAAGACGGGCAGATTATTTTCCTTGAGCACGAACCCGGGAATGAACTCTATATTATCCAGGAAGGGAAGGTCAAGATCACCAAACTGGTGGGGAATAATGAAGTGCTTCTCGCCGTGTTGAAAAAGGGAGACATCTTTGGGGAAATGGCCCTTCTTGACAATAAGCCCCGTAGTGCCAGCGCCATAGCCTTTGGGCCAACTAAGCTCATGGCGATTAACAGGGCAAACTTTGAGCCCACGGTACAGGCTCATCCTGAGATAGCCACCAAGATTATTGAACTTTTGAGTGAACGAATCTGGATTATCTATAAGCAGCTTTCGAATAGCCTTATCCCTGATCCGGTGGGCAAGCTCTACGATGCTCTCTATACCCAGCTTCAAAAGGCCCGGGTGGCTATTCGTCCGGGTATGTCCTATACCTTTGACTTTGGTCCTGATGAGATCATCAAATTTGTGGGTTTTTCTTCCACGGAGGGGAAGCTTCATCTTAAGCGTCTCATGGATCAGGACAAGACCATCCAAATCATAGACAACAAGATAGTCTGCAAGGATATTGCCTCTCTTGAGAACAGTCTCAAGGTTATCAAACGTCAGTTAGAAATAGAGAGAAAAAAGCGTTCTGGTGGAAGTGGCTCTGTTCCACCCGCCATATAAGGAAAGCCCATGCTTCTTTTTGTGTATGGTACTCTCCGTCGTGGGAAAGAGGGACACTCCCTTTTGGAGAATTCTCCTTTTGTAGCGGAAGGCTATGTGGAAGGGACTCTGTACGATCTGGGTGTGGGTTTTCCTGCTCTTGGAGTGGATGAAATCCAGGGCAGGGTCTATGGGGAGGTGTATGAGGTTTCAGAGGATCTTCTGGACACCCTCGATCACTACGAGGGATACTCTCCTGAGAATGAAGAGGATTCTTTGTATCTGAGGCAGGAGATCACCTTCTATCCGGCGAAGGGGAAGCCTTTTTCTGTGCAGGCCTATGTGATGCCTGCGTCTCAGCGAGAGAGATTTCTTGCGACGGTGATCCCTTCGGGGAGGTGGTAAGACTCTTAAATATAAAAAGCCCCACGTGATGTGGGGCTTTTTATCTGACCGGGATCAGTTTTCTTTTAGAGTTTAAAGTTGAGGCTCAGACCGATGGTAAATCCACTGTAGTCAAATGGAATAGGATTTCCATCAGCGTCTTTCAACACATCGCCTTTGTTAGCTACTGTACCACCTGATTCTGCGGTCACGTCTTTTGAGGCTTTCATCTCAGCAATATTGGCGATACGATAGGAAGCCACAAGACCGAGGGAGAGAGCAGAAGAGAGTTTGTATTCACCATTAGCCCCAAGTTCAACAGCCAGGCCACTACCCTCGAGAGGAATAATGTATGAATCAGAGGTTGTATTCCCCAAATACGTTACTTCATCTTTGAATTCATCGGTAGCATAAGCCAAGGCATAGCCAACAAAGCCTTCCAATCCAATGGAGAGGGATTCTCCCACGGGGAAGCTATAATTGACTCCTATCATGAGGGGTAAAAGAGAGGTACTTATTTTCTCATTTATTTTAAGTCCATCACCACCACCTGCATCAAATTTTTTTGGAGGTGGTGCCTTTTGTGTACCTCAATGCAGTGTTGATATAGATAGTGCTTACAAACAAACAGAGCCAGAGGAGAATCGCTGGGATTATTATGTGTATGTTTTGGAGAAAAATTCTGAAATGGCTTTTTTTCTTGAACCACATTCCTGTACTCCCAAGGATGTGGATGTGATATTGAAAAAATATAAATGGCTTAAAGGAAAACTTGGTAGAGAATTATCTGATATGATTTCAGATATTTCTGAAGATAATATCAAGTACTACTGGATTCCCATCGGGGGAAATGATATTCCTAAACATGTACCCCAATACCGTCGTCTTTGTATAGAGTCTCCTATTGTTATTGCCAAAAAATTCTCCTGAGGCAATAAAAAATTTCGGTGAGATGCTTAAGTAAGGAAGGGATATGGACATTTATGAGACCTTTGCACGAATGTGTAAAGGTCTCAAGAAAGTAATAAAAAGCAAAAAGTAGTATAAAAATATTTCTTTACATAATAAAGAAGCCTATTTTTTGTATAAAAAGAGACAAATAAGCCCTTGTGAACAGAAAAAGCGGGGTTTCAGGGGCGTAGCCCCTGACCCAGATAGGGGAAGAAAACACCCGTGCAAGGGTCTTATTTATGTGAGGTTCTTATTATAGTTCCTTAAGCTTTTTTCTTTTCTTCCGATATCCTGAAATAGGAAAAAAAGAACGGGAGGAGGATACCATGCTTTTTGGGACAAATAATGATTTTGGCAAAAAGATGGAAATCTTCCGCATGAGTCTTCAGGCGACGGCTCTTCGTCGTCAGGTGATTGCGGACAATATAGCCAATGCGGATACTCCCTTTTTCAAACGATCGGAAGTGACGTTTGAATCTCAGCTCAAACGGGCGCTTGACTCAGAACGCAAGGAAGAGTTTCCAGCTCTTCTCACCGACAAACGCCACATGGCTTTTGAAGAGTATATTGACTACCGCACGGTGAAACCCCAGGTGCGGATAGAATACGATTCCAACTACCGTAACGACAAGAACAATGTGGATATTGACAAAGAGATGACAGATGCGACCAAGAATGCTATGCAGTACAATGCCCTTCTTGAGGCATATTCTCGCAATATCAAGATTCTTGATACGGTGATGAGGTAATTAAGGAGGCTTTATGGGAATGTTTGATGTTCTCAATATCAGCGGAAGCGGGCTTACCGCGCAGAGACTTCGCCTCGATGTGATTGCCAACAATATTGCCAACGCGACTTCGACCAGAACTACGGAGGGAGGACCTTTCCAGCGTTCTCGTGTGGTTCTCCGGCCCATCAATGATAGACTGAACTTCAAATCTCACCTTCTTCCTGATGCTTTAGAACCCGGTCCTGGTCAGGGAGTGCGGGTACTCAAGATTGAAAAGGATGAAAAACCACCACGAATGGTGTATGATCCTACCCATCCCGATGCCATCAAATCAGGAAAATGGAAGGGGTATGTGATGTATCCCAATGTGAATATCGTTGAGGAAATGGTAGACATGATCTCCGCTAACCGCAGCTATGAGGCTAACGTGACCATGATCAATTCGGCCCGGCAGATGTTCGAGAAGGCTTTGTCTCTTGGGAAATAGCCGGTGAATAGGGAAATGAGAAGCCGTTTTCTATGAAAAAAGAAGGTTGCCATGAGAAAAGAAAAAAATTTTTTCAAAAAAATGCCTAAAATACTTGCAAAATCTCAAATTTATGTCATAATAGAATAGTAGTAGTTTTTTGGCTACTACTGCGGGAGGAGGTTTCTATGCAGATCTATTCGAGGTTGGACGTGGCCGGGAATCAGGTGAGTATGGTTCGTACGAGTAAACAGCACTTTGATGATCGAGGCCGTATTACCCAGTCCAGTGATGATCCCGTAGCGCCTTTTGCTCAGGTTCTTTTCAATGCGGTAGAAAACGTGAACGCCCTTCAACAAAATGCTGATGAGCTTGAGGAAAAAATGGCTGTTTCGCCGGAAGAGGTGGACATCCATGAGGTAATGATAGCCTCGGAAAAGGCCAGGCTTGGGATTACGTTCATGAAGACTATTATTGACAAGGCTATTCGTGCCTATAATGATCTGGTAACCATGAGATAAAAAAGCCCATAAGGGCAGGGAGGGGAAGATGCCAAATTTTGCGGAGATTTTCAAAAAACTTGTTGAAATCTTCAAAAAACTCACCATGGTCCAAAAGATTCTTGTTGGGGCTGTGGCGGTGGGCATTGTAGGAGGGCTCATTGCCATTTCCTCCTTTTCTACACAGTCCACGTATTCGCTTCTCTACAAATCACCCCTTTCTCCGGAGGAATATGCCCGTGTTACCAAAAAGCTTGCCGAATGGAATGTCAAGTTTGAGACCAAAGACGACAAATACATCCTTGTGGCTGATGAAAAGGAGAGTCGGACCCTTCGTATGCGATTGGGGCAGGAGGGAATTATTCCCCAGAATGTGAAGGGCTGGGAACTTTTTGATGTCCAGAGTTTTACCACGACGGATTTTGAACGCAATGTCAATCTTCAGCGTGCTCTGATAGGAGAGATGGTCAAGCATCTCAAAACCCTCTCTGATATTGAGGACGTGAGTATTCAGATTTCCTTCCCCAAAGAGACCCTGTACACAGAAAATGATGTGCCGGTGACGGCTTCGGTGACCATTACTCCATCGGCGTATTCTGATATTGCTGAGAACAAGGCAAAGGTCAATGGCATTGTGCAGTTGATTGCCAAGGGTATCCCCGGGCTCAAACCAGAGAATATTGTCGTTGTGGATAATCGCGGTAATGTGCTTTCGGATCTTCTTGTTCCCAATGATCTCTCTGATAGTGTGAGGCTTGCCCGTGAACAGATGAAGATCAAGGAGAGAGAAAGGGCTCTGCTTGTGGCCCGTGTTCTGAATGCGCTCAAGCGCTCTATCCCTGAAGAGAGGCTTCTCATCAATGCCGATATAGAATTTGACTGGACCAAGATGAAAAAGCAGGCTGAGAAGATTATTCCGATTGAGGTGAGACCGGATAACCCTGAAACACCGTACGATGAATCTGAGGTGATGGTAAATGTTCCCATCAGTGAAAAGAAGACGACGGAGGATTTCAAGGGTCCTGCGTATATTCCTGAGGGTCCTGCTGGGGTGGAAAACAATGTGCCACCTGGTTTGAAGGACAAGATTGATCGTTTCACCCATTATCAGAAAAACGAGAATATTGTCAACTACCAGAATAGCAAGGAAAATGTCCAGGAGGAAAAGGCCCCATACGAGATTAAACGGATTTCGGTGGCTGTGGCTATTGATGGGGTATGGCGTATCATCCGTACCGATGCGGGTGATGAGGTGATTACCAACGGAGGGCGGATTGCCCGTGAATATATACCCGTTTCTGATGAGGAAATACGGAGTTATGAAGCCTGGGTCAAGGCGGCTGTTGGGTATGATGCCCGACGAAGAGATGAGGTGGTTGTCCGGCATATTCCTTTTGATCATACCAAGGAGTTTGAAGCGGAGGATGCCAAGATCCGTAACCGCATCAGACTCAGAAGAACGTTGATTGCTTCGATTATTGTTCTCTTTGTGCTCTTTATCGGGACGCTCATCTATCGGGCTATTGCGAGGGAACTCGAGAGACGTCGTCGTCTCAGAGAAGAAGAACTTGCTCGTCAGCAACAGGCTATGCGTGAGGCGGCACTCCGGGCTGCAGAAGAAGAAGCAGCAACGGTGGAACTCTCTATCGAAGAGAAGGCTCGTATGGAACTGCTTGAAAATGCGATCAATGTGGCGCGTGAACGACCTGAGGATGTGGCCCGTCTGATTCGTACGTGGCTTGCTGAGGAATAAATAGGGAAGGGAGGGGAGTATGGCAGAGGAAAAAACCTTGGCCACAAAGAAGGACGAAGGGAAAAAAACCACAACCGCCGCTGGAAAAGCAACTACCCCGGGAAAGCGGGATAAAAAGAAACCCCTCACCGGTCGGGAAAAGGCCGCTATTTTTCTCGTGTCGATCGGTCCTGAGGTGTCGGCTGAGATTTTCAAACACCTGAAAGAAGACGAGGTTGAGGAACTCACCTTTGAGATTGCCCGTATAGACAAGGTGGATCCTGAGGACAGGGATGCGGTACTTATGGAGTTCCAGGAACTCATGATGGCTCAGGACTTTATCATCAATGGTGGTGTGGATTATGCCCGTGAGGTTCTAGAACGTGCCCTTGGTACCCAGAAAGCGGTGGATATTATCAACCGTCTTACCTCTTCTCTTCAGACCAAGCCCTTTGATTTTATTAGGCGAGCGGATCCGGCGCATCTTATCAACTTCATTCAGAATGAACACCCGCAGACGATTGCTCTCATTCTCTCCTACCTTGATCCACAGAAAGCCGCAAGTATTCTCAGTGCCCTTCCTCATGAGATTCAGGCGGATGTGGCAAAGCGTATTGCTACCATGGATAGAACCTCACCGGAAATTTTGCGTGAGGTAGAACGGGTGCTTGAGCGCAGGCTTTCTACCTTGGCAAGCGAAGACTTCACCCAGGCTGGTGGTATTGATGCGGTGGTGGCCATTCTCAATAGTTCTGATAGAACCACAGAACGCAATATTATTGAGGCGCTTGAGGAAGACGATCCAGATCTTGCCGAAGAAATTAAGAAGAAGATGTTTGTCTTTGAGGATATTGTGACCCTTGATGATCGTTCTATCCAGAAGGTGCTTCGCCATGTGGAGAATAATGACCTTGCCAAGGCTCTTAAGGCTGTGGATGCTGAAGTTCAGGACAAAGTTTTCCGAAATATGTCTAAGAGAGCCGCACAAATGCTCAAAGAGGATATGGAGTATATGGGTCCTATCCGCTTGAAAGACGTGGAAGAAGCCCAGCAGAAGATTGTGAATATCATTCGCAAACTCGAAGAGCAGGGTGAGGTGGTGCTCTCCAGAAATGCCGAGGACGAGATTATCGTCTAACGGAAAGGAGATACTATGAAGGATTCCTCTCTTGAATACAGACTCCGTGTGCTTCGTGAAGGGCAGTACCGGATCGAGTCCAATCGTTATATTCTTGAGGCACCGAGGGTTTTTAAGAAAACAAGAGAGCAGGAGATTGATGAGTCCCTTCAGCGTATTGAGAGTTTGAAGGAGGAGATCCGTTCTCTTGAGAATGAAATCAATACCAAGATAGAAAAGAGTGAACGCACTGCTGAGGAGATTGTTGAAAAAGCCGAACTGGAAGCAGAACGGATTGTCAAAGAAGCAGAAAAAGCGGCCTTTGATCGGGTGCAAAAGTCTCTTGAGGATCAGGAAAGGATTATCGAAGAGAAACGACGAGAAGCAGAGGGGATTTTGGCTGAGGCAAGGCAGGAGGCGGAGAAGATTCTTGTTGCAGCCCAGGAAGAGGCTCAGCGTATTCGTCAGGAAGCTCAGAAGGAAGGTTTTGCGAGGGGACACGAGGAAGGCTTTGCGGAAGGGCGTGAAGAGCTGAGAACCATGGTAGAAAGGCTCAAGCAGGTTATCTATGCCACCATTCAGGAACGGGAGAAGATCCTTGTTCATAGTGAGCAACAGATTCTGAATCTCATTCTCACCATGGTGAAAAAAGTGGTGAAAAGGCTTACTGTTGAAGAGCAGAATGTGGTGCTCAATAATGCCAAGGAGGCCCTTTCTTTAGTTCGGGGGGCCATGCGGGTCTATATCCATGTGAATCCAGAGGATTATAACTTTACCGTTCAGCACAAAGAGGAGCTTATTCGTATGATTGAGGGGATGCCGGAGGTGAAGTTCTTTGAAAATCCGGCGGTGGATAGAGGGGGAGTGCTTATTGAAACGGATATTGGTGAAGTGGACGCTACTATCGCTACGCAGCTTGAGGAACTTGAGAATAAGATTCAATTCTATGTTCCAGCCCGTGTAAAAACCAAAGGGCTGGATGAGATTGTTCGTACAGAACAGGCTCCTTCTGAACCAAAAGAAGAAAAAGAGATCATGCTCCAATGAAGGCCGTCTATAGTGGAGTTTCCGTTCCTGAGTCTCTTTTAGAGGGGGACATTGCTCTTCATAGTGAGGATATCTATTTCAAGTATGAGCAGGCTCTTGAAAGGGTGGTACCTGTAAAAACCATCGGTCGTGTTGTCAATGTTGTGGGCTTGACGATTGAAGCCAATGGGCCTTTTGGGGCTATTGGAGATGTCTGCTGGGTTGAAACAGGAGATGGCAGTCGGGTAAGGGCCGAGATTGCTGGTTTCAGGGACAAGCGTACCATCATTATGCCCCTTGGCGAAATCCGGGGTATTTCTCCCGGGATGCGAGTGGTCAACACGCGACGCAAGCTTGAGGTGACGGTGGGAAAGGAGGTCCTTGGAAGAATCCTTGGTGGTGATGGGGAACCTATTGATGGCAAGGGGTATATTCAGGCCCCCTTGATGTATCCTGTGGATCGTCATCCTCCGAGTGCCTACGAGCGGCGTCGTATCCAGGAAGTGATGGTCACAGGGGTGAGAGCAATTGATGGGCTTCTCACCGTGGGCAAGGGACAGCGTATAGGTATATTCTCTGGAAGCGGGGTGGGAAAATCTACCCTTCTTGGGATGATTGCCAGGAATACCTTGGCGGATGTGAATGTGATAGCCCTGATCGGAGAACGAGGAAGGGAAGTTCGTGAGTTTATTGAGAGGGATCTTGGAGAAGAGGGTTTGAAACGCTCTGTGGTGGTGGTGGTAACGTCTGATGAACCGCCCATGCTTCGGATTCGGGGAGCGTATGTGGCAACGGCTATAGCGGAGTATTTCCGGGATCAGGGTCTTGATGTGATGTTTATGATGGACTCTGTGACGCGATTTGCCATGGCTCAGCGAGAGGTGGGGCTTGCGGTGGGAGAGGTACCGGCAACCAAGGGGTACACCCCAAGCGTCTTTTCCACCCTTCCAAAGCTTTTGGAAAGGACAGGAACATCGGAGAAGGGTTCTATTACCGCCTTTTATACGGTTCTGGTAGAAGGAGACGATGTAAATGAACCGATTTCTGATACGGTGAGAGGGATTTTGGACGGCCATATTGTGCTTTCACGGCAGCTAGCTCAGAAAAATCACTACCCCGCGATTGATGTTCTTGCCAGTGTGAGTCGACTCATGGTTGATATCGCTTCTGAGGAGCATAAACTTCTTGCGGCCAAGATCAAAGAGCTTTTGGCCACCTATCGCGAGGCTGAGGATCTCATTCGTATTGGGGCTTATGTGAGGGGAAGCGATCCAAAGATTGATGAGGCTCTTTTGCGTATTTCGGCTATTGAAAATTTCCTTCGGCAGGGTATTTTTGAGAAGGTCTCGTTTGAAGAGATGATGTCCCATTTGCAGCGGATCCTCATGGAAGGTCGAAAGACAAGACCGCCCTTTCGTCCTTGATTATCCTACGGCTACCGAGATGAGAAAGCCCACATAGGTCACCACAAGAAGTAAACCGATGATTTTCGTGGCAAGGAGAAGGGTGGCACGTTTCTGTTTGGAGAGGGTTTCAGTGTCGTAGATTTTTTGTTTCTCTTTCCATACGGTGTGGCGCCACCAGAAAAGAAGGGCAAGGCTTGTGATGATGACGACAAAAGTATAAAAAAGAGGCAGGGAAGTGGCCAAGAACCACAAAAAGACAACAATCACAGCCTCTGCGAGTATGATAAGCCCAAAAAGCCAGAGTCTCTGGATCATATATCCTCCGCATGTTTTTTTCTTTTTGTTTCTATGATAAATGGTGAGATGAGGGGCATCTGTTCTCCTTTGAGAGAAGAGAGAAGAAGCCATCCTGCAAAAGAAATACTCTGTTGTCGTATGTCCCCCCGGTTGCCGGAAAAATAGCAGTGGAAGAGAGTGGTTTCCTCTGGTGTGGACAGGCCTATAAAGACGGTTCCCACGGGTTTTTCAGGGCTTCCTCCCTGTGGTCCAGCAATACCGGTGACAGCCATGGCATAAAAGGGGGAGAAAATTTTTCGTACTCCCTTGAGCATGGCATCGCACGTTTCAAAGCTAACGGCACCGCAGGAGGCGAGGGTTTCTGGAGCCACACCTAAAAGACGGATTTTGACTTCATTGGCATAGGCTATGACCCCGCCTAAAAAGGTGCGAGAACTCCCGGCAATATCGGTAAGGGCACTCCCTATACCGCCACCGGTGCAGGATTCGGCAACGGCTATGGTTTTGTCCTGTTGGGTAGCCAGGAGAATAATCTCTTGCCAGGGAGGAAAAGGAAGCGATGTTGTGTTCATATAATTTTCCTTGGAGAATAGTGTAGCGAAAAGAGGGGAAAAAAGCAATTCTTTACGGCTTTGAAAGAGTGGGCTTTTGGGTGAGGAGGGAGTCGTCTTCTTCCTTTCGTTTTTGCTGAAACATGGTAATAGCAGAATTCTTCATCTTTGCAAAAAGCCTTGCTTGCGAATCTTTTCCGAAAAACTTGCTTTTTTTTTCTTTTTGCATTATAATATGACGTATTTTAGAGAAATGGAGGAAAAGAATGGCTCGTCGGTGTGATATTTGTGGCAAAGGTCCTGTGTATGGCAATAATATCTCCCATTCGCATAGAAAGACGCGAACTCGCTGGGAGCCCAATCTCAAAGAGATGAAGGTCTCTGTTGGGGGAAAGACGGTTCGTATGAAAGTATGTATGAGCTGTCTCCATGCCGGTAAGGCTGATAAGTTTCTCCAGTCTTAAAGAAAGGTGCGAAGGGCCTGTTGAAAAACAGGCCTTTTTTGTTGTCTGGAAGTTTTTAGCTATGTTGTTCCACATTCATACAGAATGGTTATCTTCACACAAAAACTGAATACTCGTTTTACCATCTTGAGACCTTTGCACGAATGGTGCGAAGGTCTCAAAAAAGTAATAAAGAAACAAAAATTAGTATCAAAATATTCCGTGCTGTAATAAATAAACCAATTTTTTTGAATAAAAAAGACAAACCGGCCCTTGTAAACAGAAAAAACGGGGAAGAGGGGCATAGCCCCTGACCCAGAGAGGGGAAGAAAACACCCGTGCAAGGGTCTCGTTTCGTATGTGGAACGACAAGCTATGCGTAATAAGTCTTTTTTTATTGAAAAAAAATAACTTCTTTCCTATAATAAAAAGAGTATCTCAAAAGGAGCAAAGCGTGATAACCATTGCCTTGCCCAAGGGTCGTTTGGGAGAGGATGCAGAAAAGATTCTCCTTGAGACAGGTATTACGAAGATTCCTGTCGAACGGGACTCGAGGCGGCTTATTTTTGACGTGGGAGAAGGGGTGAGAGTTCTCCTTGTTCGTGCCTGGGATGTGCCTACCTATGTTGAAATGGGGACCGCTGATGTGGGTATTTGTGGCAAAGATGATCTCATGGAGCAGGGAACCGATGTGCTTGAACTGGTGGATTTAGGATTTGGTGGGTGTACCATGGCCGTCGCTACGGTGAATACTGTTGCTCGTGAAGAACTCTTTGGGAGAGGGTTTCTTCGGGTGGCAACCAAGTATCCGAATATCGCGAGACGTTTTTTTGATGGACTTTCTCTTCAGACGGAGATTTTGAAGCTCTATGGTTCCGTGGAGTTGGCGGCTGTGACAGGGCTTTCTGATTGTATTGTGGACATTGTCTCCACAGGGGCAACGCTTCGAGAGAATGGGCTTCATGTCGTGGAACGTATCTTTGATTCGACTGCTCGCTGGATTGTCAATAGGCGAAGTTTCTATATGCGATATGAGATACTGTCTCACTGGACGGAAAAGATAAAAAAAATAGTGAAGGAGAAGTTGCCATGATTTCCAATCGTTCTAAACGTCTTGATTCATCCGGTATTCGCAAGGTTTTTGAACTGGCGGCAAAGATTGAGAATCCGGTGAATTTCAGTATCGGGCAACCGGATTTTGATGTTCCAGAAGAGGCGAAAGAGGCGGCTATTGAGGCTATTCGCAAGGGATTTAACCGATATACCCTGACCCAGGGAATTGATGAACTGCGTCATGCTGTTCTGGAAGAAGTGAAAAGAAGTCGTGGGAAGCAGTATGAGATATCAGAGGTGATGATTACCTCCGGGGTTTCTGGAGGGTTGATGCTTGCGCTTTTGTCTCTTCTTGATCCGGGGGATGAGGTTATCGTTTTTGATCCGTATTTTGTGATGTATAAACACCTTGTCCATCTTCTTGATGGCAAGGCGGTGATACTTTCCACCTACCCGGATTTTCGGCTCCCTGTTGGAGAAGTAGAAAAAGCTATAACCTCTCGTACGAAGGCCATTATTCTCAATTCTCCGGCCAATCCAACGGGATACGTGTATCCGGAAGAGGATATCAGGGCTATTGTAGAGGTAGCCAAGAGGCATGATATTCTTCTCATTTCAGATGAGATCTATGACGGCTTTGTCTATGATGGGAAGCTTTCCAGCCCTGTAGGTTTGTATGACAAGGTTCTTTTGTTGGGAGGTTTTTCCAAAACCTACGCGATGACTGGTTGGAGATTGGGATATGCGGTAGGACCGGCTGATCTCATAGCCACCATGATAAAACTTCAGCAATACTCTTTTGTCTGTGCTCCGGCTCCTTTCCAGTATGCGGCTGTAAAGGCGCTTGAATTGGACATGACGCCTTATTTTGAAGCCTATCGGCGCAAGAGAGATATTATCTATGAGGGGCTCAAGGACTCTTTTGATATTGTGAAACCAGGTGGGGCCTTCTACATGTTTCCCGGGCTCAAGGTTGGTAGGGCTTCTGAATTTGTCGAAATGGCTATTGCTAGAAAGGTACTTATTATTCCAGGCAATGTGTTCTCGGAACGTGATACACATTTTCGTATTTCTTTTGCCACGAAAGATGAGGTTCTGGAAAGGGGAGTGGAAATTCTTCGTGGTTTGAGTGAGGAATACTATGCGAAAGTTCGTTAGATGGGGAATTCTTCTTGCGGGGGCGATGGTTTTTCTTCTCACCGGTTGTGGGCGAAGGCCAGCGGTGATGGGAAAAGAAGTTTTTCTTGTGGCTCAGATAGGGAATGGACAGGGACAGGTGGGTTCTAACCATGATCTTCTCACCAATGAGGGGATTGTTGATGATGTGGAAATCAAGGACTATTTAGATGTTCCTACGGGTATTCAGATCCTTGGGAAAAAAGTCTATATAGCGGATAAGTATCGCCGGATGATTCTGGTGTATGCCCCTGGACAGTTTGGAAGGCCTATTCCACAGATGGAGATTGCTAATGTGGGAGAGGGGTACGCGTTTGATACGGTTTTTCAGGTGGTGGTTAATAAGTATGGAGATATCTATGCCCTTGTTTCTCTTCCTGAGACAAACACGACATGGAAAGAGGCAGAAAGCACCAATGATATGCACCAGTATGCCATTTATAAGTTTGGGTACAATGGACGATTTCTCTTTGCGATCGGGATAGGAGGGATCAATACTTCCCCTATGCCGGCACCGGATTTTATAGACCTTGATCTCTTTGGCAATCTCTATGTGTATTTTCGTGAAGAGAGAAATGGCGAACTTTTCTGGAAGGTTCGTCGCTATTCATCGTCGGGGGAACTCAATTTTGAGTTTGACTCTCAGTATCTTGCCAAAAAACATGAGATTGATGGAGAGACCTATCAGAGTGAACTCTATGGTATTGCGAACCTGAAAAATGACGAGAGGCTTCTTTTTTTTACAGGAAACTATCTTTTCAAGAGTCATCCTGAAAGGGGAAATCAACTGGTCGGGTATCGCAATATTCTTGAGATGTACAGTATTCTCAAGAATGCGGTCAGTCGCCAGCTTCTCGATGAAAAAAGCCGACTTGAGGATGTGCTTGGGGTGACGTGGGACGATACCATTGTTTTGTATGGGTATGATGAGAAGTACAGGGTGGTTCGTTTTCATTTTTACGATATGTTCAAGGATCAGCATACCTATCAGTATGCTCCTATCCTGAGCGATTACTATGCCAATTTTGGGTTTTATGTCGCCCCGGATGGGGAGCTGTATTCTATTCTGGTGAAAAACAACAAGCAGTATATTCTTTTGCACTGGAAGAAACGTAGTCGAACACGTCTGTTTGAATAGGGTTTATGAAGATACTATTTGGTATTACAGGCGGTATTGCGGCGTACAAGATTCCGCAGGTGATTCGCAGACTTGTCCAGAGGGGTCATGAGGTTGAGGTGGTGATGACTCCTGCGGCGGCGAAGCTTGTCTCTCCTTTTCTCTTGCAGACGCTCTCTAAAAGGCCGGTATGGGTTGAGGACTTTGATAGTCGTCGGCCTTTGGCCCATATTGAATTAGCCGATTGGTGTGATGTGATGGTGGTGGCTCCGGCTACAGCCAATACCATAGCCAAATTGGCCTGGGGGATGGCGGATAACCTTTTGACGTCCACCTTTCTTGCCTGTGAGAAACGCAAGGTTATTTTTCCGGCCATGAATGTAAAGATGTACGAAAACCTCCTGACGAAACAGAATATCCAGAGACTACGAGAAGTGGGTTGTGAGGTCTATGAGCCAGAGGTAGGGGAGTTGGCCTGTGGTTATACAGGGCGGGGGCGTCTTGCCGACGAGGAGGTGATTCTCGGGGTGGTGGACAGGGATCCCCGAAAACCACTCGAAGGTCTTCGTGTAGTGGTGAGTACCGGGGCTACCGTCGAACCTTTGGATCCGGTGCGCTATATTTCAAACTTTTCTTCTGGAAAGATGGGGATAGCCTTTGCCAAGCGACTTTTCTCTTTAGGAGCAGAGGTTTTGTTGGTGGCCGGGAGAACTGAGATTCCCTTGCCGTTGTATATTCCTTCCAGACGGGTGCAAACGACGGCGGATATGCTCAGGGTCATTGATGATGTCATGAAAGATTATGATGTGCTTGTGATGGCAGCGGCTCCTGCTGATTTTCGGGCAAAAGAAATGGCAGTTGAGAAAATCAAAAGAGAAGGAAAACTTTCTCTTGATCTTGTTTCCAATCCAGATATTGTGGCTACTATCCATGAGCATTACCCTGAGAAGAGACTCATTGGTTTTGCCCTTGAAATGAAGGGACACGAGGGTAACGCAAAGGAAAAAATGAAAAGGAAAGGCTTAGAGGCTATTATTCTCAATACCGTCTCTTCGGAGTTTCATCCTATGGGTTCTGATGAGAATGAGGTGGTGGTGTATAAGGCTTCCGGGGAAGAGATCTCTATCCCCCGTTTGCCGAAGGAAAGGGTGGTTGAAAAGGTGGTAGATTTTCTCTTTTTTGGAGAAAAGGCATGAGGGTGATGGGGATTGACCCTGGACTTGAGCGGTTGGGTTACGGGGTAATAGAGACAGTGGGTTCTGAGCAGCGTGTTTGTGGCTATGGTCTTGTCAGGACAGAGAAAGGTCAGCCTACCCCTGAGAGACTCAAGGTGCTTTATGAGGACGTAGGGGTTTTGGTGGACAGGTATATGCCGGATGTACTGGTGATGGAAGAACTTATTTTTTCTAAAAATGTGACGACGGCTATGGTGGTGAGCGCGGTGAGGGGGGTGATGATGCTTTTAGCCGCTCAGAAGGGACTTTGGCTTTTGGAGGTGTCTCCTTCTCGTGTGAAACGAGTGGTGTGCGGCCATGGTCGGGCGAACAAGTCCCAGATGCAACGGGCGGTGGGGTATATTCTCGGGCTTTCGGAGATCCCAAAACCGGATGATGTGGCAGATGCGCTAGCCTTAGCCATAGTAGGGGTGCTTTATCGAAAATTGGATGTAAAATTGGATGTATAAGGAGGCACACGATGTGTGGCATTGTCGGATATATTGGGACAAAGGATGCGAAAGAGGTTCTTCTCGATGGACTCGCCAGGCTGGAATATCGCGGATATGATTCAGCTGGTGTGGCGTTGATGGAGAAGGACGGAACTCTCTCTATCGAAAAACAGGTAGGAAAAATAGCTAACCTTCGCAATGCCGTTTTTCGTCGTTTTCATAATCAGTGTTTTACCATCGGGATTGGGCATACTCGCTGGGCGACGCATGGTGGGGTGACCAAGGAAAACGCCCATCCCCATCTCAGTGCTTCAGGAAGAATTGCCCTTGTGCATAATGGGATTATCGAAAATTATATGACCTTGAAACAGTATCTTCTCAAAAAGGGATATACCTTTGTTTCAGAAACGGATACAGAGGTTTTGGTGCATCTCATTGAGGACTTTTACAAGAAGGAGGGCAATCGGAATCTTCAGTCAGCCGTCATGGAGGCTCTCAAGGTAGTCGAAGGGACCTATGGGATTGCTGTGGTGTGTTCTGATGAACCCTACAAGATTGTCGCCGCCAGAAATGGAAGTCCTCTGGTTATCGGGATAGGAGAAGGGGAGATGTTTGTGGCTTCTGATGTGAATGCCCTTCTTCCCTACACCAGGAATGTAATCTATTTAGAAGACAAGGAGCTTGTGGTACTCAAGAGCGAGAACTACAAGGCCTATGACTTAGATTATCAACGGATTGACAAGGAAATTGTACGGGTAGAGTGGGATCTCAGTGCTATTGAACTGGGTGGTTTTGAGACCTATATGGAGAAGGAGATCTTTGAACAACCGGAAGCGATATCCAATGCCCTTCGTGGTCGTGTTCATGTCGAAGAAGGTATGGTAAAGTTTGGTGGTCTCAATATGACAGATGATGAACTCCGGGAGGTTCATCGTATTGTGATCACCGCGTGTGGGACAAGTTGGCATGCAGCTCTTATCGGAAAGTATTTGATTGAGCGTTTTGGGGAAATTCCGGTTGAGGTGGATTATGCTTCTGAGTTTCGTTATCGTAATCCTATTCTGAAGAAAAACGATCTTGTTCTGGTGATCAGTCAGTCGGGGGAAACAGCGGATACCCTTGAGGCTCTCAGAGAAGCCAAACGTAAAGGGGTGAAAGTCTTGGGAATGACGAATGTCGTAGGAAGCACGATTGCCCGGGAAAGTGATGGAGGGATTTATCTTCATGCTGGACCAGAGATTGGGGTGGCTTCGACCAAGGCCTTTACCAATCAGGTGGCAAGTCTCATTCTTTTTGCTATTTACCTCGGGCGTCTCAAGAATATGAGTCTCTACGAGGGACAACGTCTTTTGAAAGAACTCTCCACTATTCCTGAGAAGATCAAGGCTATTCTTGAACAGAAGTCTCTTATTATGGATATGGCCAAAAAGTATAGTGAATCAAAAAACTTTTTGTATTTAGGGCGGGGGTTTAATTATCCTGTTGCCCTTGAAGGGGCTCTGAAACTCAAGGAGATTTCGTATATTCATGCGGAAGGATATCCTGCGGCAGAAATGAAGCATGGGCCTATTGCTTTGATTGATGAGTTTATGCCGGTAGTCTTTATTGCCCCGAAGGATGCTCTCTATGAAAAGGTGGTGAGCAATATCCATGAGGTAAAAGCCCGACATGGGAAGGTGATAGCTATCTTATCCGAAAAGGACGAGCATGTACTGAAGTATGTGGACGATGTCTTGTATATTCCGCAGACTTTTGAGGAGTTTTCTCCCCTCTTGACAGTGGTGCCTTTGCAGATGTTAGCGTATGAGATAGCCCGCTTGAGAGGGCTTGATGTGGACAAGCCACGGAACCTTGCCAAATCCGTCACGGTAGAGTAGGATGAGACTCTGGACCACCTTTTGCCTTTCGTGTGGTCGTGTGCTTGGTGAAGACGATGGGAAAATGGTGTGTCGAGAAGAGCTTGAAAGGATAGAAGGGATAGAGACCTCGCCTTTTCGTTGTAGGCATTGTGATCAGAGGCTTCCCTTTGCCACAAAAGAGGGTCTCTGTTATGATTGCTTCTCGCGCTTTGCCTCAGGTGAGGTGTTTCTTGAAAGAAGTTATGCCCTTTTTGCCTATGAGGGGCTCGTGAAACGTCTCTATCAGGCTTTCAAGTTTGAGGAGAGAAAAGGAGCTTTAGAAGACCTTGTGTCTCTAGCCGAAAGGAAGAAAACAGAGTGGTTTTCCCGGTTGCCAGAGGTGGATGTGGTAACCGTAGTCCCATCTCACTGGATAACCGTATGGAAAAGGGGTTTTTCTCCCGTGGAGGTGTTCTGGAGAAGATTTTTTTCTCATCTGCAAGGGGATATTCTTCAAAGCAAGTGGAGGAGAAAAAAACAAAAGACCCTTTCACGGGAAGAGAGAATGAGAGAGATACGGGGACAGTTTTGGGTTTCTAAGCCCCAAGAGATTGAGAACATGAGGGTTCTGGTACTGGACGATGTCTTTACGACGGGTAGTACCATGGAAGAGGTGGCGAGGGTTTTGAGAGAGGCCGGGGCTTTTGAGGTGTATGGGTGTGTTTTGGGCAGAGATCCTTTTTACCCTGGATGAGAGACAAAAGCTTTTTGAGAGAAAGAGTAAGGCAAACTTGATAAAATGCCGATATATACAAAAAAGGTGTACCTTGAGGGATAGGTGAGAAGAAGCCATGGGTAGATTTGACAGTATCGAGAAGTTTTTGGGCAAGGAAGAGAGTTTTTCTCCACAGCAGATAGAAGCTGGTCTAGAGACAATGGATGATATTCCCACACGTCTTTCTGATGTGCATCCTGATGCCATGGCTAACGTTGAGCGGCTCCTTCAGGCAGAGGGAGGGGCTTCTTTTGTACAGCCACCTACAGGCGAAGAAGTGGGGACGGCTGGAGGAGCTTCCTTAGGAATGGGGGCTTCGGTTTCTCTTTCTGAAGAACTTTTGAAAGAACTGGCGGCTCTTGATGGGCCTCCGCCATCTCTTGATGAACTTGAGACGAGGTTTAGTTCTCTTCGAGACATTGTGAGTACCATGGAGGAGGAAGCCCCAGAAGAAAGCATCTCCCCATTTGGCGAGGAAATGGTTGAAGAGGAAAAACAAGTAGTTACCCCTGAAGAGATAAAACTCTCTGTTCCCGAAGGGGAAATTGATAGTGGACTTGCTGATCTTTTGGGCCAAATGAAGGCGGAACCTGAGGTTTCTCCTTCTGCAGGAGGTGGGTTTGAGGATTTGTTCTCTTCATTAGGTATCTCAGAGCCGGAGAAAGCGGCTGCAGAACCATCTATGCCCTTTGCCCCTGAGATGGGAGGGGAAACTGGGCCTTCACTGGAAGAGGCTTTTGCCCCGGAGACATCTTTTAGCCTGGAAACACCTACCGAAGAAGCGGAGATGCCTTCGTTAGAAGGCTTTGGGGAGATGGAAACCCCGGAGATGGAAACAGGGAAAGTGGAACCGTATGCTTTTCCTTCCTTCGACGAGACGCCAGTGGAACTGTCTACCCCAGAGATAGGACTTGAGGGATTTGGAGAACCAGAGACTCCTCCTCTTGAAATGGGGTGGGAGAGTGAAAAAGCGGCACCCTCCTTTGAAGGTGGTGAAGAGTGGGGTGAGATAGAGGTTCCAGAAGTGGAACCTTCTGCTGGTGGTGGCTTCTCTGCTTTTGGGGAAGAGCCTTCTTCTCAAGTTGAAACCTGGAAAGCCCCCTCCTTTGATTTTGAGGCGGAGGAACCGGCGGTTTCAGGAGGCGCCGAGAAGAGGGGGATGGCAGAGGCTACCTCTCAAGAGCTTCTCCTTGATCCGGAAAAAGCCATCAAAATCAGAGAGAGAATCAATCGTATTCGAAAACCAGAGGTGAGGCAACGTATCCGTGAAGCGATTGTCAAAGCTAGCCTTGCCGAGGATTTACTCAAAGAACTTATTCTCAAGCTTCTTCTCAATGAGGATGATGCTTCCCTCGAGGCCTTTGATAGAAGGTATCTTCAAAATGTTCGTGTAGAACCGAGAACCCCACCTTCTTTTGCTAAACCTACCCGCCAGGTGATTTATACCGAAGAGGCTATCAAGGCAGAACAACTCAATAAGCAACTTGGGAAAGTTGGTGGGCTCAGTCTTATTCTTCTTTTGGTTTCTGTGGCCCTTTCGGCCCTGATGTGGGTCGGGGTTATTCAACCATGGCTTGCTGGTCGAGAGTATGAGAAGGGTCTTGCCGCCATTGACAAGAAAGACTATGTTTATGCCGAGAAAAAATTTCAACGAGGAAAGGAAATCGGAGGCTTTAGTGTCAAGTGGCACAATATCTTTGCCAAAAAATATACAGAAGTGGGGCAATGGGACTTGGCAAGAGAAAAATACGAGGCGGTACTTCAGAGAAAACCATTGGAAAGAACTACGATTATGAACTATGCTGAATTTAACAAGCAACTCTATCCCCCTCGTTATGAGGAAGCGGTAGCCCTTTATACCCGTCTCTACAAACGAACTCCACGGGATTTTGCTATTGTGGACGCTTTAGGACAAACCTATGTCGAATGGGCAGAGCGCACGACAGATACCGTTGATCGTTTTGAGAGATTCAAAAAGGCAAATGACCTCTATGAAACCTATCTCATGAAAAAAAGCAAGGATGTGGCAGCCCACTTTCGTCTTCTTGACATAGCCGTGAGGGTGACCAATGAAACTCTCATCGATGGTCGATACAAAATTATTGAAAAACTCAACAAACGAGCCATCAATTTTCCAATCCTCACCCGGTTAGCGAGCTATTATATTGACAAGAGGCGTCTTTCTGATGCAAGAAAGGTCCTTGAGAAACTTATTCCTCTCATCAAGATCAAGATCCGTGAGAGTGATGGGGCTTATGTGCTTGATGAATCCATGGCAAAGTTTTCGAACCAGAAGCCTGTGTACGATGAGACCCTCTACCAGTATGGACGACTCCAGACGATCAATATGGACTTTGTGCGTGCTCTGTGGGCGCTTTCCAATGCGGTGGGGCTTAATCCGTCAAATGCCAAAGCCTATAACCTCATGGGAGAGATCTACTACACCACGGATGAGAGTCCCCAGGCCAAGCGGATGGCGATTGCTCTGTTTGAGGCGGCACAGCGGATAGCCCCTGCGTATTACAAGCCGTATGTCAATTTAGGCCATCTCTATTTTTACAATGACTTGGCGTTCAAGGATGAGGAAGCGGCTCTGTTTCGTGCGCTTGGGTATTATCAGGTGGCCTATCAGCTCTATCAGATGGGACAGGTCGATAAATTGTCGCCTGATCCAAAGCTTTTTTATAATCTTTCGTGGCTCTATTACAAATATGGAAACTATGAGGAGGCTCTCAAGGTTCTTTCAGAGATTTATACCACAGATCCCCTGAATCCCTATTATTCGTACGCTATCGGGAATGTCTATCAGAAGATGGGGATAGGGGACTTGGCCGAAGTGAATTACCTCAAGGCGATTGATTATTTCAAGGATATTGCCCGACGGATCAAGTATATCAATCCAGATTCCATCAGGCACAGGGAGGTATTTACGCAGCTTGCCCGCGCCTACAATAACTTAGGCGTGGTGTATTTTACCGCAGCCAAACAAAATCCAAAAATGGCTCAGGAATATGAAGCCAAAGCCCTTCTCTATTTTTATGAGGCCAAGAATATGGCAAATAAGGTAGGGCTTCTCTATCCCGAAGCCGAATACAATATCAAAGTTGTCCTCAATAAGGGCATTCGAGGGAGAATGGCCCGTCTTGATGAGACCCTTGTGAAACGTACCTCACTTCAACGGATATTAGAAGAATTGAAAAATGGCATGATCGATACCCTGTGAGAAGAAAGAAGAGAAAAATTTTGTATTTTGATAGGAAAAAAATTGACTTTTTTTTCTGTTATCTCTAAGATAAAAGAGAACAAGAAAAAACGTCTACTTGTCCTACCTTCAATGGGAACAAAAAGCCATCATGATAGAATCCCGGACAGGGAGAGGGAGAAAATCAGTTTTCAATAGGGGAAAGATACCACCATTTCTACTTGCTTCTCAGAACACAACATGTGTCAACGGTGGAGAAGAGACGTTTGTTTCTGAGGAGTAAAGAAGAGTTTTCAAGAGAATCTTCAAAGAAGATATATCTTTTCGGAGAATAAGAGACAAAACAGAAGGAGCGAGTATGCCAAGAAAAAAGATTGTGTTGAAGGTGAATGCTGAAGAGAATGTTTCCCAATCACCGGCGGAGGCTTCCCAGGAGACACCCCCTGAATCTCAGGCGGCTTCTCTTGAGAATGGCGGTCAGGAGGGTATGCAGGGTCTTCCTGAGACTCAGAAGCCAAGCTATAAACATCTTCTCTTTGCCAAGTATGTTCCTTCAAATAATCTTGAGGATGTGCTGAAACAAATTTTTACGGAAGATAGGTCTATTATTTTTCTCAATAAACTCAAACAGCTTTCTATTACAGAACTGGTGAAAGTTGCGGAGTATATGGAGATTGAAAACTACGAAGACATGCATACGCAGGAACTGATCTACCAGATTCTCCGTAAGCATGCGGATAAAAACGGCATTATTTATGGGGGAGGAACCCTTCAGATTATTGAGAAAGAGCGGGACAATACCTTTGGTTTTCTCCGTTCTCCCCGGTATTCTTATTATGCCAGTTCTGATGATATCTATGTTTCGGGGCATCAGCTTCATAACTTTCGTCTAAGGAATGGTGATACCATCGAGGGGCATATTCGTCCCCCCAAGAAGCCAGAAGAAGAGAAGTTTTTTGCCCTCATGCGGATTGAAAAGGTCAATGATCTTTCCCCTGAGGAAGCAAAGCGGCGGCCTCTTTTTGATAACCTTACGCCTTTGTTTCCCAACGAGCGTTTGAGACTTGAGACCACCCCAAATGAGATAGCGATGCGAATCATGGATCTTTTCACCCCTATTGGAAAGGGGCAGAGAGGGCTCATCGTTTCTCCACCAAAGGCGGGGAAGACTTCACTGCTTCAGAAAATAGCCAATAGTATTACCCAGAATCATCCTGAGGTGACGCTTATTATTTTCTTAGTGGATGAGCGTCCTGAGGAAGTGACAGAGATGCAGCGTTCAGTCAAGGCGGAGGTGATTAGTTCCACCTTTGATGAACCACCACAGAAGCATATTCAGGTGGCCAATATGGTCTTGGAAAAGGCGAAAAGACTTGTGGAATCAGGCCATGATGTGGTGATTCTTCTTGATTCTATCACCCGTCTTGCCCGTGCTTATAACCAGGTGGAGCCAGCCAGCGGAAAAATCCTCTCCGGTGGTATTGATGCCAATACCCTTTATAAGCCCAAAAAGTTTTTTGGAGCGGCGAGAAATATCGAAGAAGGGGGAAGCCTCACCATTTTAGCGACGGCGCTCATTGATACAGGGAGCAAGATGGATGAGGTGATTTATGAGGAGTTCAAGGGAACGGGTAATATGGAAATCCATCTTGATAGAAACCTTGCCAATATGCGTATCTTCCCGGCGATTGATCTCAAGCTCTCCGGTACCCGTCGAGAAGAGCTGCTTCTTGATCCTGTCACCCTTGAAAGGGTTCATATGCTTCGTCGGGCCTTTGCTGGTATGTCCAATGAGGATGTGATCGAGAAATTGTCAGCCGCCCTTCGAAAGGCTACCACCAATGAAGAGTTTATCCAGAATCTTCAGGTGTATGCCAATCTGAATGGGAAAAGTTAATCTTTTTCTGGAAAAGAGGACCGAAGGATGGAGCCAAGACACCGCTCTGTGGTCGTTGTCGGAGGAGGAATAGCGGGGATAGAAGCCGCACGAAAACTTGCGGAGCTCCATCAATCTCCCCTTCTGGTTGTGCCCTCTGAGGAGGCATTGGGTGGAAAGGCTTTGAGGCAGGGGGTGTTGGCGCTTCGGTTTCTGATGGAGGAGAATCGTCTTCTCAGGGAGAAAAATCCTTTAGAGCGTTATCGTGAATTGAGACAGAGGCTTGTTAACTTCTGGAACTTCTGGAGACAGTCGATCAAGGAAGAGCTTCTTCGGCTTGGAGTGGAAATCGTGTACGGGAGAGCGGTCTTTACTTCTCCCTTTCTTTTTTCTGTTGATGGGGTGTCCTATGAGACAGAGAGGGTGATAGTAGCGACGGGGAGTCAATGGGAGGTACCGGATACCGCTGGTGATTCCTTTGAGATGTGGACAGAATGGGAAAATCTTCCTTCTTCTCTTCTTGTTTTTGGGGAGGGGAGGGAGGCCTGTGAGGTGGCGTATCTTTTTGCTTCGTTAGGGAGTGAAGTGAGTTTAGTAACATCAACGGGGGTGATTCTCCAGGGAAAGGGGGAACGCTTTCGTCAGGTGGGGGAGCATCTTCTGAGAAGGGCAGGGGTCAAGATTATCGAAGGGTGTACCCTCTCAAAAATAGAGAGGGACGGAAGCCTCTGGAAAGCCTCTCTTCAGGACAGTTGGGGAAACGAAATCACCCTCTCTGGAGAAAAGGTGTGTTTTCTCTCAAGGAGAAGAAGTACACTTCCTTTTTCTCTCGAAAAAGATGTGACTACGGGGAAGGTTCAGGTAAATGAGAGGTATGAGGCAAAGGTAAAAGGAGTCTTTGCCATTGGGGATATAATTCACCCCGGGTGTGAGGCTCAGGTCGCCAAACGAGAGGGGATTTTGGTGGCAGAGAATGTCTTTTTGGATATGGTTCCTCCTCTGGTCTCTTCTGTGCAACTCCACAAGGACAGGATTGACTATCGTCTTGTGCCGGAGGTGCTCTTTCTTGATTATCCTTTGGCGAGGGTCGGAATGACGGTGGAGGAAGCGAAGATGAGGTTTCAACCGTATGAGATCCAGCTTGTGGAAAGAGAGTGGCCTTTTTTAGAGGGGCAGGAGAAACAAAGAAAGGTTATTGTGTCGGTTTTGCTTCACAAGGTGAAACAACATATCCTTGGGGCTGTGGTATACGGGCCATGTGCCGAATCTTTGGTGAATCTTTTTTCTTTGGCCATGGCTCAGGGAGTGCGGTTTCATGAGATAGGAGAGGTGATGTATATAGCCGGAACCATGGAAGATTTTGTAGGAAGATTTGCCCTTGAGATTTAGGTGAAAAAGGAGGGAGAATATGAGTAAACAGGTAGATAGGCTCATGGATTTTTTGCAAAAGAGTCGGTCTCTTGTGGTGATTACCGGGGCGGGGATATCGACCAAGGCAGGGATTCCCGATTTTCGGTCCTCTTCGGGGATTTACCGACAGGGAGGGGTCAATGAAACCCTTTTTCATATCGACTATTTTCGAGATCACCCGGATGAGTTTTATAAAACCTTTGGTCCTCTCTATGAGCAAATCACTTCAGCCCAACCAACCTATGCTCATCGCTTTTTGAAACGGTTGGAGGAATTGGGCCGACTCAAAATGATCATCACCCAGAATATAGATGGTCTTCATCACAAGGCTGGTTCGGCCAATGTGATTGAGATTCATGGGCATCTTCGGCAATGGGATTGTCTTTCGTGCAGGGCTTCGTATGGGACGGAAGGATGGATTGATGAGAAGGTCAAAAAGGGGGAAACACCTCTTTGTCAGGGATGTGGTGGGATTTTGAAGCCCCATGTAGTTTTCTTTGGGGAGTATGTCATGGGGCTGGAAAAAGCCATGCAATTTGTTCAGACGGCAGATCTCTTAATGGTGCTTGGAAGTTCTCTTGTGGTGTATCCCGTGGCCGGGCTTCCGGGCTATAGGGATGAGAATGCCCATTTTGTTATTCTGAATAAAGAAGCCACTCCCCTTGACGATGAAGCGGATGTGGTTATCCATGAGGATATTGATGAGACCCTGCAAAAACTTGGTTTTTTGTGATGGGGTAAAGAAACAAGCAAGTGCAAAAAGTGCTCAGGAAAGGGTAAAGCATCCCCCTATTTGGTCTTTGTATGAAGAGATTTCTTGTGTGAGTAGGTAAAAAGGCTGCTTTTTCGTGAATGGCGAAAAAAGACAAAAATTGCATTTTTTTGGCCTTGCCGTTATACTTAACAGATGAATCTTTTATCCACACAAGGAGAACCTGTCTATGAAAAAGTCTCGTTCGATTGGTATTTGTCTTGGGGCTTCTACCATCAGTGTGGTAGAGCTCGATGTCTCTCATGACCCAAAGGTTGTTCGTTTTGAAAGGCTTGCTCACGAAGGAGATCCTAAATCTAAACTCAAAGAGATTCTCACCCGTTTTCCCCTTGATAACGCCTATGTGGCTCTGACGGGGCGTAAATTCCGGCGTATCACAACGCTTCCATCCATCACGGAACCTGAGGCCACTGAAATAGCGTATAGGTATCTTGTGAAAAAGCATGGAAACAGGCACTATGATGCCATTGTTTCAGCGGGTGGGGAAACCTTTATGGTCTATGGTCTTGACCAGAAGGGGCGTATTTCCAGCATTAGCTCTGGAAACAAATGTGCTTCCGGAACAGGAGAGTTTTTTCTTCAGCAGATTCGTCGTATGAATCTCTCTGTCGAAGAGGCCATTCGCTATGCTCGTGAGTCAAAACACCCCCATAATCTCTCCAGCCGTTGTTCAGTGTTTGCGAAGTCCGACTGTACGCATGCGCTCAATATAGGGGTTCCTATTCCTGATGTGGCGGCGGGGCTTTCCCGTATGATGGCCAAGAAGATTGAGGAACTTTTAGTGAAAATTAACGCCAAAAGGGCTATTATTGTAGGGGGAACGGCGCAGAATGCAGTGATGATTGAGGTGCTTCGGGAGGGATATGAGGAGATTTATGTTCCTGAAGAAGCCCCGTATTTTGAGGCTTATGGGGCTGCGCTGTGGGCATGGGAAAACCAGGCTACCTTTCAGGAGGGGACAGACCACATTTTCAAGGAACATCATTCCTCGTTTACCTTTTTGAGTCCCCTTTCTGATTATCAGGACATGGTGGAATTCAAAACCATGGAACGTGGGGTAGCCGAGGAGGGGGATGAGTGTATTTTGGGGCTTGATGTGGGTTCCACTACCACCAAAGCGGTGCTTCTCCGAACAAAAGATGATAAAATTTTAGCCTCTGTTTATCTCAGAACTAATGGAAACCCTATTGAAGCCTCCAGAAATTGTTATCGAGGTCTTTCTCAGCAGCTTGGTGGGAAAAGAGTGAAGATTATTGGGCTTGGGGTTACCGGAAGCGGGCGTCATATTGCAGGTCTTCATGCAGAGACCGATGGCATTATCAACGAGATTATTGCGCATGCTCGAGCAGCAGCTCATTTTGACCCTGAGGTGGATACCATCTTTGAGATTGGGGGTCAGGATGCGAAATATACCTATCTTGTCAATGGAGTGGCTTCTGACTATGCGATGAATGAGGCCTGTTCGGCAGGAACGGGGAGTTTTCTTGAGGAATCGGCGTATGAATCCATGGGGGTAAAAACCGAGGAGATTGCGGATATTGCTCTCAAATCAAAACGTCCTCCGAACTTTTCCGATCAGTGTGCCGCTTTTATTTCTTCCGATATCAAGATAGCCACTCAAGAGGGTATTGAAAAAGAAGATATTATTGCGGGTCTTGTGTATTCTATTTGTATGAATTATGTGAACCGTGTAAAAGGGGCTCGTCAGGTTGGGAACAAAATCTTTATGCAGGGAGGGGTGTGTTATAACCGGGCGGTACCCCTTGCGATGGCAAGCCTTACTGGGAAGAAGATTATTGTTCCCCCTGAACCAGGACTTATGGGGGCGTATGGGGTAGCCCTCGAGATCAAAGAAATGCTCTCTATGGGCTTTTTGAAGCCTTCTTCGTATGACCTTAATGATCTTGCTTCTCGTGAGATAGAGTATGGGAAAAGTTTTATCTGTCAGGGGAAACCGGAGAATTGTGACCGCAAATGTGAGATTGCTATGATCAAGGTGAAGGGCAAGATGTTTCCCTTTGGTGGAGCATGTAATAAATACTATAACCAGATTCATCATATTCAGGTGGATACGAAGTCCTATGATTATGTATTGAAACGTCGTGAGCTTCTTTTCAAAACCTTTTGTGAACCCAAAAACCTTCCGGAGAATGCGCCTGTTGTTGGTATCAATAAATCCTTCCATACCCATACCCTGTATCCCTTCTATTATAACTTTTTCACTGAACTTGGATGCAAGGTGATATTGCCAGAGGAGGTGAGGCAGAGTGGTATTGATAAAGGAATGACAAGTTTTTGTCTTTCGGGTCAGATTGCTCTCGGGATGTTTGAGGATTTGCTTGAGAAAAAGCCTGACTATATCTTTTCTCCCCAGATTATGGAAATGCATGTGACAGAACAACCAGAATATCGCAAGGAATACCAGACGGTCTGTATGTTTGTGCAGGGAGAACCTTATTATCAGCAGGCGACATTTTTGAAGGATCATCCCAATCCTCCAAAGATGCTTACTCCTGTGTTGAATTTCATGCGTGGGTTTCATACAGAAGAGGAACAGTTTGTGAAACTGGCTCAGGAGATGGGATTTTCGGCGGCTGATGGCAAACGTGCTCATCGTGTAGCCTACGAAAAGCAGAAAGCCTTTTTCCAGGCGATGAAAGAAGAAGGAAGAAAAGTGCTCAAGGAACTGGAGAAGGATCCCAGTAAAATAGCCATTGTTCTTTTTGGCCATCCCTATAATGCCTTTGCTGAAGAGGCGAACAAAGGTATTCCTTTCAAATTTGCTTCTCGTGGTATTTATATTCTGCCGTATGATTTTCTTGAGTATGAGAAAGAAGAAAACTATCGCAATACCTACTGGGAAATGGGCCAGCGAATCATCCGTGCCGCAAGGATTGTGAAAAATCATCCACAACTTTTTGGGGTGTATTTTACCAATTTTCTTTGCGCTATTGATTCGATGATGGTGACTCATTTTCGTGATCTGATGGGAACCAAACCGTCCCTGACCCTTGAGGTGGATACGCATACCGCTGATGCCGGCGTAAATACCCGTGTGGAGGCCTTTCTTGATGTGGTAAGAAACTATATGAAACTCCGGGACAAAATCATTGATGCTGAGCCTGTTTTCCGTCGTGCCGAAACCCGCATCAATGAATGGGGACATGTGGAGTATGTGGATTCTGCGGGAGAGGTGCTTCCTTATAGGCATCCTTCTATCAAGGCGGTGGTTCCTTCTATGGGAGAGAGTTTTGCTGCTGGAGCGGCGGCCGCCCTGCGGCGGGTGGGATGGAATGCTGAACCGCTTCCTGTGTGTGATAGAGAAGCCCTGAACTTGGGTCGGTCGGTGACCACCAGCAAGGAATGTCTCCCCATCATCAACATCCTTGGAGAGGTGCTTAAATATATTAAGTATCGGGAAAATCCTGAAGAAAGGCTGGTGGTCTTTATTGTAGAGGCTGGAGGATGCTGTCGTGTGGGGCAATACAAGACCCTTCTTGAGAGAATGATTGACAAGCTTCAGCTTCGCAACGTGGCTGTGCTGGGTCTCAGTAATGATAATGGCTATGCCGGCCTTGGTATTCCCTTCCGTTTGCATATTGCGAGAGCGGTGTATCTCATGGATGTCATGGATGATATCAAGGCGGCTATCAAGGCGATGGCTGTTGACAGAGAATCGGCCCTCAAAATCTATCAGGAAGAGTTTGAGAAGCTGATAGCGGTTATTGATGGTTCAAGGAAGCGTTCTTTCTATGGGCAACTCAAAGAGAGTGCAAAAAGGCTCTCAGAGATAAAGCTGGTTCGTCCTATTACCGACGCGAAGTATATTGGGGTGGTGGGGGAGATTTTTGTTCGCCGGGATCATTTCTCCCTGATGGGAATTCCTGAGAAGCTTGCCGAACATGGGTTTGTGATGCTTGATGCGCCGGTAACCGAATGGGTGAGATATACGGACTTTCTCCGGGATATCAATATGTTTGAACTCAAGACCAATCTTGTGGGACGGATAGAAGCGGCCATTAGTGATTATGTACAGGATTATCATGAACGGCGGATCAAAAGGATTTTAGCGAAAACAGGGCTCTATGAGTATGAACTCATAAATATCCGGGAGTATATGAAGCGTTCGCAGCATTTCTTCCGCTGGGAACTCACAGGAGAACCTGGACTTTCTTCGGGAGCCGCCCTGGCCAAACTGGTGGATAAGTATTGTGGGGTTATCAACGTGGGGCCGTTTGGCTGTATGAATTCCCGTATGACGGAGGCTGTGGCTACGAGAGAAATGTCGGTAGAAGGGAAACGAGAAGCAGAATGGCGGGCCGGCAATAAAGAGGATTATGAAGACCTGGCTGAATATATGGACAAGCTTCCTTTTCTCAGTATTGAGCTTGATGGAAATCCCTTCTCGCAGATTATTGAGGCCCGATTTGAAACCTTCCTTTTGCAGGCGGAACGTCTCTACCAGTGGATGCAGGAACGCAAAAAAAGAAAGCAAGAACAAGGGAAAAAGAAGTCATAAAAAGACTTCTCTAAAAGAGTGCCATAGGCGATGGGGTAGTGGGCTGAAAGAGAATAAGAGGGGTGTGTGGATTTTTGTCTGCAGACTATTGACAAAAAAAATTTTTACGGTAAAATATAGAGAAGATGGGAAGTTGTGAAGTGATTTTGAATGATTATACAAAAAGGAGGTTCCAATGAAACAGTGGAAATGGGCTGTACTGGGTCTTGCTGTCATGGGGCTTTTCTTCTCCAGTTGTGGGAAGAAGGGCGAGGGAGATACCAGTCTCAAGCTCAAGGAAACCGGTGATGTCGTGCTTACTTTTGCTATGTGGGGCACCCCTGAAGAGAAGCTTGCTGTGTACAAGGTGCTTCAGGAGTTCCAGAAGAAGCACCCCAATATTGGGCTCAAGGTGATCCATACCGACTCTCTCTCTTTTGGAGACAAGCTCCAGACCATGTATGCTGGTGGAACGCCACCTGATGTGCATTATCTCCATGTGGAGAGTTTTTATGATTATGCCAGCAAAGGGCTTCTCTATCCTCTTGATGAGTTTGTGAACGACCCCGACTTCCAGTTTGAAGATTTTTATCCTTCTCTTGTGGATGCGTTCCGCTTTGGTGGAGAACTCTATGGTATTCCCAAGGACTGGACAACCTTTGCGATTTACTACAACATGGATATGTTTGACAAAGAAGGGGTGGCTTATCCCAATGAAAAGTGGACATGGGATGATCTGATCAAGGCTGCTCAGAAGCTCACCAAGGATTCCAATGGTGATGGTGTGCCTGATCAGTATGGTTGGCTCAATGAAACCTGGGCAAACTGGTATTATAACTTTATCCTCCAGAATGGTGGAGAGATCTTTGATGCGAAAGGAAACTGGGTGCTGGCTGATCCCAAGTATCTCAATGCCAATGCTGAGGCTATTCAGTTTGTGGCTGATACCATGAACAAATACAAAGTGGCTCCTTCGGTAACGGCTTCTCGTGAGCTTGGTGGCGATGCCAGCTTTGTAGCAGGCCAGACGGCTATGTGTATGTATGGTCGCTGGGTGCAGCTCCGCTTCAAGAATATTGACAAGTTCAAATGGAATCTCTCTCAGCTTCCTCGCAAGAAGAACAAGGTTTCTGTCGTGGTGACGGTGTCTCTTTCTATCAATGCCAATACTAAGCATCCCAAAGAGGCCTGGGAACTCGTGAAGTTCCTCACCAGTTATGAGGGACAGGTATTTACGGCTGAGGGTGGTCTTGCTGTGCCAAGCCGCAAGTCTCTCGTGGCTTCCGATTCCTACCTCAAGTCCAAAGAAGTGCTGGTCAATCAGCCTCACCTGGCAAGAAACAAACCGGAAGAGGATCCATTTATTGCTCAGCTTCCCGGGGCTAAACTTCCTCCTCTGGTTCCCAGCTGGATTGAGGTTCGCCAGAAACTTGATGAGCAACTTGAGGATGTGTTCTTTGGTCGCAAGGATGCGAAGTCTGTGATTTTAGCTCTTGATTCGATTGTGAAGGATATCATGGCTCTCAAGAGTCAGGCAGCTGTTTCTGGTAGCGAAGAATAAAAAGAAAGTCTTTTCTCAAGGCTGTCCGGTTATACCGGACAGCCTTTTTTTATGCAAAGAAGAAAGGAAAAAGGTATAATTTATTATAGAGAAGAAATAGATGCTATCCCCTTTCATCAAAGGAAAGGGCTTTTTCTTTCATTCCCTATTGAGGGTTCTTCATGTTCTTTTTTGTTGTCTATGATGAGTAAAAAATGCCCAGAGATAAACTACCTGAGAGATGGCTAAAAGAAGGCCTTGAAGAGGCTTTTTTATACCCTTTGCCTGACCGGAGAAAGGCCATACGAAAAGAAGAAAGAAATAGTACATGAACCACGGAAGCGATAACCATGGGTTTAGCCATACCGAGAGGACGAGAAGAAGCCAGAGGGACAAAAAACCAGAAAAGAGAATATACCATGCCAGAAGTCCCTCTTTCTGGCGGGAACGAATCATCGCTTGATGAATAAGCCAGAAAAGAAAATCTCGTGTTTTCTGAGGAAAATAGCCAAACATCACAATATCTGGCGAATAGAGAAGGGATTTGCCTATTTTTTTACAGGTGAGGGAGAGCTGATGTTCGAGTTTTTCGTGGTTGTGGGAAGGGAGAGAAAACCAGGCTTCGAGGACTTCTTTTTTTACCATGCATCCTTCGAGGCCAAGTTCTTCCACCGTTTTTTGAACCCCATGTTTGTACCTGTAGGCAAGGGGACCATTGAGAAAAACACTTCTTGTGATGTGATAAAAAAACCTCCCGCTTTGGGTTTCATCAGGGGCAGGCATCACGAAGCCTCCTACCATTCCCACCTCAGGAAGGGAAAGAAGTCGTCCACTATTCAAAAAGATCTTCTGGTCAGGGGAAAAAAGAAGGGTCCCTAAGAGATAACCATCTCTTGAATTTTCTATGACTTCTTTATGGTGGAAAAGCCTTTCAGCGTAAGAAGATTCGGTAGCCTTTTTCCACTGAAGGAGGGGGTGGTGGAAAGGAGGCTCTACGGGACCTAAGACGATAACCTCATACTTTCCATAGGGCAGGGCAAGATACCGGCGAAGATTGGCTACCTCATGGGCATCCATGGTGTCTGAAAAGAGAATAACCCGCCAGTGATAATGGAGGGGTTGACCAAGTTTTCTTCGATAATAACGAAGGATATGAAAACGATACACCACCGCCAAGGTATCAAAGAAGATGTTCCAGATGGTCTTGAGACGTATGTTTCCTATACCTCCCCGACTAAAGTGAAGCGTAACAGGGGCGGGAATAATCCGAAACCCCTCAGCAATAATGACCACAAGGAGTTCAATGTCAAAGGCAAAACGTTTCACAAGGGTTTTGGGGAGGGAGGCTTCGAGGGCTTCCCTTCGGAAAAGTTTGATGCCTGTTTGGGTATCCATGATGGGAAGATGAAAGAGGAGTCGTATGAAAAAATAGTAGCCTCTACTAAGGATTCGTCGAATAGTAGGATAGTTTACTTCAGATTCAGGGTGGAGTTTACTCCCGATGACGACATCAGCCTGCTCTTGAAAAAGACGGGTCAAAAACTGAGGGATATGCCAGGGAGAAAGTTCAAGGTCAGCATCAAGAAAAAGCACATACTCCCCATGAGAAAACTCATACCCTGTTTTGAGAGCCCACCCCTTGCCAAAGTTGGTTTCATTACGGATGGCGATAACCCGTTTTTCACCCTCAAAGGCTTTGACAAGTTTCTGATAACCATCATCAGAAGATCCGTCATCCACCGCCACAATTTCTACCCGAATACCCATTTCTTCACAGGCTTTGAGAACCTGCTGGACGTTGGAAACAATGACTTCCCCTTCATTATAAAAGGGCATAATGATAGACAAAAGTTGCCCATCGAGAAGATGGGCAACTGGAAGCTTTTCTGTAGGACGCATTATCCTTTGACCCTTTTTCGACGGTTATAGATGACCACCACCCCTGTGACGATATAGCCAATCACAAGAAGAATGGCGAGAGAAATAAGGATCGCCTGGTCGGTAGAAGAGAGATTGTATTCAGCAATGAGAGGTGCCTTTGGTCTCAAGGTAATTTTTCGCTCCCGTTTCACAAGAAAGTTCACCGCGTTGAGCAGGAGATCCTTGTTTGCCCACTGGGCAAGGTAGGCGTTATTGGCCATGTCGGCATCGCCAAAAACCACGAGCCGTGATTCAACCGTGTTGGTGATAGCCCCATCAAGGGAGCGGAATATCTGAAGTTTTTTCCGGACAACAGCAAAACCCAAGGGAAGAGGACCTTCCCAGTCTTCTTTATCTTTGATGGCCTTGCGTTTTCGGATGGATTCAAGCGAGCGCTCTGCATACGAGGTTTTAGAGCTGAGGAGAAGAGGGGTTATTTCAAGAGAAATGTTTCCGATGTTTGTTTCTTTCACAGAAACAAGTCCCATGGCGGCTCCAACAACCACCGGCAATTTTCTCCTGAGAAGTGGATCGGTAATCTGATGAGGGATCAAACGAGGAGAGAAAACGGTATTCCCCAACTGCGGGATATAGTTTTCCTCTTCAATGACAATGTTGGGTTCAAAAAACACCCCAAATTCCTTGAGAATATCGTTCAAGAGGTAGGTGGTATCATGTTCGACGAAGACAAGAAGGTTACCCCCTCTATCCACATAGTCTTTGATGGTATCAAGTTCGGCTACAGAGAAGGTATGGGTAGGACGTCCAATAATCAAAAGGGAGGTATGCTGAGGGATTTCGACAAACTTGGTGAGGTCGAGACTCTTCCACTCAATCATGTCGTGGGAAAGCGCGGTGAAGAAATCGCTATACCCTTGATAGGAAGTGGTGTTTGGGGAAAACTCCCCATGACCAGCTAAGACATAGGCTTTTCTCACATCACTATCGAGAAGACTCTTGATAGCCGACGTGAAAGCCTCTTCACCACGATAGTTCATACGACCGGTTTGAGCATCCTGGTCCATGACCTCCCGGATACTTACCGCTACCCTGTTTCCTCCAAACTCAAAAATGGTGCTGATTTCTTCGGTGAGTTTATATTCCGAGGCGAGAACAGGGTTTTTGATGGGATCTACAAACTGAAGAGAGATATATTTACTTTTGGCTTTGTAGGTCTTGAGAAGATTTTCCTGATACTCTATCGCTGGTCCACTTGCCGCATCCGGTCGAAAAGAGATAATTTTCAGCTCATTGGTGAGAGATTTCAGAAGAGAGGTAGTTTCCGGGGAGAGGCGATAGAGTCCCTGAGCGGTGAGATCCAAGCGAGCCTGATTCTGGTTGACAACAAGATACAACAGTACCATAACCCCAATAACAAAGGCAAACTCCACCCCTTTCTGAAGCCCCGTGATGGTACGGCTTTTTTTCAGCCAGGCTATCCAGATGTCCTTGAAGAGAAAAAGGGCCGTGAGGGCAAGCAAAACTTCTGTGATGACAAGTATTGAAAAAATCAAACTTTTTGTTCCCCAGAGAATCCAGACAAGCCAGTGAGAGACGAGAAGAACAAGAGCGATACTTCCTATAACTAAAGAAAGCTTCTTCTTCATATGATGTGCTCCTTATTTCCAGATTCGAGAGGAGAGTCTCCATTCCGTGAGATACAGCCACAAAAAGGTTCCTAACACAAAGTAGAGAAAATCCACCCAGCGAATAACTCCCTGAGCAAACTGCTGGTAGTGGGTATAATACGAAAGTTCCTTAAAAATAGCGGAAACCACCTCCTGAGAGACCATGGCAAGAGAAGAAAAACTCACCAGAATTACAAAAAAACCAAAAGAAAGAAGACCGGCGATCACCAAATTCTGGGTGAGGCTTGAGGCAAAAATACCAAGGGCAACGAAAAAGGCAACCGACAAAAGCATTCCCACATAACTGGAGAGGACCATTCCCCATTCCACAGGGGCATAAAAACTCAGGGCAAGAGGATAGACAAGAAGGAGGGTCACAGCAATAGCGGTAAACACAAAACTTGCAAGGAATTTCCCGACCACCACCTCCCAGGAGAAGAGAGGAGAGGTGAAGAGAAGCTCCATGGTGCCATAACGATATTCTTCGGCGATGGTCCGTAGCGTAAGAAAGGGAATCACAAAAAGAATAGTGGTGTTCATCACAGAGAAAAAGCCTGTAAAAGAACTAATGCCAACGGGCGTGGCGTAGGACATGATAAAGAAGATACCCGCAATAAGGAGATAGAGAGACAAAATCCCATACCCCAGGATAGAGGAAAAATAGACTTTGAGTTCCTTCTGAAATACGCTCCACATAGGTTTCTCCTATTTGACCAGTTTGAGGAAGACACTTTCAAGGTCTTCGATATTCTGAGAGAGTCCTACTAAACCAAGACCACCCTGAACTACCCGGGTGGCAACCTCTTCCCGGCAATCACGGGTGCTGGTGAGGATAGCCCCGTTCTCTGTGGGTTTTACCTCAACAATACCCTCTATTCCCGCAAGGATATCAGGGATTTTGTGGCTTTCTCTTTTCACTTCTATGGTGATATGGAATTGTTCTTTGAGGCCCTGTTTGAGTTTATCAATGGATTCGCTTGCCATAATACGTCCATTGTGAATAATGATAGCCTCTTCACAGATTTCTTCTGCTTCAGCAAGGATGTGCGTGGAAAGCATCACCGTTCGCCCTTCTTCTTTCGCCAGTTGTTTGATGAGGTTTCGGATTTCGATGACCTGGAGAGGATCAAGTCCCACCGTGGGTTCATCAAGGATAAGAAGAGAGGGTTGATTGACCACCGCTCCTGCAATGCCCACTCTCTGCTTGAGTCCTTTGGAAAGCTGGGCAATAAGGGTATGCCGGCGTTCCTGGAGATTGGTTTTTTCAATGGCTTCGTCAATGGCCGCCGCTTTTTTCTCTGGAGGAACCTGCTTGATGTTAGCCACAAACTCTAAGTATTCATAGACAGTGAGTTCTGGGTAGAGGGGAGGGTTTTCAGGGAGATAGCCAATCTTCTGTTTGCACACTTCTGCTTCCTCAAAGACGTCCATTCCTTCTAAGAGAATGGATCCACTGGTGGGAGGCATATAGCCTGTGATCATACGCATGGTGGTTGTTTTTCCGGCACCGTTGGGGCCAAGGAAGGCCACGATGGAACCCTTCTTTACTGAAAAGGAGATATCAGACACAGCCTCAAACTGGCCGTAGCGTTTGGTAACATGACGAACTTCAAGCATAGGATCTCCTTGTATGGAGAATTTTTGTGGTTTTCAAGGGTATATTATAGCACTTTTGTGGAAATGATGCAAAAAAGTGGATGGTGGGGCTATTATTTTCTTATTTTTTAAGTGTCGTTCCACATATGAAACTGGATACCTATCTCCACATTTGACAAAGAAGGAAAATAATCCAAAAACTTTCTGTTATGATACGTGATAGGAAAAAGTTGGCCTTGAAAACATGGCAGCAAAATATGGCTATTACCATGTTTCAGCCAAAGGTTTCGCTGGTTAAACGTTTAACCTAACGGTTGTTCTGCTGAAATATGGTGATAGCCCCGGGTTCTTCTATCCCCATACGGTTTCCTGTTGCTGAAACATCGCCATAGCCCATCCCCGCCTCTGCTACGGTGCAGGGTGAGAGAAGCCCCGAAGGGGGTTGAAGCCATGCGGGCTGGTGGGAGAAGGTCCCGTTCTCCTGCCGATGTCCGAGCCACAGGAGGTGGCGAGGAAGACCGGGGTCAGACATGGAGGTCTGTCCCCGGGCGGCTACAGAAGAGAGGGAGACTACAGGTTTTTCTTCCAGCCAGCAAGATGAGACGGTGGACGGAATGCTACAGAAACCGGTGCAGGGGCGGGGCGGGGATTTCAAAAGGGGCGGAGCCCCTTTTGTCCCGCACGGAAGTGCTTCTCCCAACGTCAGGAGGAGGAGTGGGGGTCGCCTTCGGAGGAAGGACTTACCCTCCGAAGAGAAACGTCCTCCCATGGCCCGCAAAAGCGGCCGAACTTCCGTCCGGGGCGCATGCGAGAGCATAGGGCGAGGACAAGGCCCCTTCTGCCCCGCGCGGGAGCGCTTCGTAGAAGTAAGGAAGATAAGTAACAAAAGTGGCCCAAAATTGAAGGAAGAAAAATGGTTGAATAAGTATTCAGTGTTTAGGTGAAGATAACCATTCTGTATGTGTGTGGAACGGCATATTTCCTATTTTTCAAATGACGTGTTGTTATTTCTTTTCATTTCAATGGCTTTTTGGATACTTTTTTGAAAAAAGGAGAGAGCAAAAAGAGGTCTTGAAATGAAGAAAACTTTTTTGTTTTTTTCCGGATAAAAAAAGAGGAAAAAGTATCAAAAAAACAATTGTGCAAAATGCATTTTTACGAAGGGCATAATGTGAAACTCTTATGCAATGGGTTTATTTTTTATTGCTTATTCTTTTTTCTTTTCGCAGAAGGTATTTCTATATATATTCTTGAAATATTATACATTTGGAATATTGATATGTTTTGGCATATTTCTTGCAATATTCTTGAAATTGCTGAAAAGGAGGTCGGTATGAAAAACCGATGGCTGGTGGGATTAGGTATGAGTGTCTTCTTGGTGGCATGCCAATTGACAGCCCCTGAGGTGCAGCAGGCAAACGAAGAGGCAAAGAAGGCCCCTGCTATTGCCTATGCGACTTTTTCTTCGGGGTATTCTGTGGTGAGAGTGACGGGGAGTGTGGCTGAACTCTCCAACTGGTCGGCTTCTACGGCGCCGGCGCTCTCTCTTATCTCCAATGGGGTCTGGCAGGGGATTGTGTATCTCAAGGCAGGTTCTGTGTCGTACAAATTGGCGATGAATAATGCATGGGATATCAACCGAGGGCTTGGTTCTTCGAGTGGGACATCTCTTCCCCAGACGGTGAGTTCTCTTGCTCAGGGTGGGGGAAATATTACCCTTTCTGTGCCTTCCAACGGCTATTATACGTTTACCTATTACGAGGGACAGGAGAAACTTACGGTAACGGTGGCAACTTCAACAGGACCAGTGTCAAAATACACCGTCGTGAGGGTACCGGGAAGTACGGCAGATTTAGGAAGCTGGTCGGCAACATCTGCTCCCGCATTGACGCTTGTGTCGAACTATGTCTGGAGGGGAGAGATTACTCTTTCTGCTGGTTCTGTATCGTATAAGTTAGCGATGAATAACGCCTGGGATATCAACCGAGGGCTTGGTTCTTCGAGTGGGACATCTCTTCCCCAGACGGTGACTTCTCTTGCTCAGGGTGGGGGAAATATTACCCTTTCTATTCCGGCTAACGGCAAATATGAATTTATTTACTATGAAAATGAAGAGAAACTGGTGGTCAGATCGCTTTCTGTGGTTACCAATACCAATAGTATCAAGGTCCACTATTTTCGCACAGGGTGGACAACAGTCAATATTCACTATAATAATGGGCTGGGATGGACTTCTGTTCCTGGTCAAACGATGGCAGCAGAGGGCGGCTCCTGGTATGTGAAAGAAATTCCGATGTATTCCAATGTTCTTACCTTTGTGTTCAACAATGGAAGTGGTACCTGGGACAATAACAATAATATGGACTACAGAACATCTGACAGAGAGATCTGGGTATCCAATGGTATGATAACGACCAACAATCCCAATGGTCCGGATACAACAAGACCTGTGGTGACTATTACTTCCCCAACCAATAATTCCAGTGCCAAAACGCCTACGATTACCATTCAGGGGACGGTGTGGGATAACAGGGGAGTGGCCGGTGTGTATGTCAAAACCAATAATGGCAGTTTTGTTTTGGTGGATGCCAATAGTTCTAACTGGAGGGTTATCTATGACCTGCCTGAGGGGACAAACAGAGTCTATGTCTATGCGAAGGACACCGCAGGGCTTTGTTCGACTACCAATTCGGTGACCTTCCGCATGGTTCGTATTCCTATTCCTGTTTTGAGTGCTTCTCCGACGACTGGAACCACATCCACGACCTTCTTTTTCAATGCTTCCAACTCCTATGATGAGAAGGATAGCCTTTCTGCCCTTCGTTTTCGCTGGGATACGGATGGGAACGGGACATGGGATACAGCCTTCTCCGCGACAGCAGCTATTTCTCTCACCTTTAGCACAGCAGGGACAAAAACGGTACGTGTTCAGGTGAGTAATACAGCGGGCAATACGGCTGAGGACAGTGTGAGTGTGGTGGTGGGAAGCCAGCCTACAGGTGTGGATTTTCGAGAGGAGACGATTTACTTTGTGATCACCACTCGCTTCTATGATGGTGATCCTAACAACAATTATTATAATCGTGATCGTATCAAGGTGGGAGATCCTCACTGGAGAGGAGACTTCAAAGGGCTCATTGAGAAGTTAGATTATATCAAAGACCTTGGTTTCACTGCTATCTGGATTACTCCCCCATTTGAGAACAGAAGTGGTCTCGACTATCATGGATATCATATTTATGACTGGACAAAGGTGGATCCCCGTCTTGAATCCCCTGGGGCTACCTTTCAGGATCTGATCAATGCCGCTCATGCCAAAGGGCTCAAGATAGTGATGGATGTGGTGGTCAATCACTCCTCAAGCTATGGGATTCGTGGTAAGGTGTGGCTCTCTCGTTATCCCATCAAATACTTCCGACCTCAGGGAACGCCGGTGAGTTCCACTAACTGGGCAAACTGGCCATATCTCTACAATCTCGGCGACTACAAACATCCTTATCGGGAGGACAATGACAACCCCATCGCTCCCTCCTGGTTCAAAGCCTACCAGACAAGTGATCCTTATGGTACCAATGTTATCTATGATCAGGTAACCGGTGCTCCTCTCAATATTAACGATGGCGGGAAATTCTTTGGAACATTCTATCCTCTGACGGGCACGACTGTAGCTGGAACGACCATCAATGATTGGTATCACCAGGCTGGTTATGTACAGGGCGGCGATTGGGAAAATCCTGAGAGACTCTGGGTAACCAGTATGGCGGGTGATTGTATTGACCTCAATACCGAGAGTGAAGTGGTCAGAAATTATATCAATGAAGCTATCTATCGCTATCTTGATATGGGGGTTGATGCGATTCGTCTTGATACGGTGAAACATGTGGAACGTAGTAGCCTGCTCAACGGTTTTGTGAATCGCTGGAAGGCCAGAAAGCCCTCTCTCTTTGTCTTTGGTGAGAACCTGGTCAAAGGTACAGGGTGGGGAAACTTAGGGGGAGACAATGCTCCTTCAAGGCTTCGTCCCTGGTGGTATACACGTCTCGGCAATGATGAAAACAATCCCAACTCGGGTGGAGATTCAGGGTTCTCGGTATTGGATTTCTCGCTTTTCTCTACCTTTAGAGATAATGTAAGCAAGGGATCGTTCAGTGGGGTTGGCGGTATTCTTGCCATGGACTGGGTCTATGGGGACGCAACAAAACTTGTCACTTTCCTACAAAATCACGACGTGGGACCTGATAATGATTTTATGTACCGCTTCAAAGGGGAACAATGGATGGCTGCGGCTGCCTACAATCTTCTCTGGACGATTCGAGGAATACCTTGTCTGTACTATGGAGAGGAAATTGAATTTCAGAAAGGGGCTCCACAGGATATTGTGAATGCTACCATGACTATTGATCAGACTGGAAGAGCCTACTATGGGGATAATCTGACGGCTACAAAGATTTCTACAACCCAGTCTCATCCTCTCTATCAGCATATCAAACGTCTCAATCAAATTCGTCGGGCTATTCCTGCTCTGCAAAAGGCTCCCATGCAGCAGGTAAACGAATGGGGAAGTGGAATCAGTTTTGTCCGAGATTACAACAATGGTGAGAGTTATGTAGTGGTTGGACTTACCATCGGAAGTCAGCAGACGATTACCGTTTCTGGAGTGCGTAATGGAACCTATCGAGATGCCGTGACGGGGAATGTGATTACGGTGAATAATGGTACTATTACCTTTACTGTCAAAGCTAACTCAGCCGGGATTTATGTTCTCAATGGTCCGGGCAAGATTGGTGTCGATGGTTTGTATTTGCGGTAGGACAAACAAAAAGCGCCAGGTTCTCCTGGCGCTTTTTTTATTTTCGCAATTTTTCTATCCATGCCATCATGTGATCGTAATGGCTTCCCTTCCAATAAACTCGCTTGCACGTGGGGCATAGGTAAAATTCTTCACACCATTCTTTTACTCGAGGGGGAAGCTGGGGCTCAATAGACTTTTTGTCTATGGAAATGAGGGGTTCATTACATAGAAGGCAACGTGTGAGCGGAAAAAGATGGTCATAGAGATTATAGAGATCAACAACTTCTGCGATTTGCTCATAGGGATTGGTGGCCATTACCCAGTGTCCCCATTTCACAGATTGGTGATACAGCAGGGCCTTATCTCTGGTGAGAAGGATACGTTTTTCCTCATGTACAATCTCAAGAAGTTCTCTGTCTGTATAATGATTATTATAAAGAGTATCAAAACCAAGCATTCTGAGGAGTTTGGCGAGTTGGCCTAAATTCACATCCACGACAAAAGCGAGTTGAGGGGGATTCTCCTGGAGATGGCTTACCGGGAGATGATGCCATCGAGGATAGAGGGCGACTCTATCACCATGGAGAGGAATGGCCGAAAAATCTTTCTCTTCTCCGTTGATAAGAATCAGGTCTATCTCTATGTGGGGAATGCCAAGGTGTTCCGCAAGGTGCTTGACTGTAGGAAGGAGAGGAAAAGAGAGAGAAATTTCTCTTTTCCCGGCGATTTTGGCCAAATAACCGTAGAGACGAAGAGTTACTTCTGGCATAGGGTATATTTTTTCATAGCAGATATAATTGCTTGTAGAATCTCTTTTCCTCCAGGGGAGAAGGGATCTTTGCCGCTGAGATGGCTTGCCCTGGAGGCAAAGAAAAGTCCTAAGGAAGGCGATTTTTCTATGTATTGCCTCTCAGCGGGAACCATAAAATCATGAGCCTCTCCTTCACCAAGCCCCATAATCTCTCTGTCATAGAGGTTCTGGATGGTGAGAAGATTTCTTTTGAGGCTTTGGCCCCCTACTTTTTGAGAGAGAAGCCATTCTTTGCCTATTTTCCAGAGCCATCGAATCCAGTTTCCCTGGGTGAGGGCAAAATAATCACGGGCGATATCATAAACAGAATGATTGCAGGTAACGATAGCGGCGGTATGGGCTTTGAGGGGTTTTTGAACCAGACCAAGCACAGAAAAAGGGCTTATGACCCGTTCTGGAGCGAGTTCCCAGAAGGCACTCTCTTTGATACCCCTTAGGCCGGAGAGCCACTTGAGGAAGGTGGCAAGGTACTTTCCGATGGCTGGATAGTAGGGGGAGACATTCCCAAGGGAAAGGCTTTCAGTGGTCCAATCAGAAAGAAGGGAATAGACATCTTCGAAGTCGATCCTTTTTTCAAGAGAACTGATAACCCGCACAAAGCCAGGTATTGCATCATACTCTTTGTAGAAGGAAAAGAGGGCCAAAAGGATCTTGATCATGGCATTGGTGACTTCTTCTCTATGAAAGGGATCGGCGAGGGGGGAACCTCGCAGGGGAGAAGCAATGGTGATAACACCATCAATCAGATGATTACCAAAGAGGTATTCATCTATAAAGGCAAGGAATCTTGCCACCACCCCTCCCTGACTGTAGCCAATGAGGATGTGTTTATCGCCTTCTTTGTGACGGCTCCGGATGAGATCGTAGTATCCCACTCCTATAGGTGTCTTCATCGAATGAAAATCCGAGGTTTGATCCCAGAAGCTTTCCCATGAGGGGAGTTTCCATCGTTCAAAGTAGAGTTTTTTCATCTGGGAAAGGATACGTTTTCCTTCAGTGGTCATCTCTGAGGGATGGTCCCAGAGACTGCCTAAGCACTTGATGGCCATAGGGACAAAGTACTCTTCATCTGGCATGAGGTTACAGACGCTGTTTTCTTCGATTGTACGTGTTTCCCAGAGAAGGGGAACGTCAAACAAGTGTTCTATTTTTTTCTGGATAGAACGAGGGGCAAGAAGGGATTCCGTAGCATTGAGGAGCCAGAGGTGGTATCTCATTGGTTAAAAGGGCAAAAGTCCAAAGAAGTTGAGTATGCCACCAATGGCGTGGCCTATGCCAAGTATCATGGCGGTGATACCTATACGCTTGTGCCATACCAGTCCACCGGGGATGATTTTCAGTCCCATCAGAAGTACCACGAGAAAGAGAAGACCAGTGAGAGAACCACCAATCATGAGCATGAGAGACGAACTCATAGAAACCTCCTGTCTTTATGGTTTTTTGTCAAGTCTTTTTTCAAGAGCAAGGACATTGGCCCTGAGTTTTTCATTCTCTGGATGGATATCAAGGGCTTTTTTCCAGTACGTATAGGCATCCTGCCATTTATTCAGCTGGGAGGCAAGATTTCCGGCAAGAATGGAAATACGGTAAGTGTCTTCAGGAGACATGGCGTGCTGATTGAGGAGGATGGTGAGGAGTTTTTCTGCTTCTTCCAGATGCTTGTTTTTGTAGTTTATCAGGGCTTTCTCATAGAGTTTGCCAATATCTTCCTGATGGATGATTTCTTTGGCTTCAGCGGGGAATTCAACCACGAGAAGCGTAATATCATCCCCATAGGGGACATTTCCACGAAACTTATCAAGTTCGTTGAGAATAAGAGAGGTAAGTTCTTCTGGAGAGAGGGTGCTGTGAAGAGAAAGGATATCCATGAGGTGGCCTTCTCCAAAGAGGGTATTGTTTTCATTGCGACTTTCGGTGATGCCATCCGTGTAGAGAATCAGTTTGTCACCTGCTTCCAGAGAGAGGGTTTCTTCGGAGAAGTGAAGATTTTCGAATTTGCCCAAAAAGGGTGTTTGGGCGGGGAGTTTTTTGATCTCTCCGTTTTGCTTGAGAAGAAAGATGGTGACATGGCCCGCATTGACATACGAGAGGGTATTGGTGGCTGTATCTACAACCGCATAGAAGAGGGTGAGGTAGTTTTCTACATCATTTAACTGGCGGCAAAGGTCGTTATTCACAGAGGAGACTACAGAGGCGGGGTGAGGATTATGTTCACTATAGTAGTTTATGAAAGCCTTGGCCATCATGGCGATGAGAGCTGAAGGCACTCCATGACCGGAAACATCGGCAATAATGAGATGGAGATAACGGTTTTCTGTTTTGTAGACATCGTAGAAGTCTCCCCCCAGTTCCTCCATCGGGAGGTAGGTTCCATGGAGTTTCACAGGATGCATGCTGTCAAACTGTGTTGGCATCATGGACTGCTGGATTCGCTGGGCGAGTTCAAGTTCAAACTGGATTTGTTTCTGAGCCTGGAGGAGGCGTTCATTGCTTTCTTCTAATTCACGGGTTCGATCGTGGACTTTTTGTTCAAGATTTTTGTTGAGGTCTTCCAGTTCGTAGTAGAGCTGGACAAACCTGTTGGCTAACACAAGAGCAAAAAAGATGACGAAGCCGAAAAAGACGAAGGGAAAAATAGGGGTAGTAGATATAATTCCCCTTGCCACAAGAATGTCATAGACAATTCCAAAAGGCAAAAACAAAAATCCGATCAGTAACCATAAAGCTTCTTTTCTTTTTTGTGCTGAGATCACAAGAATCCCTATGATGTATAAAATAGAAACAGGGAAAACGCTTATTTGATAGATTTTGAAGTTATAGGTATTCGCAAGTCCCCAATCTTTGAGAAGTGCAATAATTATGCCTGGTATTCCCATAAGAAGGGTAAGAAAAACAAGAATTTTCCCAAATAAATCTGTTCGTTGTAAAAATTGTCTGAAGAAAAGAAGAACTGTAGGTAAAAGAAGATAGTATCCAATAAATTCACTTTGTTTCCAGAAGGTATAGTTGGTAAAAACAAAATGCTTAATTTGTAATCTTGCCAGGGAATAAAGAATAAGGAAAAAAAGGAAAAGGGCAAAAAAGAGATAGTCTTTTTCTATGGGACGACGGAGAAAAAAGAGAAAAAAATACATCATAATAACACTATAGACAATCAAAAAGCCCAAGCTGATCACATCAAGCGAATAGATTTTCCAGAATAGTTTGTGAGCCGGACCTATGATAATGGAGAAGCGTTGCATTCCTGTATAGTTTTCAAAGTTTCCTTTGATGTGCCAGGCCAAAATGTTGGTTTCTCCTTTTTGAAGTGGGTAAAGAAAATAAAAGCGAATCACATCATGTTGATTAGAAAAGAGGGGATAGAGACCACGGTCGCCTTTTAGGGTACCGTTGAGATAAAAAGCATCCGACGTGTAAATGAAACCCACGCATAGAGCTGATAGCTCAGAATGGTTTTTGGGTACATACACATGAAGCCTAACCCAGTAGTCTTCAGCCTCTCCCAGAACCGTCCTGAGATTGGTGGGCATACGTAGGCGGGTCCAGGAACTGTCGTCGAAGTCTATCTTTTCAGCCCCTGGGGGATTTCCTTTGGTAGCCAAGAAAACAGGTTCTGAAATGGTGGTGAGACTGGAAGACAACGAGAGCCCATAGCACAGGAGTGGAAGGAAGAAAAACAGAAATATTTTTTTCATAGGCTCTCCCTCATTGATTATGGTACTATGTATATCGGATAGGAAAAAGAGGAAACTCAAGGAGGGGAGGAAAAATGTACTATTTTTTGAAATAAAAAATGGAAAGAAAAATTTTTCATAAACAGAATATTTTATATATGTTATATTATAAGAATGGAAAAATTTTTTCGGATAAGGTGATAATGCCAAAATAATCACATCGAGCCCTTTGCACATTCGTGCAAAGGGCTCTCTTATGAGACGGGAAGAGGGAAAAGTTCGTCTTGAAAACATGGCGGCAAGACATGGCTATCACTATGTTTCAGCCAGAAGCGGAGGTTTTTGCCGAAACATGGTAATAGCTACTCGCTCACGTTTGCACAACCTTGGCTGAAACAGGGTGATAGCCGGGCTCCTCTATCCCCCACAGTTCCCTGTTGCTGAAACATCGCCATAGTCCCGCCCCTGCCTGCGGTGGGGGGGTGAGAGAGGTCCTTCCTGGAGAAAGAGCCCCGTTCTTTTTTCATCCCCCTTTTTTTTCTGTACCCCCACAGGCCGCTTTTGCGGTTGTGAACAGGGCCCTTTGTACTCCTGATGGGCAAGTCCTTCCGATGGGAGGACACAGGAGGTGTCCGGGGCGACCTCTTCTGTTGCCCTGCCCGAAAAGCCCACCGAAGCATAGCCGCGGGGACCCCGCTTTGGCGGGGAATCGGCGAAGCAAGGTGGGCGCTATGCTTCCGAAGTCAGGAGGACAAGTTGAGGTCGCCCACGGAGGAAGGACTTGCCCTCCCAGGAGAAACGTTCTCCCATGGCCCGCAAAAGCGGCCGAACTTCCGTCCGAGGCGCATGCGTAGCATGCGACGAGGACAAGACCTTTTTGCCCCACGCGGGAGCGCTTCGTAGAAGAAGGAAGATGAGTAACAAAAGTGGCCCAAAATTGAAAGAAGAAAAATGGTTGAACAAGTATTCAGTTTTTGTGTGAAGATATTCATTCTGTATGAGTGTGGAACGACAAAGCTCACACCTTCTATGAGGAGACTTTCATTGCTATTTTTCTTTTTTTGTGCTATAATAATTGAAAGAGATAGAGGGAGGCAGTCATGGCTCATACAAAACAGAAGGGGGCAAGAATCTACAATCTCTTTCCCCGTTTAGTTGGCAGGATGGAAAACTGGACCGTCCATTTTGATCGTATCAAAGAAATGGGATTTGACTGGGTATATGTGAATCCCTTTCATTACCCTGGTTTTTCAGGAAGCCTCTATGCTCCCAAGGACTACTATGATTTCAACCCCATGTTTGTGAACCCCAATAGTTCTCTTCCTCCTGTGAGACAACTGGAAAACATGCTTGAGGAAGCTCACAAGAGGGGACTCAAGGTTATCATGGATCTCGTTATTAACCATACAGCAAAGGATCACCCTTTTGTTCGTGTTCATCCGGAGTGGTACAAGCGTGATGAGAAGGGGGAAGTCAAAAGTCCCGGGGCGTGGGATAATGGTCATTGGGTGGAATGGGGGGATCTTGCAGAGATAGACAACGAAAACTCTCCAGATAGAGAAAATCTCTGGAAGTACTGGGAAGAACTGGTGCTTTATTATATTGACAAGGGTTTTGATGGTTTCCGTGCAGATGCCGCCTATCAGGTGCCTCCTGATCTCTGGAAGCGTCTCATACAGGCGGCAAGATCCAAAAAAGAGGATGTGGTGTTTTTTGCGGAAAGCCTTGGTTGTACCCCTCAGCAGACACTTTCCTTAGCCCAGTCGGGGTTTGATTATATCTTCAATTCCTCCAAGTGGTGGAACTATCGGGATCCGTGGCTTTTTGAACAGTACAATCAAATGAGAACAATGTGCCCTTCGATTTCTTTTCCTGAGTCGCATGATACCATGCGTCTTGCCATGGAACTCAAAAACCATCTTCCCGCTATCAAACAGAGAATTCTTTTTACAGCCTTTTTCTCGTCTGGATGGATGATTCCCGTCGGTCTGGAATATGGTTTTCGAAAGAAGACGGATGTGGTATTCACCACGCCCAATGATTGGGAACCGGTAAACTATGATTTAACGGCTTTCATCACAAGGATAAACCAGATCAGACAGGAGTACCCTCTTTTCAGTGAAGAGACAGAGAATATTATTATTCACCATGAGAATATGCACAATGTGCTGGTTATGCTCAAGGTAAGTGAAGATAAAAAATCCAAGGCTCTTGTGATCCTGAATCAGGATGCGTATAACATGCAAAAGGTGTATCTTGGTCATTTGGGGCAGTATTTTGGGCCATCGTTAGTTACACTCCAGGATCTTTCGATAGAAAATCCTCAGGTATATGTGCCCGGTGAAAGTTATGACTATAATCTACATCCTGGAGAGGTCAGAATTCTTCACTGGAGGGGATAACGAATAGGAGTGAACATGCCCACAACTGAAAAAAGGAAACATCAGGCTTTTTTGAAAAACATTGTCGAAGAAGAGAGGTCTTTTGTTCTTTTGAATGGAGAGGAAGACTCTCTTTTTGAGGAGTTTCTCAACGAGATTGAAAAGAGGGAAAGGCGATCAGTTGTCTATGATTACCGGGATGAAAATCTTTTTGCCCCCTATGCTCCGTGGCTTCAGCTGGTGTTAACAGAACTCGAGAAACTCCCTGAAACAGCCCGTCATCGTCTCTATCGAGAGGAAAAGATCTACTATGTTCTTGAACAACTCATAGAATCGGTCCTTCAGACAGGTACTCCTTCTCGCTTAGAACCTTTGATTGAAGAAGAGGTCTTTTACGAGATAGAGGAATGTATTGAAGGGATCAAAAGGCTCTATCTTCGATTGGTTGTGGGTGAGAAACCGCTGGTGGTGTTTCTGAGAAATCTTCATCTTGCTCCCGAGTCGAGTATTGAGTTTCTCCGTGTTTTCTCTCAGGTAACAGGTTCATTGGTCCGGATCTATGGGACCTTTTCTTCTGAAAGGTTAGGTTCTTGTCGTGCTCTCAGTGAATTGGTGGTCTTTTGTCAGGAGAAGAATCAGGTGTTTGAACTCTGGGAAGAGGAGGATATGGGTAAGGGGGAGGAGGAAAGGCCACTCTGGTTGTTTACCAAAAATCCTGATCGTCTTCTTCAACTTCAATATTCTTTTCTCATGTGTAATGCGGTAAGAGATGCTTATCAGATGGGTATTCAGTACCTTGAGAGAAGTGAGAGGCACGACTGGGGTGAGAGTTCTCAGATGCTTTTGGCCTGGCAAACAGGCAAGGCAGCGGCTATTCTCAAGGAATACAATGAGGCGGCTCATTATCTCAATATGGCTTTTGTGCTGATGGAGAGGATGCCGAGTTCCCCGTCAGATCGCATTCGGCTTTACAGGGATATGGCTTTTGTCTTTTTTATGAAGGATTCGATTGCTGATGCGCTTACCCTTCTTGAGAAGGCCTTTCATCTTCCCGAATCTGAAAAGGAGAAGAGAACCTATTTTGAGGCGTTTTTTCTCTATTTTCAAATCGAAGACAAAAATCGTAAACAGCAACCAAGGCCGTGGCGAGAGATTTATGAAAAAATTATAAATCTTGCCATAGAATTGAATTATGAAAATCATTTGGCGCTTATTTATATCAATCCCTACGGTATCTATTCTGAGTACGCTTCTGATGTTGATAAATACAATACCCTTCTTCTCAATGAGAAAGGGATTTCTCTTGCGAAAAAGCTTCGCAATACCTATCGTCTCAGTCATGGGTATCAGATTCGTGGGCTTATTTATGCGGTGATGGGGCAGTACGATCAGGTGATTACCTGGTATCGTCGAAGCCTTGTGCTCAAAAAAAGGATGGGGCTTCCCCTTGAGATTGCCTATGGCTATAACGGGGTAGGTTTTTATTACTATATGACTGGGCGATATGAGGAGGCTCATCAGTATTATACGCAGGCGTTAGAGTATCTCTTTTCTCTGAAGGATTTTCACGAGATAGCGATGACCTATTTCAATATGGGTATGAATTGTCTTTTGGGGCTTGATGAGAAACACGCGAGGGTCTTTTTCGAGGAGGTGCTCAAGCTTATCCAGATTTTGGGGATGAATGGACTTGCCTATCACTCTCTTTTTGGTATCTATGCTGTGTTAGGTACAGTGTATGCTCTTCAGGGCGAATGGACGCTTGCCTATGATTGTATAAATCAGATACGGGTGAGAAAACTTCTCCCATATCTGGAAAAAAATGAGGAGTATTTTTTTATTGCCATGCTTCTTGGTCTTTTGGCGTTTCATGAAAAGAAGAATGAAGATGTGATTCAACGTTTGCGGGAAGCGAATTATTACCTCCACCGAACCAATGATAATATTGGCTACATGATTCCGTGGTATTGTTATATCACTTCGCAGATATACAGGAAAATGGGAAATGAGGAACTCTCCATTCAAATGTGGAAAGAGGGTATCAGGCAAAGTGAGATGAGAGAGTACGCATCCTACAGGACGGTTTTTTCTCATCGGAGGGAAGAGATTTCTTCGCCACTTTTTCGTATCGAGGAGATGCCAAATTTTTCTTCTCTGCGGGAACTTGCCAAAGCCGAACACAAGGTCTCCGAGATCTATCGTCAGATGCAGGATATCCATGTTCTCAATCTTCTTCAACAGGATTTTATAGAGAGTTCTCAGCCACATGAACTTGTTGAAAGGACCCTGACCAAATTGGTGCAGCATTTTTTGATTGACTTTGCCTGTTTTCTGGAGAAGGTAGGAAATACATGGCGAGAGGTGTTTCATGCAGGGATAGAGGTCCCCTGTCATGATATGGAGAGTTTTCTTAGAGAAATAGCATCTTCTGAAGAAGAGAGGATTTTCCGTTGTGATGAGAAGACGAATGTCGCCTGGAGAACGAGTGAACTATTGGCTTCTCTCATTGTGATACCGCTTTCCTGGAATAGTCATAAGGGGCTTCTGCTCTGTGGGACTCAGCGTGGAAATACCATGCTTTCGCGGGAGGATCTCAAGGTTTTGAGGCTTATCGGACAGCAGATGGCTCTAAGTCTTCAACGCTTAGTCTATGTGAAGGAAATCGAACATCAAAAGAAAGAGCTTGAAGAAGCCTATCATCGTCTTGAGGAGATGGCTATTCATGATCCCCTGACGGGGGCCATGAACAGGATGGCTCTTCAGAGACGCCTTGGTGAGGAGATGGAGCGGATCAGACGGTATGGGGGAAAAATGAAAAGTTGTCTCTCAATACTTTTTCTTGATATGGATAATTTCAAGATGATCAATGATACGTATGGGCATACGGTAGGAGACAAGGTTTTAGCTCTCAGTGGACGATATCTTCAGGCTATGCTTCGGAAGGTCGATCTTATTTTCCGGTATGGGGGGGATGAGTTTGTGGTTCTTTTACCTGAAACCTCAGGGGAGAAGGCCCTTGCGCTTGGACATCGGATTCAAAAAGAGGTGCCATCGAAGGTGGTGGAGGTTTTGGGAATTGATATCCTGCCAACCTTTTCTATTGGAATTGTGGAGTATGGGGGAGAGGGTGGGATACTGGATGAGCATCTCTTGCAAATGGCCGATCAGGCTCTCTATGAAGCCAAAAAACAGGGAAAAAATCGTTGTGTTCTCAAATCTTAGGAGAGAGTTGTGTTTGTATTTCCTGTGAAGTATGATGTGATTGTTATTGGTGGAGGCCATGCGGGTATTGAGGCGGCACTTGCGTCAAGTCGTATGGGATGTCGGACGCTTCTTTTGTCGTCGAATATTGATCTCATTGGGCAGATGCCATGTAATCCTTCTATTGGGGGGATTGGAAAAGGACAACTTGTGAAGGAAGTGGATGCCCTTGGGGGAGAGATGGGGCTGGCGGCTGACAGGACTGGTATTCAGTTTCGGACGCTCAATATGAGAAAGGGGCCGGCTGTTCGTTCCACACGGGTCCAGGCTGATAAAGCCGCCTATCGTCAGTACATGCAGGGGGTAGTCCTGCATCAAGAAGGGCTTGATGTGAAACAGGATCTGGTTGAAGATATCTGGGTAGAGGATGGCAAGGTTCATGGGGTGGGAACAGTGAGTCAGGTGGTCTATGAGGCTTTGGCAGTAGTGATTACCCCTGGAACATTTTTGAATGGGAAGATTCATATAGGAACGACTATTTATGGGGCTGGAAGGCTTGGGGAGGGACCGGCGGTTGGGCTTTCTCGCACCCTTCAGCGGCTTGGTTTTCGAATGGGGCGATTCAAAACAGGAACACCGGCAAGGCTTGATGGGCGGACGATTGATTTTTCTGTGATGACATTACAACCTGGCGATACCCCAGTGCGACCATTTTCCTTCTGGACAGAACGCACACGGGAGTTTTTGTATCAAGAGCAGATGCCCTGTTATCTTACTCATACCACAGCCAAAACCCACGACATTATCCGAAAAAATATTCACTTGGCTCCGATGTACTCCGGTCAGATTCAGGCGACGGGGGTGAGGTATTGTCCATCTGTTGAGGACAAGGTGATGAAGTTTCCTGAGAAAGAGGAACATCATGTGTTTTTGGAGCCAGAGGGGCGTACTACCATTGAGTATTATCCTAATGGGATTTCCAATGGTTTTCCTGTTGAGGTACAACTGGAGATTATAAAAAGTATCCCCGGCCTTGAAAGGGCTGTGATGTTACGCCCGGCGTATGCGATTGAACATGACTATGTGGACCCGACAGAGGTCTATCCCACGCTTGAAACCAAGCGGGTAAAAGGGCTTTTTCTTGCCGGGCAGATCAATGGAACTACAGGGTATGAAGAGGCAGCAGCCCAGGGTCTTATTGCCGGGATCAATGCGGCTCTTCAGGTTCAGGGGAAACCACCCTTTGTGATGGATAGGTCCATGGGGTATATTGGGGTACTCATTGATGATCTCACCACGCGGGGGACCAATGAACCGTATCGTATGTTTACGTCACGGGTAGAGTATCGCTTGGTTCTTCGAGAGGATAATGCCGATCGTCGCCTTGCTCCTGTAGGGTATCAATTGGGGCTTTTGTCATCGGAGAGATACCAGAAAACAAAGGAAAAATATACCCGGGTTGATGAAGAGGTTTTGCGTTTGAAGGGGCTTCGTCTTTATCCTACCAAGGAAACCAATGAAAAACTCAGGGGACTGGGGATAGGAGAGATCCATAAACCTACATCGCTTGCAGAGCTTCTGAGACGGCCAATGGTTTCTTATGAGACATTGGCTATGCATTTTCTTGAAAGGGCACTGGAAGATAGCGAGGAACGGGAAGCTGTGGAAATAGAGATCAAATACGAAGGGTATATTGAAGAGGAAAAGCGATTGGTAGCCCAGTTTTCAGAGCTTGAATCTTTTCGTATTCCGGAAGATTTTGATTATAGTCGGGTACCAAGTCTTCGTCTGGAAGAGGTAGAGAAACTCTCAGCTGTGAGACCTTTGACTTTAGGGCAGGCTTCTCGTATACCAGGGGTAAGGCCAGCGGCCATTCAGGTGCTTCTCATTTATCTCAAAGAAAGGAGACAGGGATGATTTTGCTTGGAAGTATTGTTAATGCGGGAACCGTTTTTGCCGGGAGTCTGGTGGGGATAGGTTTCAGGCGCTTTGTGTCAGAAAAGTATGAGGGGATTGTTTTTCAGGGATTGGGGCTTTCTACCATGATGCTCAGTTTGTCGATGATGCTTTCTATGAAAAGTCCGCTTCCTGTTATCTTGAGTGTTGTTGGTGGGGGACTTTTGGGAGAATGGATGAGGCTTGAGGATTTTTTTGTTTCTTTGGGTGAGAAATTGGGAAAACGATTTCGGATGGGTGAATCCAATTTTGCTGAAGGGCTTGTATCTGCGTCGGTATTGTTTTGTGTGGGGGCTATGACGATTACAGGATGTCTTCAGGAAGGACTTCAGGGAGAATCGACGATTCTTTTCACCAAAGCGCTTTTAGATGGTTTTGCTTCAATGGTGTTAGCCACTACGTGGGGTTGGGGGGTATTTGCCAGCGGATTTGTGGTGCTTGTGTTTCAGGGAGGGCTTACTCTTCTTGCGAAGTGGGTGGGACCACTTCTCAGTGAGTTTGTGATAGCGCAGTTAGTCGGCACAGGGGGAATTCTTGTGCTCGGGATAGGGATCAAACTTTTAGGACTAAAGCCTATTCGTACAGCTTCTTTTTTACCGGCATTGGTAATAGTTATTCTTCTTTCATGGTTCTTTCCAGCGTAGATATGCATTCCTTGGATGAAAGGCTTCTCATTCTGTATGAGGACAAAAAAAGAGAAATTGAAGACAGGATAGGAGAGTTTTTGTCTTTGCGGCAAGAGGCGGACGATAGAAGGCTTTTTGAAGAACTGGCTTTTTGTACCCTTACTCCCCAGGCAAAGCCTCTTGAAGCCCAGAGGACCCTTGAACATCTCAAACATCTTGGCCTTTTGTGGGAAGGGAGTCCTGAAAAGATTTCTCCCCATCTTCATCGGGTGCGTTTTCGTCATACCAAGGCAATCTCTCTTGTGTATAATAGAACTCAGTGTTTCTCTTCTGGATGGTCGCTTCGGGGAAAACTTGAATCCTTGAAGGAAGCTTTTCTCATGCGGCGCTGGCTTGTCAAAACGATGAGGGGTATTGGCTGGAAAGAGGCCAGTCACTTTCTTCGTAATACGGGGTTTGGGCTGGAACTGGCTATTCTTGATAGGCATGTGCTTCGGATGTTATCACAGAGGTTTGGGGTGGTGATACCGTCATCTCTTTCGGAAAAGCGGTATGAGGAGTATGAGAGGCTTTTGCAAAGGTGGGCAGAAACGCTTTCTCTTCCTGTAGCAGTGATGGATTTTCTCATTTTTTATGAAAAGACCGGGCTGATTTTCAAGTGAAAAGAGAAAAGGATGTGGGAGAGTTTTTGTGACGTGGAGAGGGAAGGGATGGGGTGTGGAACGATCTCTCCTTTTTTCAAAAAAAAGGGTTTTATTTCTTTGAGACCTTTGCACATTCGTGCAAAGGTCTCAAAAAAGTAATAAAGAAACAAAAATTAGTATCAAAATATTCCGTACTGTAATAAATAAACCAATTTTTTTGAATAAAAAAGACAAATAAGCCCTTGTAAACAGAAAAAGCGGGGGAGAGGGGCGTAGCCCCTGACGCAGACAGGGGAAGAAAACATCCGTGTGGAGGTTTCTATCAAGTTATCGCTTTTCTCACTCCGGGGAAGCCCCGGGAGATATGAAAGAAAGAAGAGATAAAAAAGCAATTTCTTTTTGAAAAAGGTCTTTTTTCTCTATTTTTTTTCTTTTTGTCCGATACATAAATGAGGAGGACTCATGAAAAGACGGATTTTTCTCTTGAGTCTTTTTGTGTTTTCGTTTGTTTTTGCCGTAGATCCAAAGGTTTTAGAACAGTGGCAGAAGACCATGCAGTATGGTATTTCCTCTCAACGGATTGGCGTTATCAAGGCCATCAAGGATAACAAGGCGGTGGAGGGATATGACCTGATTATGAAGGCTCTGGCTACAGACGACAATCCCAATGTTCGTGGAGAAGCCGCTTATGCGATGATAGAACTCAAGCTATCCAATCAGGAGCCCTGGCTTCAGGCAGTGCAGCGGGAAACCAATAGTGAGGTCTTGCGTCGTATTGCTTTTGGTTGTAGTGAGTTGAAAGTACAGTCTGCCGCTCCTTATCTTTTTTCTCATCTCACCAACCGACTTGAGGATACCAAGGAGAGTCTGTTAGTGGCAACCATTCTTCGGGCTTTGGGTGAACTTGAGTATAAACCCGCTGAGCCAACAGTGTTAGGTATTCTCTCGAATTATCAATACACCAAAGAAGTCCGTGGGGCAGCGGCGGTAGCTATTGGAAGTATAGGGGGTAAATCAAGTATAGAACTTTTGAAGACGCTTATCAATGATCCTGCTGAGGTCAAAGAAGTGAGGATGTATAGTGCCTATGCCCTTGGAAAAACAAAGGTTGCGGAGGCTTTTGATATTCTGGCCCCTGTGATTGATAACGAAAAAGAGGATGTCAATGTAAGGGTCTGGGGGCTTGCCGGGCTTGCTTTTCTCTCTGGACCACAGGTAGGAGAAAAGGTGATCCAGTACACTCGTTCGGACAACATTCTTCTTCGTACCGAGGCCATTAAGACACTCGCCAAGATAAAAGAAACTCGCGCTATTGAGATACTGAAGTACAAGGCCCTCTATGATCCTGAGGTTTCTGTGCGTAAAGAGGCCAAGAATGCTCTTCAAGCTTTGGGAGTGGATGTGACACATCTTACCAATACTTCTACCAATCAGGTTTTGACCAATACGAATACCGTCACCAACAAGTAGGAAAAAGAGAAAAAAGCCCCTTACCGTGAGAGGTGAGGGGCTTTTTTTATGGACTTTTTTGAGAGATGACTTTCTTTCCTTTTGGGGAAAGGGATAAGCTCTCTCCTTTTTTCAAAAAATTGGTGTTTATTTCGTTTCTTTCCAATGAATTATTGTAATTTCTTTTGAAAAAAGGAGAGAACAAACGTTTCCCATCGATTTTTCCCTCTCTTGATGACAAAAGATATTTTCTTTTTGATGATCTTGTTCCCCTATGTAAAGTCTCTCCTTTTGGACGAGTTTCCGAAGACACGGTGTACCTGTTGAGAAGGGTATCCCTGAGTCACAGGACCAATTTTTTGCATTTTCTCTGTTTTTGGTGTATACTTTATCCAAGAAAAGGGGGACGGTATGGCCGGAAAGCCTTTGCGCAGGGTTGGGAAAACCCGTATTGTGCCTTTTGCCCTTCGGATAGCCCTGATTTTTTCAGTCTTTATGTTAGTGTCAAACTTTGCCACCAACTATATTAATCTCACTCTTCATCAGGAAGCCTTGGTGGAACAGCTGAGACTTCTTCTGGTAGAGAATCTCAAGGAACTCTATACCTATGCGGGCAATCAGTATGAAATTTATGAGATTCAAAAGGACCTTGAACAGGTCAAGAATGCCCTCACAAACAAAGCCACAATGACCTTCAAAAACAAAGGTTCGTTTTTTGTCATGGTGGATCCAGCAGGAGAAGTGATAGCAGCGGCGGGGAGTGGGGCGGAAGCAGTAGGACAGGCAGTACTTGAAACCCTTCTTCAGCGTCAGAATCAGGGAACAGATGATGGATTTCTTTCTGTGCGGACAGAAGGAAAAGAATACGTCTTTGTGTACAAATATCATCCTCGCTGGAAGGCTTTTCTTCTTCGGGGAGAGAAGCTGCAGGAGTTTTATGCCAAGTCGAGGCAGATTTTCTGGATTGTGTTGGGGCTCATTGTCGTTATCTCTCTTCTCCTTACCTGGGTGGGGCTTCGTCTGATCAGATCAGCCACGAAGTATCTTCAGGTGATGACAGAGAGCATTCTCAAGATGACCCAGGAACAGCGTCTCGATATCATTGATCTGCGGGGGGCATCAAATGACGATATCACCTTTTTGGGGGCGGCCTTTAATTCTCTTTCCAGTACGGTGAATAATCTTCTTTTTATCTTTCGTAAATTTGTGAACAAGGACATTGCTCTTCAGGCGTATCGGGAGAAGGAAGTTCGGCTTGAGGGGCGGGAAAGGGAACTCACGGTGTTATTTTCTGATATCAAGAGTTTTACTTTTATTACCGAGACCTTGGGGACGGATATCATCAAGCTTCTCAATCTTCATTATGACAGAGCCATTCGTGAGGTTTTGAATCGGGAAGGGATTATTGGCTCTATCATTGGCGATGCTCTGTTGGCGGTTTTTGGTGTGCTTGAAGGGGGAAAGAACAAGTCCTATCAGGCTCTTCAGGCGGCGTATGGTATTCAGCGGGTTGCCCAGTCTCTGAGGGACAAGATGCAGGAAAAAAAGCAAAAGCTTCTTGAACTCAAACAATCCTTCACAGAAGAGGAAGAGAGACTTCTCAAGGCGGTGATGCTTGAGGTGGGGGTGGGTATTGATGGAGGCCGGGTTTTCTATGGGAATATTGGTTCCTATGAACGTATGACAAACACAGTTATTGGCGATAATGTGAACTCCGCTTCGCGACTTGAGGGTCTTACGCGGGTGTATGGGGTTCCTGTGATTTGTTCGGAGTATGTGAAGCAGGATGTGGAAGGGAACGGGTATGGGGAGGAGTTTCTCTTTGTAGAGCTGGATCAGGTCCAGGTCAAAGGGAAAACAGAGGGAAAACGTATTTTTTGGCCTCTTTTCCGTTCCCAGATAGATGAGAAGAGAGAACAGGAGATCAAGATTTTTGAGAAAGCTCTTCAAGCCTACTATGAAGGAGAATGGGAAAAGGCAGAAGAGTGGTACCGCCAGATATCACTCCCTTGTGCTGCGGTGTTTCTTGAGAGAATAGAGGGCAAAAAACCACCAAAAGGATGGAGTGGGATATGGACCATGACAAGCAAATAACCCAGTGGATACAGGATCCAAAGTCGTTTTTCTTAGCAGAGGATATCAGTCATGAGGGGGAAAAACCACCTCTCTATATTCTGGAAGAGGAATTTGCCAAGACAAAGAAGAATCGTCCCTATCTTCTTTATTTGACCATTATCCTGGTGAGTGGAGTGGTCGTAGCCCTGAGTTTTTTTGTGGCACGATGGTACCGTGAGCATGCCGTCACTACTGAGGTAAAGGTAGAGGATTTTCAGGACTTGAATCTCAAGGAGATTCTCGAAAATTATGCCAAAAGTCAGGATGCCCTTTCTCAGGCAAGGTTTGAGCTTGATACGTTGAAACAGGAGTATAGAGATCTTCAGGCCAAGGTGAGACAGCGTAAGGTGCAGGAAGAACTTCTTCTTGCTCAGCAGGATCTTTCTGAGGAAGAAAAGCTCAAAAAATTGGCTCAAATAGCCACCAATGCCCTGAGAGAACTCAAGCAATTGGAGGAGACCTATCTTCCTCAGATTCAGGCCAAGGAGGAGGAGATAGGGCGTTTGGAGGAAGAAAGCCAGAAGTATCAACAAGAGGTCAAAGGTGTGGCTAAAAAAACTCCTGTAGGGGATGCTACGAGGCAGGCGTATGAGGCAAGGTTAAAAAAACAACAAGAGTATTACCAGAATCAGATCGCAGAACAGAAACGCCGTTATGAGCAGGAGAAACTGGAATTGAAGCGCTACTATGAACGTTATATAGAGACCCTTATTCGTCGGTATAATCCTCTTTTGACCACCCCTGATCTTGAAGAGGCTCTGCATTATCAGGTTTCCAGTCGTCCAGCTTCTCCGGTATGGGCGTCTGTGATTCAGAAGTATGGGATTCCCTTTTCTCTTGAGGAGGTTTCAAGACAGCAATCCTATCAGGAAAGGCTTCTCAAGAGGCTTCTTCTTGTGCCGTACACCAATAGTGTGCCTGTGGCCCTTGCTCAGATTTATGCCTATGCTTCCGGGATACGGGGGGAATATGAAGCCCTTGGTCGGGTAGTGGGAGATATCTTAGAAGAGAGAGAACAGATCTGGAAACGCACGCTGCAGGGGTTGGCCCGTTATGTGCGGGAGAGAGGAGAAAACGGTCTTGTGATTTCGCCGGGCAAGGTGGCTCTTGTGGTGATGGATCCAGTGTATTCTGTGAGGACAGGAGATACAGGATATGTCTTCCGACAGGACAATCAGATGATTGCGCGGGTACGTTTTATCCTTTCCAATTATCAATCAGTGTTTGTTGAACCAGTGGAATGGTATGACAGCAAAAAGGAATTTCAGGTCTTTGATAGAATTGTATTACGACTCAAAGGAGAGGGATTATGAAGAAAAGTTTTTTTCTGTGTATGGTAATGTTTACCTCTCTGTGGGCTATTGATTGGCAGGGGTATAACCTTGAGGTTGTTCAACAGACCAATAAGAATGAGATTCCCATGGTGATTTTGAAGGACAATCGAGGTTTTGTTTTTTCTGTGGAGAATACTTCGCTTCTTTTAGAGGAGCAGGTGGGAGTACTTTTGCAGATCAAGGATATTGTGGCTCAATGGTCGAGGATTGTACCGGAGAGCGTTTCCTTTATCCCGACGGAAAACGGTCTTGAGATTCTTGTGCTTCCGAAGGTGGTCATATACCGTGGGGAAAATATGGTTTCGTATATTCCGGCTGGGATACGATTTTCGTGGCGAATGGGGCTTTTTTATGATTTCAAGATGATAGTAGGGACAAATCTTGTGCGTATGCGAGCGGCGTATGAGAACGAAGAGGAACTTCTCTCTCGTATGCATCGAGCGGTGAAGTATCCAGCTCTTTATATGCGTTCTGATGACATGGATATTCTCCTTCAAAAGGTCGAAGAGGTCGAGGAAAGGCAGGTTGTTCTCGAAGCCGAGAATACAGCCCTCAAAAAGCTTTGGATTGCCTATCTCAATCGGAATTTCTTTGGCCAGTTGAGACCAATCGCTGATGAGAAGATTGAGAGAGTGGTAGTCACCAAAAAGAATAATCCTCACTGGGGACGCAAGGACATCTATCAAAAATTGACCTCAGAAGGGCTGCGAATATCCCAAAAAGAGGTTGATCTGATCCTCCTTGTGTATTTTGGAGAATAGGGATATCGAGTGGTGTCATGAAGGCTTTGCTTGAGGCTTTGTCAAATTCTCTTGATTGGCAAAAGATCCAGACAGCCCTTGAGAAGAGGGAAATAACCTCTTTTCTTCCCTTGGGTTTTTTGGGGTTCTGGTTTACTTTGCTTCAACAGAAGGGATATCAGGTGATTTATGTGGCACGAAATGAGATTGAAGCCGAGGAAGTCTACCAGAGTGTTCTCAGTGTCGGAGGAAGGGCAAGTTTTTTCCCTGAAGTGGATGTGATGCCTTATGCCCATGTTCTTCCCTCTCTTGACAAACTGGGAGACAGAATGAGAACCCTTGCCCGTCTTTTGGATGGCCATGGCGAGGTCATTATAGGAACCCCGGAAGCCTTGGGAAGAAAACTTCCCCCTCCAGCCTTTTTTCAGAAATCGGCAAGAACAATAAAAATTGGCAAAAAGATAGACAGAGAAGAGTTTATTGCATGGTTGGGTCGTTCGCATTATCTTCGAGATTACAAAGTCCTTGAACCTGCTTCCTTTGCGGTAAAAGGGGATATTGTGGATGTGTTTTCTTCTCATTTGGATAAACCGTGTCGTATCGTGTTTTTTGATGATGTCATCGAGGAAATCAAGTTCTTTGATGTGGCTTCACAGACTTCTTTGGAAAAGGTAGATGAGATTATTCTTCTTCCGGCTACTGAATTTGCCGGTGAATGGGAGTTTCCCAGGACAAAAGAAGATGAGGATATTGCAAAAGCCCATTCCACTTTTGTTCGGGGGTATAGTGAGCTGGTGAGCTTGCTCAAGTATGCCTCTGAAAAGACGGTTGTCTTTACCTCTGGGGAAAGAGAGACTCTCTGGGGGGCTATGTACCAGAAGTATATGGGGATGGAAAATCTCTTCTGGTCATGGGAAGAGTTTTCTCGTGATATTTCTCATGAATGGGTTTGTGTGAGAACAGGAGAGGAAGAGGTACTTCTTCCCGGTATTGCAGAGGCTCCTCTGTATGGGGAGGGGTTTTCTCTTTTCATGGAGAGTCTTGCTCACCATTATTTAGCTGATGGCTACAAAGTAGTGATAGCGGTTGAGTTTGAGGATCTTGCCAAAAGGCTTGAGAGGATTTTGCAGTCTTTTGCCGCAAAGAGGGTTTCCCGGGAGGAGATGGATCTCCCTCAGGTAAGTATTGTGGTGATGGATTATGAACATGGTTTTGAATGGAGAACGGGAAAGATTCTCTTTCTTTCTGAGAGTGATATTTCCGGCAAAAAACGGGTGTTTCGTAAACGTCTCAGGCAAATGGATACGCTTGTTGATGATTTGGCCAGTATTGCCATCGGGGATTATGTGGTTCACCTGAATTATGGGATTGGTATCTTTCGGGGTGTGGAAAGGCTTTCTATCTTAGGCAAGGAAAAAGACTATATTCACCTTGAGTATGCCCAGGGGGAAAAACTCTATGTTCCTCTTGAGCAGTCTTCTCTCATTGGAAAATACATCGGGGATCCATCGCATAAACCTACCCTTGATTCTTTGGGTAGTAAGAGCTGGGCAAAGAAGCGAGAGGCGGTGGAAAAGAGCGTCGCTGAGTTTGCGAAGAGGCTGGTTTCTCTCTATGCCAAGAGGCAGTCATACAAAGGGCATGCCTTTTCTCCGGATACCGTATGGCAGAGAGAATTTGAGGATAAATTCGAGTACATTGAAACCCCTGATCAGGTGAAGGTACTTGAGGAGATAAAGAGGGATATGGAGTCTTCTCTCCCTATGGATAGGCTTCTCTGTGGGGATGTGGGGTTTGGAAAAACAGAAGTAGCCATGAGAGCGGCTTTCAAAGCGGTGATGGATGGGAAACAGGTGGCGGTGGTAGCTCCTACCACCGTTTTGGTGGAGCAACATTACTACACGTTTACGAGGCGTTTTGAGGGTTTCCCTGTGAAGATTGCCTTTCTCTCTCGTTTTACGGAAAGGACACAGGAAAAGCTTATCCTTGAAGCTCTGAAAAACCACCAGATTGATATTTTGATTGGGACTCATAAACTCTTTTCTTCCCGGGTGGAATTTCATAACTTGGGGCTTGTGATTCTGGATGAGGAACACAAGTTTGGAGTCGAACAAAAGGAGATTCTGAAGGAACGCTACCCTCATGTGGATTTTTTGAGTCTTTCGGCAACGCCCATCCCGAGAACACTCAATTTAGCCCTTGCGTCCATTCGGGATATGAGTCTTTTGCAAACCCCTCCGGACATGCGAATCCCTGTGGAAACAACCGTGGCGGATTTTAGCTGGGAGATTGTACGTTATGCCATCCAGGAGGAATTTCGACGGGGAGGACAGGTGTATTTTATTCACAATACGATTAAAAATCTTGCCGAATATGCGTATCGGATTCAACAGGAGGTCCCAGAGGCAAGGGTGATTATCGGTCATGGGCAGATGGAAGAAGAGATGCTTGACCATGCCTTTATGGGGTTTGTGAGAGGGGAGTACAATGTGTTTGTTTCGACAACCATTGTGGAGTCAGGGCTGGATATTCCGAAAGCCAATACGCTGATTGTGAGTGATGCTCACCGTTATGGTCTTTCCCAGTTGTATCAGCTGAAAGGACGTGTCGGAAGGGGGAAAGAATTGGGATATGCCTATTTTCTGTATCCTTCTGGGCGTGCTCTCACCGAAAATGCTCATAAGAGGCTTTTTGTGATTAGTGAGTATACGGATCTGGGAGCAGGTTTTCAAGTAGCCATGAAGGATCTGGAGATTCGTGGGGCCGGGAATATCTTAGGGAAAGAGCAGCACGGGAATATCTTGGCGGTTGGGTATGATCTCTATGTTCGTATGCTTCGAGAGGAGATTCAGAGACTGAAAGGGGAGTATAAACCTGTGGTAGAACCGCTGATAGACCTCAATTATACAGCAGCTATTCCTGATGGTTATATTCAGTCTTCTGTGGAGAAGATGGAGGTGTATAAACTGATTCTCTCTGTTTCTACTGAGGAGGATATCAAGAGGCTTTCAGAGATCTTGAGAGATCGGTATGGACCGTATCCAGCTGATATGGAGACCCTTTTTGAGATAGCGAGGCTCAAAATTCGGGCGAAACAATTGGGAGTGGATTCTATCATCGAGAAAAAGAAGTATATTCATATCCATTTTGTCCATCCCCAGGTGGTAAATGTGGAGAAGCTTCTTGCGGTGAGTCGCACAGGCAAACACCGTTTTGAGCTTGATCCTGCTGAGCCGTCTGTTATTCTTTATGAGAGTTTTGAGGGAAGTGTTGAGATGAAGGTCAATAGGCTTTTGCGGTTTTTTGAGGATATTTGTGAGGGGTGATTGGTGGGGTATTTCTCGGGGGAGAGGACACGCAGGAAGGGGAGGAGATATCTCCTTTCTTCAAAGAAAACGCTTCTATCTCTTTTTATTTTAATAGTTTATACGACATCTTTTTGAGAAAAGGAGAGGTCTAAAAAAAGAGACCCTTGCACGGGTGCTTTCGTGCCCTTTCTAGGTCAGGGGCTACGCCCCTCTCCCCCGCTTTTTCCATTTACAAGGGCTTATTTGTCTTTTTTTGTTCAAAGGAATAGTTTTATTTATTACGTTAAGAAACATTTTTATACTATTTTTTGTTTTTTACTACTTTTTTGAGACCTTCGCACATTCGTGCAAAGGTCTCAGAATATTTTACTTCTTGGTTAGATCTCTTGGGCGTCGATGATATGACAACGAAGACGAAGGGATTGTCGTTTGAGTTGAAGGGTAGGATAGGTTTCTTTGAGAGGGGTGAGATCGATAGACACAATCTCTTCTGGTCGTGTACTTGGCGGAAGGGTGATATGCCAGGTGAGAGTCTGATGAATATATCCCTTTCCCTGACAGCGGTAGCAGTGTTCCTGGTGGCCTCCACACACGGGACAGGTTTGTTTTGTGGGGATCATCAGAGGGATCTGGTATCCTAACACAAGTTCCAGTTTATAGATTTCAACGGTGATGTCGGCTTGAAAGTGGTCAAGGTAATCTTCGGTGGAAAAATCCCGACTTACCTTGAAACCTTCGGCAAGGATATTGGCAAGAGAAAGGTTATAATGAATGCGTTCTGTGGGTATGGTGGGAAAGGATTTCTGGGACTCACGATTGGTGGGAGAGATGGCCTTTTCGCTTATCAGGAGACGATACGCAGCCACGATCTCCTTGTAAGTTTCCTGAGTAGCAGGATTTTTGTCAGGGTGGAATTTTTTGGAAAGTTCTCTGAAACGTTTTTTGATTGTTTCAATGTCAGCCGTAGGTTCAAGCCCCAGAATTTCATAGGGGTCTTTCATGATGTTCCCTACATATCAAAATTTTGTCCTAGGTAGATACGTCTTGCTTCTTCGTTGGTGGTGAGTTCCTCATTGGTGCCGGAAACAAGAATTTTGCCTTCGTAAATGATATAAGAACGGTCCGTGATGCGGAGGGTTTCCCGAACGTTATGATCGGTGATGAGGATACCAAGTCCCATCTCTTCCCTGAGCTGGAGAACAAGGTTCTGGATATCGGCAATGGCAATCGGATCAATTCCTGTAAAAGGTTCATCTAAGAGGAGAAAATCTGGTTTGAGGGCAAGAAGCCTTGCTACTTCAAGTCGTCTTTTTTCTCCCCCCGAGAGGGTAAAACTCATCTGTTTACGAACTTTCTGAAGGCCTAATTGGGAGAGAAGTTTTTCGGTGGTTTCTTCAACTTCGTCTTTTGTTTTGCCGTGGATGTCCAAAACAGCTTTGATGTTGTCTTCTACAGAGAGCTGGCGAAAGATGGAGATTTCCTGAGGAAGATAGCCTATCCCCATTCTGGCTCGTTTGTACATGGGATAACTGGTGATATCTTCTCCATTGAGATAGACACGTCCCTCATTCGGTCGAACCAGGCCGACGATCATATAGAAGGTTGTGGTTTTTCCCGCGCCGTTTGGACCAAGGAGTCCGACCACTTCTCCTCTTCGGATGTGAAAACTGATGCCCTGAACGACGCGGCGTTTTTTGTAAATCTTGACAAGATTGTCTACCACGATCCCTTCGGCAAGGTATTCTCTTGCGTTTTCTTCTCTGGTGAGCATGCTATTTTCCTTTGATGTAGGAGATAACTCGTGCGATGGTGGATTTGAGGTCTTTGCGTTCTACCACAATATCAACAAATCCATGCTCTAAGAGAAATTCTGCACTCTGGAAGCCCGGTGGGAGTTTTTGTTTGATGGTCTGTTCTATCACACGTGGACCAGCAAAGCCGATGAGAGCCTTTTTTTCAGCAATAATTACATCCCCAAGCATGGCAAAGGATGCGGTGACTCCTCCTGTGGTGGGATTGGTGAGGACGGCGATATAAAGCCCTCCTTCATCAGAGAAGCGTTTGAGAGCCGCAGAGGTTTTAGCCATTTGCATGAGAGAAAGAATACCTTCGTGCATTCGTGCTCCACCGGAAGCACAGACAATGACAAGAGGGCGTTTGTGTTTGGTGGCATTTTCGATAGCTAAGGTGATCTTCTCTCCGACAACCGATCCCATACTTCCACCAAGGAAGTTAAAATCCATAACGGCTAATTCGATCATATGACCTTCAAGTTTTCCGTAGCCGGTAACCACGGCATCCTTGAGGTTGGTTTTGAGCATGGCATTTTTTACCTTCTCAATGTAGGGGGTGCCGTCATTAAAGTTAAGGGGATCGGCGGAAACGATATTGTTAAATGTTTCCACGAATGTCCCTGGATCGATAAGCATCTGGATTCTCTCAAAGGCGTTCAGCTTGTCGTGAAAGCCACAATGGGGACATACGTGGAGATTGTTTTCCCAATCCTGGTTGTAGATGATGGAATGGCACTCAGGACATTTGGTCCAGAGTCCTTCGTTTTGTTTGATAGTGGCACTCTTTTTGATCGTATATTGTGGTTTTACAAACCAGGCCATACGCACCTCCGTTTTCGTCTATTTGGCTTCTTTGTAATACTGGATGGGCTTCTGGTATTTCTTGTAGTTCTCAAGCACTTCTAAGGCCTTTCGGAGCTGGTTGTCATACTCAAGATTATACACAGGGGGAAGTTGATCTATCATTTTCTCCGAATAAAGCAGGTAATCCAGGGCAAGAAGTGGAACAGGGAGACCGGCTTTCATGAGATTTGTCTGGAAAGTAGCCACATCATTTCTGGTGTAGTTGGGCTTTTCTTTGAGAAATTCCTTGATAAGGTTGGTAGATTGAAGTTTCACAAGAGCATTTTTCTCAATGTCGCTTAAAGTTTCAGCCCAGTATTTTTCTTCTATATCTGGTTGTACTCCTACCTTGTCGATGGTTCTTCCAGCCGGTGTGAAGTACTTCGCCACGGTAAATTTGATTTGCGAGCCATCTTCGGGGAAAGGATAGGTCTGCTGCACAGAACCCTTGCCGTAGCTCTTGGTACCTACAATAACCCCTCGTTTGGTGTCCTGCATAGCCCCGGCAAAGATTTCGCTTGCACTGGCACTTCCTTCATTGATGAGCACAACAAGCGGAAGAGTTTCTGGAATAAGTCGCTTCTGAGGAATAGCCCGGTAATCTTCAGCAAGCTGGTTGTTTCTTCCCCTCACATACACAATAAGGCCCTCTGAAAGGAAATAGTTGGCACATTCTGAAACAGCTGAAAGAAGTCCCCCGGGATTGTTCCGCAGGTCTATGATAAGACCGGAGAGATTGGACTTCGTCATCTGTTCAAGGGTGTTTTTGAAGTCAAGGGCGGTAGGCATACTGAATTCTATGAGGCGGATATAGCCATACCGTTTGTTGTTTGTTTCGATGATGGAGGATTTCACAGTGGGGACCTTGATGACCGCACGGGTGATGGTAACCTGGAAGGGTTCTACACCGTCTCGGCCAATGGTGAGGGTCACTTTGGTGCCGGGTTTTCCCCGGAGAATATTTACCGCTTCTGTTGAAGTGAGCCCTTTGGTAGATTTCCCATCAATTTCTAAGATTTTGTCGTTAGGCTTGAGTCCAGCTTTCCAGGCGGGAGTATCTTCGATGGGGGCAATGATGGTGAGTTGCCCGTTTCTGTCACCAATATGGATGCCAAGTCCCCCAAAGGTTCCCCCTATGTCGATATTGAACTCTTTGGTAAGTTGTGGATCCATGAAGGTGGTGTAGGGATCTCCCGTATTTTCTAACATTCCCTTGATTGCCCCATAAAAAAGAACCTTGGGGGTGGTTTGTTTTTCATCGTAGAATTGTTCTCTGATAATATTGTAGGCGGTTAAGAACATATTCATGTATTTGGTGTATTCAGGATCAAGCTGTGGGAGGGTAGCTGTAGTTCTCTGGGCGTAGAGGGGATTGACAAAGGTTTGCTGGAGGCCAATAATAAGCCCCCCTACTAAACACCCCAAGAGAAACGTGAGAAGATAAAACCGTTTTTGTGAACGCATATACACTCCTTTTTTGGTTTTTGTAGAGTATATTATAGATGAAGTGAGAAGGAAATTCAAATTTTGGGGTTTTTTGGGTGGGAAAGAGTATAGGCCCAAGACTCTCTTTCCCTCCATCCTCTATGAGTTGATATGGAATGGCTGAAAAATTGACTTTTTGCTGAAGGTAGGCTATAATAAAAAATATGACAAGAGGAGGAAAACATGCCACCCAAAATTGAAGGCGCACTCAATACAATTATCGGTGAAGGTTCAGCGTTTCAAGGGAAATTTTTTGTTCATGGTTCTTTGCAGGTTGATGGAAAATTTGAGGGCGAGCTTCGTGTAGAGGATCATCTCTATATTGGCGAAACCGGAAAGGTCAAAACCCAGGTTCTTCGAGCGCGAAAGATTACCGTAGCAGGTGTGGTGGTGGGAGACCTTGAGGCATTGGAAGAGGTGAAACTTTTAGCTACCGGACGGGTTCTCGGGAATGTAACAGCTCCCCAGCTTTCCATGGAACCAGGGGTAGTTATCAAGGGAAATATTCTTATTACCGCCGGTCAGAAGAAGGAAGTGGAAAAACTCATCGAGGATGCCTACAACGCTGGTCCTTCTATCAATTTTGATGCTATGTTTGAGGAGAAAAAGGAAAAGATCCCGGAGATTACTTCCGCTAAAGAAAAAGATAGCAAATTTTTATGATCCTTCTCAAAAACAGTATCGAAATAGAGTACATACGAAAGAGCAATCAGATTATTGCCTCTATATTTCGTTCGCTTCATCCTTATATACGTCCAGGAGTGAAGACGAAGGAAATAGATGCCATGATCGAGGATATGATTCTCTCCCGGGGGGCACGTCCTTCTTTCAAGGGATACACACCGGGAGGGTCTTTTCGTCCTTATCCCGCGGCAAGTTGTATCTCTGTAAATGAGGTAGTGATTCACGGAATCCCTGGAGAGTATGAGCTGAAATCCGGCGATATTGTGAGTGTGGATATAGGGGTGGATTTCCATGGCTATTACGGGGACGCTTCCTATACCTACCTTGTTGGGGATGTGTCAGAGCGAGATAGAAAATTAGTCGAAGATACCAAGAAGGCCCTTGATTTAGCTATCGAGGTATGCCATGAAGGGGTCTATCTGAACGAAATTGGAAGGGTTATTTCTTCCTATCTTCTTCCAAAAGGGTATGGGATTTTGCGGGATTACTGTGGCCACGGGGTTGGAAAAGCCCTTCATGAGGATCCCCCGGTTTTGAATTATTATGATCCCAAGCGGAAGGGACCGAAACTAAAAAAGGGTATGGTGATAGCGATTGAACCGATGGTGACTCTTGGGACCCATGAGGTGAAAGTTCTTCCCGATGGCTGGAGTGTGGTAACCAGGGACGGAAGTCGTGCTGCTCACTGGGAACACTCGATAGCGATCACCGATGGAGAACCCCTTATTCTTTCGGCATGGGAATAGACCATGATGTGGGATGCGCTGGTTATTGGAAGTGGAATTGCAGGTGCGACGACAGCTTATCTTTTGGCTAAAGAGGGACTTTCCGTTCTTTTACTTACCAAGGCAAAGGATCCTCACGAATCCAATACCTATTACGCTCAAGGTGGGATTGTCTACAAAGGTCCGGACGATTCTCCGGAACTTCTCATGGAGGATATACTCAGGGCTGGGGCAGGGATAGCCAATCCAGAAGCAGCAAGGATTGTGGCCACCGAAGCGGAAGAGGCTGTGAATGAGGTACTCCTGCAGGCTTTTGGTATTGCTTTTTCTCGTAATGATGAGGGAAGTTATGATCTCACGGAAGAGGGGGCTCATTCGGTTCGTCGTATTCTCCATGCTCTGGATAGTACAGGCAGGGCTATCGAAGAAGCAGCCATAGCCACTCTGCGTCGAACCCCGGGAGTGGAATTTCGGTGTGGGTATCATGCTATTGATATTATCACCCTTGATCATCATACGCGTTATGCCAATAGAATGTATCTTCCTCCTACAGCTCTGGGGGTATATGCCCTGAATCAGACAACGGGGCGTGTGGAGAAGCTTTTGGCGAAAAATGTGATTTTGGCCACGGGAGGTATGGGTCAGATTTACCTTCATACAACAAACCCTTCGGGTGCCACAGGGGATGGGTATGCGATGGCCTATCGTGCGGGGGCGAGACTTATCAATATGGAGTATACGCAGTTTCATCCAACGACCCTGTTTCATCCGAGGGCAAGCAATTTTCTTATCTCAGAGGCGGTTCGGGGAGAAGGGGCTGTTCTGGTGAATAAAAATGGAGAAGCCTTTATGGGACGTTATCATGAGCTTCGGGATCTTGCGCCAAGGGATGTGGTAACGAGGGCTATTCTCTCCGAGATGTATGCCACCCATGAACCGTGTGTGTACTTGGATATAGCCCGTCTTGGCAAAGAAAAGATTCAAAGCCGTTTTCCGACCATCTATCAGAAATGCCTTGAATACAAGATTGATATTACCACAGATCCTGTGCCTGTTGTGCCGGCGTATCACTTCTCCTGTGGGGGAGTATATACGGATATGAATGGACAGACAACTATCCAGAGGCTTTTTGCCGTTGGAGAAGTGGCCTGTACAGGGCTTCATGGGGCAAATCGGTTGGCCAGCACGTCGCTTCTTGAGGGGGTGGTTTTTGGGCGAAGAATTGCTCGCTATCTTGCGGCCCATAGAGAGAGCTGGGAGTATCAGCCCTATGATGAGGTCCCTGAGTGGAAGGATACGGGAACGGAAACTTTGGATCCTGCACTCATCTATCAGGATTGGGCTCTTCTTCGCAATATGATGTGGAACTATGTGGGGGCTGTGAGAACAAAGAAGCGTCTCAAGAGGGCGCTTGTTGATCTCAAGAATCTTCGAGAAGACGTAGAAGATTTTTATCGTGATACCAAGCTTTCTCCTGAGATTATCGAACTTCGAAATGCCGTTCAGACGGGGCTTATTGTGGCCCAGCATGCCTGGACCAATAGGGAGAGTCGAGGGGCACATTATCGTTTAGATAGTGAGGCAGAGCTTTTCTGAGAGGACGCTCTTTTTTGGCGAAAGTTTTTTGTTCTAAGATCTTTTCACCAGTGAATTCTTTTGATTTGATTTTTTTAGGAAAAGATGTTATAGTAAACATAAGGAGGTTTCTATGCGGTGGTTTAGTTTTGAGGCTTTTACGGTGTTTATCGGTGTGCTTTTTATTCTTTTTGGTATTTCGCTTATTTTGAAGGCCTTCTGGAATATTGATCTTCCCCTTTTTCGGATAGGACTTGCTCTTTTTCTCATTTACCTTGGATTTGGGCTTATCTTTCAGCCCCCATGGAAGTGGGGACCGCAGGAAAGGGTAATCCGAGACGGTTCGGAGAGAAGCTGGATATTCTCTTCAGGAGCAGTTTCTTTAGAAGAAGGGGCTTCTACTTTTAACGCCATTTTCAGTTCACTGGAGGCGGATTTTTCTTCGCTTAAGGGAGAAGAAAAGCGGGTGATTGAGTGTAATGCTATATTTGGTTCTGTGGTGGTAACCTTGCCCCGAGATGTGCCTGTTCGTTTAGAGGGGCATGCCGTTTTCGGTAGCGTTCAATTTCCGGATAGGAAGAGTGTGAGTTTTGGTTCTCTTTCTTCGGAGGCTCAGTCGGCGGTGGTCATTGTAGCCAATGCCGTCTTTGGTTCTGTGGAATTCAAGGTGAAATAAACCCTACAAAAAGGAGGTATATATGAAACCATGGTGGAAGATTGGTGCGGGGCTTCTTATAGCAGGTGTGATGTTTGGAACGCAGTTTGATGACATGACCAATGATCTCAAGAAGGTGCTTGACGACGGCTCAAAGCAGGTGGCAGCTTCGTTAGCAAAGAATGTGGGTTACTATACCGGATCCGGGAATGTAACCCCAGCCAATGCCTCAGGTTTTTTGGGTCTCAAGGTGGGACTAGGGGCTGGAACGGCCCTTCCAGGGTATCTGTGGCCAGTGATTTTTTCAGGGAACACCTCGTCTCTTACGGGGGAGATGACCTCCAAAAATGCAGCTGGTTTTGAAGCCATGGCCAAGGTGGTGGGGCTTCTTCCCTTGAGCTATGATATGCTCTACGCCAAGATAGGGCTTCCTGTGATTCCTATGGATGTAGGACTTCGGCTTGGATTTTTCCCAGAACTTCAGTTTGGTACGGCAGACAACTATGTCAAATTGGGATTTTTCCACTTTGGGGCTGAGGCACGGTATAAGATAACCGGTATCAATTTGGTCTTTGCCAAGAGCCAGATTGAAGCCAGGGTATCCTATGACTATGATGGAGGGGTGATTGGGGCTTCTCAGAAGATGGCTACAGTCGCTTATGCTGATACAACGGTTATTGGTACCAATGAGATGACCATGGCCATGGAAAACCGCTGGGGTGGTTCTTCTCTTGGGTTGAAGGTCGTTGGGGGACTTTCGGTGATGATGTTTGACATTTATGGTGGGGTCGGTGTGAACTTCAATTTTGGGGAGGTGAATACCGCTCTCACGAGTAAAGTATCTTTTACCGATACCACAGGTTCTCTTGGCAATCAATCAGTAGAACTCAAAGGAGAAGGAAAGGCTTCCTATGATCTTTTTAACATGAGGCTTATGTTAGGTACCCACTTCTTTGTCTCGGATATCGCTCTTGAGTGGAATCCGCTCAACAACGCTCTTGCGGTGACTATTGTGCCCATCTCCCTTGCTTTTTAAGAAGACGAAGGGTGCTCCCCATGGGAGCACCCCTTTTTTTACTGAGAAAGTATGCAGGCTATGGAGAGTGGAGAGGCATGAGGCATTTCAGCGAAAAGGTTTTGGCATCATTTCTGTAGCCACGAGGTAGGTGAGACAGGGGATTGCCAGAAGTGGAAATTTCTCACTTTTGAAAAAGAGCAAAAGAAAAACTTGAGTTTTTTGGGATTTTTCTGTATACTCATAAAAGCAAAAAAAGAGGTCTCTCTATGATTGACGATATTGATCCCTTACCAGCGTGTTTCCCTTCCTGGAGAGGAGGGGAAAAATGATCTGTGTGGTCGTAAATAATCCCAAGGATTGGTTCTTTCATTCTTCTCATATCAGGGTGGTATCTGCCAAGGATTATCTCACCAAGGATGAGTTTATTCAGGACAAAAATATCAAGGTTTTCAATCTTTGTCGTTCGTATCGGTATCAATCTATAGGGTATTATGTCTCTCTTCTTGCCGCAGCGAGACAGCACAAGGTGATGCCTACCGTTGCCACGATTCAGGAGATGAAAACCCAGAGTGTTGTCAAGGTTCTCACAGAGGACCTTGAGAGACTCATCAGTACGACCCTTGAAAAAGCCCCCCCTTCAGATGTTCAGGAAACCAAATTAAGTAGTGGCAAAAATGTCCCCATGTTTACGATGAGGATCTATTTTGGTCATACGGTGCGAAAGGATTATGAGAGGCTAGGGCAGGCTATTTTTTCTATCTTTCAGGCACCGCTTATCAAGGCTGTGTTTGTGAAACCCAATGGTCATTGGGAGGTGCAGAGTATTGTTCCTATTTCCGCCAATGAAATTCCTGATGCAGAAAAGATGTGGGTGGTGGAATTTGCGGATGTGTATTTTGCCACCAAGAACTTTTATCATAAAAAACGGCATTCTTCTCCGTATGATATGGCTATCCTGGTAAATCCTGAAGAGGGAAGCGATGCCCCATCCAATACCAAAGCCCTTCAAAAGTTTGAAAAGGCAGCCGAGGCTGTGGGATTCAATGTGGAGTTTATCACCAAGGATGATTATAGCAAAATCGCTGAGTTTGATGCCCTTTTTATTCGTGAGACAACCAGGGTAAACCATCATACCTTTCGTTTTGCTCAGCGGGCGGAAGCAGAGGGGCTTGTGGTGATAGATGATCCTTTGTCTATTATCCGCTGTAGCAACAAGGTCTATCTTGCCGAACTCATGCATCGGGCAAGAATTCTTACCCCAAAAACATGGATTTTACATGAGGACAATACCGAAAAGTTAGTCAGAGAGGTGTCTTTCCCTTGTGTGATGAAACAACCCGATAGCTCTTTTTCTCGAGGAGTGGTAAAGGTCAATGATGAGGCAGAGTTTCTTCGGGAAGCGGAAAGGCTTCTTGATATGAGTGATCTGATTGTTGTCCAGGAGTTTCTTCCCACCAGTTTTGATTGGCGGGTGGGAGTACTCAACGGCGAGGCTCTCTATGTCTGCAAGTACTACATGGCCAGCAAACACTGGCAGATTGTCAATTACGCCAAGGAAGGGCAGGATAAATACGGGAGGTTTGAGACTCTTCCTGTGGAACTTGCCCCACGGAAACTTATCTCCATGGCGCTCAAAGCAGCCAGATTGGTGGGCAAGGGGCTGTATGGACTGGATATCAAGCAGGTTGGGGACCAGTTTTATTTGATTGAAATCAATGATAACCCGAATATTGATGCTGGAATTGAGGATAAGATTCTGCGGGATCGTCTCTATCGTCATATCATGCAGTACTTTGCTTTAGAAGTCAGCCGACGGAAAAATCTTCTCTCTTCCTGAGAGGAGGTATGGTGAAACGCTTTTTTGTGGTTTTCTGGATAGGGGGTATGCTCTCTCAGGGATGGGGGGATGGGGAGATTTCTCAGGTATTTTTTGAGCCTTTTTTTGTCCCCGAAGTGTACAAGATTACCCAGGCGCAGGTGGCGTTGAATGGGGAGGTTTTTCGTCTTTTGCGATTCATAGGGACAGGAAATGGAAGATATTTTTTGGCAGTAAATGAAAACTCTTTGGATTCTCTTCTTGTGCCAGAAAACAGGGGGTTGAGAGCAACCAATGTCTCCAATACCCTGTATGAACTTCTTCTTCAGAGAATGCTTCTCCAGAAGACTCCTCTTGGTCATGCCATGGAGGGTGGGAGGGTTTGTTCTTCTGCTCTCACGTTAGTCCTTACGACGGACCTTTGTCCTACTTCAAAGGCGATGAGCAGGGAGTTTTTTTTGGCCTTAGAAGAAACATCTTCTTTTACAGGACAACCTCTTCCTGTGGTGGTATTTTTTTCCGGGAAATGGATTATCACCCATACCAATGATTTAGCCTGGTTAAAACAGCGCAGGTTGAAGGTAGTGGCAGGAAATCATACGTATGCCCATCATATTTATTCCAATCAATGGACAAGAAAGGACTTGATCGCTGAAATCACCAATACCGAGGTAGCCATGCTCTCTCATGGGATTCTTCCCTCGATATGGTTTCGTTTCCCTGGTCTTCGTTATCATCCCGATGAAATACAGGTCCTTGGAGAATTGGGAGTGATAGCGCTCGATACCACCATCTGGATTGGACAGAAAAGGATGCCTCGCTGGGCGGTGGTGCTTTCCCATGCCAATGGCACTCAGCCCGTTGAGGTGAATCACCTGAAACGATTCCTCTCTACCAACACCAATGCCTTTTTGCAGGGCAAAATACGTTTTGCTGATATGACTTCCTATGGGCGGGAGTTTATGGCTGTCTCTGGGAAGCCCCGGCTTTTAGTTTCTTCTGGAAGTACTCGATAGTGGCTTTGAGACCTTCCCGTACGGGAACCTGGGGAGACCAGTTGAGTTCTTTTTTTGCCAAGGTAATATCAGGGCGGCGTTTTTTGGGATCGTCTTCTGGAAGAGGGAGAAACTCAAGAGAAGAACGGCTTCCGGTGAGTTCAAGGACTAAGTGAGCCAGTTCTTTCATGGTATATTCTTCCGGGTTACCAAGATTGACGGGGCCTGAGAAATTCTCTTTCATGGTCATGCGGTAGATTCCCTCGACAAGGTCAGAGACATAGCAGAAACTTCGGGTTTGTGAGCCATCTCCATAAATGGTGAGGGGTTTTCCCTGAATGGCCTGAACAATGAAATTTGAGACCACCCTTCCGTCATTTTCAAGCATGCGAGGTCCATAGGTATTGAAGATGCGGATGATTTTGGTATCAAGCCCGTAAAAGCGTCTATAGTCCATGGTGAGAGTTTCGGCAATTCGTTTGCCCTCATCATAACAACTCCGGATCCCAATGGGATTCACATTTCCCCGGTAGGATTCACTCTGGGGGTGAACTTCCGGATCTCCATACACCTCACTGGTAGAAGCCATAAGAAAACGAGCGTTGTTTTTTCTTGCCAGTTCAAGAAGGTGAAAAGTCCCTTCAAAACTGGTACGAGCTGTGTAGATGGGATCTTTTTGATAGTGTGGGGGAGACGCAGGGCAGGCAAAATTGAGAATGATTTCACACCTCATATCAAGAGGGTTCAGGATGGACTCTTCTATGAAATGGAAATGGGGGTTGGCTTCAAGATGAATGATGTTTTCTCGTGTGCCAGTGTAAAGGTTGTCCACACAGAAAACCTCATACCCCTCATCTAAAAATCTCTCACAAAGATGACTTCCAATAAACCCAGCACCGCCGGCAATAAGTACACGTTTCATAGGAACCTACTTCGTTTCGTTCATGCGGTCAAGGACTTTGCCTTTACCCACAGGGAAATACCGGAAATTATGTTTTATCATCTCCTCGGCGGGGAAGAGGTTTCGACCATCGATAACCACAGGAAGCTTCATCTTTTCATAGATAGTCTTGAGGGGGATTTTCTTGAATTCCGCCCATTCGGTAACCAAGAGAAGCCCTTCAACATCCTGAATGGCCTCAAGGGGGGTGAGGGCATAGTGTACCCTATCCGAAGGAGGAAAAAGCTTCTGGAAGTTTTCCATAGCCGCCGGATCATAAAGGTGGAGAATAACGCCGGCATCAAGGAGTTCCTGGGCAATCTTGATAGCCGGAGCTTCTCTGATATCGTCGGTATTGGGTTTGAAAGCAAGTCCCCACATAGCAATATGCTTGTTTTTGAGGATCCAGATTTCTTCTTTGAGGATCTCTACCATTCGATGGAAACGCTTGGTATTGAAGGTATCCACGGCCTCTAAAATAGAGGCTTCAACACCATGCTGTTCCATCACATGGATAAAAGCCTTTACATCCTTGGGGAAACAACTTCCCCCGTATCCTATACCGGCATTGAGGAAGGCCCTTCCAATGCGTTTATCAAGTCCCATGCCTTCCGCCACCAGACTCACATCAGCCCCCGTTTTTTCACAGAGGTCAGCGACCATGTTGATGAATGAAATTTTCGTAGCGAGGAATGAGTTTGAGGCATACTTGATGATTTCCGCACTGGAGGGATCGGTAACAAGGATCTTGTCTTTGAATGGCTCATACAGCTGGATCATCAGGTTCTTTGCCTCATCTGTTTCTACTCCGATAACCACACGATCCGGGTGCATAAAATCGTGGATAGCATCGCCTTCTTTGAGAAATTCAGAATTGACCACAAAGTCGAATTTGGCCTGTGATTTGTTGTACAGTCTCGTAATATTTTTGAGTCGCTTGTGAGTACCTACAGGTACAGTACTTTTCTCTACAATAATCTTGTAGGCTCCGTGGGGGGTATTTTCGGCTATCTCTCGAACAGCGGTCTCTACCTGAGAAAGGTCAGCAGAACCATCGGGAAGGGGTGGAGTACCCACACAGATGAAGATAATATCAGAATCATGGAGCATCTCTGTGATGACGTCCGTGAAACGTATTCGCTTGGCTGCAAGGTTTTTGGTGAGAAGTTCCTCAAGCCCTGGTTCATAGATGGCGGATTTGCCTTGTCTGTAGAGAGCAAGTTTTTTCTGGTCCACATCAAAGCAGACCACCTGATGACCCATCTCGGCAAAACAGACACCAGAGACGATTCCTACATACCCTGTTCCGATGATCCCAACCCTCATATTTCCACCTTTCAAATATTCTATATATAATATATTTCAGGTATCAATTAAACAAGTTTCAGGATATCCTGCACACGGTCTGTCTTTTCCCATGGGAATTCTTCTCTTCCGAAATGGCCATAGGCGGCTGTTGCCTGGTAGATAGGTCGGCGAAGGTCTAAGGTTTTGATGATACCAGCCGGGGAGAGATCAAAGACCTTGGTAACCATATCAGCGAGTTTCTCGTCAGGCACCTTTCCTGTTCCGTAGGTATCCACCATCACAGAGATGGGGAAAGGAACCCCAATCGCATAGGAAACCTGAATCTCACAACGTTCACAGAGTTCACTGGCCACGAGGTTTTTGGCAACATAGCGGGCCATATAGGCAGCGCTTCTATCGACCTTTGTGGGATCCTTGCCACTAAAGGCGCCACCGCCGTGTCGCCCCATACCACCATACGTATCCACAATAATCTTGCGGCCGGTGAGACCCGTGTCGCCATGGGGACCACCTATTACAAAGCGCCCCGTGGGGTTAATGAAGTACTTGGTATTGGCATCTAAAAGACCGGTTGGTTCAAGAATGGGTTTAATCACCCTTTCAATGAGTTCGTGTTTGAGATCCTCATACGAGATAGTCTCATCATGCTGATGGGAAAGAACCACGGTATGAACACGAACGGGTTTATGTCCTTCGTATTCCAGGGTCACCTGGCTTTTGGAATCAGGACGGAGCCAGGTGAGTTCTCCACTCTTTCGAAGTTTGGAGGCGTACATCAGGATTTTGTGGGCGTACATGATAGGGGCGGGCATAAGTTCTGGGGTTTCCCGACAGGCAAAGCCAAACATCATTCCCTGATCTCCTGCTCCCTGTTGCCCCTTGAAAAGCCCTTCTCCAGAAACACCCTGAGAGATATCTGGTGACTGGCTATGGACAGTATTGATAACAGCCATGGATTCGTAGTCAAGGCCAAATTCTGGTCGGGTATATCCTACTTTTTTGGCTACACCACGGGCTACTTCCTGGAAATCTACATAGGTGGAAGTAGTGATTTCTCCACCGATAAGGACCATGCCTGTAGTAGTAAACACTTCACAAGCTACACGAGAATTTGGGTCGTCCCGTAAACAGGCATCGAGTACCGCATCAGAAATCTGATCGGCAAGCTTATCGGGATGACCTTCACTGACCGACTCGGAGGTGAAAAGGTAGCGTTTACTACTCATAGAGGACTCCTTTCTTTAAGTAATTTTAGATATATATTATACACTTTTCTCTTTTTTTCTGCAAACTTTTGAAAAAAGGAAAAGTTTGGGTGAGATGAAGTTCAGCACTTCCAAATCTTGACTTTTTTGGTGTTTACTGTTAAAGTAATAGAGACAAGGAGAGGATATGGCGCAGTTAAAAAATATCCTTGAGGATATCGTGTGGCATAGAATTGAGGAGATGGAAGAGGCCAAGGCTGGTATTCTCTCACCTACGCAAAAGGTGGAAATGACGGCGTATGTTTTGAACAGGATGCGGCCTCTTTATACCACCAGCAGTCGTGGTTTTGTGTATATGATTCAGAAATATGAGAGTGATCCGCAGTTTCTGGCTGATATCTGGGTTCTTCTTTCGCAGGCTCTCAAGATTGTCCAGCGATCTGGCGAGGGAGAGAAAACTCCCCAGCATGTTTTGCAAGAAGGGAAGGCGTATTATTTTTTTCCGAAGATCTATGGGAGGGTATTAGAGGGACGGACGATGGCCCCCATAGAGGATGGAGAGGTGAGTCTCTTCTTGGAAGAAAAGCTTGTCCCGAGTTATTATGTCAAATGGTACAATCCCTACCATATCAAGCCCGATGAGGGGGGATGGTATGCTTTTGCGCCTCTTCCCGAGGAAGCACAGAATACCAGCGAAAGAGAGTTTATCTTTGCTATTCAGGTGAATACCTTCTCCAAAAGGCATCAGTATTCGTTTTCGCTCAGGGTTGCTCCAAGGGTATGGAAGTCGGGCGATGAGGTGTTTGAAGAGATGTTTGAGGTTCCGGATATATACGTATAAAGGAGGCTGAGAGATGGAAAAAACCTTTTCTCCGTGGCTTTTGATAGGGTTTATAGTGGTTCTTTTAGTCGTTGTGCTTGTCGTTCCTCAGGCGGTATGGGTGTCCCTTTCTATGGGGTTGTAGGGTGTTTTTGGTATGCCAGAAGAAGTCACGTTTTTTTCCAAACAGGAGATTACCTGTCCTGTATGCGGGACAAATTTTCGTAGAGAGGAGCTTCTCACGGGGAGAGGAAGGCTCAATGCGGGAAAACTTACAGAGGAGCTTCGACGTCTTTATATTCCCACGCAGAAGTATGGAACTATCAATCCGCTGATTTATCCCATCACGGTTTGTCCCAATTGTCTGTATGCTTCTGCTGACGAGGATTTTGAGAAACTTCCCCCCAAGGTGATTCCACAGGTGGCGGAGTACAGGGATGTGAGAGCCAAATATCTTGTGAAGCTTTTTGGGCGTATTCCGGATTATACGCAGAGGCGGGATTTGGTGGCGGGGGTGGGGAGTTATATTTTAGCTATTTCTTCCTATGGTTTTTTTGAACCAAGAAAATTTTCTCCCACCATCAAGAGGGGTATTTATTCCCTTCGGACGGCGTGGCTTATGAAGGATCTGTACCAGGAAACCAAGGATGATCGTTATCAGGAACTCTCTGAAATTTTTTATAAAAAGGCAGCAGAATTCTATGAAGCCGCTATGGAGAGACAGGCTAAGGCCATAGAACCCCTTGAATCCTGTCGAAATCTTGGTCCTGATACTGACCATAATTATGGGTATCAGGGGGTTCTCTATATCTTGGGAATGCTGAAGTACAAAATGAGTATTTATATAGAAGACCCCTACCAGAAAATCAAGGTATATGAAGAAGTGAAGCGAATTTTGAGTAAGGTATATGGCCTTGGAAAGAAGAAGAAGGATACTCCGGAGGTTCTTCTCAATCTTTCCCGTGAGGTAAGGGACAAAATAAATGCAGAATTGGCTACCTTGGAAACCCAGTTAGGGATTCAAACGGATCATTCTATGGATGGAGAGGAGTGATGCGTTTGAGAAAAGGTGTGCTCTTTGTCGTATGTCTTGGGCTTTTTCTGCCTTTCTGGGGGCAGATCTCAGAGGTGGAAAGGCTTTCGCTTGGTCGTCAGGCCTATGAGAAGGAAGCCTATTTAGATGCCTTGGATTATATCCGCACGGTTTTGAAAAACAATCCTTCCTATGGGGATGCGTATCGGTATTTAGCGATGGTGTATTACGCCCTGGAACAGTATCAAGAGGCCTTGGAGGCGACGCAGAAGGCTCTGCGTTACAATCGACAGGACACAGAAAGCAGTATTCTCATGGGGAACTGTTATCGGGAACTCAAGGAATATACCAAAGCCGAAAAGGTCTATCAGGATATCCTGAAACAATATCCGGCCATGGCTTCTGCTCATAGAGAACTTGGTATGCTTTATCTGAGGCAGAATAGGCTTTCCCTTGCGTATCAATCCCTTCAGCGGGCCTTACGGTATGATGCTGAGGACTGGCAGAATGTGATTGCCTTAGGGAAGTATTATGAGGTGAAAGGGAATATGAGGGAAGCTGAAGCATCGTTTGCCAAGGCGCTTCGGATGGAACCACGCAGGCGGGAAACTCATTTGGCTTTGGGGGAATTTTATTTTCAGGCAGGAAGGTATGAAGAGGCCATTGAGGTTCTTCGCAGGGCGGTGGATCTTTTCGATCATTTTGTTTCCGGCAGACAAGTCCTTGGGGATGCCTATCTTGCCCTTGGAATGGAGAAGGAAGCGATTAAGCACTATGAGTGGTTAGAAAACGAGCGAGTCTATCATACCCCTGAGTCTTTGGCAGAGCTTGCCTACAAAATGGCTCTTGCGTATGGGCGGATGAAAGAAAGTCGCGCTATCGACTACTATAAAAAAGCCCTTGAGTTGGTTCCAAAATACGAGTTGTATGAATTCGGGTATCAGGAGTATCTTCGTGTCAATGAGGAAGTGGGAAGTGAAGAGAGGGTGGCTGAAGCCGCGCGACTCTATGAGAAGGCAAAGAAAACAAAAACCTCCGGTGATCTCAAGCGCTATTTTGTGCTTCTTCGCCGAGCCATAGGCATCGATCCCTATCTCAAAGAAGCCCGTTTTGATCTGGTGTCTTTTTATGAAGAAAAGGGGATGTGGGCGGAAGCCTACGAGGAACTTCTGGTACTCAAACGTTTTTATTCTGATGTGAAGATAAGGGATAAGCTTTCTCGTTATGAGTGGCGAATAGCTAGAAAAGAGATGGTGATTGATAAACCTGTGAGGCATATCTATCAGGGATACGTCGTAGTAGAGAGTGATTTTCTCAATCTTGCAGAGGTGTATCAGAACGTTTTTTTAGAGTATAGCAAATTTTTTGGTAAATTTAAGTTTTCCGGGGGAGATATCCGACAATCAAACAGCACAAAAGATCTTTTGTCCCTTCTTCGGAAAGAAAGACTGGGTTTTTTTGTGCGAATTGGGGTGAAGAAAGGGCAGGATATCGTCCAGGTTGAGATTGTGGATGGCAACAATACGACGATAGCGATGAAGACCTTCCCCTTTGATGAGAAGAATATGGGAGAGAATATCTGGAGAGTAGCGAGCTGGCTTGATGAGGTTTTTCCGGATATTTATCTCCTGAAGAGGGTAGAAACCAGAAGTCAGTACTTGCTGGCTGCGGGTTCGCTCCAGGGAGTGAAGATAGGCGAACGGTGGGTAGGTTTTGAACGGCGAACGGGTGAACCGCTTCTTCGGGTGGTGGTGAAGAAGGTGAGTGAGAATGAGAGTCTTCTGGAAGCGGTGGCAAAAGAGAGCCGATTGGATTATGATGAAAAAGAGAGGCTTTATTTTATTCGTGAAAAAGATTTTGGGGAAAAAGACTTGACAAAATTAAAATTTATCTTAGGATATTAGGGTGAGATTTGAGGAGGCTTTGCATGCAGCTTGATCTCTACTTTGGGGTACCGCTGGTTATTGCCTTTTTCTTTGCGCTTGTCATGGCGGTTCAGGCACGAAGCTACAAAGAGCGACTATTCCAGTTTCTTTTCTGGTTTTTTACCTTTGTTTTTGTCAAGTCCCTTTTGTATAGTGTGATAGGGTTTCTTGATATTGAGTTTGTGAAACAGCAGGTGGGTATTTCAAATATCGAACAGACCGTTCCTAATCCAGCCTATGTGAACTTTTACAATTGGCGATATCTTCTCTGGCATGTGTTTGAAACAGGTGTTGTCGTGTTTGTGGCGAGGTTTTTTATTCTTGAAAAGAGGGAAGCAGAACGGAAAAAAACCAAGGCAATACGAATTTTCTTCACTACTCAGATTGTTCTTCTTGTGCTATCGCTTCTTGGTCTTCTTGTGATTGGCTTGAGTCAGGCACGTCAGGGCTTCAGTCTCGAAAGTGAGTTTTTGGATAGGTTTTTTCTCGGGTTTGCGGGGAGAGCGTTTCTCTCTCTCTGGCGGGTGGGACTTCTTATCTGGATGTGGCTCAGCCTTGGTTCTATCTATGGTTATACGATTGACCTTCTCAAACCCATCTATCGCTATCGTCCGCTTCTTCTTGCCTATATTGTGGAGGAGATGCTCTTCCATCTTTTCTCGATGTTAGTGGCTTTTTATCAGATGCCGGGATGGCTTGTGCTTTCCTGGGTTGGCGTGATAGCCATGGCGGTATTTTCCTTTGGGGTTCAGAGAGAGTTTGTGGCAGGTCTTGAAGCCAAGGTAGAAAACCTTGACAAGGAAAAGGATATTATTATCCAACTCATGCGTGACATCAGTGCGGTGGTGGGTTCTGGAGAACTGGAACTGGATGTAGTGATCAAGCGTATTGTGGATGCGGCTGTGAGGGGTACCAATGCTCGTGGTGGGGCTATTCTCCTCAAGGATCCGGTGACCAACAGGCTGCAGGTGAAGTATGTCAGTGGGGTGTATCCCCCAACCAAGCCCTTCAAGGTCGGCGATGGCATGACAGTGACGGAATCCATGCTGATTGAAAAATTCAAACTGGAACGGATTGCGGTAGGAGAAGGGCTTTTGGGTCAGGTGCTTGAAGAGGGAGAGCCTATCTATATTCCGGATGCGGTTCGCTCCAGCCGGTATGTACAACCTGTACCGGACTATCTCATGGTGACGTCTTTTATTGCGGTTCCCCTGAAGTCAAGAGACAATGTCTTTGGTGTGCTTACCGTGATTGATGATGCGAGGTCTTTTCTTGCCAATGACCTGAGTCTTGTGGAAACCCTGGCAGAACAGGCCGCTATTAACATCCAACAGATCCAGATGTACCAGGAAGTGCTTGAGAAGAAACAGGCAGAGAAAGAGATAGGTGTGGCAGGAGAGATTCAGAGTTCTCTCATTCCCCATAGTTTTCCTGATACTGATAAATATGAACTCTACGGGTTTTCTATCCCGGCGAAGGGAGTGGGTGGTGATTATTATGATTACATTGATTTTGGTAATAATAAGATTGCGCTCACCATGTTTGATGTATCGGGAAAGGGTGTGCCTGCCGCTCTCATCATGGTGATGATTCGAAGTATTCTCAGGACGATTGCTTCTTTGGATGCGGAAACAAAGCATATTCTTGAACGGCTCAATAATACCATTGCCCAGGAGATTGTTGAGGATAGGTATGCGACAGGGTTTTATCTCCTCTATGATGCGGAAAAGGGTCTCATGAACTATACCAATGCCGGGCATGGTCCTCTTGTGTTGTATCGGGCTTCGGAGGATACCTTCCATTTCCTGGATACCGAGGGTATGCCGGTGGGTATTATGCCAGAAGTGACGTATGGGCAGGATTTTACTACTCTTGAAAGTGGCGATATTGCCGTACTGTATACGGATGGTATTACCGAGGCTATGAATCTTCAGCATGAAGAATTTGGAATGGAGAGGCTTCAGAATGTGATTCGTACCTATAAGCGTGAATCAGCACGTGAAATTGCCAACAAGATTCTGGAAGAGGTGAATCGCTTTGTGGGGAATGCGCCCCAGCATGATGATGAAACCCTCTTGATTTTGAAAGCAAAATAGGCTATAATATAAGAGAGAAAAATTGGAGGAGGCCGGTATGGAGATAAACCGCAGAGAAACAGGGGATGTGGTTATTTTTGACATCAAGGGTGAGATTGACCTGTACAATGCTCCTGAGATCAAGGAGAAGATCAAGGATGAGATCAATAAGGGCAAGGTCAATATCATCATCAATTTAGACAAGGTGAGCTACATTGATAGTTCCGGTATTGGGGTATTGATCTCCAGTTTGTCTAATTTGAAGAAGGTAGGGGGCGCCATGAAGCTTATCAATGTGTATGCCTCTGTACGGAAGGTCTTCGAACTCACCAAGCTTACCAGTTTCTTTGAGATCTACGATAGCGAAGCAGATGCCCTCGCCGCTTTCAAATAAGCGGGTGATTTTTCATTCCCTGAGGCTTTCTTTTTGAGATGAAAAAAAGGCATGGGCTATTCCGTGCCTTTTTTGTATTATAGACAAGAGGAGAAAAATGGGAGATCTTTTCAAGGGAAAGGGGGTAGCGATTATTGGAGGAGGGGTGCTTCAACTCCCGGTGATTCGTCGGGCAAAAGACTTGGGTGCCTACGTGGTAGTGGTGGATCGGAACCCAGAGGCTCCCGGGGTGAAAGAGGCAAGTACCTACGTGCCGGCCAGTACTCTTGATGCAGAGGTGGTCTCAGAAGCCCTTGTTCAGGTCAGTCGGGAAAAACATCCTCTTCATGCCGTGCTTACTGTGGGAACAGATGCTTCTTATACCGTGGCTTTGAGTGCCCAAAAGCTTGGAGTGCCAGGTATTGATCCGGAGGTGGCCCGTCGGGCAACGGATAAGCATCTCATGCGGCAGACTCTTCGGCAGGCGAGGGTTCCAGTTCCTGATTTTGAGATGGTGGAAAGTTATGCTAAGGCTTTAGAGGTGTTTGAGAGGTTGGGTGGGGATTGTGTGGTCAAGCCGGTGGATAATATGGGTGCGAGGGGGGTCCGGCGTGTTTCCACCCTTGAGGATTTGAAGGAAGCATGTGATTTAGCCTTTCGTTATGCAAGAAGTGGTCGTATCTTGATAGAACAGTATATTGATGGGGTGGAATTGAGCATAGATGCTTTGGTGGTAGAGGGGGAGATTTTTATCACAGGGGTAGCGGATCGGATTATTGAATATGCCCCCTATTTTGTGGAGACAGGGCATATTCTTCCTTCGCAAATGCCCCAGGAGGTGATTCTTTCAGGGCTTGAGGTTTTTCAGCGAGGGGTGAAGGCTCTTGGGATCACGTTGGGGGCGGCCAAGGGGGATATCAAGGTAACACCAACGGGGAGTTTTGTAGGAGAGATTGCGGCTCGTCTTTCTGGTGGATTCATGTCAACGCATACCTATCCTTATGCCACCGGTATCGATCTCATGGAAAATATTCTGCGCATTCATTTAGGGATGGGGATAGGGGATGTGAAACCAAAACGGGACTATGTTTCTATTGAAAGGGCGATCATTCCTTCGCCGGGGGTGGTGGAAAAGATTGCAGGGGTGGAAAAAGCCCTTTCTCTTCCGTATGTGAAGGATGTTTTTGTTGATGTGAAGATAGGGGACAGGATCCGCGAACCACAAAATAATCTTGATAAAGCTGGGCATGTGATTGTTTGTGCTCCTACCTATCAAGAGGCTCTTCATGCTTCTCATCAGGCCGTTCGTGCCATAGAAGTGAAGACTCGGCCCACGGAAGAAGAAAGTATCAATGTTTCTGTTCTTCTGGAGAGGGCAAGAACTCGTTTCAATGGGCGGTGTTTTGTTTGTCAGGATTGCGATGGGGTGAAATGTCGCGGGATGGTTCCAGGGGTAGGTGGTGTGGGTCTTGGGACAGGATTTACCCGTGCCGTGGAGAGACTTCGCCGCTGGGATGTGATACCTTCGTATATTCATCAGGCAACCATGGTTTCTCTTGAAACCTCTCTTTTTGGTTTCTCTCTTTCTATGCCCGTCTTGCCTTCTCCCATTACAGGGGCTATTACGAATCTCGGAGGGGCTATCTCTGAACTCGAGTTAGCACGGGCTATGGTGAAGGGGGCCAATCACGCGGGACTTTTAGGAACGGTTGGTGATGGGGCAACGCCCACCAAATACCGGATTGGGATAAAGGTGATTCTGGAGAATTTTGGGCTTGCTATTCCGTTTTTTAAGCCCCGGATGGACAGGGGGATGATTGTGGAGAGGCTTTTGGCTGCAGAAGAGGCCGGGGCTGTGGCTGTGGGTATGGATATTGACGCCGCTTCTTTTGTGACCATGGAGATGAAAAAGCAATCGACGGTGACGAAAAGTGTCGAAGAACTCGCCGACCTGATAGGGGTGGTGAAGGTTCCCTTTATTCTCAAGGGTATCCTTTCTCCTGTGGACGCAAAACTTGCTCAAGAGGCGGGGGCAGCTGCTATTGTGGTTTCTAATCATGGGGGCAGGGTTAGTGATGCGACTATAGCCCCTGTGGATGCTCTTCCCGTCGTGAGGGAGGCTGTGGGGTGGGATTTTCCTGTGATCTTAGATGGGGGGATCCGAAGTGGATGGGATGTGGTAAGGGCTCTTGCGCTTGGGGCAGATATGGTGATGATTGGCCGACCGGTGATGATCTATGCGGTGGGTCAGGGAGTGGCCGGCGTGAGGTATTACTTTGATACTCTCAGAAACGAACTTGCCAAGGCTCTTTCCCTGGTCGGCGTTGATGCTGTGGAAAAAATCAAAGGGAAAAGGGACATACTTTATGAAAGATTATAATCAGGCGCTCAAAGTAGCCCTGAAGGCAGCATGGCTCGGGGGCAAGGTTATCAAAGAGGGGTTTTCTCTTCCCAAGGAGATTCAATTCAAGCGGTTTGCTGATCCGGTGACGGAGTATGATAGGCGTGCGGAAGAGGTTATTGTGGAGACGCTTGTACGGTGGTTTCCTGAGGCATCCGTTCTCACAGAGGAGATGCTTTCAAGGGAAGGGGAAGCGGATTTGCGCTGGATTGTCGATCCACTTGATGGGACGGTGAATTTCACTCACCAGATTCCCTTTGTGTGTGTGTCGATCGGGCTTGAGGTTTCAAAGGAAGTAGTGGTGGGGGTTATCTACAATCCGATTTTGAATGAAACCTTCTGGGCGGTCAAGGGACAGGGGGCATTTCTCAATGGGAAACCTGTTCGGGTATCTCCCATCGGCGATATTGGGAAGGCGTTAGTGGTGACAGGGTTTCCCTATGAACGGGAGGGCAGGATAGAAGAGGTGATGAAACCACTTCCTGCGTTAGTGAGGGATTTTGAGGGGTTTCGTCGTCTTGGTTCAGCGGGAATGGATCTTGCCTATGTGGCCTGTGGGCGTTTTGAGGCCTTCTACGAAGAGAATCTCAAGCCCTGGGATACAGCCGCAGGAATGCTTCTTGTGAAGGAGGCAGGTGGAAGGGTGACTAACTACAGGGGTGGAGAGTTTACCCCCTTTGACAAGCATATTGTGGCCACCAATGGGCTTGTTCACGAGAAGATGCTTGAGATTCTTTCAACAGTGAATCTCATAGAAGAGAGATAAAAAGCGTTGGGGCTTGATGAGAACATCAGTGCTTTTTACGGGGAATGGCACAGGAACCGGGTGTTGAAAGTGTGTCTTCGTTTTTGAGAAGGTGCTGGTATTCTCTGTGCCTTTTATAAAAAACGACAGCATACGAACAAATGGGGATAACCCTTTTTTGTTGTTCTTCCGCCCATTTTGAAAGGTTTTCTAAAAGATGAGCGGCAATTCCGTGCCCACGAAGATCTGGATGGACATAGGTATGGGTGATGAGGATTTCTCCATCGGGGGAAAAATCATACTCTACAAAAAAGTCTTTTCCTTCGCTACTTCCCTCAAAGCGTCTTTCCACGCTATTGTGAGTGATGATCATGCCTTTACCTCTTCAATACGTTTTATGGTGTTGTCGGCTAAGGAGATGAGAAGGGTGCCTATGGTTTCGTCCCCAACATTGAGTCCATCTGTGGAGATACGGGCTATGGCCGGTATCATCGGAATTTTGGCAAGAACAATCATATCAGAGAGAGAACTGTCGCTTGAGAGCAGATCAATGGGCTTGCCACAGTGAGGACATACGAAATAACTCATGTTCTCTACCAGGCCAATGATGGGAACATGCATAGCCTGTGCCATAGCAATGGATTTTGAGACCACCATGGAGACAACGTCGTGAGGGGTAGTGACCACCACAAGCCCGGAGAGAGGGATCTTTTGCATCACGGTGAGAACAATATCCGCTGTTCCCGGGGGGAGGTCCACTACAAGGTAATCCAGATCCCCCCACACAACCTGTTCCCAGAACTGGACCACAGCCTGATTGAGAAGAGGGGCGCGCCAGATGAGGGGCTGGGTTTCCTCCTGGAGAATGAGGTTCATCGATACTATCTTGATTCCGTGCTGGGTTTCAAAGGGAAGGAGGAAGTTTCCCTCAGTCTGGATGGCGCCTCTTTTGAGATTGAAAAGACGGGGAATACTTGCTCCCGTCAGATCAGCATCAAGAACGCCTACCCTGTATCCCTTGAGTTTGAGAGCGGTGGCTAAAAGATAACTCACCGTTGATTTTCCCACTCCACCTTTTCCGCTCATGACGCCTATCACGTGTTTGATATTTCCCTTTGGTTGAGAAGAGTTTGACATGGAGTACTCCTTTTGTGTTCTTGGTATAGTATACATACTTTTTTTGTTTTTGGCAAATGTTTATTATGAAAAGGGGTTTCAGGGAGAAGGTTATTAGGAAAAATATGCTCAAGAGGGTATTTTCTTTTGTTTTGTCGTTCCACACATTAACAGAAGGGGTATTTCCACATAGAAACTGAATACCTCATAAGTGTACCTCTACCTGGTGGAATTTTCAACTTTTTCTTTCCATGGATAACGGGCTATCTCCTCACCTTTG
>JABLXN010000029.1 GCA_013177995.1 Brevinematales bacterium | reverse complement strand
ATTCTTTGCACAACGAAAAGGGAGCTTGGAAGGGATGAGGAAGATAAAAAGAAGGGGAAAAGGTTTATTACCGGCTTTGGCTATGACTTTGTTTCAGCAAAACCTACCGCTTTTTCTCTGGACACGCACCGAGTTTGCACTTTGGCTATTCCCATGTTTCAGCAAAAGGGGGCTTTTAGCTGAAATAAGGAAATAGCACAACAGATGCTATCCTTTCTTTTTTCTCCAATCTCACCCTTCTTGAAGATACTTTTGAAAAAGATACGAAGCGATAGCCTTAGAGCCTCCAGCTGGTCCCATGTGCTGCTGTCCTATCATACCCCGACGCTTTCTCTCCGGGGCGTTTTGAAAAAGAGAGAGGATTTCTTCAACCACCCCTTGAGGGTAGTCTTTTCGTAGGCACAGGGCGTCTCCAAGAAGACGGTGTTGTTCTCGAAAGCGGCGAAGGGTCGTTTGAGGACCAGCTCCTTTGAAAGCAACAATTGGCTTGCCCAACGCTGCCGCCTGTTCATTGGCCGTTCCGGCAAGACCTAAGATTACCGTGGAGAGATGAAGAACTTCAGCAAAAACTCCTCGAGTGAGAAGAATACGGATAGAGTTTTTTTCAAGAAAGGGAAAGGGAGAAGATTTCTTATAGATCCACCCCTTTTTTTGTGCGAGAAAAGAGAGACGTTCATCAGTAAGGGTACCTGGGAGGGCGGCCACTACATCGCAGGGATAACGAGAGTGGACTTCTTCCACAACAGGAAGTATGAGAACAAAATTCTGATAGGCTTCCTCACGACTTCCAGGAAGAAGTCCCAAAACAGGCCTGTCCTGGGAAAGGGAGAGTACCGAAGTAGGTTCTAATTCATCGACGATGGGATTCCCTAAAAAAAGGGCGGGGATACCTTTTTTCTGGAGGTTTTCAGCTGTATAAGCATCTCTCGTAAGAAAGGTAGAAGCCTGACGGGTAATATACCATTCTTCAATGGCGTAATGAGGAGCAATATAATCTGACTTGGGAAGAGAGAGAAAGACGATGGGAACACCGGGAAGTCCCTGTCTGGTAAGGAAAAGAAGCGCTACATCTCCTACCACAATAGCGAGTTTGGTTTCCTGAGCATGGGATTTCAGGGTTTTGACAAACTGAAAAATGGCAGTGAAACTTCCCGAAAAGAGATCAGCAAAAAGCCCTCGTAGGCTGTGGGTGGGAAATCCTCCCGAAGGAGGAACATAGGAAGAGAAAAGAAGGTCTATACCTCGTGAGGTATAATCTTTTCCCTCACTGATAAGAGAAGCCCCCATTACCCGATAACTTGACTGACGCTTCTCCAGCAGGATCTTCAGTTCCCGGGCAATAAGGGCTGCACTTCTGTCTTCTCCAAAGCAGTTGCTGGTAAAAAGGACAAGATTGCCCATGGTTAACTGTTGGCAAACTCTTCTAACACACTGTCCTCAATATCCGCATTGGAAGCGACATTCTGAACATCATCGTGGTTTTCCAGTTCATCCATGAGTTTGAGAAGTTTCATAGCGTCTTCTTTTTCGAGCTTCATGGTATTCTTGGGAAAACGGCCGATCTCTGAAGAGGTTACCGTATATTTCTTTTTCAGCCCTTCTAATACCTGAGCATAATTTTCCACAGGAGTATAGATCTCATAAACGTCCCCTTCCAAGCGGACATCATCAGCACCGAGATCAAGAGCTACTTCCATGATTTCCTCTTCGCTTACCCCTGCAGCCTGGATGGCGATGAATCCCTTTTTGTCAAACATCCATGCCACACAACCGCTTTCTCCAAGGTTACCATTGTGTTTGGAGAAAATCTTGCGAATTTCGGCGGCGGTTCTATTCTTGTTATCTGTGGTGATGTCCATAATCACGGCAACACCACCAGGACCGTATCCTTCATAGACCAATTCTTCGTATGTTGCCCCTTCTATCTCTCCTGTTCCACGTTTGATGGCTTTTTCAATATTGTCCTTGGGCATGTTGGCATCACGGGCCTTGTCAATAGCCACACGGAGTTTGGGATTGGTATCAGGATTGCCACCAGCACGAGCGGCGATAATAATCTCTTTCACCAACTTGGAAAAGAGACTGCTTCTTTTGGCATCCTGAGCACCCTTTCGTTGTTTGATGTTGGCCCATTTATTATGACCTGACATGAGAACCTCCTCATTAGAGTGGATATATTATAGAGAAAAAATTTTTTTCTTGCAATTTTTGAGGGAGATGGGGAGAAAAAATTGTCGATTTTATGCGGTTTTCTACCTGAAGCAGAAGACTGGAAAGTATGGCTATTCCCTTATTTCAGCTAAACAACTCATTTTTGCTGAAACAAGGAAATAGCTTTGTTTATACCTTTATTTGGCATTTCTTTAGCCCCTTTTTATCTCCTTTCTAAACCCTTTTGCATGGTGGTTTTCTCCTAACGAGAAGAGAGAAAACAAAACACGAAGAAAAAACATGGAAAACACTCATTTTTTTTGGATTTTATACGAAAAGATACATAGGGGCAAGGAGGCATATATGATGGTTATCGAAAAAGAAATGTTAGAATCTCTGATTCTTCTCAAGGAACTTTATCACATTCGTGGAATAAAGGCTGAATTTGAGGCGGAAGGGGCAAGTTATCAGGATATGGTGAGACTCAGGCGACTCACCCTTCAAGCAGGCGTTCCGTTTCATGTCAAGATTGGAGGGGTGGAGGCGGTACGAGATATGAGAGACTGTATGGAATTGGGTGTGGATGGGATTATTGCTCCGATGGTGGAATCTCCTTTTGGGGTGAAGAAGTTTCGGGATGCCTATGAAAGTGTTTTTGCAGAGAAGTCTCATCATATAGCCATCAATATTGAAACGAAACAGGCGGTGGCGCAGCTTGAGAAGATCCTAGATGTGTCTCGTGGATTTGTTGATGCTATCACCATTGGAAGAACAGACCTCAGTGCTTCTTTCTTTGATGAAGAGGTAACGCCTGATAGTGAGGTGATCTGGGAAACGGTAGAACATATCTGTGAGGTAGCGGGGAGGGAATTTACCATCACGCTGGGAGGAAACATCTCCGCCACGACTCAGGAGAAGCTTCCACAGCATGAGAAAGCCCTTCATGCTCTCAAATATGTCGAAACCCGCAAGGTTATTCTTCCGCTGGAGGTCTTTCTCTACAAGACGGCGTCTCTCTCAGATGCCCTCTATTTTGAGAAGCTTTTTATTCTCTCCAAGAAGACAACCAGCGATTGTTTCCTTGATCCAGATCTCAAGAGATTGGCCAAGCTTTCTGAAAGGCTGAAACAACCATCTCCCGAAGATTATCTCATGGGAGTATAAACCAGTTCTGAGCCCACCACGATACGCTGTTCTTCGATGGCGAGAACAGGTTTGGTTTCGATCTTGATGGGTCTTTTAGAGCCGTCGGGCATAGCCACATCCACAACGGCTTCAAATGGTTTTGGTCCAGGGAATCCGAAAGCGATCTGGTAAAACTTTGAGATATCCACTTCGGCAATGCGGATGCGTTTTCCAAGGATAGTAAAAGCCACCTCAAAAGCCACCTTTTCCACCTTGATGTTGATACGGTTAGAAACACTATCATAAACAACGGATACCTCTCCATAGGCAGGGGTAGAATAACTGAGAGAGGGGGAAACAAGAGAGACGGTGACATCGGCTTCAAATCGGGCCTTTCCGGGGAGAAGTTTGAGACGGGGGTTTTGAACAAGCCAGCGATATTGCCCTTTGATACTACTAATGGAGAAGTTCTCTGTCTTCTGCACTGGGCCCACCGCCGCAAGAAACTTGTTGAGAGTGTTCTCGTGAAGGATAATACTCGCATCGGCCTCAGCCCACCCCATGCTTACCAGACAAACAAAAATCATACCCACAAGCATTCTCATACGATTTTCCTCCTTGGTTGCTTGAGTAGGTACAGTATAGCTGGTAACGAGATTTTTTTCAAAAAATTCAGCGGGTCTTTCTTGACAAATGCTTTTTCCATCCGTATGATGACAGAAGGGGAAAATGGTGAAGAAAAGATCTTTTTTTCTCTCTCTTGACTGGATAATAGCCCAGCATACGGTGGAAAGGCTTGATGTGCATCTCAAGACTTCGGAGGATCTTTCCTTTTTGTTAGACAAGAAGGATGAGTGGGAGATTTTTTTTCTTTCTGAGGAGTGGCTTTCTGTAGAAGAGTATAGTTTTCTCAAGACGTTTTTCGCCTATAGCTGGAATACTGATCACAGAGAGAATCTGGGGAAACTTTCGCTTTTTCCCCCTTTTGAAGGGTGGTTTCTGGAACTGTTGTGTCAGTATACATCCCACCCTTTTTATCGGTATGAGAAGAAATATGTGGTCTGGAAAGGAGCGATCTCTTTTGACCCCTTTGAGGCTATAAATCAGACAAAAGGGGCCTTTCTTCTCACCTCTACTATTCCTCTTGTGCTTGAAAACCACGTGATCCGTCCTATAGCTTCTCCGTTTTCTCAGGAGAAGCTTTCTCTTCTTTTTCGGGAGGGAAAAATTCCCCTTGATATAGAGATGGTGGACAAACTTCTTCCAATGTCTTCTCTTCTCAAAAAGCATTTTGCCTTGTCTTTTCCTGAGGTCCAGGAGATTTTTGATGTAACGGTAGAGGTGGAACTTCATGAGTTGCAGGAGGGCTTTTTCGAGGTGGTTTTCTGGGTGGTGATAGAGGGGGAACGTTTCCCTTTGCGTCATGATGAGATTCATCAAACCATTCTTCAGAGAAAACGTCTTCTTTTTCAAAAGAAAAAAAGGGTGTGGTTTCTCTCTCCGATGAGTGAAGGGTATAAAAAACTTCATACCATCACTGACATAACTTTAGCAAGTTTTTCCCGATTTTTAGGGGAGGTAAAACAGCACACCATTCAGTCCCATGATATGAAAACCCTTTTTGAGGAGTATCTTGATCGGATTCAACCACTGGTAACATTGATCCCCCCGTGGAAAAGAGGAAGGTTTGAAGAGGTGGTTTTTGAGGTGGTGCCCCTGGGGAGTATGGACTGGTTAGAGGTAAATTTTTCCGTAAGTGTTGAGGGACGTGTTCTCACCCCTGAGGAAAGAGCCCATCTGGTACGGTATGGGTATGTGAAGCGGGGGCAGGGATATCTCTCGCTTTCTTCTGATGAACGGGGCTGGCTTTCGCAACTGGAGGATGCCTGGTTTTTGAGAAAGGAAGAGGGAAAAGTGAGACTTCATCCTTCTCATATTTTTCTTTTGAAGGATATCGTGGGAAAGGCAAAAGAGTCGTGGGAGATGAAAATTCATCTTCCTTCTTCGTATCAGGATCTTCCGTTTCAGGGAGAGGTGCTGGATAGAAGTATTCCCATTCCAGAAAAGGTGGCGCCTTTTCTTCGACCCTATCAAAAGGAAGGGTATTGGTGGCTTCATTTTTTGTATCATTATCATTTTGGTGGGTTTCTTGCCGACGAGATGGGTCTTGGAAAGACGCTTCAGATGATTGCGTTTCTTCTCTCTATCAAAGGAAATGGCAAGAGTATTATTGTTTGTCCTTCTGCTCTCATGCACAACTGGGCAAAGGAGATCACAAAGTTTGCAGGACAGGAGATTCGTTTTTTGGTGATGGATGGTTCTTTAGAGAAAAGGAGGCAAAAACAAAAACAAGTCGAAGAGTATGATGTTCTTATCACTTCCTATAGTTTACTTCATCAGGATAGGGAGTTTTATCATAGGCAGGTTTTTCATCTTTGTGTTTTGGATGAGGCCCAGCATGTCAAAAACAAGAAAGCCAAGCGTACACAAAGCCTCAAGGCTTTGCAGGCGCATCATCGGTTGGCTATCACAGGGACACCGATCGAAAATACCATCACGGAAATGTGGACTATCTTTGATTTTCTGATGCCGGGTTTTTTGGGAAGTCACAGCTGGTTTTCAAAAACCTTTGAAATTCCGCTTCAAAGCCCTGTGGCTTCAGAGAGGGAAGAGGCCAGTCGAAGACTCAAAAATCTTGTGAGGCCTTTTGTCCTTCGTCGTACCAAAGAAGAGGTGCTTGCAGAACTTCCACCGAAGATCGAGCAGGAGGTGTGGCTGGATCTCACTGAGAGTCAGAAAGCCCTCTACCTTCAAACGGTGGAGGTTATCAGGCTCTCCTGTGAAAGAGAATGGAGATCGTCTTCTCAGAAAGGCCTTATGCATTTTTTAGCGGGGCTAACAAAACTTCGTCAGATCTGTCTTCATCCTGCTCTGGTGGGTTTTTCTCCAGAGGAAGAACCTATCAAGATGCGGGCGGTAAGGGAACTTGTGCTTGAGGCCCTGGATAGTGGTCATCGGGTAGTTATTTTCAGTCAGTTTGTAGAGCTCTTGCAGATAGTGAGAAAGGAACTGGAAATGATGGGGCTTGAGTTACTCTATCTTGATGGTCGGACAAAGAATCGGGTGGATCTGGTGGATACCTTTAATGAGGGAGAGATGCCTGTTTTTTTGATTTCTACAAAGGCCGGGGGAACGGGACTCACGATCACGGGAGCAGATACGGTGATTCTTCTGGATCCGTGGTGGAATCCTTCGGTGGAGAAACAGGCCATTGATAGGGTTCATCGCATTGGTCAGAAAAAGACGGTTCATGTGTTTCGGCTTTTTACAGAGGGGACTATAGAAGAAAAGATGTTTTTGCTCCAGAAGCGAAAAAAGGCTCTTTTTCAGGCGCTTGTGACGAGCAATGCGGATTTTCTTGCCCATCTCTCGTGGGAAGAATTGGTGGAGTTTTTGCAGGTAAGTCCTTCACAATTCTCTTGACAAAAACAGAGCTCTTCGCTATACTGTAAGTGTACCACAGAAATAGAACAGTAGGAAAGGAAATGGTTGAACTCAGAGATGTTCGTTATCATTTGCCGAAGCAAAATTTTCTCTTGCAGGATGTAAATCTAACGTTAGTGCCTGGACATGTCTATGGGCTTTTGGGCCATAATGGAGCAGGCAAAACCACCCTTCTTCGTTTGATGGCGGGGCTTATTGAGCGTTTTGATGGCGAGGCAAAGGGAAATGGGCTGGATATTCGAAAACGTCCGCTTTCGTATTTACAAAATCTCTCGTATGTGCCGGAAAAACCGTATCTTCCCCCGTTGAAGGTTTATGAGTTTCTTGATCTGTATGCCCCGCTTTATCCTTCTTTTGACACGAAACTTTTTCATACCTTAGCCAAAACCTTTGATATTAATCCTTATGAGTTTTTAGCCAAGCTTTCGTTTGGGTATTTGAAGCGTTTTTATCTTGCCTTTTCTTTAGCCACAAAGGCGAAGGTCATTCTCTGGGATGAACCGACGAATGGCCTTGATATTACCACCAAGTCTATTCTCCGACGGCATATAGCTTCTTCGGTTGATGAGAGTCAGCTTTTGGTCATTGCTACTCATCATATTGAAGAGGTGGAGAACCTTTTGGATGCGGTGATTATTCTTCATTATGGAGAGGTTATTTTTTCTGCGACGATGGAAGAGTGTCAACGCTTGTTTACCTATACGGTGACAACAGATGAGGCACTGGTGAAACAGGCTCTCTATGCTGAACCGGCGCTTGGGGGGTATCAGGTTCTTCTGCGGCGGGAAGGAGGGGAGGATACCCAGATCCCACTCTCTTTTTTGTTTGAGGCCAGTGTTCGACAGGTCTCTTTTTTCCGGGAATTGAAGGAGAAACGGTATGAGTCTTAAGCGGATATGGCATCTTTTTCTGATCGATGTGAGGCTTTTTTTTCGGCGGTGGGTATGGGTGATGCTTCTTCTCGCGCTTCTTCTTCTGGTTTTCTCTTTTGGGATGGGATGGCTTAGGTCTCTTTTCCCGGCGGATCTTCAGGTGACTTTTTATCTTGGGCTGGATATGTTTTTGTTAGGTGGGGTATGGTGTTTTTTGAGTTCGCTCGCTTTTTCAGATCTTCATACGCAGGGGGAGGGATTTTATCTTTTGTTGCCAGCCAGTCCTGTGGAAAAGTTTGTGAGTAAGCTTTTGGGTTCTGTCATTGTATATCCTTTGGTGGGTTTTGTAGTGCTTTTTCTGTATTCCCTTTTCACCATGCTGATTATTTACTATCTCACGGGGACGCTTATCCCTGTGTTTTTTCCTTTTTATGGATGGCTCTGGCACTGGTATCTTTTCTTTTTTGTCTTGCAGGCGTGGTTTTTCTGGGGTTCTGTCGTGTTTTCTCATCTTGCCTTTGTGAAAACTACCTTGCTTTTGTTTGGAGTGTCGTTTCTTCTTTCGTTTTTTTCTACGCCGCTTCTTCAATTTCTTTTCGGGACAGTGGTTTCCTGGAATGGGATTGTCCTATATTCGACAAAAGGAGTGGTACCACCTTCTTTAGCGAAGGGAATTTTTGATTCTCTTTTCTGGACCGGAAGAGTTCTCTTTTATCTTTCTGCTTTCGTGGCGTATGGTCTGGCCTATCGGCGATTTGTACGATACGAGGTTACTCATGGAGTTTGATTCTCAGCAGGCGATTTATCTTCAGATTGCGGATCTTGTCTGTGAGAATATTTTGAAGGGGGTCTGGAAACCGAAAGAGAGAATACCTTCCATTCGGGATTTGGCCAGTCAGCTTTCTGTGAATCCGAATACCGTGGTGAAAACCTATGGGTATTTAGAAAATCAGGGTATTATCGTGAATCAACGGGGGATTGGTTTTTTTGTCTCTGAGAATGGGTATCAGGAGGTTCTTCGTCTCAAGAGGGAAACCTTTCTTCACCGGGAGTGTCCTAAGTTTTTCCGGCAGATGGAACTTCTTGGGGTTTCCTGGGAAGAACTTCAAAAGTTGTATGAGAGTTTTGAGAAGAAATAGTCTTGAGGCCCTTCCACGGGTGTTTTCTTCCCCTGTTTAGGTCAGGGGCTACGCCCCTGAAACCCCGTTTTTTCTGTTTACAAGGGTCTATTTGTCTTTTTTATCCAACAAATAGGATTTTTTATTATAAAAAGGTATACTTTTATACTGTTTTTTTGTTTTTTATTACTTTCTTGAGACCTTTGCACATTCGTGCAAAGGTCTCGTCTTGTGTATGGGGGGAAGCTCTTCCCTTGTTTCAGCAAAAAGGGGAGGTTTTGCTGAAATATGGTGATAGCCCCTGAGGATTAGAAGATCCATCCAAAAGAGTCTTTCAAAGACATTCTTGCGAGAAAAGCCCTTATTCTTTTTGAGAAAATGCCGAAAAAAGAAAAGTGAAGAAGGAGGACTTTATGGCAGATGTAGATATCATGGATCTTTTTGATAAAGATTTTATCGCTCCAGAGGAATCTTCTCAGTTGCGTTCCAGTGGGATTCAGGATTATAAACCATCTCGTACGTATCAATCGTCTTCTCGCCCAAAACCTCTTGAGACCTCTACCCAAAAGCGTGTTGAGGAGGATAAAAAGTCACTTGCCTCATCCTCTGATATTGATGAAAAGCTTGTATGGGTAGGCGCTATCTTTGTCTTTTTTGGGGTTTTTGCTTTTCTTTTAGGGTACTGGTTGGGGAACATAAAGGAAAAAGAGATTACTCAGGTGCAGAAGGAGAAACAGGCTCTCCTTGCTGAAAAGATTGAGGAACAGAAAACGGAGATAGCCCTGAAACAGCAATCTCTGCCTGTTCAGCAGGCCCAGGAAGTCGTTCAGCAAACGCCAGTAGCTTCATCTACCCCTTCGCCGGTGGCAGAAGTACCTGTTATTCCCTCCCTGACTGAAAATACCTCGCCCAAACCCTCTCAGCAGAAAACAGAGGCAAAACCAAAGGTGTCTTCACCCTCAGAAAACAAGGCAACAAAGCCTGTTTCCACTCCTTCTGTGCAGGGAAGAACCTCTGGCGTGGGATCGTTTACTATCCAGGTTTCGGCTCATACCTCACTGGAGAAAGCGCAGGCTGTGGAAAATCAGCTTCGTCAGGCAGGATTTTCACCCTATATTGTGGAAACAACCATCAACGAGACAACCTATTATCGTGTTCGAGTGGGGAGCTATGGTTCCAAGACAGAGGCCGAGAGTGCCCTTGCTCGTCTGAAACAGAGTCCGGTGGGGAAGGATGCTTATGTTTTGTCTTTGAAATAGAGAGATGTGTCTCTTCTTTTCCAAGCCTTCTTTTTCTCCACCAGGGAAAAAGAAGGCTTTTCTTTTTGGGAGGGGGGATTTTTTTACCTATTCCCATGTTTCAGCTTGGTTGCTGAAACATGGGAATAGCGAGGTTTTTTCTAAACTTTTTCCCTGGAGAAAAAAGATCTTACGTCTTTTTGAGAGTATTGGAAAGCTTCCTTCATTGAAAGGACTTTATTTTTGGTGGAAAGGATCTTTACAACCATGGTAGCCAGAAGTAGGAAACGCCCACATGGTTATCAGGGGGCACAGCGTGCAAAACCCCCAAGAAAAGCCTGTGTCCTGCCCTGTCGTAGAAAAGGTTTATACCTTCTATACTTCCCTTTTCTGGGGAAACGGAAAGCGTTTTTTCTGAGATTTTGGTGAGGGAGTCCTTGGTTTCTTCATAGAAAGAAACAACCACTGTGGTAGGTTCTACGAGCCAGGCAATTGCAATAATGCCTCCGATAGCCATGATATCTATTCCGAGGACCTTGTCAATCGCGGGTACCACTACCTCTTTGGTTTCTTTGTCTTCCCATGAGCCATTTTGAAAGGCAAAGAGGTGATAGATATTGTAGGGATACTTTGGGCTGATGAGCATATAAACACCTTTTTCTCCGACAGTTCCTATCCAGTTGCTACCAACCCATCCCATGAAGCTCATTCGCATCTCTGGTTTTTCATTTCCTGTCTGATCGTAAAAGGCAGCGTAGTTTGTTGCGTACGTATCATTGGTAATGAAAAGGAGGAGGGCGTTTTCTGCTTTGTCTGCCTTTATGGGGAAAATGCTTTTGAGGGTGGACCCCCATCCCTGGAAGATTTGGAGATCTCCACTCTCAATATTCCATTTTGCGACGGAATAACTGTTGGTTTGGAAAAAGAGAGTTTTTCCAACAGGGATAGCACGCAATAGATAAGCAGCATCCGGAGCAGCACCAACCCAAACCCCTTTTCTTGAATTGTTTATGAGATTGTAGGAAAAAACACCTCCATAGAGGGAGATACTAGAATTAGTGATATTAGCTCCAAACACGGTGACCTCTTTTTGCTCTGGATCTACATAACAGTGAAGAGGATCAGAAAGAGGATAGTTATAAGTGCCAACTTCATGCATTATTTCTTGAAGTTCTCCCTTAGGTGTAATATGAATATACCATCCAACAAGAGTAGTAACGTAAAAATTGTAATATACTGCAAAGCCTGGCTTTTCGTTTACCCCGAGTACATAAGTTTTTATCGAACGAGGATAATTAAAGTTTATTTCATACCCGCTCCACTCTCCTACCCATTCCCATTTCCATTCGCCGCTTGTGAGGGCTTCAAGACTCAGTCGGGAGAGAGGACCTAAAAGTAGAGAACAACTCCCTACGATCATAGCCAAAAAGATAGTAAAGATATATATGTATTTTTCCCTTTTCATACTTTCCCCCTTTAATATCGGATGCTAAAACCTATCAAAGGATAGAGGTTCCCGGCAAAAGCCATGCCACCCATTGCATCGATTTCAAGCGATCGAAGCCACGATGGAACCCAGCTGAAACCCCACCTCAGGGAAACCACAAGGCCTGTTGAAAAGACAGGCCAGCCTTTGTTGTAAAAGACAAAGAAGGGATAGACGCCGGCAAACTCACTTGCTGATAACCACAGACCAGTGTTCCAGAGACTTTCTTCATAGTCAAAAAGACGAAGAGTAAGAGTACTCTGAAGTCCAATGGTATGCATATATACGTTGCCTGCATCCATGCCTGTTATACGGGGTGTATAACCAAGCGAAAGGTCAAAGACAAGGCTTTGCCAGGTGAGGTAGGCTCCGGCCCAGACGAGGCTCATATTGCCAATCCGTAGCGATGGCCCTATATGGAGAGAAGTCTGTCCTGTAGCAGCGGGGCGATATTCCCCTTTGGGGATACGGTTGGTGTTTGTTCTGAGGTCGATCACCTCTACCCACTCTTCGTGATGGTAGGTGAGATCATAGGTAAATCCGTCCTTGATTTCAAAATTATTGGTATAGAGGCCTACGAAGGTATTGTTTTTTCTGTAACCAATGATAACGGAATGGGTAAGTCCAGCAATGGCGTTTTCCATCATGATAGAAGAGGTTTCGTATTCAATGCCATCGATGTACATGATTGAGTCTTTGAGAGTGGTGGCTACCCGCAGGGTTCCAAAGCCAAGACGTTTTCCTGTGAGACTTTCCGCTAAGGCAAGGCTCATCGGATCCAGTGCCCCAAAAATATCCCTTCCACTCTGGGCGGGGATTTTTTCTTCTCGGATGTAACGTTTTTCAAGGGCATTCCATATCCGGAGGGTAATTTCAAACGATTTTGCTTTTGGAGCAGGCGAGAACGTGACCTCTACCACATCACTGAATCCCCAGTTGGAGGCATTTTCCCGTGCCATAGCAGGGGTTACATTGGTTGGGGCATTGGTGATACCGCGTTTCAGAAGATACTCACCAATGGTTTCTCTCGTTACAATTTCGTATTTTCTGGTGAGACGGATCACATTAGTGGCGATGTGGTCCACCATGAAGATATCAGCACCACTTACATTTCGTACAGGATCTGCTCGATAGAAGTAAAGAACGGCGAGATTCTGGGAAAATGTGAGAGAAGACAGAGAAAAGAGAAAACACCCTATAAGGGCTATTGACCTCCACATAGACCCCCCCTTTATGTTTTTTATCCTTTTTGTTTTTTACGGCAAAGGGGTAAAGAAACTGAAGAGAAGAGAAAAAATTTTTTGCATTGAGAGGCGGAGAAGGAAAAGTTTTTTATCTTGCGGGTTTTCCGAGTGGCAGGAGAAGAAGAGGCTCTCTATCCTGGGTTTCGAGGAGTTTTTTCACTTTTTCTTCATCAAAGGCACCAATCCACACACTTCCAAGGCCGATAGCCTCTGCTTGCAGAGACATATTTTGCGCCGATGCTCCTATATCCAGAGGGACATAACGTTCCCCGCGTTTGCCATATTTTTTGGTGGTTCTCTCATAAACGGCGGTGAAAATACATACCACCGGGGCAGAGACAAGCGCTTGTTGACCCAACGCCATCTGAGACAGGATGGGACGAAAGTCTCCTTCTTTGAGGAGGAAAAGGGAGTGATTCCACCACTGGTAATGGTAGATTCCCTGAGGGAGAGAAAGAATGTTACCCGCCACCAGGTATATTTCCACCGGATAGAGTCCCCCGGCCGAGGGATGGGAACGAGTTGGACCTGTGATGCCATCGATGGTTTTGCCTGCTGCGGCCCAGAGAAGTTGGGAGATCTCTTCGAGGGAGAGAGGGGTCTTCTGGTATGTTCTGCAGGCTTTTCTTTGGAAGATGGCTTCTTCTACAGAGATTTTTCCTTTGGAGGAAGGGCGGGGAAGTGGCCATTCTTTTTGGTTTGTGAGAGGGTAGGTGAGGTTTGTGAGAGTCATACAGCCTATGAGAAAAAAGAAAACCTTTCTTCTCTGCATTTTCTCTCCATAGGATTTTTCTGAGAGGAGTATAATGAGAATGGGGAGAAAAGGCAACTTTTTTGGGGAGCGGGGTTGAAGCCCCTGCAATAAAGGGGGAAGTTCTTATTCTACTTGACATTTTTTCTGTTTGTTGTAAAATAAAGGCAAAATAAGAGAGGTTTTTCTATGAAAAAACGATGGTTTTTTAAGCCTTTTTTCTTTGGTGGAATTTAGCCTTTTCTGTGGATACATGGGTAAGGGTCTATGTACAAAGGTATTACGATCAGGCTTATAGTGGGGTTCAGTCATGGGAGGGGGGTATAGAGGGGGTGGTGAAATTAACTGCAAAGATAGTCGTTTTGTTGACGAGTGGATTCTGAAAATAAATTTAAAGAGGGAAAAAGAGGAGAAAATTTTTGTATTTTGGGAGGCAACGAACGATGAAAACAGGATGGTATTGTATTTTTCTTCTTTTGTTTCTTGGGGCTTGCTACGCAGAAAGGGGAGAGAGGGAGGAGGCGATAGGGCGTTTGACACAGCCCTATCGCCAGAAAAAATTACAGGACTACTATGAGGACTACTATCTGGGTTATCCTTTTTATTATACGCAGGAGGAGATAGAAAAATGTTTATCGAATTTGGGGATGCTGGATCGGAAGGAGAAACCTCTTGACAGGGAGCTTTTTGATCTGATTGATGAGTTGAATTTTTGTATTTTTCGACGCTCTTCTGAAGAACTTTATGATTTTTTGCGCTCTCATAGTGATGGCCAATTGTATGAAGAAATAAGGAAGACAGCGAAGGATGTGATGATGAAAAAATTCGAGCGATTCTTTTTCTGGAGTTACTGGGCGCTTTTAGAACAGGCTTCTCTGGGTGAAAAAGTAGATTTCAAGATAAGCATAGATTCTTCCGTTGGCAAAGAAAAAAGTTCTTCTTTTGTTGTAAGGGTATCGGCCTCTTATGATATTCGGGAGTGGTATAATGAGATAGCTCCGGAGCAAAAGAGACCCACATTGTATGTTTTTTTTGAGAAAAGGGGACAAAAGTGGAAGATAATAAGACTTGATGAATCTGATATAGGAATATAAATGAAGACACAGCGGATCTGAGAGAAAGAAAAAGGAGCAAGAGAGTATGAAAATAAAGTGGTTGATGGTTTTTGTGATGGGGGTGAGTATCGTAAAGGGATTTTATGGTCAGGAGAGTGGTAGAGAAATCAGGCAGAATTATCAACAAACAACTGTTGCCCCTGCACCTGTGAGCCAGGTGGCAGCTGGTTATGAGTGGAGTGGTATTATTTTGAGGGATGGGAGTGTGTGGGAATTTGGGTATAAGGGTATTTTTGATTATGATATCAGTGATGACGAGATGAGAGACGTGAAATGGACTTTGACGATATCGAGGGGTAAAAGACTGGCAGGAGGGTTGACCACTCGTGCACTTGTTTCTGAGAATAATGTTTTGTATGTCAAGGCGGGGAGGCTTTTTCTTCTGGGAGTTGATGAGAAGAAGGTAGGGAAATGGTATGTCACGCAGTGGATGGTATCCCTGTCCAATGTAGTGGATGTAACCTTTGGGGGGTTCCATACGCTTGTTTTGAGACCCGATGGGAGTGCATGGGGGGTGGGGGAGGGAGAATACGGTGTATTACCAGCGTTGAATAAGATGGAAGGAAAACGGTATGGGGAATGGTTTCAGGTTTTGACCAATGTGATGAAAATTCGGGCGGGATACTGGACGAGTTATGCTATTCAAAGTAATCATATTCTCTGGGTGGCAGGGAGAAACCGCTGGGGGGCAATAGGAAAGGGGGACTATCGGGAGGCTGGTTACCGCTGGCATGCGGTGTTGTCGAATATTGTGGATGCGGCAGGGGGCAAGAAATACAGTCTTGCTCTTGGGGGTGATGGGCGATTGTGGGCGACGGGGGACTTGTTTGGGACGAATCGGTGGGTGGTGGTGCTTTCGAATGTGTGGAAGATATCAGGGGGACCGCTTCACTGTTTGGTGATTCTCAGTAATCGGACGGTGTGGGGTTTTGGGGACAATCGTTATGGGCAGTTGGGGACAGGGGATACGAATGCGAGGACGAACTGGACGAAGGTGTTTTCGAATGCTGAGGAGGTAACGTGTGGGTATCTTCATAGTCTTGTGGTGACGGCCGATGGTGTTCTCTGGCGAACAGGGTCGGATCATCGGGGTGTGGTGGATACAAGTTATTTCTGGGGGGAGGATATTGATGCGTATGTGACGCGATGGACCAATGGGTGGTGGTGAGGGGGAGAGATTTTGTGGAAGGAGATTCTGGATGAAAAGCTTGAAAACAAAAATGGTAGTGTTGCTATGGTTAGGATTTTCTTTTGTTTTTTCCGAAGAAGAAAAGAAAATACAAGAGGCTACTATTCTTTTTCATTCCACCTACCACACGAATGTGGTTCTTTACCTTTATTTTCAGGAACAGAGGTTTGCGCTGACAATAGAGCCTCGGGCAAAAACAAATCATTTCTGGTATTTTCGGGTGCCTGTTTTTGCAGATAGCCAAAAGATATTCTATTATTTTAATGCCGATGGTATGGGAATGATAGATCCCTTTGCTTCCTCGGTAGAAGTAGACGGAGGGACATTCAATTGGAAGCGTCCCTTAAAAGAGGGTATAAAGAAACCATTGTGGAGACGTTTTGTCTTTGTAAGTGAACACTTTGAATACTATGGGCCTTTTCCCATAGACAGGACTCAGGAACTGGAGAAATACTATCGATATCTGACCAATCTGCTTGCTCCTTTTCAGCCACAGCTTCAGAAACCAAAGATTCGTTATTATGCCATTTCTTTTACAGGGAATTCTCGTTCGGCGTTGTGGGCTTTTCCGTGGCGAGGAGAGATCTTTGACTCCTGGGATTGTGCGTCTTCCCATGAGATTATCCATATGCTTGTGATTATCAGTAATTGGGTTTTCAATGAGGGGGTGGCCCAATGTTTTCAGAAGGAGGGAAATTATGATTACCGGGAACAGAATGTGAATTTTGTGGCTCGTCAATACCTTGAGGGTTGTGGTATCTCTCCAGGGGGATGTAATGTTGTGTCTCTTCTCATGCGTCGTCATGAAAGCCCCACCATAGGAAACTATTACCATATAGCCGCTTCTTTTATTTACTACCACTGGTTTATTTTGGGAGAAAAAGAAAAAATGGCAAGATTTTTAAGAAGCCTTGAATATACGGATACCGCCTCGGCTATTGATGAGAAATATCGGGCGGTGTTTGGAAGGACATTTTCGGAGGGAGAAAGGGCATGGGCAGAATGGCTTCTGTCATCGGAGATGTTTTCACAGCCTTATGTGGACTGGAGTTTTCTCAATTGAGAGGCTGAGAAGATATTTTGAAAGAAGATTTTTTCTCTTGAGGGGGACACTCCGGACAAGCATTGATTTTTCTCCTGAGATGTCGTATAATAAACCGCACCGAGAATCAGGTAAAGACGGCAGAAAACTCTTTGAGAAAAGGGGAGAAGGCATCCCGAGAGGCGGAAGTTGTCGATAGCGGAAAGAAAAAGAACTTCCCAGAAGTCTCTTGTTCTGAAATAGAGAGCGAAAAGGAGTCTTTATGATAGCATGGTCTACTCTTCTTGAGAAACTCAAGGAACTTTCTCTTCTTGAGAAAACACTTGCCCTTCTCTCCTGGGATCAGGAAACCTACATGCCAGAGGGTGGTGCCAGGGTACGAAGTGAGGAGATAAGCCTCTTTGTGAAATTCTGGCATGAAAAAATGTGCGATCCCTTCTGGGATGAGGTACTCAGTTCTTTTTCAGAACGAGAAGATCTTTCGTCTGACCAGAAACGGATTCTTGAGGTTTTCAAAAGGGATAGAGACAAAGAGGTGAAGATTCCCACGGATCTTGCCACAGCGTTAGCGACGGCTGTTTCTGAGGCTTTTGGAGCCTGGCATGAAGCCAAAAGAAAGTCGGATTTTATGGTGTTTCTTCCTTCTTTGCAGAAGGTTTTTGATCTCTCTCTTCAGAAGGCGTATGCCCTTGGGTATGAAAGGTCAAATGCCTATGATGCTTTTCTTGATCTTCATGAGGAGGATCTGAAAGAGGCGGATTTTGATCCCATTGCTTCTGAGACGCTTCCTATCATGCAGGGCGCTCTCCAGGCTATTCAGGAGTATGGCAGGCCACCGCAGAAGGATTTCCTTCATGCCGTTTATTCCATAGAAAAACAAAAAAGCCTGTGTGAGTGGATTCTTCCACGGATAGGCTTCGATACAAGGCGTGGGCGACTTGATATTTCACCGCATCCCTTTTCTACTACTTTGGCGCTTGATGATGTGCGACTTACGACACGGTATGATGAGAATGATCCCCTGGGTTCTTTCTATGGGGTGCTTCATGAGGCCGGTCATGGTCTCTATGAGCAGGGATTTTTGCCGGAGTGGGAGCATACACCCTTGGCTCAGGCGGTGAGTTTAGGTATTCATGAGTCGCAATCCCGTTTCTGGGAGAATCAAATAGGACGGAGTTTTGAATTTATCCAGTGGATTTGGCCAACCATGCAGGGCATCTTTTCCCCTTTGCTCGATAGCATAACTCCAGAACAGATGTTTCGAGCCGTGAATGAGGTGAAACCTTCGCTTATTCGCACCGAAGCCGATGAAGTGACCTATGGTCTTCATATTTTGGTGCGTTATGAGATAGAGAAAAAACTCTTTCGAGGGGATGTGGGTCTTTCTGATGTGCCAGCTTTGTGGAATGATCTCTATCGGGAGTACTTAGGGATTACGCCACCAGATGATGCCCATGGGGTTCTTCAGGATATTCACTGGGCTCATGGTTCTTTTGGGTATTTTCCTACCTATCTTCTCGGGAATCTCTATGCGGCTCAGTGGTATGCCACGTTGCAGAGAACGCTTGATGTGCCTTCTCTGGTGCAAAAGGGAGATTTTGCTCCGATTCTCCAGTGGATGAGAGAGAATATCCATCATCACGGGAGACGATATGAGGCGAAGGTCTTAGTCAGGCGTGTTTCGGGAGAACCCTTGCGACCCGTTTACTTTGCCCGTTATCTCAAAGAGCGTTATGAGCAGGTGTATGGTATTTCTCTTCCTCTCTCAGGGGAGAAGATGGAAGCGGCTACCAGCTGAAGCGTATTCTACCCGTTTCCCTAGGGAAGTTTTCATTTCGTGATATGCTTCTATACCTGTACAATGGCAAACGGCGTAGTGAGAGACAGGATAGGATTTCAGACGTTCAATCATCACCCGACGACTTTCTGTAGGGGTATGCCGCAGGTGAAAACCTCCCATCACCAGTTGAATGGGCTTGTCAAACACGCGAAGGGCCTGTTCAATGATATTGGTAATCCCTCGATGGGCGCATCCTGTGAAAAGGCTGATAGACTCTCCATGGTCGATAACGAGAGAAAGTTCGTCCTCAAAGGTATCACCTTCTTTTTGGCCATTGTCTTCAACGAGGAGATTGTCAAAGTGGGTATCATCGGTATGAATGATTTCAGCTGGAGGAAGAACCCATAATCCCGGGAGAATCTCGGTGAGTCTCTCTACCGGTGTCCATACGTTTTGGAAAGCGAGAGGAAGCGTCATGCCAATAAAAGAACCATCAGAGCGATACTTTGGCTTTTGAGCAAGGGGATGAGCCCAGAGTTTGGGAAGCAAATGGTTGTGGGAAAAGGCTTCAAGCCCCCCAGTGTGATCATAATGCCCGTGGCTGAGAACAAGGTGGGATACTCTTTCTAAGGGGAAGCCAAGATGACGGGCATTTTCTATGATAGACCCATCCGGACCCGTATCGAGGAGTATCCATTCTCCATGATGGGAAAAACCAAGAGCAAGCCCGTGCTTCGCGCAGAGAAAGGGATTATAGGTGGTGTTTTCCACTAAGACGACGACTTCGTTTTTTTCGTTTGATGTCATAGACCCTCCCAAAACAAAACTGCCCGGAAAGAAGCCGGGCAGTTTTGGTAGTCTTTTCCTGAAAAAGGGGTTATGCCTGTTCTCTATCGGTGATCATGGCCATCATTTCCGCTTCGGCTACCAGTTCTCCATCTACTTTTGCATATCCCTGGAACTTTCCAATCCGACCACCGAACTTGATAATCTCTACATGGTATTCGAGACGATCCCCGGGAAGCACGGGCTTTCGGAATTTGGCATTGTTTACTCCCATGAAGAGAATGAGTTTATCTTTGTAGACCTCTCCCTTTTTGTCGGCTTCCTGTTTGAGAAGAGTGAGACCGATAAACCCTGCACACTGAGCCATACCCTCGATGATGAGTACTCCCGGCATAATGGGCTGACCAGGGAAGTGTCCCAAGAAGAACTCATCATTCATTGTCACATTTTTGTATCCCCAACCACCCTTTTCGTTGACTTCCATAACCCTGTCAACAAGAAGGAAGGGATATCGGTGGGGCAAGAGTTTCATGATATCATGGATATCGTAGTAATTTTTGGACATATCTACCTCCATATTCCTGGATTATTCAGAGAGAAATTGTTCCCAGCTTTTCACAGAAAGAGCGGGAGAAATCTTTTTGACAAGGCCTGTGAGGACAGCGCCAGGTCCAACCTCAACGATTTCACTTACCCCAAGGCTTTCCATGTACCTCACACTTTCTACCCATCGCACAGGGCTCTGGATTTGACGGAAAAGCATCTCTCGAATGTTGGTTTCGTCTTCTTCTCTGGCGGTGACGTTGGAAATCACCCGACAGTTTGGTCTGGAAAAGGGTGTTTCATCCAGAACCTTTTTGAAGTGAGTGGCGGCTTCTGCCATGAGTTTAGAGTGAAAGGCTCCACTCACGTTGAGAACAATCACCCTTTTGGCTCCTTTTTCCTTGAGGATGGGTTCGGCTTTCGCAATTCCTTCTTTGAGACCGGAGATAACCACCTGGTCAGGGGCATTGTAGTTGACAGGCTCTACATACACCTCACGAGAAACCTCGGCACATACCTCTTCAACCACCTCGGCTGGAAGACCTAAGACAGCAGCCATTCCCCCCTTTTTGTCTGGGTCGGCGTGAGCCATGAGTTCTCCTCGTTTGCGAACGAGTTTGACCGCAGATTCAAAGGAGAGCATGCCAGAGGCGACAAGAGCTGAAAACTCTCCCAAAGAATGACCGGCTACGACCGCGGGTTGAATGCCTTTCTCGGTGAGAGCCTTGAGGGCGATAATACTATACGTAAGAATAGCTGGTTGGGCGTTTTCTGTTTTGGTGAGTTCTTCTTCCGGTCCTTCAAAAGAGAGTTTGGAAAGGGAAAAACCGAGGACGTTATCCGCCTTTTCATACATCTCTCGGGCAAAGGGGTATTTTTCCAAAAGTTCCTTGCCCATCCCGACTTTCTGAGATCCCTGGCCGGGGAAAACAAAAGCGACCACTGTGCACCTCCTGTTGCTTTGTTTTCAGGGTGTATTATCTTAACGGAAAGAGAGGGGAATGTCAAATATTCAGAGAGCGCTGGACGAATGTGCAATGCTCTTAGTATTTTTTTAGTTTGGGGAGGAAGAAAAATTTTTCGTCCAGAGAAGACGATTTTTTTCTTTTTTGACAGACAATATTCCCTTTTCGCAGAGTTCTTTAAGCTTTTTCTTGAGGGTTTCTTTGCTTATCTGGGGAAAAGCCTCGTGGGCTTCTTTGAGTGTAAAAGATGAAGGCAAAAGAGTGAGAATTTGTCCCTCAATTTGAGTGTAACAATTTCCAGTGATTTCACGTGGCAAATACACCGTTGTTGGCTCTGCGACAAGAGAGGAAACTTGCTGGTTTTTCCAACCATATAAGAGCCGAAAAAACTGATATGTCCATTCGTTGGCCAATTTTCTCGATCCAGCAAAAATTACGGAGAGTTTTGGATGAAAGGCTTGAATTTCTGCGAGAGCGGCGGCACAGAAAGAAGGAGGATAGAAACTTTGTTTCTTTGGATTCAAAAAATCGGCATAGATGGCCTCAATGACCAAGGCGGCATGGGGATAGCGTTCTAATTCGCTTAAAGCTTGATGAAAGGCTGCAAGGTGTCTAAACTCAGCGAGAAGGTTTTGAAAAGTTTTTCTTTCCACCAGTGCGAGTATCTCATTGTTTATGACTAAAGCGTAGTCTCCTGCTGGCAGACTATGCTTCTCAATAGAACAAGAACCAAAACTCCAGGGGTATTTTTCTTGTTTATCTATCCAGACGGTGAATTCACCTTTTTTGTAGACGGAAAGCTTAACTCTTGGTTTTCTTTCCTTGATTCCCTGCTGGGTGCGCCAGAAAATGGTTTCATAAGTGCCTGGTTTATTTTTGAATGATTTGGTTACGAAAACGAAGTCACACCTTTTATTTTTCATTCTATCTAAAACAACAACGAGACGTTTTCCAATTCTTTGGAAGGAGACCACGGGTACTTCTTCAATGACCTGTCCTTCATGAAACGGGTTACTTTCATCGGGAAGACAGAACGCATTTCCTTTGGCTCCAGGCCATTTGTCCTGTGTTCGTAAAGCAAGGAGTACTCTCTCGCCCTGAATAATTCGAAGACGATAGGGGAATTTTGACTCCCCCATATATTCCAGTTTCCAGATAGCCATCGAGAGTTCGGTTTCGGAGATAGGCATAGAGAAACCCTTTTTGTTTTTTTTGGTTTTACTTAAAAAAGTATACTTGAAAGGCAATGAAAAGTCAAGGAAAGAGGAAGGGTATCAAAATAAAAAGCCCCTGCTTACTGCAGGGGCTCGATGAAGGAGAACTCAACGACGCTTACGTCCATCCACCGAGTACACAGCATACCCACGAGGAGCAGCCCAGACCTCAACCCAACCGTTGGCATCGCAGTACTTGTTGGCTGGCTGATAGTTCTGCCCGCTCACTGTCGAAGACCACGCATAGGCCTTGAGGGTCTTGCCCTTGAGGTAGCTATTGCCTGTCTGGACCCAGGCTCCCTTCCACTGGGTGGGATTGTCATTGATGATCACAATATATCCAGGGCTTGAGGTGGAGTATCCACGGCTTCCGTAGATAATGAAGTCGCCATCGTTACTCTTGAGAATCTCAATCTGAGGAGCACCGCCACCGAGTTTCTCACGGCACCACACAAGCTGTTTGATACCATTTCCCCAACCGGTGCCTGCTCCACCACCAGTGGCCAATCCATAGTTGTAGTAGTCCTTCCACCAGATACATGGATATCCCTGGTAGGTGAGGATGAAGGCATACGCCATCATCTTATCTCGATAAATCTCATCTGTGTCATGGTTGCCCACAAAGGTTACGGCACGGAATGGGTTCTTGGCAGCAAAACTCTTGCTATAGTCAAACACATTGGGGAGATATCCGCCACCAGAACTGTTATTACAGATATCGCGAAGGGTATAGTAGAGAGCAAAATCAAACACAGAAGAGTTAGCGGCATTGGCCCACCAGTCAAGGGTGGAGGTATTGGCATCCCAGTACTCGCCTACACTAAAGGTAGGTGATGTCCAGGCATTGAGGTTTTTCACCACAGTGGGAGAGAAACCCTTTACATAATCCCATCGCCAGCTGCGGAATCCAGCATTGGCCACATTCTTCATCCACAAAAGCCATGTCTTGATGTCGTTGGTTACGGTTGCATTCTTGTGACAGATATCAGGGAATCCCGCAAAAGAACCTTCATCATACGAACAACTGGCATTGGGGTGGAATGCCCAGTATTGCCATTTCATTTTGCCGCTGGCGACATTGCGGAAATCAGTCCAGGTATTTCCACCCGTGTAGGGGTTATACTCACTGGCTCCACCGGAACGGTGGTTGATGACGATGTCAGCCATACAATCAATCCCATAGCTGCGGAAGGTAGAGATAGCAGACCTGAGTTCTGAAGCGGAACCAAACCGTGTTTCTGTGGTTCCATCCTGATAGTATTGCCCAAGGTCATAATAGTCATGAGGATCGTACCCCATCGAATACCCACCACCCTGAGCCTTGGAAGCAGGGGGGAACCAGATACGGTTGATACCATACTTGGTACCATTTCCCACCATATACCGAAGTTCATACGCCTTGCTCTTCATGGTATCCCACCATGTACCACCTGCGGGAACGTCCCAGTAGAAGCCCTGCATCATCACCCCCGCAAAAAGAGGTAAAGAGAGGAACATTCCTACCACTACCAAAAACCATACCTTACTTCATAAACCCTCCTTATTCTCTGGTTTTCGAAGATTCTACAACAATTTTGCAATATCTATGCCAAAGTCTTGCTTTCTTCCCGAAAAGGAAAAGTTACATTTTTTTCTTTATTGAATAAATAGATTTGTAGAATAAAAATGGAATAGTATTGAAATCGGTTTCATTTTATTTTTTGCACAATTTTGCACATACGTTGTGCAAAAAGGGGCATTGTGGAGTATGAAGGTTGGGGCGAGAAGAAAGGATGGGAATTCTCTTTTTGAGACCTTTGCACGAATGTGCGAAGGTCTCAAAAAAGTAGTAAAAAACAAAAAATAGTATAAAAATGTTCCTTAACGTAATAAATAAAACTATTCCTTTGAACAAAAAAAGACAAATAAGCCCTTGTAAATGGAAAAAGCGGGGGAGAGGGGCGTAGCCCCTGACCCAGATAGGGGAAGAAAACACCCGTGCAAGGGTCTCTTTTTGTCTTTCTTTCTTTCTTTCGTTTCTTTGCAACGGAGAGAGATTTTCTCTATAATGAAGTGAGATTTTCTTCGGGAGGTAGAAAAATGCGGAATATATTTCTCTTCTTCTGGGTGTGTTTGCCTGTTCTGGGAATGGCTCTTTCTCTTCCAGCAGGGAGTGAGGCGAGTTTTTTAGGTTATGGAGTAAATGCCCAGGGAACAGGATATACAGGGTTGAGTGATGAGAGTTTGTCGGCCTGGGCAAACCCGGCACTTTATAACATCACCAGGTGGCATACGGCTTTTTCTCTAGAGGGTATGGGGGCAAAAGCGGTGTATCGTGTTGAAGGAGGACTTCCGCTTCCTCTGGGGACTATTGGTGGACGTTTTTCTTATGATACGACGCTTTCTCTTCTCTCGGGAGAGATGCTCTGGGCTCGGGCTATTTCACGCTGGTTCTCGCTTGGGATCAAGGCAAATGCCGGGTGGGTCAATAATCAGACCTTTTTTCTTGTTGATGTGGGAATGGTCCAGAGAGGGGGAGAGGGAAAAGGGTTTGGGTTTTATCACTGGGATTATGGGGTTGTCTTGAAAAACATAGGGGTGGGGGCTTTTTTACCAGAAGGAACTCCCTGGAAACCCTTTGGTATAGCCATCGGAGGAGGTTTTTCTCCTGTGGTGGTGGAAAATTATGAAATGAGGCTTCAAAGCGATGTCGGTTTCTCGGTGGTGCCTTTTTCTGTGGGCTGGGGTGTGGGGATGAAACATACCCTTTTTGATACTCTTTTAGTGTCGGGTGGGTATCAATTTCCTTTTGGCGAGGCTGGTCTTGGTGTGGGAGGGGGGTATAGCCTTGGGGTAGGCTTGAGAGGAGGCTTTGCCCTTGATAGAAAAAGCACCAATCTTTTGGTGCGTATGGGGAAAACCCCTTCCTCAGAATACACGGAGGTCCAGCTCTGGTATGGGATGCAGTCAAAACCGTCCCTGTCTCATGGGGTGATGCTTTCTGTGGCGTGGGGTCAGTATGACGACAGACCCCCTGTGATTCAAACAAGTCAGACGGTCTTTTTCTCTCCCAATGTGGATGGAGTCAAGGATGAGGCGGTTATTTCTCTTCCCATCACAGACAATGGAAAACTCTCGGGCTGGGAAGTGGAGATTGTGGACAATAAAAATACAGTGGTACGAAAGTTTCAAAGCTGGCAGTCCTTTGAAACCAGAACGCTTTCCTGGAATCAGGTTTTTGAACGGCTTGTGACTCCCGATAAGGGGCTTGAGGTTCCTTCCTCTCTCAAATGGGATGGAAGGGATAGTGAGGGCAAACCTTTGCCTGATGGGGAGTATCGTTATAGAATTCGGGCAAAGGATCTCAATGAGAATGAAAGTCTTTCTCCCTGGCAAACCATTGTGCTTGATACGGCTAAACGTGAGGTGGGTTTTTCCCCGTCTTCTTCAGTGTTTTCTCCCAATGATGATGGTATCCAGGAGACCCTTGTGGTTCAGATAACCAATCTCAAAACGCTTCCCGGCGACAGGCTTACCATGATGGTGTCTGATACAAAAAAATCGGTGGTATTTCAATCGGTATGGACAAACGAAGGGGAACTTCCAGTTTCGCTTGTGTGGGATGGGAAAACACAAGATGGACGTGCGCCGGAAGGAATATATGAGGTGGTGGTGAGTGTGGAGAGTGAAGCAGGCAATAGTGCTACAGTTTCTCTTCCTGTGCGGTTGGTACGAACCATGGAACAGGTGTCGCTTATTTCTTCAAAGGAGGCTTTTTCAGCACGGAAAGGGGATGTACTTCTTTTCACGCCACAGGCTTCCAGTCAGGAACTTTTGACCAACTGGAGGCTTGTTATTGAGGATGAGAAGGGAAAACTGGTGCGCGAACAAACGGGAAAACCCCCTCTTCCCTCTTCTCTTGTCTGGGATGGCAAGGATCAGGAGGGAAAAAGGGCTTCAGATGGAGTGTACACGGCACGGCTTCAACTCTTCTATGAAAGTGGTAATCAGCCCGTCTCTGGTCCTGTGAAGTTTGTGTTAGATAATACCCCTCCAGAGATTTCACTTCGGTTGCCCTATACCATCTTTTCGCCCCTTCCTGATTCAAGACAGAGAACACTTCCTCTTACCCTTGCTCTCAGGGCTGATTCCAATGATATGGTGACCCTCTCGATTATGGACGAGAGTGGAAGGGCGGTCTTCTATGACAGAAAAATGGCTTCTGAGTGGCAAGGGGATATAGAATGGACAGGGCTTGATGCAAGGCTTAATCCTCTCCCTGAGGGTCGATATACCCTGATGGTAGAGGCTGAGGATAGGGTTGGCCACCGTGTGCAAACGAATGTTGTGGTGACGCTACGCACAGGAAGAGAGAGGCTTTTTGTCTCTACCCCACAGGCTTTTGTTTCTCCCCGGGCGCAGAGAGATATCCCCTTTTTCCTTGAGGGGAATGCAGCCGGAATAAAGAGTCTTGAGTTTATCCTCAAGGGAGAGAATGAGAGGGTAGTGTACAGGCTTACCACGAACCAGTGGCTCTCTGTGATCAGGGTTCCTGCGGAGGGGTTAAGGGATGGGGTGTATAGCTATCAGGCTGTGGCTCTCTATGAGGATGGACAGAATCCCCAGAGTACCCCGAGATTTCTTGAGGTGGATAGTGTACCGCCACGCTTTGTCCCTTCTGTGGACAGGCCAGCCTTTTCTCCTAATGGGGATGGAAGAAGGGATGTGCTTCTGGTGGAGGCAAAGCCTGAGGGAAGATCAAATGATGTGTATCAACTCAGGCTTGTTGACTTCAGTGGAAGAGTTGTTCGAAGTGGGGAATGGCGTGGACCATTCTTTTCCCGTTTTGTATGGAATGGACAGGACAACCAGGGAAAAGATCTCCCGGAAGGGATGTATCATCTTCAAGCTACAAGCCGGGATATGGCGTCTAATGTCACCATAGAGTGGATCTCCAATATTGCTTTAGTGAGAAGTTTTCCTGAACTCAATTTTGAGGTGAGTGATACGGCAATTATTCCCGGGAAAACTTCACTTCTTCTTACAGGGACTCTTACGGAGACCAACAGGATAGAATTCTCCGAAATCCAGATCATAAACCAGCAGGGGGAAACGGCATATCAGATGACGACCAACAGGTGGCAGAATACCTGGATCTGGAAAGGAGAGGGCAGTAATGGCTTTGTACCGGACGGCTACTATACCATTCAGTGGAATGTGTCGTATAGTGATGGGAACTATATACGGGCAGAGCTGGAAGATATCATTGTGGATAGTCAGCCTCCACGGATGAGTCTTGCCTTTTCCCCCCTTGTGTTTACGCCGGATGGAGATGGAGAAAACGATATCATGGAGATTCGAGAGAATTTCTGGGATTTGGCAGGGCTTGCCGCTTATACTACCACTATTCACAAGGTGAGAGAAAATATGCCACCCCTTCTCATAAAACTATGGGCAAAGTCCTTTGAGGAGGATGTGTCTCTCTGGGATGAGGTACTTTCGTGGGATGGAGTGGGAGACGATGGGGAAATTGTTGAGTCTGTTCAGGATTATCTTTTGACAATTCAGGCAGTGGATGTTCTTGGTCATACCAATACCATCCAGACGAATTTCACCACAGGCGTTCTTGTGGAACGAACACCTGATGGGCTTCGGATCAGGATGAGCAGTATTCGATTTGCCCTCAATTCGGCCACACTTACCCCTCAGAGTCGTGAGAACCTCAACAAAGTGATAGAAGTCTTCCAGAGGCTTTTCAGTCAACCGGAGAGGTACGGTCTCACAAAAGACTTTTTCATTGAGGTTTCCGGGCATACGGATGATCTTCCCGGTCCTACCCCGAATTTCAATCAGCAACTCTCTGAACGGCGAGCAAAGGCGGTCTATGATTATCTTGTCTCAAGAGGAATCCCTGCGGAGAAACTGAGCTGGGCTGGATATGGCGAAAGCAGGCCATACAAGGTCATTACCCCAACGATGACAAAGGAACAGCGGGATGAGGTCCGTTCCAGAAATAGAAGGGTGGAGTTTTTTATTCGAAAAAAGCGATAGGTGACAGGTGAGGGCGTGGTACATTTGTGTCATGCCCTCATGTTTTTTCTTCCGGGACTCAGTGGGGAAAGGGGATGTTTGGAAAATACCCCGCTGGAGAGGCTATGACTTTGTTTCAGCTCATCAGAGGGTTGTAGCTGAAATAAGGGAATAGCCTTTACCTTTTCGCACGACTATGGCTAAGCCCCCCGCAGAAAAAGAAGCCCCATGGGCCGGGAGAGGAAAGAGCAAGCTTCCCCAATGGCGAGAATAGCTATTATGGAGGGGAGGGAAACGACGCAAAACACCCCTAAAGGTCTCCATTTGCTTTTTTTCTCTTTTTGGCTTATACTTATAGCCAACTGAGGAGTAAAGGACATGCGATACATCAGTTCGAGAGGAAATTATCCTGAGGTAGGTATAAGCGAGGCCATTGTAGAAGGGATGGTACCCAAAGGGGGGCTTTTTCTTCCGGAGAGAATTCCCACGATAGATTTTTCTTTTCTTGCGAAGGCTAATTATCACGACGTGGCCTACCATGTGCTTGCTCCCTACTTTTGTGAGGGAGAGGGGGCTTATACCGAAGCAGAACTGAAGTCTTCTCTTCAAGAGGCGTATAATTCCACGACCTTTGATACAGAAGAGATTGCCCCTGTGAAGGTGTTATCCAACAGGGTGGGCATTCTGGAACTGTGGCATGGACCAACGGCCGCTTTCAAGGATATGGCCCTCCAGATTCTTCCCCATTGGCTTGTTCTCTCCAAAAAGAAATTAGGTAAACATACCACCACGGTGATTTTAGTGGCTACCTCAGGGGATACCGGCAAGGCAGCTCTTGAGGGGTTCAAGAATATTCCCGGGACGGAAATCTATGTGTTTTTCCCCGATGAGGGGGTGAGTTTAGTCCAGAAACTTCAGATGCTCACGACGGAGGGACTGAATACCCATGTCGTGGCGGTGGAGGGAAATTTTGATGATTGTCAGGGAATGGTGAAGGCTATCTTTGCCAATAGTGAATTCCGGGCAAAAATCACCTCTCGCCGCTATGAACTTTCTTCAGCTAATTCTATTAACTGGGGGAGGCTTGCTCCTCAAATCGTGTATTATGTTTGGGGTTATGCGAAACTGATTCACTCTCTTGGTCTCGGGATAGGGCATGAGATTGATGTCGTGGTTCCCACAGGGAACTTTGGTAATATTTTGGCTGCTTATTATGCCAAACAGATGGGGCTTCCTATTCGTCGTCTTGTCTGTGCTTCAAATCAGAACAATGTTCTCACCGATTTTCTGCGAACGGGTGTGTATGAAAGCAAGCGACCGTTCTACAAGACGTATAGTCCCTCGATGGACATTTTAGTTTCTTCTAACTTAGAACGTTTTCTCACCGAAATCACCAAACACAATTTCCTGAAAATCCAGAATTGGTATCTTGAACTGCAGGAGAAGGGGCGTTTCAAGATTGATGCGACGACGCTGAAGGGAATTCATGAGGTGATGTGGGGTTATTGGACAGGAGAACATCAGACCCTTTCTACCATTCGACAGGTGTATGAAGAAGAGAACTATCTTCTTGATCCCCATACCGCGGTGGCGTATCATGCTCTTGTGCAATACTGGAAGGACATAGAAGACAAAGTTCCTGTTTTAGTATGCAGTACGGCCTCACCCTTCAAGTTCAATGGGGCTATTTACAGGGCTCTTTTTGATGAAGAGGCACCTGAAAATGAGTTTGAAGCGGTGAAAAGAATTGTTGAGAAAACAGGGTTAACCCCTCACAGGGCTTTAGCGACGCTTGAGGGGCTTCCTGTTCTTCACAGGGATCACATTGCCCCAAAGGATGGTTTGTCGTATTTAGAGGGGAAACTCCTCTCCAAAAAACATGTGAGACTCAAAAAGCCATCTTCTTAGTTGTATGATCAGTTCTCTTGAGATTACAGGCTTTCGTAATTATCACGAGGTGTATCTTGAGAAAATCCCTGAAAAGACGGTCATTGTTGGCCCTAATGGCAGTGGGAAAACCAATCTTTTAGAGGCTCTCTCTGTGTGGCTGACGGGAGAGTCTTTTCGAACCATCAACTTAGGTGATGCTATCTCATGGGGATGGCAGGGATTTTCTCTCAAGGGAATATTTCACCATGAAGAATACCACTTTGGGTATACCCCATCAGAGCGTCTCTACAGGAAAAACGGGAAAACAGTGACGGCAAGGGAGTATAGACACCATCATCCTGTACTTCTTTTTTTGCCCGAGGATACCATTCTTCTCTACGGCGGAGCGGAGGGAAGACGCAGGGTGTTAGACGAGATGATTTTTGTACTTGATGAGGAGTATAGGGGGGTATGGCTCACCTATTTTCGTGTTCTTCGTCAGCGAAATACGCAACTTCGTGCGGATCCCCGTGAAGCAAGGGTATGGGATAGACAGCTTATAGAATTAGGAAGCCAGGTTATTGAGAAGAGGTTTTTTTATCTCAAACAGATGTCTCTCCGGCTTTCGGAATTGTACAGGGAACTCTATGGGGAGAAAGTAGAACTTCGGATGCTTAATACCTTTCGTATAGAAAACAGCATAAAGGAAAGTTTTGCGAAGGCTCTGGAGGGAGTGAGGGCTATGGAATATCAGAGGCGATACACCCTCATAGGGCCTCATCGGGATACCTTTGAAATTCGACTTGAAGACAAAAATTTTCGCGTTGTGGCTTCCCAGGGGCAAAAAAGGGCTCTTTCGCTTCTTCTCAAGATCACTGTGGCCACCCTGCTTCGAGACCAGGCGAGACTTCCCCTGCTTCTTTTTGATGATGTGATGCTTGAGATGGACCATGAAAGACAGAAGATGCTTCTTGCGTTTTTCTGGGATAGTTTTCCCTGGGTGTGGACAGTGTATGCCAGGGATATGGTACCGGGTCCAAAGACCTATGAGATGATAGAACTTCCCTTGTCCCGCGGCTAAAAGACGGGGAAAGGAGGACTTTGGGCTTCTTTCTTTGTTCTTGACGTTGGCTATTATCCCTTTTCTTCTCCCATGAGGGTAATCACCACCTTTCTTTCTCTTCGTGGGCCGTCAAATTCACAGAGAAAGATATGTTGCCAGGTGGAGAGGCCAAGTTTTCCTCCTATAATGGGGATGGTTTCCGATGGGCCAACAAGCCCGGATTTGAGATGGGCATCTCCATTGCCGTCCTGTTTGTCGTGTTGCCATACTCCCACAGGAATCAGTTTTCGCAGGAGGGTTATCACATCCTGTTGTACAGAGGTGTCCCAGTTTTCCTGAATCATAATGGCGGCAGTGGCCCCCTGAACATAGACGTGGGATATTCCTGTGGTGATGCCGCTTTGGGAAACGACATTTTCAATAGCCGAAGTGATATCAATGAGTTCCTCCCGCCGGGTGGTGGTGAATGTCAGGATAATCTGTATGGTTTTCATGGGTACGCCTCCGTGGAAATAGTATATCATAAAAGAATCATCTTTGCACATCAAGGAAGAGACCTTTGCACGAATGTGCAAAGGTCTCCCCTTGTAAACAGAAAAATCGGGGGAGAGGGGCGTAGCCCCTGACCTAAAAAGGGCAAGAAAGCACCCGTGCAAGGGTCTCAAGAAGGTTCTTTTCCGTCAAAGAAAAATGGGCATCCCACCCGGGATGCCCATAGGGGGTTATACGCAGGGAAAGAAATTTTTTCAAGCCCTATTTTTGAGAGAGTTTATCCCTCAGCTGAGGTATGGTGTAGCCATACGTGTCTTTCATATCCCGGAGGGGTTTATCGGTTGGTATATCAGCCGGAAGTCCAAGTTTTTTCACGATGACTTCGGGGGTAGTGGAGAGAGCCCTGGCGATATCCTGAATAGACATCGTCCCCTCGAGGAAGAAACCCTCCGGGACAACCAGAGACGAAGGCTGAGTTTGTGTTTTTTCTACAGGTTTTGGGGTAGGGGTAGGAGATGGGGCAGAAGAGACGGTGGTATTCGTGGTATTGGTGATACCGAGAAGTTTTCTCACCTCTTCACGAACAAATTCTGTTTCAAAGTCAGGGTTGCCTATGAGATCGCCAATATCTTTGATACGTGTTTCAGGGGGAACCTTTTCACGACTGAACTGGAGAGCTTCATAAAGAGACTTTTCCTCTATTCCAAAGGCCTTGATCACCTCAGCCAGGGTGTGAGAGCCCTTGATGTTGTCTGGAGTCAAGATACCTTGTGATGCCTGTTCTGTGAGAGAAACTTCTGTAAATCTTGCATTCCCTGTGAAGTAGGCTATACCCACCGTGGTCGCATAGATCACAAGCCCAATAATGGCGACAAGAAGAGGAGAAAGCCTTTTGCCGGCCCAGGTATTGAAGAGAGTGGATTTTTTGGTTGGACAGACGGTAACACACTCTTGACAGTTGATACACTCGGGAGAACGGACGACGTCAGGGTGCTGGACATCAATGTTCATGGGACAGGACTTATCACAGAGACTACAGTGGATACAGGTAGTATTATCCCGCTTGATACGGAAGGGGCTGATACGGCTTATGAGAGCAAGAAAGGCCCCCAAGGGGCAGAGGTACTTGCAAAAAAAGCGTTCATACACAAAAGAAAGACCAAGGCTTCCCACAAGGATCACGAAACCGACAGCAAATTCTCCCCAGAGTTCTTCCCAGCCGGCAGAGAGATGACCATAGGCGGCAAAGGGGTCATAAGGCCTTATGATGAGGCTTCCCGCTCTCCAGGTGAGAAAGAGCACAACAACAAGGACTACGTACTTGAGGAGACGTAAATATTTGTCCACTTTTGCTGGGATGGTGGGGCGTTTTTTGAAGACCTTTCGTCCTAACCATCCGAAGACACCCTGCAAAGCCCCAAGGGCACATATCCATCCACAGAAAAAGCGGGCAAGAACCACTCCTAAAATCGCCGTAGCTAAAAGAAGAACAAACGAGGATGGCTGAAGTCGCTGGAGTATTCCACCACTCGCCACCCACTGATAAAGCCCTTCCAGACCGCCAAAGGGACAGAGGGCATCAATGGAGGGAAGAGAAGGTATTTTCTGATGGAGAATTGTGAGGGTGGTTACCAGCACCAGAAAGAACCCGAGAGAAATTCGCCTGAGAATTTGGGGAAAAGAGAGTTTTTTCACATTTACCTCCTGATAGTGGATTTCATGTACATTATAAGGCTTTTTTGAAAAAAAAGATGCAGAGGAGAGTATGTTTACGGACATTTTTTTGTTGAGAAAGGTTATTTCGCCTTTCTCTGTCGTTTTACATATGAAACTGAATACCTATTTTCACATTTCTTAATGAACAGGGAAATAACACGAGAAAGCTCTGTTCTTTCACTCTTTTTTTCTGTACCCCACTTCGACTTCGCTCAGTACCCTCCTTCGACTTCGCTCAGGAGGCTCACCGGGCCGCTTTTGCGGTTGTGCATCCTTTGTCGTAAGGGGGAAGTCCTTCCGGAGTGAGGGTGCAGGAGGCACCCGGGGCGACATCTTCTGTTGCTGTTCCCCAAAAGCCCACCGAAGCGGAGCTGCAGAGGCTTTTGCTGAGACATGGTGATAGGGCTTTTCATTCTTCCCTGGGGTAGAGGATACTCTTTGCTATCACCATGTTTCAGCTTAGGAGGAGGTTTTTTGCTGAAAAATGGTAATAGCAAAAGACATATGGTGTTTATATAGATAGAGGTTAAACGTTTAACCGATGGGTTGTTTAGCTGAAACAAGGTCATAGCCCTGGGTCCTGTGGTCTCAGAAATCCCCCTTGGGGCTGAAACATCGCCATAGCTTCCCCGCCCCTGCCTGCGGTGTCACCTGAAAGAAGCCCCTGCAAAGGACACGTGCCCCGCGGGCTGGTAATGGAAGCCATCGCCTTTTCACCACTGGCCGAGCCACAGGAGGTGGCGAGGAAGCCCGGGGTCAGACAGGGAGGGCTGTCCCCTGGCGGCTACAGAAGAGAGCGGGGCTACAGGTTTTTGTTCCAGCCCGCACCACGGGAGACAGGTCGGTGGCCACAGAAACCGCCGCAGGGGCGGGGACGGGGTTTTCAAAAGGGGCGAAGCCCCTTTTGTCCCGCGCGGAAGCGCTTCATAGAAGAAAGAAGACGGATAACAAAAATAGCCCAAAATTGAAAGAGAAAAGATGGTTGAATAAGTATTCGAGACCTTTGCACATTCGTGCAAAGGTCTCTTTACTTGATTTTTTTCTCGAAAATAGTTACATTATATATGGCTTTGAAAGAGAAGCAGAGAAGAGGAGTCAACTATTATAAATTCACCTCCTGAGGGAAGGAGGTAAGGCGAAAGGGGTCGAAGGTAGTTTGATGAGAGAGCATGGCGTAGAGGAGGCGAAGGAGTTTGTGAGCCACGCAGAGATTGGCCTTTTTAGCAACACGGGATTGAGCAAATTTGAGGTTAAAATACTCACCGAAGCGGGGACAAAACGTCTGACAGAGCGAGCGAGGAGAAAAAGGATACGTCTGAGGTGACGGTTCCCTCGTCGAGAGATATGGCCTGTGGTCGAGGACTGTCCGGATTGATAAATAGCGGGGTCAAGACCTGCGTAAGCGATGAGTTTTTTGTAGTTCTCAAAACGGCTGATAGAGCCTATTTCGGCGAGGAAGGTAGCGGCACCGACAAGACCTATACCAGGGACGGAGGTAAGGATCTGTATTTCAGTGGGAAAAGCCTGAAGGGCGAGGGACTGGATGTGAGCGTCAAGTTTCTCGAGGTGCTCCTGGAGGAAAAAGAGCTGGCTTATAATGTTCTGGAGAACGTTTTCCTCGGCGGAGTCTGGAGAAGCGATGGAGGAAGAGGCGAGTTCTTTGATTTTAGTGATGGAGAGGCGGGATTTTCTGCCCCGTTTGTTTGGTGGGAAGAAGGCCTCGAGGGAACTTTCAGAGGCCTTCTGGATGGCGGTAGCGCCGGGGAAAGCCAGGAGGAGAGAAAGGAGGCTCTTTGGGTAACCTGTGGTGTACTCGAGGATTTCGGGGAAACAGTCGAAAATGGCGTCCTCGAGGAGGTTTTTTACCATAGCGATGAGGGTAACGACTTTTTCACGGTAACGGGTGAGGCTACGGAGTTCTGGACATGGATGCCGGAAGGGTTTTTCGAGGGAATGATACTGGGAGAGGAGAAAAAGAGCGATGTGATGAGCATCGATGGAGTCAGTTTTGGTTTTTCGAAGGGAGAGTCTGGAAAACGTTCGTGTCTGAAGTGGGTTAAGCACGAAAGTGCGGAAACTCTGAGAGGTCAAGAACCTGAAAAGATGGTGGTGATAACCGCCGGTAGATTCAAGACCGACGACCAGACTCTCCTTTGGGTAAATCGAGAGAAGGGTGAGGAGTTTGTCAAAGCCCTCTCTCTCCATGGGGAGGGCAGACGAGTGAAGGACCTGCCGCTGGTCGTCAAGGACACAGACGAAGAAATCTTTTTTGGCGACGTCGATACCGACGAAAAGGGTTGGGGTGTGAAGCATATGGCTTCCTCCTTATGGAATTTTGTGGTTTCTGGCAGGTCCTCCCACTCAAAACTCCATTATGACAAGGGCTTCTTAGCCCAATCAACTTATGATGAGTACGGGAGGCAGGAGACAGACTCCTCTAAGGGCTCTTCTGGCCCAGGAAATATTCGTCTTCCTGCCAGATGGGTGGTTTATTATAAAGGGAATTTTATGTGGAGGATACATGGCCAAAAAGACAAATACGACCTTTGCTTCTGTGACCTTTGATCGTGTCTTCTTTGATCCGCATTTTGGCAGTTATACCTTTCGTTTGACCTCTACAGAAAAAAGCCAGAAAGTGGCTCTCCATATCCCTATCCAGGGATCCTCAGAAGAAATTATGGGTATTCCTTTTCTTTTGACAGATCCTCTTCTCCGAAACCTTTTCAAAACCCTTCGGATAAAGGTGGAAAACATCTCCCTTTACCAATCAGAGGGCTTGTGGCGTGGAAAAGTAGAGATGCGGTGGGGATGGTGGAAAAAACGCCTCGATATCCGTCCGCTTGATGCTATTCGCTTCTCTGTGGAATTTCACAAGCCCATTCTTGTTCCCTCTGAGATGCTCCGGCCTATGGTTATAGAAAAGGAAAAAGAAGAGAAAAAACAGGCCTACAAGATCCTTTTTATGCCAAAACCTATGCGTCGTGGTGAAGTTCCTCATGAGGAGATTATGTGAAGAAGGGGTTGTTTTTTCTTCTTCTTGCGATAGGGGTTGTTCAGCAGGGTTGGAGTGAACGTGCTATAGACCATGTGCTTGCCAGAGGAGAGCTTGTCTTCTATGCACCTTCTCATAGGTACCTTGTAGAGAGCCTTCGTTTTTTTTATAGCCATTTTTATGGGGCTAACTTCAAGCAGAAGTGGGCAGAACTCTCTTCACAAAGCCTTGCCGGTTATGGTGTGGATATTCTTGACCCAAAGAGTATCGCCGGCATTGGGATAGAAACCAATACTCCCATGGCTTTTGTGCATGTCACAGAGGGCAAAGGCTATCTTGCCCTTCCTGTTGGGAATCGAAAAACCCTTGAAGCTTACCTCAAGAAAAATCTCCCTTCCACAGCCTTCCGTTTTGTTTCTAACTACCTTCTTCTCTCTCAAAGTGAGGATGTTTTTGCCTCTCTTTCCAACCAGCTCACCAAAAGCAAAGACTTTCAATTTGCTACCCCAAAGCTTCCCAATCTGTGGCAGAATGGCTGGATATGGTTTGAGAGCCGTTATCTGAGTACTATTACCAGAGGAACAGGGGTCTCCGACAAGGTAAACCTTCCCGCTGGTTTTGGACTGGTGAGTATTGTCTTTGACACTAAAACCCTTTCTCTTCGTTTCTATACAGCCGCTATTGACCCAAAACAACAGGAATTTCTCTATCAACTCCAGCAGTTTGAGAATAACCCCCGTTTTGACCCCCTGAGTTATGTGAGAGGAAATCCCCTTCTTTTAGCCAGGGTTTCAATGAATATTTCCCTTCTCTATCGGTATTATCGATCGGTAGACAGGATTGATATTATGGGAATAGCCGGTCTTCTTGCTTCTCTAAAAAAAGACTACGGGGTTGATATTGAGCGGGATCTTATTCACAATAGTGAGGGGCGTTTCTCTCTTGTTGTTGATCGTTTTTCCAATTCACAGCTTCTGTATTACGGGTCTATTGGTATCAAGAACCGTACTCTCGCCCAGAATCTCATGGAATCTCTCAAAAACATGGTTCTGCAAAAACAGGAACCTCTCTATGCCTTTGAAATTTTCACCTTGCCTTTCTACCACTACAAAATGACCAATGGTTCTTTCTATTTTGGTGTGGTGGAGAATGAGTTTTTCTTTGCTTCAGACAAGGAATTGCTTGTCCAGTGTATCAAGGATATTTACGAAAAGAAGACAGGCATCTCTCTTCCAGAGTTTTTTGTGAGCCCCAAACAGCGCAGTGGCATGCAGGCAAAAATTGATGTCCAGACTCTTTTGGCCACCCTTTCCCAGGATAGTGGTATTCGTTTGGCCAGAGAGTTTTTTATTGGAATGGAGAGTATTGATATTGAGAGTTATCCGGATACTACCATGCCAGCCTATGGATGGACCACAGAAGTCCGGATGAAATTTTACAAATGAAAGGCAAAAAAGTTGACAGGAAGGGTTCGTTTCCCTTATAATATATATCCTCACTGGGGCGTCGTCTAATGGCAGGACGACAGACTCTGGATCTGTTTGTGAGGGTTCGAATCCTTCCGCCCCAGAGACATGGCCCTATCGTCTAGCCTGGTCTAGGACACCGCCCTCTCACGGCGGCGACTCGGGTTCAAATCCCGATAGGGCTAAGGGCGCCTGCAAGGTCAGGCGCTTTTTTTTATGCCTGAAAAACCATTTTGCCTTTCTTTGAAAAAAATCTTTCTCTGCTTTACAATAAAACAAAGTGTTTTTCTGGAGGAAGTCATGCTCAAGATTGGCATTGTTGGCACAGGGCACATGGGAAAATATCATATCAACACCCTCTCCATGATTCCGGGAATCAACTTCTGTGCCATCTGTGATATCAACGAAGCAGAGGTGAAGTCTCTCGGTCAAAAATACGGGGTAAAAGCCTATACCGATTATGAGAGTTTTCTTCACAGTGTCGATGCGGTCATTATTGCCGTACCCACCTATCTTCATTATAAATACGCCTCAACGGCCCTCATGAAGGGAAAACATGTTCTTGTAGAAAAACCCATCACCAAAACCCTTTATTTTGCGGAAAAGCTTTTCAATCTTGCGGTTCAGAAAAAACTTGTGCTTCAGGTAGGACACGTTGAACGTTTCAATGCGGCTGTGCAGGAACTCACCAAAATTGTCCAGAAACCCTACCTCATCCAGGCACAGCGTATGGGACCTCAGAGCCGTATAAGGGATGTTGGGGTGGTTTTAGACCTCATGATCCACGATGTTGACATAGTGCTTTCCCTTGCCAGGTCACCCGTTACTCACGTCGAAGCTTATGGAGAAAGGATATACTCCAACTTTGAAGATGTGGCCACCGCTATCCTCTCCTTTGAAAACGGCGTGGTGGCTTCTATTACCGCCAGTCGTGTCACCCAGGCCAAAATGCGCCACTTGGCCGTTTCTCAGCAGGACGCCTATATTTTTCTCAACTACGACACCCAGGAAATCACCATCACTCGTCAGCCCCAGGCTCAGCATGAGGTGGCGAAAGAAGAACTCAAGTATCGCCAGGAAAGCCTTGTGGAACGCGTCTTTGTGCACAGGGACAATGCCCTCAAACTGGAGCAGCAGCACTTCATCGATTGTATTCTCAACAATCGCACCCCCCTCAAAACCCCAGAAGAGGATCTTGCCGCCCTTGATGTGACAAAACAGATCACCGACAAAATCTATCACCTCTGGAGAAATCGATGAAGGGATACTTCGGGGAATTTGGTGGCATCTTTGTCCCTGAATCGTTTACGCCTATTCTTGAGGAACTCGAAAAGGCCTATGAAGAAGCCAAAAAAGACCCTTCCTTTCAAAGAGAACTTGAGAGTTATCTCAAAGATTATGTAGGACGGCCTTCTCCCCTCTATTTTGCCCGTCGTATCTCCGAAGATGTGGGATGCAAGGTGTATCTCAAACGTGAAGACCTCAATCATACCGGTGCCCACAAGATCAACAATACCATTGGGCAGATCCTTTTGGCGAAGCGTATGGGCAAAAAGCGAATCATCGCCGAAACCGGGGCAGGGCAGCACGGGGTGGCTACAGCCACGGTGTGTGCTATGATGGGGATGGAGTGCGAGATTTATATGGGCAAGCTTGACGTCAAACGTCAGTTTTTGAATGTCTTGCGAATGGAACTCCTGGGGGCCAAGGTTCATGCGGTGGAAGAAGGAAGTCAGACCCTCAAGGATGCCATGAATGAGGCCTTCCGTGATTGGTTGGCCAATGTTCAGACCACCCATTACCTCATTGGTAGTGTAGCCGGTCCCCATCCCTATCCTACCATTGTGCGGGATTTTCAATCTATTATTGGCAAGGAGACAAAAGCCCAGATCCTCGAAAAGGAGAATCGTCTTCCTACCCATCTCATTGCCTGTGTTGGGGGTGGTTCCAATGCGATGGGGTTTTTCTATCCCTTCCTTGACGACAAAGAGGTTCATCTCATTGGGGTAGAAGCCGGAGGTACCGGGACAGGTATTGGACAACATGCGGCCACTCTCAATTTTGGTATCCCCGGGGTTCTTCACGGGAGTAAGACCAAGGTGCTTTTGGATAACTATGGGCAGGTGCTTCCTGTGCATTCCATCTCCGCCGGGCTTGACTATCCCGGGGTTGGGCCGGAAGTTGCCTATCTTCAAGGTATTGGGAGGCTTCAGGCCGCCTATGTTACCGATGATGAGGCCATGCAAGGGCTCATATACCTTGCTCGCTATGAAGGCATTATCCCTGCGCTTGAATCCAGTCATGCGATTGGTTACCTTCTCAAACAGAAGCACACCTTCCTCTCTTCCGATATAGTGATTATCAATGTGTCTGGAAGAGGGGACAAAGATATGAATACCGTTCATGAGTACATACAGAAAAAAGGGGGACTATAGCCTTGCCAGAGGCTTTTCAAACAGTTCTTCTCAAAAAAGGTGTTGTTCCCATTGTTGAAGGTCAGGCTCCGCAGGATGTTTTCTATATCATCAAACAGGGAAGCGTCAAACAAACCAATAGTTTCATGTCTCATGTGGCTCAGGAGAACAGAACCCTGAGTGTGGGGGATTTTTTTGGTGTGGTGGATTGTATGGCTCGCCGGCCAAACCTCTATACCATTGAAGCCCTTGAGGATACCACCCTGATCCAGATCCGAAGGGACCAGTTTGATCTTCTCATTCAGCAAAATACTCCCATTGCCATGAAGATCCTGCGGTTTTTCAGTCAGAAACTTCGTCTTTATGATAGTATTCTCACCCTCATTTCCGGTCAGAAGCAGGTCTTTGAGGATCCCTCTCATCTCTATGAAATAGCTGCATTTTATGAGAACAAGATGCGTGCCTACAAAACAGCAGTTTACGGCTATGTCCGCTATGTCCAGCAATGCCCCAACGGGACCAATGTAGCCAAAGCCAAAGAAGCTATCCTGAAACTCTACAAACAGCACGGCAAAAATATAGAATTCCACGAACCGGATGTGAAGGACTTCTATGTCACCTTTGAAGACAAGGATGTGATTTTTCTTGAGCATGAGATTGGCAATAATCTCTACATTATCCAGAATGGGGAAGTCAAAATTCTCAAAGTGGTCAATAATCAGGAAATCCTTCTCAATGTCTTACGAACCGGAGATATTTTTGGAGAGATGGCTATACTGGAAAACAAACCCCGCAATGCCACCGCCATGGCTTCGGGAAAGGTTCTTCTCATGTCGATATCGAGAGAGAATTTTGGGGCCCTGGTAGAAAAACACCCTCAGATTGCTACCAAGATTATCACGCTCCTTTCTGATAGGATCTGGTTTTTGCAGAGGCATATTTTCAATATGATGATTACCGACTATGAGACACGGCTCTACGATGCCCTCTATATCCAGGCCCTCAAGGCTCGTGTGGAGATTGCCCCAAAGGTTCGATATACCTTTTCTCTCACGTTTGAAGACCTTTTGAAATTTACTGCCCTTAACCATCCTGAAGGTTACCGTGCCCTCCAGAATATACTCTCCAACAAAGCCCTCTTTGATCTTGAAAACCAGAAGATTGTCTGCAAGGATGTTTCCCAGCTCAAACGTCCCAAGAACCTTCTTCTCCGTTATTTAGATAGGGACCTTCAGCAGAAGTTGGGAAGCATCTTCTCAGAAAAGAGCCAGGGATAATCCCCCTCGCGAAAGAGAAAATACCCTCTGGTTTGCCTGTGTCATATTTCACCATCAAGACGCAAAATAGTCAATTTTTGTATCAAAAATACACAAAGGCAAAAATAAAAAATGCGTCATAAAGAAACTCTTTTTCTTTTCTGTATCAAAAAGGACGATATTTCTTTTCTTTTGTTCCCTTTTTTAGAAAATAGTATCTTCTTTGCTTTGGTAAGAGACAAATTTGTAAGATCTCTTTTTTTCTGAACTTAGACTAATTTTTTCTTCTCCCAAAAGTTGTCTGGAACATCCTTTCTTTCCGCTTTTTCTTCTCATTTTTGGCACACTTTTTGCAAATTTTTTTTGAAAGAAAAAAACAAAAAAGGAGGTGGCCTATGAAACTCATCCGAAAAAACACTAGTCCCTTCAGCTGGATTGATGAATTCTTCCGCTCCGATTGGGTAACCTCATTTGAGGATACCCCCTGGTCGTTCAATGTCGACCTTGAAGAGACAGACAAAGCCTATATTGTGAAGGCAGACCTCCCCGGCATGGATGAGAAGGATATCAAGGTCGAATTGAACGACAATATCCTCACGATCAGCGGTTCCCGAACGGAAAAACGTGAGGAGAAAAACAAAAACTACCACCGGATCGAAAGATTTTCCGGAAGCTTTTGCCGCAGTATTGAACTTCCTCGAGAGGTGGATGCCAACAAGGCAAAAGCGGAGTACAAGAAGGGAGTGCTTACCATTGAACTTCCCAAGACAGGTGAGTCTCGAACCAAAAAGATTGATGTAAAGATTTCATAAGGAGGTCCCTATGATGAATCTCTTCTACGAACTTGAGAGAATGAAACATCTCATGAATAGCCTTCTGGATACCCCTTTCTTCTGGGAGGAAGCAAGACAAACGAGACTCAGCTACGCCAACATTTATGAAAACGACAACGGCTATATGATCCAGATGCTTGCTCCCGGAGTCAAAAAGGAGGGTGTGGAGGTAAACTACGAAAACGATGTTCTCACCATCACCCTCAAGACAAACGATGAAGAGAAGAAAGATGTCCAGTGGATTCGTCGTGAAAGACTGAAACCCATTGAAAGCCGAAGCTACCGTCTCTCGGCAGAAGTAGATCCATCAAAGATAGAGGCAAAACTGGTGGATGGTATCCTCCTGGTGTTCTTGCCCAAGCGGGAGAAGAAAGAACCCAAGAAGATTGAAGTTAAGGTGAAATAAGGAGGTGGCTATGGAAAAAAGAAGACTCATTCCTGCTACAGATATCTATGAAACGAGTGATAGTTATGTCATTCTGATGGAGATGCCCGGGATAGACAAAAATACGCTCTCGGTCAAGGTAGATGATGACAGGTTGGTGGTAGAGGCTTCCACGGTAGAAGTTGGCAAGGAGTGGCGGGCTATTGATACAGAGTTTGAATTGGGCGATTATCATCGTGAGTTCCGCATTGGCAACAAGGTGAATCGGGACAACATTGAAGCATCCTATCAGGATGGCATTCTCACCATTGTTCTTCACAAAGCCGAAGACTTCAAACCTCGTCAGATCGAGGTAAAAACAGCCTGATAGGAGAAAAGCCGCCGACAAGGCGGCTTTTCTTTTTGGTGAAAATGTCGATATATGTATTATGATTCGACGTCGAATGGGTTTTGCGCTCTTTTGTTGTCTTGTTTTTGTCACCATCTATGCTAAAGAGTATACCGTTCAACCTGGGGATACGCTTCTTGGCATTGCCCGAAGAACGGGTATTTCGGCTACCTATATCAGGCGTCTCAATGAACTTTCCTCGGATACCTTGAGAGTGGGGCAAACCCTTCTTCTTCCCGATGAGGTAAAAGAATACACTGTTCAGAGTGGTGACTCTCTTCTCGGGTTGTCAAAAAGATTTTCCACACCCCTTTCATCTCTCATTCTCTGCAATCAGCTTCCCCATGAAACCATTTATGTGGGGCAAAAGCTTCTTATTCCTATATTCACCACCCCAAGTCCTTCTTCTCCTCCTGCCTCATCCGCTGTTTCTCTCCCGGAGAAAAGGATTCAGCACATTGTACAACCGGGAGAAACCCTCTATAGTATTGCCCGTCGGTATGGCGTGAGTGTGAGTAACCTTCTTCTCTGGAATAACAAAACCACCACCACCCTTTTTGTGGGAGAAAAGATCTCTCTCTATCAGGCGAAAGAAAGCGACGCGCCGTCATCTCTTCCTTCTCCTTCCTCCTCGTCTTGGAAAGGGGAGTTTCCTGTTCCTCCTTCGCTCATCCACTCTGTAGAGACCACCAGTCGTGGAGTAAGGATTCGGGTAAAAGAGACAACCCCTCTTCGGAGTACGGTTTCTGGTGTGATAGAATACACAGGGTGGTTATATGGCTTTGGGAATGTGGTTATCCTCTCCATGGGAGAAGAGAAGCGCATTGTGTTTGGAGAACTGGATACTATCACGGTTCGCAAGGGGGAAAAGGTCCTTCGGGGAGATGTGGTGGCCACTATTCAGAGTGGGAGAAAGTTTTACCTTGAAATCCGCGATGGCACCACGGTTATCGATCCTCTCAAATGGTACAAACTCCAGTTAGCTCAGGCCTCTACCAAAGAGGATAATCTTTGAAAATCGAGACCCTTGCACAGGTGCTTTCTTGCTGTCGTTCCACATATGAAACTGAATACCTATTTCCACATTTCTTATGAACAGGGAAACAACACAAAAGCTTTCTGTTATGATGCCTATTGAAAAAAGTTGAGTTTAAAAGCATTACGACAAGAGAGAGCTATTACCCTGTTTCAGCTAAACCCTTGTTCTTTGCTGAAACAAAGTCATAGCTTTCGCCCCTGCCGCGGTGCCACCTGAGAGAAGCCCTAACGGGAGCAGAAGCCCTGCAGGGTGGTGAAAGAATGCCCGGTTCTTTTACCACCCCTTTTTTTCTGTACCCCACTTCGACTTCGCTCAGTATCCACCGGGCCGCTTTTGCGGTCGTGTGCCCTTTGTTGTAAGGGGGAAGTTCTTCCGAAGTGAGGGCACGGGAGGTGCCCGAGGCGACATCTTGTGTGGCTTTTACCCGCAAGCCCACCGAAGCGTAGCCGCGGGGGCTTTGCTGAGACATAGTAATAGCGGTGGCAGGCTTTTTCCCTGAAAGAAGGTGATAGCCACTACTTGGGTTTGTATGGAGGTTGGTTAAACGTTTAACCAATGGGGTGTTTTGCTGACACAAAGTTATAGCCCAGGGCCTTGTAGTCTCAGAAAGCCCCCTTCTTGCTGAGTTGTCGCCACATCCTCCCCCGCCCCTGCCTGCGGTGTGGCCTCAGAGAAGCCCCGGCGGGGATACGTGCCCTGCGGGCTGGTAAAAGAATGCCCCCTTCTGGAGAGGAAGACCCGTTCTTTCTTTCACCCCCTTTTTTTTCTGTACCCCACTTCGACTTCGCTCAGTATCCGCCGGGCCGCTTTTGCGGTTATGAAAAGGACCCTTTGGTTTCCGACGGGAAAGTCCTTTCGACGGGAGGACACAGGAGGTGTCCGGGGCGACCTCTTCTGTTGCTCTGCCCGAAAAGCCCACCGAAGCGTAGCCGCGGGGCCCCCGCTTTGGCGGGGAATCGGCGGAGCGAGGTGGGCGCTATGCTTCCGAAGTCAGGAGGACGAGTTGAGGTCGCCCACGGAGGAAGGACTTCCCCGGAAAGAGATGAGGTCTTTCTACTTGCTCGCAAAAGCGGCCTGTCTTCCGTCCGAGGCGCATGCGTAGCATGCGACGAGGACAAGGCCTTTTTTGTAACCGCCGCAGGGGTGGGATGGGGTTTTCAAAAGGGGCGGAGCCCCTTTTGCCCCGCGCGGGAGCGCTTCGTGGAAAAAGAAAAATGGGCAACAAAAAGAGCCTAAAACTGAAAGAGAAAAGATGGTTAAGCGAGCATTCAGTTTTTGTGTGAAGATAACCATTCTGTATGAGTGTGGAACGACAATAGGGCAATCACAAGGGGGCTTAAGAGCCTCCTTTCTATTTGCATTATTTTCTCTCATCTTCTATAATAAATAAAGGGGGCGGGGGAAAAGAGAAGGAGGAAGGTATGTTTCGAAAGGCTTTTCTTTTTTCTTGTGTGGTTTTAGTGAGCGGGTGTCTTTCTTCATCCCCGACAAAAAGTGAAGGGACGGCACCTGTGGTGGATGGTCAGGCGCTTGAGTATCAACTGGTGCAGAAGGGTGAGGTGCAGGTTTCAGGGCTTTATTTGGTTGGCCAAGGTGGGACCTATGACTATGCTCTCCAGTATGAATCTCCTGCAGAGGGTGTGGCTATGCTTTTTACCGTGACGAGTGACCAGACAAAGATGGTACGTCGTATTGTTCTGCCTGCAGGAAAGGGAGTTCTCAAATTCAATGCCAATTCTGACTGGGTGGAAAATGCAGAAATGTTGAAGTTAGAACTTTCTCTCAAGGGTTCTACGAAGAAGACGGTGATCACTTTTGAAGGCCGGTAAGGAAAAGAGGGGGTAACCATGCTACTCAATCTTCTTCTCCGTGATGTGCTTGGACGGGAGGCTTTTGAGACAACCTACAAAGAGTGTGCCATGAAGGAGGTTGTTTCTATTGAAAATGATTCCAGGCGGGTTACCCCTGAAACGCTTTTTGTGGCGGCTTCTGGGTATATTGAGGATGCTCATCCCTATATTCCCGATGCGTATGAGAGGGGATGTCGGTTGTTTCTGGTAGAAGAGAGCCGCCGTGAGGAGTGGAGCAAGTGTTATCCTGAGGCGCTTTTTATCGGTATTCCTGATATCAGACGAAACTTGGGACGAATTGCGGCTCGTTTTTATGATTATCCTTCTCGCAAGATGGTGGTGTGTGGGATTACCGGGACATCGGGAAAGAGTACCACGGCCTTTGTGACGTATATGGCTCTTCGAAAGATGGGATTGTCGGCTGGGCTTATTGGAACTATTGAGTATCGGATCAATGATGAGGTTTACCCTGCTCCCAATACCACGCCGGATGCGCTTATGCTTCAGCGTTTTTTTGCTCAGATGGTAGAGAAACGGGTGGAATATGTGGTAATGGAGGTGTCTTCTCATGCTTTGGCTTTAGGAAGGCTTGAGGGGATTGATTTTGATGTGATGTGCTTCACCAATTTTTCACAGGATCATCTGGATTTTCATGGAAACATGGATGAGTATTTTCGAGCAAAGCTTTCTTCGATTGATATGCTCAATCGTTCTATCAAGCCAAAGAAGATTTTTATCTACAATCAGGATATGGAAAGGGCTCTTGATGTGCTGAAGTATGCGTTAAATTTTCCGGAGATGCAACTGTACTCGATTTCTACCAAGGATGAACAGGCGGATTTCTTTGCCCATCAGATTGAACTTGCTCCATCGGGGAGTCGTTTCGTGGTGAAGGAGATTCCTGTGGAGATACGGATGATGGGAATGACCAATGTGTACAACTTCACCATGGCTTTTGCTATTTTGGCCCAGTGGCGACTTCACCTTCGGGTAATTGCTCAGTCGTTTTCTGATATTACGGTGAGGGGGAGGGTAGAGCCTGTTTCTGGTGGAGGGATCACGGCGGTGATAGATTACGCTCACAAGCCTGATGCCCTTGAGAAGGTTTTGACCACACTTCGGGAAACTCTCCCTGAAGGCGGAAGGCTGATCAGTGTGTTTGGGGCTGGGGGAGACAGGGACAGGACAAAAAGGCCCCTTATGGGAGAAATCTCGGGCAGGCTTGCTGATTATACGGTACTCACGTCGGATAATCCCAGGACGGAGGATCCCCTTGCGATCCTTTCGGATATTGAAAGGGGCATCAGGGGGGTGACGAAACACTATGAGGTGGAACCGGATAGAAAGAAGGCCATCTTTCGGGCGCTTGATTTAGCCAGACCGGGAGATATTGTACTCATTGCGGGAAAGGGGCATGAGGATTATCAAATCATTGGCAAGGAAAAGCATCACTTCAGTGATAGAGAGGTGGTGGAATCGTGGTTTTCTACTCACGGGATATCATGGGTGTGAGGGAAAGATGAGAAAGTGGTTTGTAGGGCTGATGCTTTTTTCATGGCCACTGTGGGCTATTGTGGGGATTCCACCGGTAGGGGATATTGCTCCCGGGGAGAAACAGATCTTAGTGGGAGTGAATGAGTTTTTGTATGTGGATCAATTTTCGGCCTGGGATGTTGAAGAAGTGGGATTTCGGTATGGGGTGACGGAACGTCTGGCCGTAGGGGTTCGTTCCTGGAGGCTTGGGCTTTTGGGAGGGATTTCCTACTGTTTCATAGGGGATAGAAATAACTGGTTTCGACTGGGGGGCTTTGTGGAAGGGGGATATGGCTACCATCCAGAGAAGAAGAACTGGGTATCCACCTATGAACCGGCTTTAGTGTTTGATGTTTCTCTTGCCAAGCCGGTGAGGGTGTATCTCTCCACTGGATGGCGAAAGTTTTCCTCTGAGGAGTATCTTCGGTGGAGAGTGAGTACTGGACTCTGGATCAGGTGGAGAAGTGTGGTGTTTGTTCCGGAAGTGTCGGTTGTTCGATTCGCGCAGTTTGATCCATCACTTCCCCCGTTTTATCTGAATCCGGCCTTTTCCTGTGGGGTTTCGTTTTAGGGGTGAGGTATGTCTGATTATCCTCGGGAGGGGTGGTCTCCTCGACAGTCTCAATCTCTTCTCTCAAGGCTTTCGGCGTATGAGAGGGCTTTTTTTGTGGTGAGAAGGGCAAGGGGGCCTTTTCTCTATGATATCGATAACTATAAGTATGTGGATTTTTTTCTTCAGGGGGGAGAGGTACTGCTGGGGTATAAACCAGAGGCCTTTCAGAGGGTGAAAAATGATCTTAACCGGGTGTTTTATGGGAAAGACCTTTCTTTAGCTCATTATCGTCTTGAGAAACGGGTGTGGGAATGGCTGGAAAAAACTGGCGTGAGGGTGAAGGCTTTTCGTTTTTTTGATAGTGTTGGAGAGGCGTTTTTGTTTCTTCAGGAGTGGGTGGGGTTTACTACCTGGGAGAATCGCACCTGGAGTGTCAGGCTTCCTTCAGGGCAACAAAGGGGGGAAGTGGTTTTTTTTGAAGCCCTTGACGCGAACCTTGAGTCGGGCTTTTCTTCTTTGTCGGGTATGCCCATCTTGGTGGAGAATGGGTGTTTTTGTCGTTTGTCTGAGGGGCTTTCGCTTTCTGAGGGTTGGGAGATTGTCCTTTTGGGTGGTGTGGTGGGGAATGGAGCAGGGGGAGCGATGGTGATTTCTCGTACACGGGAGATGCCCCTTCTTTCTCCCATACGGGTGGTGACGGCTGTGACCATCCAGAGAACGTTTGAAACCCTTCTTGAGAGAGAGGGGATCTCGTGGCCTTCTTTGCCTTCGTGGATTTCTCAGAAGGGAGGGATGTTTCTTCTTCCCTCGTATATGAAGCCTGAGGCTCTTCTTGCCTCGGGAGTGGTCAGTCGGCGGGTGGGATTTTTCTCCTTTGCCCATGGGGAGGCCGAGGTGAGACGACTTGTGCGGGCTATTCAGGGCCAGAGAGAACCTTCGGTGTAGGTTATCGTCCCTTCTCGTGGCTGAGCCTCTATCCAGGCGATGGTCTCCCTGAGAAGAGAAGAAAAGGACTCAGGGGAAAACCAGTGTATGGCGCGGTTTTTTCGAAACCAGGTGAGCTGGCGCTTGGCATAGCGGCGGGTTTCCTGCTGGATGGTAGCGATCATGGTATCCCTGTCATAGAGACCATCGAGATATTCTCCCACCTGCTTGTAACCAAGGGACTGAAGTCCATAGGCATCTTTTCCCCACTGGCGGCGGAGGTGGATGGTCTCATCAATGAGTCCCATGGCTATCATATGCAGAACCCTTTCGTTGATACGGTTATAAAGCGTTTCTCTTGGCCAGTCCGGGGCAAGGATGTGCCAGGTGACATCAAGGCGTTTGTTTCTTTTCTGGAGAGAGGAGAGTTTTTCTCCCGTGAGGTCGAATACCTCAAGGACACGGACAAGCCTTCGTCGATCCTTGGTCTCGTTCTGGCTGAACCATTCTGGATCAGTATTCTCTACTCTCTGACGCAGTTCTTCAAGGGAAAGGCTCTGGTAAAAAAGTCGTTTTTCCTGGTTGGCAGGGGGACCTTCAAAGAGACCATAAAAGAGGGCATTGAAATAAAGCCCTGTTCCTCCTACCACAATGGGGATTTTGCCTCGTTTCCAGATGTCCTGTATAGCGATTTCGGCCACCTGTTTGTAAAGGCCAGCACTCACACGGATAACAGGGTCATAGAGGTCAATACAGTGATGAGGAATCTGACTTCGCCAGGTTTGCGGGGGTTTGGCTGAACCTATGTCAAGTCCCCGATACACCTGAACAGAATCACACGAAATAATCTCCCCGTCTATCTGACGGGCAAGTTCAAAGGCTATCTCACTTTTGCCTGAAGCTGTGGGACCGACAATAGCAAGGACAAATGGTTTTGACACTATTTCTCGTCTTTGGAAGCGTTTGGATCAAACTCGTAGGTGAAGGCACCGTTCAAGAAGTCATTGATGGCCACCACGGTCACCTTTTCTTTTCTGTGCTTGGAAACGGGGATCTCAAGGGAGTTTTCGTTTTTCTGAGCAAGATACTTGGCGTACTTCATCATGGCCACACAGGCCTCGTATTTGTTGCCATCAAAGGCTAAAAGCTTCTTTATATCAATACCCATATCTCCTCCTTGGCGCCAGGATAAGGGATACTATTATACCTTATTTTGAAGGGTTTGTCAAATTTTTTGGGGAGAAAACTTGCAAGTGAAGCTTCTTCTGGTTATAATAAACGATGAAGGAGAGTCTATGGCAAAACCTATTCTTCTCGTGGATGGAAGTGGGCTGGTCTATCGTTCTTTTTTTGCCTTTATTCGTAATCCTCTGATCAACAAAAAAAACCAGAACGTTTCGGCGTTATATGGGACTCTCAGGATGCTTTTGCAGGCGTGGAAACTTCATCAGCCTGAGGGGATGATTGTGGCCTTTGATGTCTCCAGAAAGACCTTTCGTTCTGAACTCTATCCTGAATACAAAGCCCAGCGTCAGCAGACCCCTCCTGATCTCAAAGCCCAGATTCCCTGGGTGATTGAGGTTCTGGAAGCCTTAGGGATAAGGGTCATTGAAGAGGAAAACTATGAGGCGGATGATATTCTCGCCACGCTGGCAGAAAAATACCGCCAAACCCACCAGGTATATCTTGTTTCCTCTGATAAGGATCTTCTCCAGTTAGTGGGGGATAGGATCTATGCCCTTCGTCCTCAAAAGGGGATAGAGGGGATACACCTTGTGGATAGGGTGAAGGTTCTTGAAGAGGTGGGGGTATATCCAGAACAGATACCGGATTATTTGGCCATTGTGGGAGATACCTCGGATAACATCCCTGGGGTCAAGGGCATAGGAGAGAAGGGGGCTGTGGAGCTTCTCAGACGCTTTGGGACGCTGGAGGCGATCTATGAGAATTTAGATCAGCTGACCCCGGCTATGCGAACCAAACTTGAAGCCAGTCGAAAGGAGGCTTTTCTCTCCAAGACATTAGCCACGGTAAAGAGAGACGTTCCTTTGAAGGAGGATTTTCTCGCCCTTTCTTCTCTTCGTTTGACCCAGGAGGCTGAAAGGCTCCTTGTGGAATATCAACTTCCTTCTCTTCTCACAGAACTCAAGGGGGAGGACGCTTCCTCTCTCTTTGTTTCTTCCCGGTTGACAGGCACCTATACAGCGATAACCACTCGAGAGGGACTGGATACACTGGTTCAGAAAATCAAGAGCAAAAAAGAGGTGTCTCTCGATATAGAAACCACCTCCCTTGATCCCTACACAGCAAAAATTGCCACCATCGCCTTTTGTCTTGAGGAGGGAGAGGCTTTTGTGGTGCCTGGGGCTTATGCCATGGGTCAACCGTGGGACGAGACGGAGATACTCGCCTTTTTGAAGCCTCTTCTTGAGGATGCTTCTCTTGCCAAGATCGGGCAGAATCTCAAGTTTGAGTATGAGATGTTCTGGCACAAGGGGATAGAACTACGGGGTATAGCCTTTGATACCATGATGGCCGCCTATCTTCTCTCTTCTACTCGAACCCACTTCAACCTTGAAAGCCTCTCTCGGGAGTATCTCGGGATGGAGAAGATGGAGTATGCTGATCTTTTTGAAACGAAGGGAGAGGATATTCTTCAGGTTACCCCGGAGAGGCTTGTTTTTTATGCGGGAAGTGATGTGGATGCGGCTCTGAGACTCTACCGGATTTTGAAACCAGAGATAGAGAAAAATGGCCTTTCTCATGTGTTGTATGATATCGAGATTCCTCTTATTCCTGTTCTGGCCAAAATGGAGTATCAGGGGATACGGGTGGATAGAGAACACTTTGAAGCTCTCTCTAAGCTCTTTCGTGAGAAGATGAGTGAACTTGAAAAGACCATCTATCACTTAGCCGGGCATTCCTTTAATATTCAATCCTCCCAGCAACTCTCAAAGGTGCTTTTTGAGGAACTCGGGCTTCCCCCTGTCAAAAAAACCGAAAAGGGAAAACTCTCTACCGATGAAGAGGTGTTGACGGCCCTATCTCAAGTTCATCCTCTGCCAGCGGCCATTGTGGAGTATCGTACCTTTGCCAAGTTGCTTTCTACCTATGTTGAAGCTCTGCCTGAACTGGTGAATCCGGTAACGGGTCGGGTACATACCCATTTCAATCAGACCATTACAGCCACAGGGAGGCTATCCTCAAGCGATCCCAATCTGCAGAATATTCCCGTGAGGGATGAGTGGGGCAAGGCTATCAGGCAGGCTTTTGTCCCCCAAAAGGACTGGCTTCTTCTCAGTGCGGACTATTCCCAGGTGGAACTGCGGATCTTGGCTCATTTCTCCGGGGATGAGGCGATGATGGAAGCTTTCCACCGGGAGCAGGATGTGCATACCCATACGGCGGCCCTGCTTTTTGGGTGTGATGAAGCCTCGGTGACAGAAGAGATGAGACGCAAGGCAAAGTCGGTGAACTTTGGGATTATCTACGGGCTTCAGGCGTACGGGCTTTCTCAGCAACTTGGTATCCCGGTAAGTGAGGCAAGGCAGTTTATTGAGTCGTATTTTGCTTCTTTTCCGAGGGTGAAGGATTTCATTGAGGCCACGCTTGAGGAAGCCTATCAGACGGGTATGGTGAGAACCATTTCTGGACGTTTTCGAAGGTTCCCTGAACTCAAGGGGAGAAGGCGAAACCCCAAAGGGGGGCTGGACGCTTCTGAGCGTATGGCCATCAATAGCAAAATCCAGGGGAGTGCTGCCGACCTCATCAAGATTGCCATGATTCGGGTGGATAATGCCCTTGTGAGAGACAGACTTCAGGCAAGGCTTCTTCTCCAGATTCATGATGAACTGGTGTTTGAGTTCCCTCAGGAGGAAAAGGAGACACTTGTATCCCTTGTGAAAAACGAGATGGAGAATGCCCTTTCTCTTCGTGTGCCTCTGAAGGTGGATATAGGCATCGGAAAAAACTGGAGTGAGGCGAAGTCATGAGCGAGCGGGATTCATTAGCCTGGTGGGTTTTCATAGAGGGGGTGGTGAGGTGGGTGGTTATCCTCCATGCTCTTTTTTTGGGGGTGGTGTTCTTTCTCTTGGCGTTTGTTCGGTTTGTGAACCCGCCGATAACGGGAATTATGCTCTATCGGCAGTGGGTGAGCCGGCAACGGGTGTATCCTATGGTGTATCTTCCCCTCCAGGAGATACCGGGGGATATCAGAACCATGGTGGTTGCCCTCGAGGATGATGGTTTTTATCGCCATCATGGAGTGGAATGGATGGCCATGAAACGGGCATTGGAGCGGAATATGAAGCTTCGAAAGCCCTTTTATGGAGGAAGTACTATCACCCAGCAACTTGCCAGAACGCTTTTCCTCTGGCCTGGAAAGAGCTATCTTCGCAAGTATCTTGAGCTTCTCATTGCCCTTGAGATGGAGGTGGTGCTTCCCAAAAAGCGTATCCTTGAACTCTATCTCAATACAGCCGAATGGGGACCGGGTGTCTTTGGTATTCAGCAGGGGAGTTTTTATCACTATCGGGCGCCAGTATGGATGCTTTCCAGAGACCAGAAGATGCGGCTTCTTGTCATTCTCTCGAGCCCTGTAAAGTATGGACCGTATGATTTTGGGCATCTCAAGATCCTCTACCAGCGGTATGCCTATCTCAAGGCGGTGTTTGGGGAGGATTGACAGGGGAAAGGGAAGAAGGTATAATGATAGAGGAAAAAGGGGGATAATAAGGAACACAGGGTATGCGAAAAGCTGATGAGGAAAGAGGAACCAGAATGGCAAAAGAAGATATCTTGGCCTTTGTCAAGAAGGTGATCAACGAAGAAATAGAAAAAACGGGATATAGGGTGGTGGACCTTATTCTTTTTGGTTCTCGTGCAAGAGGGGAAGAGACACCGGATAGCGATTGGGATTTTTATGTTCTCATTGATAGGGATATAGAATTTTCCGTGAAGAGAAAGCTCGTAGCGTCCATAACCACTCGTTTGAGCAAAAACAAGATTCCAGCGGATATTCTCATTCAGCCGGCAAGCGTTATCAAGGAAAGGCAGAATGATCCAGAGTATCTTGCCTATTATGTCCTGAGGGAAGGTCAGCATCTATGAGAAAAGAAACTATAGAAAAATGGATCATAAAAGCCGAGAGCGACCTCAAGATAGGAAAAGATGAGATGATGACAGAGAATCCAGCCACAGGCCGGTGGTTTCAGAAATGGAGTTTGACTTTCACAGATTTCAAGGCGGTGTTTGGAGAGGGAGATTAACAGGCGTGAGGTTTTGTGGTATACTCTCAAGGAGGAGAAGCAAAAGAGGAAAAAAGATTGTCAGATGAGAGGTTGTGGGAGATTATAAAGAGTTTCAGAGTGCAGAGTTAGACAAAATAAAAAGTTTATTAGTTTCAGGAGATGGGAATTGAAACAAGAAGAATTTGAATTTCTCTTACAGCAGGGTGAAGGATTGAGGCTTGAGTTTAAGGAAAGTTTTGATGCAAAAAATATTGCAAAAGAAATGGTCGCTTTTGCCAATACGGAAGGGGGGAGAATCTTCATTGGTGTTACCGATGAGGGAGAAGTAAAGGGTATTCCTATTTCCAATAAGCTCAAAGCAGAGATTATGGATGTGAGACCCTTGCACGGGTGTTTTCTTCCCCTCTCTGGGTCAGGGGCTATGCCCCTGAAACCCCGTTTTTTCTGTTTAAAGGGCCGGTTTGTCTTTTTTATTCAAAAAAATTGGTTTATTTATTACAGCACGGAATATTTTGATACTAATTTTTGTTTCTTTATTACTTTTTTGAGACCTTCGCACATTCGTGCAAAGGTCTCATATTTCTGAAGACGGAGTAAAATATCATCTGAAAATCTTAAAAGAAAAAAATAAAATCAAACGCATCGGTCCAGACAAAGGCGGACACTGGGAGGTAGAGGAAAGATGAGTTTTGAGTTTTACGAAGAAACCAACTTCCGGCAAACCGACCTCGGACCACTGCCACAGGATTGGCAGGTGGTGAGGCTGGGGAATATAGAGGAAATTCTGACAGGCGGGGATGCTCTCCATCAGGAGGAAGACGAAGTTTCTGGAAAGGATGATGTCTTTTGACCTAAAACCCCACTTCCACCACAAAAGAGACGGTGCCTTTCTCCCACTCTGAGAGGGCCTGGGTGTACTCCGTGGTGAGGGAGAACCTGCCAACAGCGAGGCCCACTCTCACGAGAGAGAGGGTATTCTCTGGGCTGAAGGCGGAAGAGGTTTGGTTCCACGCTGTCTCTGTGCCTGCGTACACAGACACAAAGGAAACGTTTCCCCCTGTAGTTATTCCCATTTGAAGTTTCCACTCTTCTTTAGAGTTTTTGAGATTCCATGTCCCACAAATCAAGTCTTCTGTTCCTATGGTGCCCCCGATACTCCAGGCGATGGTTTCGTTAGTTGCTTGGGCTACTCTAGCGCTAGAGAAAGCTCTCAGGTAACGACTAGCACTATCAAAATACCACGGGATATACCCAGCCTCTCCCCTTCCTATGGAGAAGTCCAGTGAGGCTATCCTCTGATGACCAAAGGAAAGCCCTCCCATGATCCCCGTCTTTTCGTTGAGGCCTGAAATCTCTCCAAAGAGGGCAAGAGACCAGGGTTTTGTATCAATAACGGGCACCCGAGTAGAAAGCCCGTACCCTGTAAGATAGGCCACCTCTCCATTGGTTGTCTGAAACTCTCCAGGGAAAAAGAGAGAACGACTATCCCGCTCATTGAGCACAAATCCCTTGATCACAAACGATTCCATTGGGCCTTCCGTGCCCCAGAAGGGTCTGATGAAGGCTTCGATGGCCCAGAGGTCTGGATCGGCTGGTCTATCTACAAACCCACGAACTCCCACATCCCCAAAGTTTATCTGGGCAAGGAGGATGTTTTCTGAGTACCGACTTCGGTGATAATGACGAATGTTTCTCTCAAAGAGAAATCCTTCGCCTAAGGAGAGTTCTTTTTCTCCGTAGTGGGCGAAGAAAAACTCTGTTTCTCTTCCTATGGAGAACGTGTCCAAAAGAGCAAGCCAGCCGTCTAACGTCTTCCACTGGTTGTCTATGAGACCATTGGTGTTCCATACGAGGGGCAGAAGAAGGTTGATGTTCCCGAGATCATTGGAATATCCTCCTTTGACGAGAAGCCCTTGTCTATCATAAGCAAAAAGACCACCTATACCTATGGAAAAGCCAAGAACAGGGGGCGTCTGTTTGTTGGTTGATTCTGGTTGAGGAGGAGTGGTGCCCTGCATGCTTCCTCGAACGGCCGCTACAGCTACTTCATTTTTGATTTCAATGAGAGGACGCTTTTTTCTGAAAAGCCCGGCAAGCCCCTGTTTGGGTTTTTGTGCCTGAAAGAGGCTTTCCACAGAAACCGTCGTCTTGCCTATCAGCCGGATAACCACCCCATCACTTCTGAGAAGTTCAGCGCTATCAGAGGCAGAACTCAGCCTGAGAAACCCTTTTTCAGGAACGGTGTCATCAACATCGAGGGGCTTCCATGGACCAAATTCTATGGTGGCATACTCCAATTTGCCGATATAGGAGAGTACCTTGAGAGAAAGTTCACTCCCAAACACAAAAGAGAAAGTAGCGAAGAGAAAAACACATACTTTCGGCCATTGTTTCATAGGGGCCTCCTGTTTTTTCTAAAATATTATACTTTCAGCAGAAGAAAAAGTCAACAAAATCTTTTTCAAAGCCTTGATTTTCTTTCTTTCTTCTGTTATAATCATAGTGGAAAAGCACAGTTTGACGAGGAGGGAACGTATGAAAATAAGTCGATGGCAGTGGATGGTTATCTTTGGGATGTTGGCATTTTCGCTTGTCTTTGGTCAGGATTATTCGATGTATTCTCCCGATGCCCGCAAAACGCTTGCACAGGATTGGCTTCAGACAGGCAAGGCTTATCTCCAGGTGAAGAAGTACTCCAAAGCCAAGAATTGTTTTATCTATGCCAATAGACTCTATCCGATGGGTGAGGCTGCCGCAGAGGCAAGAAGTCTTCTTGCTCAACATTTCAAGGTGAATCTCACCTACGATGCTGAGAAAACCTTCGCTTCTTTTGTGGCAGAGGCTCAGAGGGCAGGAAATACTCAAACAAGAATCAATCTCTATCTCATGGCTCTTGATGCCAAGAGAGATGCCCGCATCTATGAACAGGTGGCTCTCGCGTATCTTGAGTTGGGGCAGAAGGACAAGGCCAAGGAATATGCCTTTATGGCCAAAGAGGCTGGCCTTCCAGAACAGGAATTGGATAGTCGGTTGAAAAACCTGTAGTCCCACTCGAGGTATCTCATGGGATGGTTTTTGGTGGCAATTGCTTTAGCGGGGCTAACCGCCTATTTTCTCTATGCCACCATGCAGGAGGGCAAAACCAAGAAGGCACAGAGGGCTGTGGAGAGTGGTGATCTTGACACAGCCCTTTCTATCTTTATGGAATCTCTTCGTCAGGATCCTGACAATATCGATGCTCTCTGGCATTTGGGCAATATCAATGAGGAAAAAGGGCTTTTGCCTGAGGCTATCGGGTACTATGTCAAGCTTATTGAGATTGGCAAGGAATCAAAGCTTTTCACCATGTTTGAACTCTACCGTCGGGTGGGAATGCTCTACCGTCGGCTTGGACGGGATAATGATGCTTTAGACTATCTTTTGCAGGCGTATCAGATCATCCCATCGGCCAAGGATGTGATTCGAGAGATTGCGGAAATTCTCTTTTCCCAGAAGGCATTCTTTCGGGCGTTGAGCTTTTATGAGAAGGGGGCGGTTTTTCTCAAGGATGAGCCTCCTTTTCTCAAGCAGTATGCCTTTTGTCTTTTGATGACTGATAGGGTGGAACAGGCCCTCCCTATGTTAGAAGCGCTTGAAAAACCTTTAGGCAGAGACCTTGAGTTTTTGTTTCTTTTGAGTTATGCCTATTTCAAAACGGGAGCGTATCAAAGGTCACGTGAGGTGATGGAGGTTGCCCTGAATAGTAACCTGTCGCCAGCGATAGGGATGATGTATTTTGGGGTGAAACTTCTTTTTGTCTGTTACCTTCACGCTAAAAACTACGATGTGGCCAAACAGCTCTTCGATCAACTCAAGAATATGATAGATTTGTCTTCTGATGATAGCGGGAGCAGGCAAAGGGAACTCTCCATGGCTCTTATTATGCTCAGGACAAAACAAGGGTATTATGACAATGCTCTTGATGAACTTCGGATGAATTTTCAAAAGGAGATTGCCGATGCCAACTCTGATGGTGGCACCACCATGGAGTCCAAGCAGAGTCAGAGTTATCTCTACAAGCTTCTCTCTACGCTGGACAAATGGAAAAAAGAACAGGAAAAAGAAACCTATACAGGTGTTTCCATCAGACAGACCTTGGACTATGCTCGGTTGGAGAATGAGGCAAAGGATGCCCTGGTGAAAATTGAGACGGTCTATCAGCAGTGGCTCTCGAGCTTTCTCACCAAAGAAGAACTCTGGATGAACTTCAGACCAAGGATTTCTGTAACGTTTGATCCTGTTCCCATCCTTGAAAAATATCTTGTACCAAAGGATATTATCAAAAAGAAAAGTGATACAGGTGGGCAGAAAACGACGCAGAAACAGGGGAAATATGAGACTCTTGGGATACAACCTGACAATCCCTGCGGATCGCTTCTTTCTGTGGATTTTCCGTCTTTTACGATGGTGGCAAGAGAACTAGCCTCTGATATGGGGTTTCGTATCCTGAGTCAGGTGGTCAAGGTGGATTCCAACGCCTATGGAGAAGGCAAGGGTTTTGATCTTCTCTGTGAGGAGAAAACAGACAAACGCTCCCGGGTACTCTTTTGTCTTCGTCGCTGGACAGAACCTATAGGGTCTATCTATCTCACCAATCTCCTTTCTTCGGCCAAGGAATTTGGTGTGGAGAGAATTGTTATGGTCTCTACTTCTCCCCTTTCCACAGAGGCGGTCCGCTGGTTAGAAACCAATACAAAAATACAGTATTTTCAGTGTGAGGATGTGACTACCTTCCTGCTCAATTAAGCAAAAGGAGCAAGAGATGAAAAAGGTCTTTGATTTTCTTCTGAGTGTGGTTGTCGTGGTGATAGTGGCTTTTTGGGTGTACAGGCTTTCGTTGGTGTACCAGGGCTTACCCAAAAATGAAACCATAGCCTATGTGCATTTCATGGTGGAACTGTGGCTGTTTACGTTCTTTCTTGTGGCCTCGGGGATGGTGGTGGTGTGGATCTGGGCTTTTGAGAAGTCTTCGGGAAATGTAACCTCAGATTTAGCCAAAGAGGTGAAACGGCTTTCGCTTCTTCTGGATAGGAAGGATTTTCAGGTACAGAATCCCCATATAGACGAACAGGAGACTCGTCGCTTGGAGCTTTTTCTGAGGCCCCTTCGGGCTATGACTCCAGCGGAATGGGCTACGGCTGTGATAGAGGGGTGCTTTGTGCTGTGTGGGGCAAGGAGGGTTTCTCTTTTTCTCAAAAAGGGGGAGGAACTGGCCCTTGTGAAGTCCATGGGGCTTCCTGAGGCCAAGGTTGGTCAGAAGCTTTCTTTTGATGATCTTGCCTTTCGTATGTTTCAGAAACAAAAGAGGCTTTTTGTGACGGAGATAGAGACGCATCCTGAGATAGCCCGTCCCAACAAGTTAGGATATGCCTCTCATTCTTTTTTGATTGTGCCGATTGTCACCTATCAGCATGAGGCGTTGGGAGTGATCAATCTCACAGAAAAGGAAAATGCCGCAATCTTTACCTCTGCAGAACTGGAGATGGTGTGTCATCTTGTGACTATCGCCTCCTATCGGTTATCTTGTCTTCTCAGAGAAGAAGAGGAAAAATAAAGGCTTGAGACCCTTGCACAGGTGCTTTTTTGCCCTTGCTGGGTCAGGGGCTACGCCCCTCTCCCCCGCTTTTTCTGTTTACAAGGGCTTATTTGTCTTTTTTATCCAAAAAAATGGGCTTGTTTATTATGGAAAGGAACATTTTTATACTACTTTTTGTTTTTTTATTACTTTCTTGAGACCTTTGTAC
>JABLXN010000028.1 GCA_013177995.1 Brevinematales bacterium | reverse complement strand
CTCCACAGACAAATCATCTCTCGGAGAATGCCCTTTCGTTTGCCGTTCATGCAAAACCCATCCTGCAAAAGGCCGAGGTAGTTTCGACGTTAAAGGAGGCTCTTGTGGGGGTTGATGTGTCCCTTGCGGTGACCCGTCGGATTGGGCAATGGCGGCAGAAGGATGTGGTATTGCCAGAATGGTCTTTGGTTATGGCGCCTTATCGAGAGAGACATATTGCCCTTGTTTTTGGAAGGGAAAAGAGCGGGCTTACCAATGAGGAAATCACCACCTGTGATATGATTCTCACCATCCCTTCGTCGGAAGCCTTTCCTTCCCTCAATCTTGCGCAGGCGGTAATGACGGTGTTGTATGAAATTTATCGGAGTCAGTGGAAAGAGCAAAACGCTCATCACGCCGTGGAAAGGAAGGAATTTGAAGCCATGCTTTCCATGATTATTGAAACTCTTGAGACCATGGGCTATTTCAAGACCGTGCCAAGAGAAAGGCTGGAAGCCTATCTTCGGAAACTTCTCTATCGAATGGCACCGGATGAAAATAGTGCTCTGATTGTGAAAAATCTCTTTCGTCGTATTCAGGGAAGACTTATGGCTTATCAGAAAGCGCTGGAAAAAAGCGGTTTGTCCAGAGAGAAAGATCTTCCATGATGTAGCATACCCCGATCCCCATCTTGTCGGCAAGAGTTATTCCCTTCTCTTTTCCTACCAGAAACATCACCGTTGAGAGCCCGTCGCTCTCTATCCCTGTGGGGGCTACCACGGTCACAGAGATAACCCCATTGGAAACGGGATATCCTGTTTTGGGGTTCAGGATATGGTGATATCGGATACCCTTTTCGATGAAGTACTGTTCATAATCCCCGGAGGTGGCGACACTCCCTTCATGAAGAGAAAAGAGAGCAAAAACTTCGTTTGGACGGCGGGGATGACGGATGGCTATTTGCCAGGGGGTGTGATCGGGTTTTTCCCCCCAGACAAGGATATTTCCCCCTGCATTGAGGAGAAAACCAGAAAGTGGTTTGGTTTTGAGATACTCAGCCATGACATCGAGGGCGTATCCCTTAAGGATTCCGCCTAAGTCTATTCTTCTCCCATGCAGAGAAACAACAGATTTGTCTCTTTTCACAGCAGAAAAACCCACCAGAGAAAGGGTTTTTGCTATTTCTGATGACGAGGGAACACGGCGAGTGCCTTCCTGATAAAAACCCCACAGACGCATCAGGGGTTCTACCGTGGGATCAAAAAGCCCATCGGAAAGGGCGAAGAGTCTTTCCACTTCTTGCCAGACAAGAAGAAGATCCTTGTCTATGGTGCCTTTTCCGTCGTTATTCAGGGTAAAAAGAAGGGAATTACTCAGGTGAAGGCTATATCGTTTCTCAAGGTTCTCTACAAGAGACAACGCTTCTTCGCCCCATTTTTTCGCTTCTTTTTCCTGCGAGGCGTAAATAACAACCTGAAAGAGGGTATTCATTTGAAAACGTTCGAGTCGAATCCTGTGAATGTTTTTTTGACAACTGGAAAGGGCAAGGCTTGCTGTGAGGAAAAGACAAAGCCACAGAGAAAAAGAGACAAGAGGATGTTTTCTCATGGTACTTCCTATTTTTTCTCTTCTGTGCGCAAAAAGGCGGAGAGTCCATGGGCCTGAAGTCCTTCGAGGTCGGCCATCTGTTTGACCTTTTCTGCATGCCTTTGCATATACTCTGGAGAAAGCCTGAGAATACTGGTGCGTTTGACAAAATCATACACCCCTAAGGGGGAAGCATACACAGCTGTTCCATAGGTGGGGATAACATGGTTAGGACCTGAGAAATAATCTCCCATGGCGACAGGTGTCCATGGGCCCACAAAAAGAGCCCCTATATGCTGAACATGAGAGAGGATTTCCGAGGTATCAAGGTGAAGCATAATCTCAGCATGTTCTGGGGCGATACGATTCAAAAGGTCAAAGCCCTCTTCATAGGAGTTCACGAGGATGCTATAGGAAAGGGAGAGGCTTTTTTCGATGATTTCCCGACGTGGCAGAGAGGCCACCACTTCAGGTAGGAGTTTCTCTACCTCTTCAAGGAGCTTGGCCGACGTTGAAAGAAAGAACACGACGCTATCTGGAGAGTGTTCTGCTTGTGCACAGAGATCCATGGCTATCCATTTCGCAGGAGCTGATTCATCGGCAAAGATGGCCACTTCACTGGGACCGGCAATAGAATCAATTCCCACCCTTCCCTGAACAAGGCGTTTTGCCATGGCCACATAGGCATTCCCCGGTCCTGTAATCTTGTGGACAGCAGGGATGGTTTCTGTACCGTAGGCAAGAGCGCCAATAGCCTGGGCGCCCCCTACCTTGAAAACAGCCTTGACCCCAAGTTTTTCAGCTAAAGCCAAAAGAAGGGGATGAACAGAGCCCTTCTTGTCTGGTGGAGTAACCAGGTAAATCTCTTTCACCCCGGCAAGAGAGGCAGGAATCACGTTCATCAGCACAGAAGAAGGATAAAAGGCTCTTCCCCCTGGAACATAGACCCCCACCTTTTCTAAGGGGGTAATCACTTGACCCAGAAAAGCCCCATTGTCTTCATAGAACCAGCTTTTTTCCTTTTGCTTTTCGTGGTAGAGGCGTATTCTTTTGGCGGCTTCAAGAAAATATTCCAGGACGGCGCTATAGTTTTCTTCTACTTCTTTCTGGGCTTTTCTGTACTCTTCTTCAGTGGCCACAAGGGAAAAAGAAGGATCTTCTACTCCATCAAAACGCCTCGTATACTCCATAACCGCGGCATCGCCTCTTTTAGCCACATCCTTGAGAATCTCTTCGACCCTTTGCTGGAGTTCTGGGGAAATCTCTTCGGTTGTTCGCTTATAGTTTTTGGCCTGTTGGGGAGACATTCGCTTCATGGTGTACTCCTTTTCAGTGAAGTATTATAAGCAAAAAAGGGGGAAAATGCCAAAATAGAGGGGATGATACTTTTTTATTTTGAAACCTTTGGTACGAATGTCCGAAGGTCTCGAACTTGATTTTTCCTTGAAATTTCTTATACTAAAAAGGTGAGATTTTTCCTAAAAATCCTTTGGAAGGAGAAAAGAATGAAATCCTATCGAAAAGAACTCTGGTTCTGTACAAAAAATCGTGTGGATTTTATTCATATTACCGAGGAGGTACAGAGGGCGGTAGTGGAATCAGGGATTCGTGAGGGGCTCTGTCTTGTGAATGCCATGCATATCACGGCAAGTGTTTTTATCAATGATAATGAACCAGGGCTTCATGAGGATTACAAAGAGTGGCTTGAAAAGTTAGCACCCTACACCCCTTCTCTCTACAGGCATAATCATACAGGAGAAGATAATGGAGATGCTCATCTGAAACGCCAGGTGATGGGACGAGAGGTGGTGGTGGCTATTACGAATGGTCAATTGGATCTTGGACCGTGGGAACGTATCTTTTATGGGGAATTTGATGGTATGCGGCGGAAACGGGTTCTCATAAAAATCATTGGGGAATAGGAGAAGGGTATGATCATTCTTATTCGTCATGGCAAGGCGGTGGATGTCAATGAATGGAAAGGCTCTGATAATGAGAGGCCTCTTACGGCAGAGGGAGAAAAAAGAACAAAAAAGTTAGCCAAAGGTAGTCGTTTTCTTCTGGAGAAACTGAGGGATCCTGTTCTTTATTCTTCTCCCTATGTGCGGGCATATCAGACGGCTACCATCTTTGGGGATATATGGGAACTTGATGTTGTCAAGGATAGTCTTGTTGAACCGGGGTGGGATGCCAGACGCTGGCCTGAAGACTACAAAGAGAGGGATATCATCATTGTTGGACATATGCCGGATTTGAAGGAGGCCCTTTTTGCCCTTACTCAGGGACAGATAACGATTGAGTTTCAACCACCTTCGTTGGCAGCGGTGTCTTTTTCCGAGGAAAAAGCGAAACTGGTGGCCTATCTTACCTGGAAGGCGTTTTGAAAGGGTACATCTTATAATCATATTATAATATGAAAATATTTTCCTTTTTTGAAAAAAATATGTATATTATCAATAAGAAAACGAAAAGGAGGCCTCTATGGAAAGGCTTATTGATGCAAAAACAAGAAAAGAACTGGAGAATCTCTTTGCAGAGAGTCTCACAAGAAGTGTAGATGTGACGGTTTATAGTACAGGGGATGAAGAGATCCATGAGTTTGCCAGACAGTTTCCTGCAGAACTTGCTGAACTCTCTGACAAAATTACGGTGAAAACTCTGCCTGCTCGTGATGATATGACCAATCCTACTGTTGTCGTGGGAGAAAACTTAGGGTATCGGTTTGTCTTTTTGGGTACACCTTATGGACATGAGGCTTCCACGATTATTGAGGTGATACGCCTTCTTTCTCAGGGCAGATCCTCTCTTTCCCCCAAGTACCAGCAGGCGCTTCAGCGGCTTGATAGGGATGTGAAGATTCAGGTGTTTGTGACGCCCTCCTGTCCCTACTGTCCTCAGGCAGCTCTTCTGGCTACCCAGGTGATGCTGGCAAATCCGCAGAGGGTAGTTGTCGAGGTGGTGGAGGCTCAGGAAAACCCTGAACTCTCTATGCAATATCGGGTTTCTTCTGTGCCTCAACAGGTGATCAATGGGGATATGGATTCTATTACCATCGGTGTTCAAAGGGAACAGAATTTTGTTCAACAGGTAATTCGTTACGGGAGTAGTGATCCGGAAAAACTTCTCTCTGAGATGAACCAGAAAGCCTCTTCTCATCTTCCTGATGAGGTCCATGGGGAGATTGAACTCACGACAGAGAATTTTGATGAAGCTCTCACCAAGTATCCTCGTTTGGTGGTGGATTTCTGGGCTGAGTGGTGTATGCCCTGCAAGATGATGGCCCCTATCTTTGCCGATCTTGCTCATGAGGATACAAGCACGGTCTATGCGAAGTGCAATGTGGATGAGAATCCTGAGATCGCCGAACGCTATGGGATTGCCTCTATTCCTACCATTGGGGTTTTCCGTGGGGGAGAGCTGGCAAAAGAGATTGTCGGGGTGAGACCAAAAGCGCAGCTTGCCTCTGAGATTCAGGCGGCTTTGGCGTAGATTTTCGATTTTTTTTCCGCCCTGTGCTATACTATGGAGAAGAAAAGGGGTTGTTATGAAACGGGTATGGTTTGTGGTTTTTCTTCTTTTTTCTCAGATGGGCATGGGGTGGGAATTTTTCACCGAATACAGTCATACCATGAGTGCGCTTGGCAAGGATAATCTCTTTCGTGCGGGGATTACCACTCCTTTTGTGGCTGGTTTTGGTCTTTCCACCTATGGGGAGGCCAATATTTTCTTGGGAATACCTATTCAGAGTACCAATGCCCTTTCCCCTGGAACGACTCGAGGCTTTTTCTATAGTGCCGTGGGGCTGGATGTGGTATATCGAGAGATGAGATTTGAGGAAATTTTTCCTTATGGGCGTTTTGGAATCTGTATGATCTGGCCTCATCCTGAGATGACAACGAATGGGCAGGCTTTTGGTATTCGGGGAGGGGTGGGTATGGTTTTTGTACCTCTGAAGAATATAGGTCTTTCGCTTGGGATTGATTTTACCGGTCTCCTCGAAGGGGGAAGAGCGGAACGCATGGTGACAAAACCAGTGTATCATGAGGGTGTTCAAGTGGTTGGTGGTGTGTTCTGGCGCTTATAGGAGGAACTATGTACGATGTGGTGATAGTCGGAGCAGGACCGGCAGGGATCAGTCTTGCGGTGGAGGCTATTGAGGCGGGTGTTCCCCGGGAAAGGATGCTGATTCTTGAAAAAGAAAAGGAGCATGCCTTTACCATCAAAAAATTTTATCCGGAGGCGAAATTAGTTACAGCCAACTACAAAGGGATGGAGCCAAGGTGTGAAGGGCTTCTCTGTATGACGGATCTTCCCAAAAGTGAGGTGATAGACTTCCTTGATAAAACCATCGAGCGATATACACTCCCCGTTCATTACGAAGAACAGGTATATGCTATCCATGAAGATATAGAAAAAAAGTGTTTTGTTGTCAAAACATCAAAGGCTTCTTATGAGACGAAAATTGTGGTGATAGCCATCGGCGTTTTGGGGAGACCGAACAAACCGGACTATCCACTTCCCGCCTCTTTGGGGAAGCGTATCCTTTTTGATGTCACCAGTCGTCCAGTGAGACAGGAAAAGGTGCTGGTGGTTGGGGGTGGGGACAGTGCCGCCGAATATGTGCAATATCTTCTCCAGTTTGAGAATACGATTACCATGAGTTATCGGCGGGAGAAGTTTGACCGTATGAATACCATCAATCGTCGTACCATTGAGGAACTGGAGAGGCTTGGGATCATTACGGTGCGGTATAATTCTCATATTCTTTCTGTGGAAGAGAAAGAGGGAAAGCCTTTGGTTCACTTTGCTGAGTCGCCAACTCCAGAAAGCTATGACACCATTGTGTATGCTCTTGGTGGCAGTTCTCCAAAGAATTTCCTTGAATCGATTGGTATAGCCTTTGATGGTCATCAGCCCCGTGTGAATGAACATGGGGAAACTAATATTCCCGGGATTTTTTTAGTGGGGGATCTTGTGCATTATCCGAAAGGAGGGTCTATCATTACGGCCTTCAATTCGGCTCGACGTGCCATGGAGGCTATTTGTGAGAGATATCTTGCCTGTGTTCCCAGGAGATAGGCATGCGTATTCTTGGTATCGAGACATCCTGTGATGAAACCTCTGTGGCTCTTGTAGAAGATGGAAAAACTATTCTGAAAGAGGCGACCTATTCTCAGATAGCGGTTCATCGGGAGTTTGATGGTGTGGTGCCTGAGATTGCGTCAAGGCAGCATATTCTTCATATTCTTCCTGTCCTTGAAAAGGTGATCACCCCTTCGGAACTCTCTTCAGTGGATGCTATTGCCGTGACGCAGGGACCGGGCTTGATAGGAAGCCTTCTCGTGGGACTTGGGGTCGCCAAGGCACTAGCCTATAGTGTGGGGAAACCCCTGATACCGGTGAATCATATCGAGGCCCATCTCTATGCACCCCACCTTTTCGCGGAGATTCCCTTCCCCTATATCGGTCTGGTGGCTTCTGGGGGGCATACCCTTCTCTTTCTCGTCAGGGATTTTCATCACTATGAGGTACTGGGATCTACGATTGATGATGCGGTTGGCGAGGCCTTTGATAAACTTGCCAAGGTGTTGGGGTTGGGTTATCCAGGAGGCCCTCTCATTGATCGCTTAGCTCAGACGGGGGATGCGGATAATTTTCTTGAAACCTCCAAAAGGCCTTCTCTTCTTCCGGATACGGAGAGAGATCGTTATAATTTCAGCTATTCTGGACTCAAAACGGCTTTTACCTACCGTATTCAGCACCTTGAGGACAAAGCCTCTCGATTAGCCGATATCTGTGCCGCCTTTCAGAGAGAGGCCATTGATTTGCTTCTTCGGAAAAGTCTCAATGCCCTGAAGGATTATGGGATGAGTACTTTTGTGATTTCTGGGGGGGTGTCGGCCAATTCCTATCTTCGCCAGAGGGTAATGGAATGGGAAAAGCAGGGCATACACACTTTTATGGCTCCGCTTGCCTATTGTGGGGACAATGCGGCGATGGTGGCAGGACGCGGCTATCATGATGCCCTTGCAGGAAAGTATGGCAATCTCAGAACGGATGCCTACTCCCGTCTTGATTTTGTCCGGAAAGGGAAGAGAATGCTGTAGGTCACTCTTGTTACTTCTTCTTTGAAAGAGAAGGGTATTGTTTACCCTATTTTTCTTTTTCCACATATCTCCTGAAAAGGACAGTAGCGGCAATGTTTGTCATCACTGGTCTGGGTAAAGGGTTCATCATCAGAAATGATGGTTAAAAGGGCCTTTTGTAGTCCTTTGACAAAGGGAGATTCCACTGTTTCATCAAAGGGAAGAGGATTATTTGTATCTTTTCTTTTTACATTGTGAAAGGTACCTTCTTGAATGGCACAGATGGAGAGAAACGGGGATTCTCCTTGATAAGGATTAGGTTCTCTTTTGTCTTGGGAGTGTTTTTCTCTCGCGTTTTTGACCAAAAAGGCGTAAAAGAAAAGCTGAAAGAGATGGGACCTTGAGGAGTTTTTGTAAAGGGTGCGAAGAAATTCTTCATCAAGAATGTTCGTATTCTCTTCACTTTTTTTGGTAGGGATATTGAGACTCTCTACTTTGCCGGTTTTGTAGTCAATGATGACCAGCGAACCCTTCCGTTTGTCCATACGGTCAAGGCGGCTTTTGAGCTGGAAGGTATGGGTATCAGCGGAAATTTCTCCCACAAATTCTGTTTCTAACTCTACCACGTCAAAGGGGGTGTAGGGTTTGTGGCTCTCAAGAACCCTTTCTAGTTGTTGGGTCATCATATGGCGAAGAAGGGCAAGTTTTCCTGTGATGGGTTGATCTGAGAATTCTTTTCGGATGGCTTTTTCTATCAGAGAGGAAAGATTTGCTTTCATCTGAGAAATGTCGTTTTCTGTGATGGGTTGGGATTTTTCTTGATATTCACCAAAGAGAGTTTCGAGTACACTATGAATGATGGTTCCCTTGACGGCGGCATCGGGATCTTCTTCTAAGGTTTCTGTTTTTCTTACGCCAAGAACGTACTGGTAATAGAACCAGAGAGAACAGGTGAAGTAGGTCTTTATGGATGACGCTGAATAAGGGAGAGAAAGAAGCTTTTGTTTGATGGCATCTGTTTTGGGGTAGCAAATGGGTGTCTCTGAAAGAGAGGTGAAGGGATAGGTGTAGGTTTTTTCAAGGGGTGTTTTTTCGTTTTCACAATACTCGAAAAGAATTTGTTCAAGGTAGCGACTTTTTTCCTGAAGCCCTGTATCCTTGGCTTCTTTTGTGTAGAAGAGATACACTTCCTTGGCCCGTTTGAGAAGCCTGTAAAAATGATAGGCATAGACGGCCTCTGTTTCAAAAGCTTGAGGAAGGTTGTATTCTTTTCGTATGTCCTGGGGAATAAAAGAGCGGCTTGTTGCAGGGGCGGGCATGATGCCTTCGTTCATGGAAAGGATATAGAGACTATCAAAGTCAAGGGCCTGGGTTTCTAACATTCCCATAATCTGCCACCCTTCAAGCGGTTCTCCGCTAAAAGCGATGGTAGTTTGAGCGATCACATCCCTGAGGATTTTGGCTACCGCATTGAAGGAAAGGACAAGGTTTTTTTCTTTCACAAGTTGCTGAACCTCGCTTATTCTCTGGAGAGCGGTATAGAGGAATTCCATGTCGAAAGAAAATCCCCTTTGTCTGTGGGCGTTCAACACCTCTTTGGTGAGCAGGAATATTCTCTCGAGGGTTGGTTTGCCATCGGGTTTTTCTGAGTACCACGAGACAAAGTGGGAGAAGAGGGTATTTTCTTTCTGGGGGTAGGGGAGGGTTGCCAGGAAACTTGTGGGAACTCGAGAGAGGTTCTTTTCTCGTATGAGAGAGATAGTTGAATTGAGGAGGTCGTTATCAAAAAGAAGTCGGGTATACTGATGGTCAAGGACCTCGATGAGAAGAGAGCCGGAAAGGGTGACGGTGTCTGTGGCATGGGGAGATGTCTCTGGTAGGCTTTCCCAGAGGGAGAGCAAAAGATCGAGCCACGAGGCTATCTGGGTAGCCTTCAGAGGAAAACCCATGGTGACGTTTACCGAGGGGAGATCAGGAGGAAGAGAATTCAAAACGGAAAAGAGAAGTTCTTCCTTGGGGAGAATAATAGCCACCTCATCGGGGCGTTTTCCCTGCTGAGGAGAAGGGTTCTGAAGATTTTTCTGAAGCGTTTCGCCCAAAAGTTTCACCATGGTGGTTTCGTTTGTTGTGGCAAAGATATGGATGGTTCGGTTGTTTTTTTGAGAAAGGAGGTCATCATGAGAGGAAATATCGGAAGAGAGGTGTTTCTTCCAGAATTCTCTATAGAAAAATCCTGCTTCCTGTTTTTCGTCCTCCGTAAAATACCTGTCCATATCAAGAAAGACCTTGTTTTTGTCCCCCGTAGAAAGAAAAAGCTTTTCCTCCGCTGGAGAAAGGGCGTGAAACCCCACCCAGAAGACGAAGTTAGCCTTTTGCTGGAGGGGGTGAGGGTGGTTCTCCGTGGCTTCTACAGCCTTTCGATAGACAAGTCCAGTGTACCCCTTTTTGTTCTGGAGGCATTGCTGAGTAAAGTGGTCATAGATGGCCCCAAGGCTATCCCAGAGATGAGAGAAGGCTTCTGCGATAGTTTGTGCCTCCTTTTCATAGTCCCGAAGTTTAAGGAGATGGTTATAAAGTGTGGAGATATCCACAAGACAACGGTCTATTTCATCGAAATCAGCAAGAAGGGTGGTGCCTAAGAAATAAAAGTCTTCAAAAGGAACAGGTTTTTTTTGGTTTTGTCTGTAGATGGTCTCATAACTCTGGTAAAGTTCAAAAAGAAGGGGGATACGTTCTGCCTTTTCCAAGCCAGAGAGGGTGGTGGCATACTCTTCTGAGGATAAACACAGCGGAGCCACAAAGGGGGTATCAGTCATCTCCCGGAGATATTCAAAGAGAAAGGTTCTGGCCCGTTTATTGGGAACAAGGATCAGGGAAGAGGAGAGTTTTTCTCGGTATGTTGTGAGAAGATCATGAGCGACTCTCTTGAGAAATTTTTCTACTCTTTCTTCTGCCATGGTTATACCACCTTGTGGAGTTCTCGAGAAGAGATCAAAAGCACATATCCTTCGACCTTTGTATATCCCATCTTCTGGATGGCATCACAATAGGTTTTGAGTTGTCCCTGATAACGGGAGAGAATACTTTGTTTGTCTTTTTCCTCTGACTGGAGTCCAGATTTGTAATCCACGACAATGGCCTGATTTTTGTCCTCTGCAAGAAAGATTTTGTCAGGGCGAATAAGTCCTGCCGGCGTGAGAAGGGTTTCTTCATTGTGGATAGAAAAGCCCTTTGTCCATCCCTTCTGGATAAAGAGATTCCATATTTCAGAGAGCAGGTTTTTGAGTTCATTTTGCTGTGTATCAGAAAGGCTTCCTGGAAGGCTATTGGCATAGTCCTTGATGATCGTTTCGATATCAGACTCCTTGAACACACGAGCCAAAAGTTCATGGAGGATGATACCTTCTTCCTGACTCTGGCGTTGCCTCTCGTGGAAGAGAAGATGAATCTCTGCTTCGTGGCGGTGAACACGCATCTTTTTTTGCCAGGGAGAGGATGGGAAATGAGTAAGGGTTTCATGGGGATGAGGAGAGGGGGTTTTTTCCTTCTGTGGCCACTTGCCTGTAGAAAAAAGAAGATAGGTATCTGAGAGTTTTTCACAAGAGATGGAAAGAAAAGGGGATGACATACTGGAGATGAGATCAAGCGTGAGATAGCCTAATTTTTTTTCAAGGTCTTCCTTTTTTCCTTTGAGAAATTCTTTTAGGTCGTTTTTCCATGTATCGGCGGAAAAGGAGGAGAAATCTTTTTTTTCTTCAAAAGAGACATATACCGAGAGAACATCCCTTGCCCTGGTAAAGGCGACGTAGAGGATGTTCACTTCGTCTAAAAGGCTGAGGTCTTTCTCTTCCTCATAGGTTTTGTCCACTCCAGGGACATATGTGAGGGTTTCTTTCATCCTGTAGAGCCAAGAGGAAGGCGGAGTGGGAGAGATACAATGGTGGGACAAAGAAGGCCACGGACCAATAATATCCTTGTCATTTCTGGCTTTTTCTGAGAGGAAAGGAAAAAGAACGACGGGGAACTCAAGCCCTTTGGCTTTGTGTATGCTCATAAGGCGTACCGCGTCGGCGGAAGGATCCGGGTCGATGGTAAGAGAGAGGGAGAGTTCTTCATCCCACGTGGTGAGAAAATCAGCAATGGACCCCGTCTTTTTGAGAGAAAACTCCCGTAACACATCGAGAAGCTTGGCTAAAAAAACATAATGGCCTTGCTGTTGAGAGAGGGATAAGAGACGGATGATCTCTTCTCCAAGGTCAGGAAGGGTAAGGGTGAAAAGGGAGAGCCTTTTATCGAGGAGTTGAGAGACAAAAGAAAAAGCAGAGTGTTTATCTTTGTAAGAGGCTGTGTTTTGGCTGATCTTTTCAAGAGAGGGAAGGGTCTGGTTTGAGGAAGTCAGCTTTTCAAAAAACTCTTTGAGAATATCCGCGTCTATAGGGCTTGAAAAAACCTCTCCATAGAGATGGAGGAAGGTGAGGATCGCATTGAGATCGGTGGGCCGTACTAAGAAACGCAGTGAGGCCATGACAAGTCTTACCGCTTGAGAACTGGCAACAAAGAGAGCGTCCTCGGAGATGACGGGGATATCTTGTTCAAGAAGCGCACTGGCCAAAAGAGAAGCGGTTTTGTTTTTTCGGACAAGGATGGCGATATCCCGGTAGGCATACCCATGGTTTTTAGCCTGTTCGATTTTTGTTTTACACCACGAGACGAGAGAGGAAAGATTCTCTTCCTCATTGTTTTCCTCGGAATTGTTTTCCTCGGAGGAATTTTCCTTATTCTTCTTGTCTTTTTTTGAGAGGATTTCAAAATCAAAGGAAACCAAGCCTTCCTCGTTTCGATGAGCCTCTTGTTTCATATTTTCATACGATTTGGCAAAAAATGAGTTGGATTTTTGAGATGAATCTTGTGGGGAAAGTTGTGTGAGAAGATTGGTAAAATACTGATTTACAAATTCCACGATGGTTTTTCGACTCCGGTAATTGGTGTCAAGGGAAATGGTGATAGTTTGGGGGAATTTATTGCCCACATCAGAAAGCATGATCCTCACATCTCCGTTTCTCCACCGATATATGGCCTGCTTGGGATCACCAACAAGATAGGCCTTTCCTCCACTGGCTATCGCTTCCTCAATAAGGGGAGAGAGATTTTCCCACTGGAGACGGGAGGTATCCTGAAACTCATCGATGAAGAAATACCGATAGCGTTCCCCTAAACGGATATAGAGATAGGGAACCATGGCTTCGGAAATATTTTGATGGAGTCGTCGCCCAAATTCCTCAAGGGGAATACGCTGGGTTGTCCAGATTTTTCTTTCAAGGATGGACTGAAAGGTGTTCATCAGGGCAAGTGAAAACAGGTGAGTGATGAGAGCCTCATAGGTACGAAAAAGGAGTTCTACGTTCTCTTTTCCTTTTCGCCACCTGAGTTCAGCGAGAGCGGGATCCACCTCTTCTTTTTTCCATTGGGCAATTTTCTTTTCCTTCTCTGTGGTAGGTGGATCTTTTGTCCATTTGTCGAGTCTATCTGATTCATACTTCAAGTCATCATTTTCATTGTTGATAATACGTTCAAAAAAAGAGAGGTTGCCACCTCCTTTATAGGAGAGGTCTTCCTTCTGAATGCCCTGTGGGAGAGTCTTGATGACTTTTTGAGCTATCTCTTTTCTTTTCTGGCTGAGAGAAAAGAACGTATCTTTGATATGTTTGTAGAGGGTACTGTTATAGTGTATGAGGTTATCGTTGAGCAAGGGATAGAGGGCGAGATAATTGGTTTCTTTGTAAATGGTGTGGGCCTTTTTCAAAAGCTCCTTTTCGATGGAGGAGGAGTTTTTTTCAAGACTATAGGTAATCACATCTTCTAAGAGATCGGTTATCTTCTCGTCTTTTCCAAACTGATCTAAGATTTCAGAGAGAATCTCTTCAAAGAGGGCTTTCTTGTCAAGAAGAACATCAAAGCGAAAAGGTATGCCGAGTTCAAAGGCGACACTCTGGGCAAGACGTGTCAAAAAGCTATCAATGGTGGTGATGGTAAAAAAACTGTAGTGATGCAAGAGGTAGTGAAGCACTCTTTGTGATCTCGTGGAGAGGTCTGGGTAGGTCGTCCAGAGCTCGGGATAGAGAGTTGTGTCGCCTGTGGAAAGCCTTTGCAGGGCGTAGAGTACTCGTTCTTTCATCTCAGCCGCTGCTTTGTTGGTAAAGGTGATGGCTAAAAGGGAACGGAGTCTGGTTTCAAGTCCATTTTCAGAAACGTCAAGGAGCAAACTCAGATATTCCTTCACAATGGTGTAGGTTTTTCCAGACCCTGCAGAAGCCTGGTAAATAAGAAGGGAAGAATGTTTCTTCTCTGGCATTGTTCACCCTACAAGATGATATCATGAAAAATCACAAAAGTCAAGAAGATGAGGAGGGTTTCTTGCAGCACAAGAGAAATGCTTTTTAGGCTGTTGGGGTGGGCTATCACCATGTTTCGGCAAAACACCTCCTTTTTTGGCTGAAACATGGAGATAGCCATGGGCCACGATGGACAGGGCAAAGGTTTTTTAAGCAAGCTGTATCGAGATGAGTGTCTATTTTTGCAAGGGTTTCATTTCCTATCCACACAGAGACATTTATTTCACATTGGATTTTTTAGAGCAATGATTGATATTTTTTCTCCGTTACTTTATAATCGAAGTCTCAAGAAATATAGAATAAATTTTTTAGTGAGGAGGAATATATGAAATTCTGGAAATTGGTGGTAGGGTTTATTTTCTTGTTGGCGGGATGTTCTGGTTCACGGGTGATAATGCCTGAAGAAACAGTAACCCTGGAAAAGAATCAGGCTATAGTGGTGTTTCGCATCAACAGGGCGGATGATGTTACGGTGGTAGGGAGAATGATTATAATAAAAGAAGCTGGCACGGGCGAGACACATTTTTTTATTATTCCTGAATTGGGAAAACCAAAGCAATTTCCTGTCTTGAAAGTGATTGCTCTGCCTGCTGGCAAATATTTCTTTGATAGTTTGGATATTACAGAATTTGGAGATGGTGGAACTATTTATAAAGTTAATATTTCTCCAAATTCTTTTGTGGCGGAAGCGGGGAAGGTTGTGTATATTGGTGATCTCGTGGTGAAAAGCCGTGTAACGAAGAGTTTTCTCAAGGGGAAAGAGGGAACGTTTTGGTATCGTCTCAATGATCGCTATGAGGAAGTGAAAACGGCTCTGACAACACAGTATCCCAATATTGTTTCTAACTATACCCTTGAAAAACGACTGGCTGAGTTTAAGAACACCCTCTTTGACTGGAGAGAAGTAGATATCTCGGATGTGAAAATCACACCTGCTAAGGGTACAATGGAAAACCCTGTGCTTGTAGAGATAACTATCTCCGCTACAGACAGTCAAGATAATGAGGAATTGTTCTGGGTGAATTTGCTGACTAAAACGGCTGAAAAACGGGACGCTGCTATCTTTTCTTACATTTCTTCTGTCTATGGAGAAGAAAATAAAGGGTGGTTTTTAATAGAGCAGAAAGTAATTTCAGAAAAAAAATTAACTGAATGTGTGATTTATGATAAATCAAAGAATGAACAAACAAAAATTTACTTCAAGATAAGTTATATAGAGAAAAAATAGCTTTCGGCAAAGATTTTTCTCCCCCTGTCTTTGAAGAAGGCAGGGGGAGTTTTCTTATCCCATTATCCCAAATATCCAACCCGCAAAGGTTGAAAGAATAACGACAAGAGAAACATAGGTTAGTGTCTTTTTTGCCCCTAATTCACCCCAGATGACCATGATAGACGGGAGAGAAAGTGATGGACCTGCTAAAAGAAGTGCCAGGGCTGGTCCCTGCCCCATGCCTGAACCTAAGAGCCCCTGAATAATAGGAATCTCTGTGAGAGTGGCAAAATACATCAGTGCCCCAGAGAGAGAAGCAAAAAAGTTTGCCTGAAGGGAATTTCCTCCGACAAGGGAAGCCACCCACCGGGAGGGGATGAGAGCCTCCGCTCCGGGACGGCCAAGCAGGAAACCAGCGAGCAAGACCCCACCAAAAAGAAGAGGGATGATTTGGAGGGCAAAATCCCTGGTAGCCACCACCCAGTCCACAAGTTCCTCCTTTTTGAACCATCGCCACAATATAAAAAGAAGAGCAACGCCGAGTCCTCCAGAAATCAGCCACTTATTCTGGTAGAAGATATCCCATAAAACCACACTCCCCTTTGATGGTGTCCAGTTGAGAAAAACAAGAATTGCAACCATGGTGCCCAAGTAAAGGGTATCCTGCCAGAGTTTTCTTGGCATCGTTTCCGTGGAAGCCTGAAAAAGTCTCTCATCAGCAAGCCTTGCCTCATCTTCCCTTCGGAAGAACAGATGCATCAGGATACCGATAAGGATAGCCAAAAGGATAGCGCCCACGGTTCTGGCTATACCTAATTTGAGTCCGAGAACCTTGGCAGAGAGAACAATTGCCAAGATATTTATAGCCGGTCCAGAGTAAAGAAAACTAATAGCCGGTCCGAGGCCTGCTCCTTTCTTATAGATACCCTTGAAAAGAGGAAGAACGGTACAGGAACAGACAGAAAGAATGGCCCCAGACACAGAAGCCACGGAGTAAGCAAGCCACTTTGGGGCTTTTGGACCGAGATAGCGAATCACGGCCTGGTGGTTTACAAAGACCGTAATAGCCCCGGCAATAAAAAAGGCCGGTACGAGACAGAGAAGTACATGGTGATGAACATAATCCGAGAGCATAAGAAAGGCTTCTGTGAGAGCCTTCTGAACACCTTGAGTTTGGAAAGGAAGAAAATACACCACCAGAAAGAGAAGGAAGTAAAGGAAAATCTGCCTATTGGGGGAATACGACTTGACACTCATCCTTAGGCCTCCTTCTTTTCTTCATGTCCTTCAAAAAGTTTTCCTTTGAGAAGATACAGCATGGTAAAGAAAAAGAGACCCAGGACAACTATATTGAGTACGATACCCGTTCCCACTCCTACCCACAGGAGAAAGGGAAATTCCCGGGAAAGAACAACAGAGGCGATGGTAAAGGCAGCTAAAGGAAAGGTATAAGCCCACCACGAAAGAGCGAAACGAATTTTCGTAAACCAGTTTATAAAGGTGAAGAGAATCAACACAAAGAAAAAGGCAATCCAGTAGAAAACGATGGCCATCTCTTGCCCACTCATTTTGGACAAGGCTATCGCCATTACCGAGGGAGGGGCAATGAGAATAAAAAGGGTTGGGATCAATTTGTCCGGCAAAGGATGATGAAAAATGAGTCTATAAAAAAGTATCACCATCAAGAGAAACCAGAGAAAACCGCCAATACTCAGAAAAAACCACTGAATCCATGGGGGAAGAAAATCCCCGAGTGCCGGTACAAGAATATTCCCAACGGCAGGAATGAACCAGGAAGGGTTCATGTGCTGGATCTCAAAATGAGATTGTTTGAGCCAGGAAGAAATGATAGCAAGAGAAAAAAGAAACTGAAGAACACTTCCTGCCACAAAGATTTTTTCTCCTACGGGAGAACTGACAAGCCGCAACCCCTGTCCTACTAATATTGTGGCTACAGAAACCGTAGCAAAAAAACTCAAGGCTACAGGATGAAAAAATTCCGCCTTTACTGATTCAAAAGCAAAGAAAACCTTGAGAAGATACAAAAGGGAGACAACGGCGAATATTACTACTCCAGTCCAGAGCCAAACGAGACTTATGTTGTGAGGGAGATTGAAGACCTTTTCTAAACGAGCAGAGGCCAACGTTACTCCCATAATCCCCATGATAACAGAAAAAAGAGAAATTGGAATTTTTGAAAGTTTCATAGTTTCCGCCTATTTTTTCAAGAGTTCTGCAATCTGCTCCGGGGAAAGCACCTTGCCGGAACTTTTCACCTCACCATTGATAGCCAAGGCCGGTGTTCTCATCACACCGTAAGCCATAATATCATCCATGTTTGTCACTTTTTCAATCGTGGCCTCCATGCCTAAAAGAGAAAGAGCCTTTCTGGTATTTTCTTCAAGGCGAATACAGTTTGGACATCCTCCACCCAAAATAGCAATTCGCATCATGGTTTCCTCCTTTTTTTGTCTTTTATGAAAGTGATGTCTTGTGGAGAATTTTCGCAGAGGGAACATCCTGAATCATCTCGCAGAGAGAGACGTTTTTTTCTGTTTTCTCTATCTTTGTGAGTTATTTCATCTTCCACGACACTGATAAGTTCCCAGAGTTTGGTTTCTGCAGGCGAAGAACCTTTTATCAGGGAATATTTGACAAATCGTCCTTCTTTTTCTTCGCTCACAAGACCGCCTATTTTCAACTCTTTGAGATGACGGGAAATGGCATAAAAAGGCATCTCTAAAATATCCCTGATCTCGCAAACATAAAGCCACTCCACTTCGGAAAGAAGCTTCACAATCCGAAATCGGGTGGGGTCGCTTACTACTCTGAAGACGTCCAAGAGAGAGAGACTTGTATTATTATTTGCATATTTGTGCATATATACAATTGTATGGGAAAAGAAAGAAAATGTCAAGTTTAGCTTTTCCTTTTCTTTGGAACAATAAAAAGAGACTGTCGTTCCACATATGAAACTGAATACCTATTTCCACATTTCGAGACCCTTGCACGGGTGTTTTCTTCCCCTATCTGGGTCAGGGGCTACGCCCCTGAAACCCCGCTTTTTCTGTTTACAAGGGCCTATTTGTCTTTTTTTATTCAAAAAAGTAGAATTATTTATTATGATAAGGAATATTTTTATACTATTTTTATTTTTTTATTACTTTTTTGAGACCTTCGCACATTCGTGCAAAGGTCTCATTTCTTATGAACAGGGAAAGGAAACAACACAAAAGCTTTCTGTTATGATGCCTATTGAAAAAAGAGTCGTGCTTGAAAACATGACGGCAAGATATGGCTATTCCCCTATTTCAGCCTGATGGGGGATAGCTTTCTCTTTTGTTCAAACGAGTTGTGTGTATTTGTATGTCCTGTGGTGTGTTATAGGTCTTTTGTGTGAGAGAAGTGGAGAGCTGGGGTGTTGCTGAAACATGGCAAGAGCTGTGGTTTTGTTCTGGATAGGGGAGGTTAAACGTTTAACCTCTGGCTTTTGCTGAAACAAGGTCATAGCCTTTTCCCCGCCCCTGCCGCGGTGCCATATCCAAAAAGCCCCTGCAGGGGACACGTGCCCTGCGGGCTGGTAATGGAAGCCATCGTCTTTTCACCACTGTCCGAGCCACAGGAGGTGGCGAGGAAGCCCGGGGTCAGACAGGGAGGGCTGTCCCCGGGGGGCTACGGAAGAGAGCGGGGCTACAGGCTTTTCTTCCAGCCCGCCAGGGGGATGAAGGTCGTTGGCTACAAAAACCGCCGCAGGGGCGGGGCCGGGGTTTCAAAAGGGGCGGAGCCCCTTTTGCCCCGCGCGGGAGCGCTTCGTGGAAGAAGGAAGATGGGTAACAAAAAGATCCTAAAACTGAAAGAGAAAAGATGGTTGAACAAGTATTCAGTGTTTGTGTGAAGATAACCATTCTGTATGAATGTGGAACGACAGGAACAACAAAAAGAGACCCTTGCACATTCGTGCAAAGGTCACAAAAAGATGGAGCATCTCAAAGTATTTCCTGAGTATTCGCAAGAGTTTCCCAAAGCCTTTACAAAATGTTTGGGTTCCATTATAATATTACCAGAAGGAACGAGGAGATTTGTATGAAGATTATTATCCCCGTGGCGGGGGTTGGAAGTCGCCTGAGACCCCATACCCACGTGACCCCCAAGTCGCTTATCCGTGTGGCTGGTAAGCCTATCATTGATTATATTCTTTCTCAGTGTTTGTCTCTCAATTTTTCTGAAATTGTGTTTATCATTGGCCACCTTGGCGATCAGATAAAGAGTTTTATCAAAACCCACTACTCTTTCCCTATGAGGTTTGTGCGTCAAACGGAATTCAAAGGGCTGGGGCATGCCATTTATCAGGCCCGTCATCTTTTTGAACAGGATGAGGATGTGGTTATTCTTCTTGGCGATATTATCTTCAATGCCCATCTCTCTTCTATCATTGGAGCCCAGGATAATATGTTAGGGGTGATGACGGTTTCCGATCCAAGGCGTTTTGGCGTGGTGATGATGGATGAAAGTGGCTATGTCACTAACCTGATTGAGAAGCCAGAGAATCCCCCTTCGAACGTGGTGATTGGTGGGGTGTATTATTTTCGAAGTGCCTATGCCCTTTTTGAGGCGATCAATTATCTCTTTGAGCATAATATCACCACCAAGAATGAGTATCAGCTCACCGATGCTATTAAGCGTCTGATGTATACGGGGGAGAAGGTGAAGACCTTTCCTATCTCGGATTGGTACGATTGTGGAGAAAAAGAGGCCCTTTTAGAAACCAATGAGCATCTTTTGCGTTCGGCCAATCTTCAGGTGAGGGTGCCGGGCTCTATTATCATTCCTCCGGTGTATATTCATGAGAGTGTTGAGGTGAAAAACTCTATCCTCGGCCCGAATGTTTCTATCTCTGAAGGGTGTGTTATCCGGAATGCTATCATCTCTCACTCTATTATTGGATCTGATGCCACGGTGGAAAATGCAATTCTCACCCGTTCTCTCATTGGGGATAACGCCTATCTTTGTGAAGCGCCAAGGGAAATGAATATAGGACCGGATTCAGAGATTGCGTCTTCGAGGTAGGTATGGGAAATATTCGCCTTTATACCATTGTTTTTGGTTTTCTTTTTCTTTTTCGGTTTTTGGCCCTTGGGCCCTGGATTCAGGTGCCTTTGTTTACTCCGTTGCAGGTGTCATTTTATCAGCTTGTGGTGGGTGAGAATCTTGTGTATCCCCTTGATGAGAATCAGAGTCAGGCGATGGCTCAAAAACTTTTCTGGTACCGTTTTGTTATCTGGGTGAAAGAGATTCTCATTGACGGGATGACGTGGCTTGGTATGATAGGGCTTTCGATCAAGAGAGAATTTTTTGGCAGGGTTTTCTGGAAAGCGTGGTTTTTTCTTTGTGTTGTGTGGCAGGTGGCTATTACGCTCTGGTTGAGTACAGAGGGGATAGGGGTGGTGATGGGTCTTCTTTTGTCAGCGGCGGCACCGTATCTTCTCTGGGTATATGGGTGGCAAAGACAGTGGCTTCAAAAGAGATACGAATGAGAGCGGCACTTACTATTGCTGGGTCTGATCCTTCGGGTGGGGCTGGAATTCAGGCTGATCTCAAAACCTTTGCGACCATTGGAGTCTATGGGGCAGCGGTGATTACAGCCTTGACAGCTCAGAATACCACAGGTGTCTATGGAAGTGTCCTTGTAGATCCGGATTTTGTGAAACTCCAGATTCGGGTCGTACTTGAGGATATTCCTATACGCTTTATCAAAACGGGAATGTTAGGTAGTTCCACCCTTGTTGAGGCGGTGGCGGAAAGCCTTCCAGAGGATTGTATTCTTGTGTGTGATCCGGTGATGTACGCTAAATCAGGATATCCCCTTTTAGAGCAAGGAGCCATTGAAACGCTCAAAAAAAGGCTTTTTCCAAAAGCTACCATCATGACCCCTAACTATCCAGAACTTGCGGAACTTTTGGGCGATGATTTTCATCCTGAAAAGCCGAAAGAAAATGGAGAAAGGCTTCTTTCGCTCTATCCTTCGCTTCAGGCTATCGTGGTCAAGGGAGGGCATCGGGAGGTAAGGGAGGGAGTGGTAGAGGATATTCTTGTGTATCGAGAGGGAAAGAATATCTTGACAAAAGTACTTTCTCATCCCTATATTTCTACTACCAGCACTCACGGAACAGGGTGTACCCTTGCTTCAGCTATTACCGCCTATTTGGCCAGGGGAGAAAATATGATAGAAGCAATAACGAAGGCAACCGATTATGTGAGCGTTTTGCTTTCGAAAACCACAGAGGAGACCTATGGTCATGGCCATGGTCCCCTTCCTCATCACCGTTTTAAGGAGAACCTATGACCCAGCTTGAGTATGCAAGAAAGAATCTTATTACCCCTGAGATGATAGAGGTGGCAAGGCAGGAGGAGCTTTCCCCGGAAGAGGTGAAAGACCTTGTTCTCAAGGGGGAGGTGGTGATTCTCAAAAATAACCGACGGAAAACGCTTCCTCTTGGGGTGGGTACAAAGATGCGCACCAAGGTCAACGCCAACATAGGAAGTTCCCCTGAAAAGATGGATGTGTCCTGGGAACTGGAAAAACTTTCCGTATGTGAAAAGTACGGAGCCGATACCGTGATGGACCTCAGTCTTGGAGTTATTCTGAATAGTGTCCGTCAGGAGATCCTCAAACGCACCCAGCTTCCTGTGGGTACGGTTCCTCTCTATCAGGTAGGGTTTGAATTGTCACGAAAATCACAGCGACTTGAGGATATGACTATTGAGCATTTCCTTGATGTGCTTCGACAGCAGGGAGAGGAGGGGGTTGATTTTGTCACTATCCATGCGGGTGTGACACAGAAGGCATGGGGCTATATCAAAGAGAAGAATCGGATTCTTGATGTGGTCAGTCGGGGTGGGGCTATGATCTGCGCCTGGATAGAGAAAAACCATCGGGAAAATCCCCTCTATGAGCATTTTGATCGTATTCTTGAGGTGTGCCGTGAATATGATATGACCATCAGTTTGGGGGATGGGATGCGCCCGGGGGCCACGGCTGATGCAAGTGATAGAGCCCAGATTGAGGAACTTATCACCCTTGGGGAACTCGCAAGAAGAGCGCGTGAAGCGGGTGTCCAGGTGATGATAGAAGGACCTGGACATGTTCCCCTTGATCAGGTGGTGGCTAATATTCAGATGGAGAAAAGCCTCTGTGATAGGGCTCCGTTCTATATTTTAGGACCACTGGTAACGGATATTGCGGCGGGCTATGATCATATTGCGGCGGCCATTGGTGGGGCGGTGGCGGGGGCAGCGGGTGCAGACTTTCTCTGTTATGTCACTCCGGCGGAACATCTTTGTTTGCCAGATTTAGAGGACGTGAAACAGGGTATTATTGCCTCAAAAATTGCGGCGCATGCGGCAGACATGGTGAAAAATCCGGGTAGGTTTCGAAAAATTGATGATGAGATGTCCCGGGCACGAAAAGCTCTTGACTGGGACACCATGTTTCGTCTTTCCTTTGATCCTGAAATGGCGAAAAAGCGCCGGGAGTCCTCTGGTGTAAAAGAAAACTACTGCAGTATGTGTGGGGAATTTTGCAGTGTCAGGACCCTTCAAGACCTTGGGCTTTTCTGATATGGAGTACGAGATACTTTCTCCAGCTGGAAGTTTTGACAAGATGCGCTTTGCCTTTGCCTATGGGGCTGATGCGGTGTATGTGGGAGCAAAGTCTTTTTCTCTCAGGGAACAGGCAACCAATCTTACCATAGAAGAACTAGCAGAGGCGGTGAACTATGCGCATCAGCGACACAAACGGATTTATCTGACCACCAATATCTTTTTTCACAATCGTCATATACAACCCTTTCAGGAGTTTGTGAGGGAGATTGCCCCCCTTGGAGTGGATGGGCTCATTGTTTCAGATTTGGGCATGATAACCTGGCTGCGGGAACATTACCCTGAGATTTCTATTCATGTGAGTACACAGGCCAATACCACGAACAAGGAAACCTGCCGCTTCTATGAGAAGCTTGGTGTTCGCCGGATTGTATTGGCAAGAGAACTCTCCATCGAGGAGATTAGTGAAATTCGTGAGGCGGTCTCCTTGGAACTGGAGGCTTTTGTTCATGGAGCGATGTGTGTGGCTTATTCGGGGAGGTGTTTGCTTTCGAATTACTTTACCAATCCAAGGCTCTATAAAGTGGGCGAAAAATTTTCTCCGGGGAAAACCGTTCGAACAAGGGACGCTAACCTTGGTGATTGTGCCCAGAGTTGTCGGTGGGAGTACTATCTTGTGGAAAAGAGTCGGCAGAATCAGATGATTCCTGTAGAAGAAACAGAACATGGCACAGCTATTCTCTCTTCAAAAGATCTTAATCTTGCCGCTCATTTAGACAGGCTTATGAAGGCGGGTATCAATAGTTTCAAGATTGAGGGAAGAATGAAGTCTATTTATTATGTGGCCAACGTCACGCGAGTGTATCGTCATGCCCTTGATGCCTTTCAAAGAGGGGAAAAACCTTCGTTGGCCATGCTTGCTGAACTGGAGAGAATAAGCCACAGGGAATACACCACTGGTTTTTATTTTTCCCACAACGAGTCGCTCCAGGTAACGGATCCTGCTTACGTCCGCGAGTATACCTTTTTGGCTTATGTGAAAGAGGTGAGAGACAACGAAACGGTTTGTCAAGCTATGAATCAGATACGTTCTGATCAGAATATAGAGGTGATTTTCCCTGATGGCAGAAATGAGGAACTCTGTGGTAAGCACTTTTTGGTCGGGGGAGAAAAGAGAAACCTTGTTCAGCCCAATGAGGAATTTGTCTTGAAAGGGAGAGTACTGGAGCCTTTTGCTATTCTCCGGGAAAATCCTTTTGGTGGTGCCTGAAACTTTTTTGCTCTCTTTTTGAACGTGGATATTATCTTTTTGAAATCGTGGGGTGAAAAGAAAAGAGAGGGGGGATTTTTTGAGGGAGGGGCTATTTCCTTGTTTCAGCTTGGGAGGGCTTTTGCTGAAACATGGTGATAGCCTGTGGGAAGCCCTTGTGAGAATACGAGGGAAAAAGGAGTTTGCTTTTTCTCTTTTTTTGCCTTATAGTAAAAAGTCTTCAAAGAATGGGTTTTTCAGGAGAGGAGTCAACTATTATAAATTCACCTCCTGAGGGAAGGAGGTAAGGCGAAAGGGGTCGAAGGTAGTTTGATGAGAGAGCATGGCGTAGAGGAGGCGAAGGAGTTTGTGAGCCACGCAGAGATTGGCCTTTTTAGCAACACGGGATTGAGCAAATTTGAGGTTAAAATACTCACCGAAA
>JABLXN010000027.1 GCA_013177995.1 Brevinematales bacterium | reverse complement strand
TAGTCAAAGTGAAGGTGAATTCTTTACGCATGGGTTCCTCCTTGTGTCCTATTATCGGCCAGGGAGGAACTTTTTTTGCTTTTCCTCATCTTCCCACTGCAGGTCTCCTGAAAAAAACGTTACCAAGAAAATACCATCCGCCACTTAGGAGAGTATTTTCAATCATTAGCGGACAGCCTTCCTTTTCTGCTCATTGATTTTCATAGTGACGGAAAAATTTTCTATGCCAATACCATCGCAAAAAAGACCCTCGGTATCCAGGATGAAAAGAGAAACTCTTTTCAGGACCTCTTTCATGATGATTCTACCATCAAGACCTACTATACAAAAGCCTTAGAAGGTATTCCTCAGATTTATTGTGTTCTCCCATGCAAAGACAACCAGGATAAAACCTGCTGGCATCTTTCTTTCTGGTTTCCTGTCTCGCTCCCTACACCAGTGGCAGAAAAAGGCGTAAGGTTTTTCTCCATCTCTCTCCAGGAATGGTTGGACAACCTTCTTCTTCCTCGGGAAAGACTCTGGGAACATTATCGTCTCACCGCAAGAGAAATCGATATTCTCCGGGGTATCCTGCAAGGAAAACGGATCCAGACAATAGCTAAAGAAAACTTCATCTCCCTTCCGACCGTGAAATATCACATCAATCAGCTCTACACCAAAATGGGTGTCAAAGACAGAGAAGAACTCTACCAGGTTCTCCAGGAAAAAGTACTCAAGGATATGCCTCCCGATGTATTTTTTGCTTACCTCTTCACCTCTCTTGTTCCTTTTATCAAAAAATAAACCCACATCCCAAAAACAAAGAGAATAACGTCAAAATATTCATTCTTCTGGGATTTTTACAAAGAAGGCTATAACGAGACCTTTGCACATTCGTGCAAAGGTCTCAAAAATGTTATAGAGAAAAAAAAAGAGCATAAAAATATTTTATATCATAACAAATAATATTTTCATTTTGAAGATAAAAGACAAATAGACCCTTGTAAATAGAAAATGCGGGGTTTCAGGGGCGTAGCCCCTGACCCAGACAGGGGAAGAATACACCTATGCAAGGGGCGCATAACTTTGTTTCAGCTTGCGAAAGGATTTTGCTGAAACATGGAAATAGCCCATCCTTTCTTCCCCTTCCTCCTCAAACAAAAACCCATTTCCCCTTGATTTCTCTCTTTCTTTAGCTGTAAAGTTGCTTTATTTCCTTCTTGTTGCTATAATGAATAAGAGAAAAAATGGGGGAAAAGTATGGAACGAAAACTCTCCTATCTCATCGTGGATGATGACAGATCCATTGTCAAACTCCTCTCTGAGGTACTCACGCTTCAACCCTATACCTTTCGGGTATTCTCCGCCTTGAGTGCAGAAGAAGCCCTCTCTACATTAGAACAAGAAGCTATCGATATTCTTATTGTGGATATTCTTCTCCCTGGAATGTCCGGTATAGATTTTGTGCGAGAAGCCTTCCGAAAAAACAGTGAACTTTCAGCCATCATGGTCTCAGGATACGCAGACATAGAAAAAGTGAGACAAGCTTTGAAATTAGGCGTTTACGATTATATCATCAAGCCCATCAATATCGAGGAGTTTCTCCACACTATTGGGAGACTTGTGGAACACCTTCATCTCCTTGATGAAAAGAAGCTTTACGTTCAAACACTGGAAACAAAGGTCAAAGAAGCCACAGAAAACCTCGCCCATGTCTTTTATGAGATCCTTTCCTCCACCATCTACATTCTCGAAGCAAGAGATATCAATACACTCAGACACTCTCAAGACGTCGCATGGTATGGAGAACTCTTGGGCAAAGAACTTGGTCTTTCTGAAACCGACCTTGAAAAACTTCGTATCGGCGGCATTCTTCATGACATTGGCAAGGTAGGAGTCAAGGACGAGATTCTCTTCAAGCCCGGAAGGCTCACCCCTGATGAATATGCTATTGTGAAACAGCATCCCGTGATAGGGAAAAAGATTCTTTACCCAATTGCTCAGTTTGATAGAGACATCCTTGACATTGTTTACTATCATCACGAATACTGGGACGGAAACGGCTATCCCGAAGGAAAACGGGGAGAAGCCATCCCCAAACTTGCGAGGATTATGGCTATTGCAGATGCTTACAGTGCCATGGTCGCCGAACGGGTGTACAAACCTGCCAAAAAACCAGCAGAAGCCCTTGCCGAACTCACCCGATGTGCAGGTACTCAGTTTGACCCCGAACTTGTTCCCGTCTTTTGTACCATGATTGAAAAAAATCTTTCTTTTCCAAAGGAGGAATCATGAAAAAATATATGATGTTTACCTTTTGCCTTCTTGTTCTCTTTGGCTGTACTCCCAGGACAAAAGCCCCCTCGCCTCAAAAGCTTCTCTTCAAAGGAGAGGCGATCGGTATTGACCTCATGCCAGAATTAGCCGAGATGAATCTACGACTCACTATTGGACTGATCCGTGATGGCTTTCTCGTCGTGAAAAAAGACGAAACGGTGGCTATCAAACAAATCTCCGCCACTGAACTCTCCCCAGAAGAACAAAACCGCATCAAGACAAAAGTCATAGGCAAATGGTACATAGCAAGCCTCCCAGGAGAAATCCCAATTTTTCTCCCCTCCCCTCCTGAAAAAAGCATTGAAATAAAAAAATGGATAGTCGCCAGCAAAATCAAAGCCTCACCGGTGATGATGGTTCTTTCTGAAGGTCTCAAAGAAAACCTCTCAACTCTCTCCAACTACACAGCCAAAGGGTATCTTGAGGCCATCTCCTATGAAACCACAACCAATGACATCCAAATTACCCTCAAGGTGGTACTTATTCCCTATGACGGGAAATAACCCCTCCCTTTCCCAGGACTTGGTGCAGGCAGACGAACTCTTTACAAACCAGAGATATAGTGAGGCTATCACTCTCTATCGAAAGCTTTTAGAGAGACCCGGGGAAAACAAGCTCACCATCTTAGAAAAATTGGGCTGGAGCTGTTATCTTGATGGCCAATACAAAGAGGCTTTTCGCTACTTTCAGTGGTATGACAAGCTTTCGCCAAACGAACTCACCATCCAGACCATGATGGGTATATGTGCCTTTGAAATGAACGATCTCAAAACGGCAAAAGAGATTCTCCTTTCCATCACCAATGATACTCTTGCCCCAGAAGAAGCCCTTGCCACTCTCATCAAAACCCTCATTCGACTTGAGGAACCCTTTGAGTCCTATATCCAGAAGTGGTGGGAACACGCTACGATAACCCCATCTCTCACCTACGATATAGCCAACGAACTCATCACCATGAATCTCCCTATGGCGGAAGCTTTTCTTGAAATGGCTCTTTCGAGGTTTCCATCCGACACCTCCCTTTTGTATGGGATGGCTATTTGTCAACTCAAAAAACAAGACTACCACAAAGCGGCTCTTTTCTGCGAAGATATTCTCTCTCATGAGAGAGAAAAATTTCCCCTTGCTACCCTTATCGTGGCCCTAAGCAAAATCCTTTCTCAAGACACACAAAAAGCCCTTTCTCTCATTGAAGAAGCCCAACAAAAAGGATGGCTTGACAGTGAATGGCACAGACAACTTGCCGCCGCCTGGAAAAGTATTCAGAACATAGAAAAGACCAAAGAACACCTTTGGCAGGCTATCAGGCTCCAACCCGAGGACTCCTCATTATGGCTTAGCTATCTTGATGCCCTCTCCTCTCCAGGTGAAGCTAACGAATTCCTCTTTGCCTGCGAAGAAGCCTATAACCACACAAAAGACCCGGTTTTTCTCAAAATTGCCGGTTCTTTCGCTTTTTCTGTAGGAAAATATTCCGAAGCCTCTCAACTTCTCCAAAAAGCCTATGCCCTTTTCCAGGACAAAGAAACCCTCACCCTTCTTATCATGGCTCTTTTCTCAAGTGGTGAAGAGTCTATAGAAATCATTGCCTCGCTTGCTTCTTCCCTCTCTCCATCTCCAGATTTTCATCCCTATGCGGCCTACTGTATTGGGAAAACCTACCTCTCCATAGGAGAAAGAGACAAAGCCTATTTGTGGTTTTCAAATACCCTTTCCTCTTTTCCAGATGATCCAAATCTTCTTTACGGACTTGCCTTAGTCGAAATGGACCGTCATCAGTGGCAAAAAGCCCAGGAGATTCTGCTTCGTGCCCTTACCATGACAGATCATCCCACCCTTTCTTATGCGTTGGGGCTTTGTTATTTACAAACCAGAGAAATTGCCAAAGCCTCCTCTCTTTTCCTCTCTCTTTGTGAGACCAAAAAGGATGCCAACTTCTGTTATGAGATCGCCCTTCTTTTTCTCAAAAACCACTATAAACAAGAAGCTCTTCCCTTCCTTACTCAGGCCATAACCTACGACCCCAACCATCAAGAAGCCATGGCCTACCTTCGACTTCTCAAAAACCACAAGGAGTTATGATCATGTGCATAAAAAAGCCTTTTCCCCTGCTTTTTATTTCCCTTTTGCTTCTTGGTTGTCATCAGGAAGGTTTCATTCTCCTTCGAAATTTGGATAGAGCCGAGTGGTTCAGCCTCAAGGACTTCCTTGAGGAAAGCGGTCTTTCTTATCCAGAACACATCACCCCTACCAACCAGATTTCCCGAACCCCTACCCAAGCACCATCCACTCCCTCCATACCACAGGAAAGCCGTTATATGACCATACCGGCCAACAAAGAGTTCGTGGTTCAACTCCCCGGAGAGAATGTACTTGTCAGCCTCAAATCCGCCAAAGGCGTTACCTATCTCAAGGAATCCTCAGATCCCGCCCAGAAATTCTTCTCCTTCCAGGCTCATACCAACAGTGGACGGGCTATCTTTGAGTACTATGACCTTGATGGCCGACTCCAGAAAAGCCTCACCTATTATTTCCAGGTACAAAAACCCCAGCAAACCCCTGAAAGCACCAATATCGCCACACGAAAACCCCAGCTTGCCATGGAAGAGACCAATACCCAGACAAACATCACTCAGAAAACCGTTCCGCAGAATGTGGACTGGTTTTTGGCAAGCCTCAAACCCCTTCCTCCTGGAGAAGCCATCAAAAACCTTGAAAGTGCCCTCTCTGATACGACTTTTTCCGACAGTGAGAAAGAAACCCTCACCTACTCTCTCATCGAGTATTACCTCAAGCAGCGGCTTTTCACCAAAGCCTCCAATCGCATAGAAACCATTCGAGAGAAAGGATATCAAGCCTACTATTATGGCCTCTACTACGAAGCCCTTCAACGCCCCACCAAGTCTCTCGAATACCTTGTCCAGGCCCTCGATGCAGGCGGAAGCGTGGTACCCTCGGCTGTGATAGCTACAGGACGAGTGATGATCAATGCCGGCATCTCAGACGTTTCTCTTACCAGCCGATTGGATACCCTTGCCGTTTCTATCAAAGACAAGGGCTTGGCCGCCCAGGCAATGATCCAGACAGCCCAGCTCTACGAAGGGCTAAGAAACCTGAAACGTGCCAAGGAAATCTACCAGATGGTTATCAACGGAGACTATCCCCGCCCATGGAAAGAACAGGCAAAGAAAAATCTTTCCCTTCTTGAACAGCAGTTCCGTTAATACCAGGCAGGAACCACCATACTATTGTTGAGACCCCATTTTTCTTTTTCCTCAGGGGCAATCTCATAGTATTTCCCCTCACGATCATAAATCCCAAGCGTGTTGGTAAATGCCCAGGTCTTGAAACTATTGTGATAGACGTGGGTATTGCGAAGATCCAGTTCCCGTAAAGAAGGGATCTTGTGAACTCCCCTCACATTCGTGATCTCTACATTATCGTGAAGAATCAACACCTCAAGCCCCGTGAGATTCGAAAGCACCGAAACATCTTTAATCCTGTTTTTCCCAAGATTGAGATAGACAAGATTGGTCAGAACGGCCAGAGGACTCACATCCTCAATACGATTGTTGTAGAGACTTAACCGTTTCACATGAACAAAATTGGTGAAAAAGCGCACATCCACAATGGTATATCCCTCAAATCTGAGATTGGTAGAACTAAAAACATACGCCTCTGAGTAGGTACGAAGGGCAAGCCTTACCCCAGAATCCTTGATCTTATCCCATGGAATCCTTTGTCCTATCATCATGGCCGGAAGAAGAAGCATCCATACATACCTCATACCCTACTCCTTTGTCTTCGTATAGAGATTATCGATATTTTCCCGAGAAACTTGACCATCCTCTCCCCTCCCCTGCACATAACGTCTCTCCACCCATTCCCTGAGAGAAAACCGCTCTTTTGGCCAGAGAAGAATATCGTTCCACATATCCATCACAAGCCCAAAAGACCTCCAGAAAACCCGAAACCCCCACCAATTCCACCTTGTCGCAAGGGGAAAGTACCAGAATTCCTGGAGTAGCCAGAAAGCAAGACTAAAGTTAATCAGCCGCAAGACCAAAACCCCATACTCAATCACCGGATCAAGATAAAACCACCCCAAAGAGAGACCTGTTTGTTTTGTCCGAAGGGTAAAAAAAAGAACCGGCAGCGTGATCCACACAATCTTCCACGCTCGGAAAAAAAACTCCCGCATTCGACGGCCTGAAACAAGCGCCACAAAAAAAAGAATCACAAAAAGCCCCGCCGCTATGTGCCATGATAAAAAAAACGCCCCTATCGACAATATCGATAGGGGGAGGATAACCCAGAAAAGAAACTTATTTCGCATTCTTTGCGGTGGCATTTTCGAGCTTTTCCTCGACAAGTTCAATAATAGCTCTTTCAGCCCCATCGTTAGAACGATATCCCAAACGGATAATACGTGTATATCCACCAGGCCGATTGGCATAACGCTTGGCAATATCCACAAAAAGTTTATTCAACACAGCCTCATCACGGATAGTCTCAAAAACCTTTCGGCGAGAAGCCACCGTATCCGTCTTTGCCTTGGTAATCAGCTTCTCAGCAAAGGGACGGATAAACTTTGCCTTTTCCACCGTGGTGATAATCCGCTCATATTTGAATAAACTTGTGGCTAAATTCCGTACCAAAGCCCGCCGATGAGATGTGGTTCGGCTGAGCTTTTTCACCCTATTCCCGTGTCTCATACTCTACTCCTGTTCCTCGTTTTCTTCAGAAAGATCCTCTATCTCTTCATCAGATGAACTACTCTTCAAACTGAGATTATACATGGCCAGATTGTCAGAGATCTCTGTGAGAGATTTCTTCCCAAAGTTTTTGATCTTTGAGAGAGAAACCGGATCATAATTCACCAAATCCCCAATCGTGGTAATACCCACAGACTTCAAACAATTGTAAGCCCGTGCGGAAAGGTGAAGATCCTCAATAGGGCGATCCAAGATTTCACCCTGCCTATCCATTCCACGACTCATATCAAGATCTTCTTCTTCAAAGGTGGTGAGAAGAGAAAAATACTTGCGAAGGATAGCCGCAGCCATAGAAACTGCCTCACGAGGATCAATCGTTCCCTTGGTCCAGACCTCCAGAACCACCTTTTCACAGTCTGTTCTCTCTCCCACACGGTAGTCCTCAATCATATAGTTCACCCGTGTAATAGGAGAAAAAAGAGCATCTACCGGGATCTGAGAGATCACACTTTCCTTGGCCAAAAGATCCTCAGCTGAACGATACCCTCGACCATACTCAATAGTCACATCCATATAAAGCTCAGCATCTTCATTCAACGTGGCAATCTTCAGATCAGGATTCATCACCTCAATGGTGGCATCCACAGCAAAATCCTTGGCCAAAAGCTCACCTGGTCCCTTCTTTTTCACGTGGATTACCTTTTTCTCCGAACCATCGACCAGCTTGAGGTTTATCTTCTTGATGGCTAAAATCACATCAACAAGATCCTCTTTCACTCCTTTGATGGGTTCAAACTCGTGATTCACTCCTTCAATCTTGATGGCCGTAATAGCATAGCCGGGAATAGCACTCAACAAGACCCGACGAAGAGAATTTGCTATGGTTACCCCTACTCCCTTGTCAAAGGGATAAATAGAAAACTTCCCATAATAAGGGGTAAAAGTCTGCCCATCAAACTTCGTCTCATGAGGCAAAATGATATCCTTAAACAAAAAACCCTGACTCATCTCTTCCTCCACTACCTTGTGTCAGGCATTACTTGGAGTACAATTCCACAATGGCCTGCTCGTTCACCATAACTCCCTGACACATTTCTGCACGGGTCGGAAGCGATTTCACTGTAGCGGTTACTTTATTGAGATCAATCTCAAGCCAGCTTGGCAGTGTTCTGGAAGAGGCCCCTTCCAGCGCACGAACCACCATATCCATCTTTTCTGCCCCAGGCACCAGTGAAATAACATCCCCAACCTTGACAATCACCGAAGGAATATCCACCTTCTCTCCATTCAAAAGCACATGCCCATGTCGCACCAACTGACGGGCAGCCTTGTGCGAAGGAGCAAAGCCACAAACATACACCACATTATCCAAGCGACGTTCCAGATACTGCAAAAGCATTTCACCGGTCACACCCTTATGGCGAGTAGCCATCTCAAAGTATTTCCGGAACTGCCTCTCATAAACGCCATAATACCGTTTTACCTTCTGCTTCTCCCGGAGCTGAAGACCATATTCAGTGAGTTTCTTACGCTCAGCACCATGCATACCAGGAATAAGAGATTTTTTACGTCTCTCCATGGCACATTTCGCAGACTGACAACGGTCACCCTTGAGGAAGAGCTTCACACCCTCACGGCGACACAAACGGCAGGAAGGTCCTGTATATCTACCCATAGTAGTCTCCTTTTGCCTTATACTCTTCGTTTCTTGCGAGGACGACACCCATTATGTGGAATGGGAGTGACATCACGAAGCGTCTTAATCTTGAGTCCCTGCGCAGCAAGGGCTCGCATAGCGGCCTCGCGACCAGCCCCTGGCCCCTTCACACGAACATGAACATACTGGAGGCCATGATACTTGGCTGCTTCAACCGCTTTTTCACAGGCAAGCTGAGCCGCATAGGGAGTTCCCTTCTTGGAGCCCTTGAAACCAGCCACCCCTGCACTCGCCCACGCGATCGTATTCCCATTCATATCAGTCAGGGTAATAATGGTGTTATTGAAAGTGGCACGAATAGTAGCGATCCCCTCAATAACATTCTTTTTGTCTTTCTTCTTGGTGCTTGTTCTTGCTCTTGCCATAGACACACTACTCCTTTACTTTTTCTTCTTGATGCTATTCGCTCGAGGTCCCTTACGTGTACGAGCATTGGTCCTTGTTCTCTGACCTCGAACAGGCAGTTTCGCCTTATGACGAAGACCACGATAGCATCCAATATCAATGAGACGTTTGATATTCATCGCTACTTCGGTGCGAAGATCTCCTTCCACCTTGTAGTTACTCTCAATGATATCACGAATCTTGGCAAGTTCCTCTTCAGTCAGATCCTTGACCTTCTTGTGAGGATCAATCTTTGCCATCTCAACAATCTTGTTTGCCGTTGTTCGACCAATCCCATAAATATAGGTCAGTCCGATAAAAACGGCCTTGTTTCCGGGTATTTCTCTACCAGCAATACGAGCCATGCCTTTCCTCCATTAGCCTCGTTTTGAGCCACGCTGGCGCTGCTTATGCTTGGGGTTATCACATACCACCCACACCAGCCCATGCCGTCGGATAACCCGACAATTTTCACATATTCTCTTTACCGATGCCCTTACCTTCATACACTTCTCCTATTTATATCGATACACGATTCTGCCCTTCGTTAGATCGTAGGGCGACATCTCAAGCGTCACTTTATCACCAGGAATAATCTTGATAGAGTTAAGCCTCATCTTGCCAGAAATGTGTGCAAGCACACATTTCTTACTCGGTAATTCTACCTTAAACATGGCGTTCGGGAGCTGTTCAAGAACAACCCCATCCACCCGAAGAACATCTTCCTTGTCCATCAAGCGCTTAATACCTCCTTTATACGAGAAAATACATCATATATTGTAGCATTTCCATCGATTTCTGTCAAGATTTTGGCGTCTCGATAGTACGCAATGAGCGGCATGGTCTGGGTTTCATACACCTCAAGACGCTTTCGGATGGTTTCTTCCTTGTCATCCTCTCTCTGGATGAGTTTTGTTCCATCCACATCACACACCCCGGCCACTTTCGGGGGATGGGTCTTTTCGTGGTACACGGCCTGACAGGTAGGACAGGTCCATCTCCCCAAAAGCCTCTCAAGGATAACCTCATGAGGAACGGAAAGATAGATCACATGGGTAAGCCTCTTGTCTTCCTCAATCCTATCAAAAGCCTTGGCCTGTTCCACTGTCCTGGGAAATCCATCAAGAAGATATCCCCCTGCACAATCAGGCTGGCTAATCCTCTCCCGTACGAGATCAATCACCACCTGATCAGGAATAAGTTCTCCTCTTGACATGTAGCCCTTGATCATCTCTACGTCAGCATTTCCCTTGTACTCACCCCTCACGATAGCCCGGAAAATATCCCCTGTCGCAATGTGGGTGAGATGAAAATGTTCTTTTATCATGGCTGCCTGGGTACCTTTTCCACCCCCAGGAGGAGCAATCAATGCCACCCGCAGCATACTACTTCATCCTCAAGGAGCGCTTTTCAATAAAACCATCAAGCCGATGCATCATGAGTTGAGATTCTATCTGCTTGAGGGTTTCAAGCGCCACATTCACCATAATGAGCAGCGAGGTTCCTCCCATCAGATACGCCAGTTGGCCGGGAATATTGATCCATCGGAGTACCCAGTTAGGAAGAAGAGCAATAACTCCGATAAAGATAGCCCCTGGCAAGGTAAGCCGATAGAGAATACCCGCAATATACTCCTCTGTCTTCTGGCCTGGTCTCACCCCGGGGATAAAATCTCCTCTCCTCCGAAGATCCTCTGCAATATCATGAGGATTCAGCTCTATCTCAAGATAGAAATACGCAAAGAAGAGAATGAAGAGGAAGAAAATCACATTATACAAGGTATTACCCGGCTGAGCCAAAATCTCAAGGGAGCGTGTGACTGGAACATCCCACCACTGGCGAAGCCAAGAAAAAATAGGAGTGATAAACATCATCAAAGAACTTCCGAAGATGATAGGAATCACCCCTGTAGGATTGATCTTGAAAGGCATAGAAGAAGCAATCCCCTGTCCACCACCAGCACGTCTGGTATGCTGAATAGGAATATGGCGAAGTGCCTGCTCCTCAAATACCACCAGGGCAATCACGAGGAAGAAAAGCCCAAGCACAATAATAAGATTCATCGGATCCATGGTGTTGTTTCGCACCTGGAGCACAAGCTGAATGAGCGCCTGGGGAAGACGAGCAATAATACCTGCCATAATCAAAATCGATACCCCATTGCCAATACCCCTCTCCGTAATCTGTTCACCCATCCAGAGAAGAACAAGCGTACCAGCTGTCACAGAGAGAGAGAACACAATGATAAACCCTACAGGCGAAAACGAAGAAAGCACAAACTGAGGGGCACTCGCCACAAGGCTTCTCGCATAGAGAAAGCCCTGGATCAGGGTTACCGCTACCGTTCCATATCGGCTGTACTGGAGAAACTTCCTTCTCCCCTCAGGTCCTTCCCGAAACTCCTTGTCAAGAGAAGGGAAAATAGCCTTCAAAAGCTGCATGATGATCATTGAGGTAATATAAGGCATAATACCAAGAGAGAAGATAGAAATATTCTCCCTGGCACCACCAGAAAAGAGGTTCATCAAATTCCCAAAGGCACCTTCATCGAAAAATCCTCGATTTCTCATAAGTTCAGCCACATCAACACCAGGAACAGGAATATGGGCACCAATACGGTACACCACCAGCATCCCTATCAAAAAGAGAAACCGCTTCCGAAGATCCTCGACCTTAAAAATATTCAAAAATGCCTTAATCATGAGAACCTCTTTTCTGTTGTATTTTTATATAAGTTCCACAGCAACGCCAGCCTTCTCGAGAAGAGCCTTTGCGCCACTCGAAACCGCATTCACCTTCAGTTTCAGTCCCTTCACCTTCAACTCTCCGTTCACCAAAACCTTCACAGGACAATTCTTGTGACGGATGAGCCCCTTACTCTCAAGCGCTGTATAATCAACCGTCTCCCCTTCCTGGAAACGATTGAGCATCTCAGTGGTGATAATATTGAAGACCTTCTTGTGAGCATTCTTAAAACCACGCTTGGGAAGCCGTCTGTAGAGAGGCATCTGACCACCCTCATATCCAGGGCGGATCACAGCCCCTGCACGGGCCTTCTGTCCTTTATGTCCACGTCCACAGGTTTTTCCCCGACCGTTACCCGTTCCACGTCCTACAACGGTCGGTTTCTTCTTTGACCCTGGAGCAGGTTTAATTGTCAACACAGCCATACCTTCCTCCACTATTCTTTACCAAAAATCTTCTCAACCGTAAGCCCACGACGTTCAGCGACTTCTTGAATATCCATCAGTTTCAAAAGCCCGTTCATCGTCGCCTTCACCAAGTTGATGCTATTGGTTGAACGAAGCGATTTTGTAAGCACATCGTGGATACCTACGAGTTCAAGAAGGGGACGGACTGCTCCACCTGCAATCACTCCTGTACCCTTGGAAGCAGGTCGGAGAAGCACCACTCCACTCTTGTACTTTCCAATCACCTCATGGGGAATTGTCGTTCCTTTCAGGTTAATCTTCACGGCAGCCTTGATAGCCTTGTCTTTTGCCTTGCGAATGGCATCAGCCATTTCATTCGCCTTTCCATAACCAAAGCCCACCATGCCTTTCCCGTTCCCAACCACAACAAGGGCATTGAAACGGAAACGCTTTCCTCCGGTGGTTACCTTGGCAGCCCGACGAATACTCACAACCTTTTCCTGCCATTCCTGAGCCTGTACCTTATTCTCTGCCATATCTCACCTCTACTTAGAATTGTATACCGGCTTTCCGGCAGGCATCAGCTAGAGCCTTTACCTTGCCATGATAGCGGTATCCATTTCGGTCAAAAACAACCTTCTTCACCTTCAAGGCCTTGATCTTTTCAGCTAAAGCCTGACCAATCACCTCAGCACTGGCTATATTCTTGCCTAACTTTTTCTCTCTCAGTTCTTTGCTGATAGAAGAAACACAGCCGAGAACACGATTTTCAGCATCAACAATCTGAGCATAGAGATACTTGTTGGACTTGTAAACGACAATCCGACAAGCATCTTCTGCCACTTTGAGGTGCTTTTTGCTGCGCTTCTTTGCTTTCTCAAACCGTTCTCGTTTCACTTTTACCTTGTCAATCATAGTCTCACCTCACTTATTTCCCTGTTTTCCCTTCTTTGAGCCGCACGTGTTCGTTCACATAGCGAATACCTTTGCCCTTATAAGGTTCAGGGGGCTTGATACCTCGAATATTCGCCGCCACCTGACCCACAAGCTGCTTATCCACCCCAGAAACCTTCAGTACGGTATTGTTGTTTTCAAGGGCAAGGGTAATCCCCTGAGGAGGTGTAAACTCAACAGGATGAGAGAAACCCACGGTACAGACAAGCTTTGTTCCCTTGAGTTCCCACTTGTATCCCAAACCCTGAATCGTCAACTGCTTGGAAAAGCCTTCAGACACACCCTTCACCATGTTTCGCACAAGGGCCCAGTACAAACCAGCATAGGCTGCAGCCCCATAGACATCCTTGGGTTTTACCATCACTTTTCCATCAGCCACCTCAATAGACACATAGTAGGGCTGAAAAACCTGTGATAACTTGCCAAGTTTCCCTTCTACGACAACGGTATCACTCTCAACCTTCACATTGACGCCGGAAGGCAGTACAATAGGCTTTTTCGCTAATCTCGACATACGCCCTCCTTACCACACGTAGCAGATAACCTCTCCACCAACCCCAAGGCTTCTTGCTTCCCTATCGGTCATCACACCCTTGGAGGTTGTGAGAATGGCTATCCCGTAATTGTTATACACACGAGGAAGTGCATCAGCCTTGGCATACACACGGCGGCTGAGCTTACTCACTCGCTTGATTCCCTGAATCACCGACTTGCCTTTGACATACTTGAGTTCGATCTTGTAAGCGAACTTTTCATCATCGGCATCCTTGAAATCAACGATATACCCCTCTCTCTTGAGAATAGAGAGGATCTCTCCCATCATCACGGATTTGGAAACATTCACTGTAGGATGCTTGCGAGCCACAGCATTCCGGATCTTGGTAAATGCGTTTGCCAGTCTATCCATAGTTTTCTCCACTCTCGTTTTTACCAGCTGGATTTACGGACGCCAGGCAACAGACCCTCAGAAGCCATCTTGCGGAAACAGAGACGGCAGAGTCCAAAATCCCTGATATAGGCCCTGGGACGACCGCAAATATTACAGCGGTTATATTCTCTCACCTTGAATTTTTTCGGCTTCTTCCACTTTGCTATCATGGATTTCTTTGCCATAGCCGTCCTCCCTTACTTTTCTTTGAAGGGCATACCCATCAGCTTCAAAAGCTGATATGCCTCATCATCGGTTTTGGCGGTCGTTACAAACGTGATATCCATACCACGAATCTTTTTGATCTTGTCATAATCGATCTCGGGGAAAACAAGCTGTTCCCTGAGTCCAATGGTATAGTTCCCACGACCGTCAAAACTTGAGGTGGAAACACCCTTGAAGTCCCTCACACGAGGAAGCGCGATAGAAACTAACTTGTCGAAGAAATCATACATACGAGCCCCTCGAAGAGTAACCTTCACTCCAATCGGCATCCCTTCTCTCAAGTGGAAGTTTGAAATCGACACACGGGCATAGGTCTTCACAGCCCTCTGTCCTGCAATGAGAGAGATCTCTTCCACCACAGGATCAATAGCCGACTTGTCCTGGACACTATCCTTTCCCACACCAACATTGATCACAATCTTCTCCAAGCGGGGAATCTGCATAGAAGAAGAATACTTATACTGCTCCTGTAACTGCTTGCGCACCACCTCAAGATAGTGCTTTTTCAAGCGAGGAACATAGCCTTTGGCAAGCGGTGCTGCCGGCTTCGATGTTGCTTTTGCCTTTGCCATGATTAACTCCTCGTCTCTTCAAATTTGTAGCCACACTTCTTGCATGCCCGATACTTGGTGTCCTTTTCTATCACCATCTTTACCCGAACACCCTTGTTGCACTTCGGACAAAAAAGCATCAGGTTCGAAGCATGGATATAGGCCTCAATCTCTACAAAACCACCAGAAGGATGCTCCTGAGAACGACGAACAGCCTTCTTCACAAGATTGATTCCCTTCACTATTGCCTTTTCTTTCTTTCGATCAACCCGAACTACTTCGGATTTTTTGCCTTTGTCGCGACCAGCGATCACGACCACGGTATCACCCTTTCGAATCTTCATAGCCATCTCCTAAAACACTTCAGGGGCGAGGGAGATAATCTTCATAAAATTCTTTTCCCTCAACTCACGAGCCACAGGCCCAAAAATACGGGTACCTCGAGGCTCTCCCTGTTTGTTGATGAGCACCGCAGAATTTCTGTCAAAGCGGATAGTAGAACCATCTTTTCTCCGGATCTCTTTGGTTGTACGAACCACCACCGCCCGGACAACCTCACCCTTCTTGACACCAGAATTAGGAAGAGCAACCTTCACACTGGCAATAATCGTATCACCAACCGAAGCATAACGACGACCACTGCTCCCCTCTACGTGAAAGCATTCGATCACCTTTGCTCCGGTGTTATCAGCAACGGTTAAACGTGTCCCTAACATCACCATAGTGCGCCTCCCTTAGTCTCTGGTCTCTATAACTTTCGTCACAACCCAGCGTTTGGTTTTGGAAAGAGGTCGAGAAAAAGCCACCTCAACCACATCACCGATATGAGAGGTGTTGTTCTCATCATGGGCATAGACCTTGAGCGCCCTGAGAACCTGCTTCCCATACTGGGGATGTCTCTGTCTTCTCTCCACCACAACCACGCGGGTTTTATCCATCTTGTCGCTTACGACTTTGCCTATCAATGTCTTTGGCTTCTTCTGTTCCATGGTTATTTCTCCTTAGCCTGCTTGAGTTCCATCTCACGAAGGAGCGTATTGATCACAGCAATTTCCCGGCGAATATTACGCTTCTCCATGGGATTAGCGGGCTTTTCTATCCGCGAACGGAAGCGAATCTGCAAAAGCTTCTGCTGAAGATCGGAACGAAGCTTGAGAAGCTCTTCCTTCTTCAACTGACGAAGCTCTCTGACCTTTTTGGTTGCCATCGTCCACCTCCCTTACGCGTCCACACGCTTCACAAACTTGGTGGTAATAGGCAGCTTGTGAGAAGCAAGGCGGAAAGCCTCTTTGGCTTCCTCTTCAGAAAGTCCAGCAATCTCTGCAATCACACGCCCTGGCTTCACCACGGCCACCCAACCATCGGGCATACCTTTACCCTTACCCATACGGACACCTTCACCCTTTTTGGTGTAGGGCTTGTCAGGGAAAATCCGAATCCAGGATTTCCCGCTTTTACCTAACTTTCGGCTGATGGCCACACGCATAGCCTCTATCTGACGATCCGTGATCCAGGCAGCCTCAAGAGCAATGAGCCCATAATCACCAAAAGAAACCAGTTCTCCTTTATGCGCGTTCCCCTTCATGGTACCGCGCTGTTGTTTTCGATACTTGGTTCTACTTGGGAAAAGCATTAGCGTCTCCTTTTCTCAACAGTGTCTCTGCTGTCTCTATAGATCCATACCTTTATGCCAATGACACCCATCTCTGTCACAGCTTCAGAAACACAATAATCAATATCTGCCATCAACGTAGCCAGGGGAAGCCGTCCTTCTTTGAACTCCTCTGTACGTGCAATCTCAGCCCCATTCAAACGACCAGAAATTCTGATCTTGATACCTTTGGCTCCACTCTTCATGGCATTGCGAATAGCCTGCTTGATAGCCCGTTTGTAACTGGTACGACGCTCAATCTGACGGGCAATATCTTGACCAACCACACTGGCATCAAGTTCAGGTACCTTTATCTCCTTGGCAGAAACCGAAACGTGGCGTCCAGGTTTGACCAACTTCTCAAGTTCCTTGGTAATGGTCTCAATCTCCGCACCCTTTTTCCCGATGATAGCCCCGGGTCTTGCTGTATGGATCGTCACCCTCACCTGATCGCTGAAGCGCACAATCTCTATATGCGAGATAAAGGCCGCCCCATAGTGCTTTTTCAGATAGGTGCGAATCTTGTGATCCTCCAGTACATTCTCGGCGTAGTTTCTCTCACTATACCAGATAGAATCCCAGCCACGGCTGATACCGAGACGAAGGCCATTTGGATTTACTTTCTGTCCCATAGCATCACCTCTCTTATTCCATAACCTTGACCACAACCGTCAGGTGAGACATTCTCCGATGGATAATGTCAGCCCGACCTCTTGCACGGGGCATTATCCGTTTGAAAGCCCCGGCCTCATCAACAAAAATCCTATCAATCACCAATACTGATCCTTTCGCCTCAGGATAGCGACTCACAAAATTGGCCTTCGCGGCATGGAGAACCTTGTAGACCATTTTGGCTCCTTTGTGGGGGAGCAGCTTCACTATATCCATGGCTTCCTGAAGCTCTTTGCCCTTAAGGATCTTTATCACCTTACGCAATTTAAGTGGTGAAATGCGCAAATATCGTGCTCTTGCTACCGCATTCATAGGTCACCCCATCCTTACGCTTTCTTTGCCCCGGCATGACCACGGAAGATACGGGTAGGAGCAAACTCACCGAGTTTGTGACCAACCATATTCTCGTTGATATAAACCGGGACAAATATTTTACCATTATATACCTGAATTGTCAAGCCAATCATCTCTGGAATGATCGTTGAACGGCGCGACCAGGTCTTGATCGGCTGTTTCTCGGAGGCATTCTGCATGGCTATGACTTTTTTGTAGAGTTTCGCATCTACATATGGTCCTTTCTTTACCGAACGACTCATAGGCTCACCTCTCGTTATTTCTTACGAGACAAGATATACTGGTTGGTATACTTGTTCTTCTTTCGGGTCTTGTAACCCTTGGCTGGCACATTGGTGCGGCTCACAGGGGTTGGATATCCCTTCTGCTTTCCGCGTCCACCACCGTGGGGGTGATCCACAGCGTTCATCGCCACACCACGGACAGTAGGCCGAATACCCAAATGTCGGGAATGTCCGGCCTTTCCAAGGACAATATTAATACGGTCGGAGTTGGAAACTTCACCTACCGTTGCCATACATACCTGCAGGACCATACGAATCTCTCCCGAAGGAAGCCGGAGAATCGCATACTTTCCTTCACGTCCATCAAGCTTTGCATACGCTCCACCTGAACGGGCAAGCTGTCCTCCCTTTCCAGGCTTCAGTTCTACATTGTGGACCAACGTACCCACAGGAATGTTCTTGAGTGGCAACGCATTTCCTGGTTTGATTTCAACATTCTCTCCACTCTCGACAAAATCACCTACTTTTAAGTCCTTGGGCGCCAAAATATAGCGCTTCTCTCCATCAACATAGTGAAGAAGCGCAATACGGGCGGTTCTGTTTGGATCGTATTCAATAGCCACAACCTTGGCAGGAACATTCCATTTGTCCCTTTTGAAGTCAATAATACGATAAAATCTCTTGTTTCCACCGCCTCGATGGTCAACGGTGATACGGCCCTGACTATTGCGACCGTCTCCGCGCCCTCGTTTTGTACCACCAATCAGTGTTTTCTCGGGTTCTGACTTGGTGATCTCGCTGTAGTCATAACTCACCCGGTGTCTCAAACCGGGGGTGACTGGCTTAAATCTCTTCAATCCCATAGTTTTCCCTCATGTTCAGTTTTTAGGCCTTAAAAAAGTCAATCTCACCCTTTTTAAGGGTCACAATGGCCTTTTTTCGCCATTTGGTTAACCCGGACTGAAAACGAATCCGTTTCCACTTAGGGTGAACCTTCGTTACATTCACCTTTGCCACTTCTACACCCTTGTAGAGGGCCTCAACCGCCTTGGCGATTTCAATCTTGTTTGCATCCATTGACACCTCAAAGACGTACTTCTTTTGCTCTTTGAGCCGACTGCTCTTCTCGGTAATCACTGGTGCCAAAAGAATCATACTTGGCTCTCTCATAAACTACCCCACTACGCAAAAATCTTGCCATAACGCTCATCAAGAAGCGTCAGGGCCTTGTCCGTAATGTAGATCCTATCCGCATACACAAGGGGAAGAATATCCATCTGATCTACATACATCACCGTCACATTGGGAAGGTTGCGAGTAGACAGATACAACGCAGGATTCTGAGCCTCTGTAATGATCACCATCTTCTCATGAGGATCCACACAATAAGAAGCAAAAGCCTTGAGAAACGCCTTGGTTTTCATCTCATTGTAAGTAAACCCAGTAATCACACGAAGGCGACCAAGCTCATTCATCTTGGAGAACACAGAAATATAAGCTTTTGTCTTGACCTTCTGGTTTACCTTGAGAGAAAAATCCCTTGGCTTTGGCCCAAATATCACACCACCACCTCTCCACAACGGTGAACGGATAGAACCAGCACGGGCACGTCCAAGACCCTTCTGACGCCATGGCTTTTTTCCACCACCACGAACCTCAGATTTTGTCAATGTAGAGAGGGTTCCCTGTCTCTCATGAGAAAGACGGGCCACAACGGTCTGATAGATACAATGCTCAGAGATATTCTCTGGTTTGTCAGCTACCACCACCTTTACCTCTACGAAACCGCTCTTTGTATTGCCCTGAAACACATCCAGCTTCATCGCTTTACTCCTTGACCGAATCTCTCACCATCACGTAGCTGTTCCGTGCGCCAGGAATAGCCCCTTTCACAAAAAGGAGGCGTTTCTCAGCATCAACTCGAACCAGCTGCTGATGGAGTACGGCTACTGTTGTATTTCCATAGTGACCGGGCATTTTTTTACCCTTCCACACCTTTGCCGGGAAGGTATGTCCACCGATGGACCCCGGTCTTCTGTGCCAGTGCTTAGCACCATGCGAAGCGGGACCACCGTGAAAACCATGCCGCTTCATCACACCGGCAAATCCACGACCCTTCATCACACCGAACACATCTACATACTTCACATCCTGGAGAGCCTGAAGAAACTGCCCATCCTCATAGATGGCAGGGTTCTCCAAACGAACCTCCCGGATATAGCGGGGTTCTACACCCTTGAAGTCATACCCAAGAATGGCAGCTACATAGCCATCCCTGTCCTGCGTTCGGGTGCCTATCAGAATCATGTCGGAAAAGTCAACAACCGTCACGCCCACAAGCTGACCATCGACATACATCTGTGTCATTCCCAGCTTGCGTCCAATAATACCGACCTTTTTCGCTTTCATACTACTCCACCTATCTTATAGTGTAAGGCCATCCCTCTTTTGAAGATGGCCCCTTTCACAAATCTCTCTGTCACACATGGCAGTCAATACTGCCTGTCCGCAACGAGCGTCTGCCCGAACCCGCTTACTGTTTAATCTCAATCTCCACACCAGCAGGAAGCTGCAACTCAGAAAGAGCGGCAATCAACTCTGCCGAAGGATTGAGAATATCCACAAGTCGCTTGTGAATACGGATCTCGAACTGTTCTCGAGAGTCCTTATCCACGTGCGGAGATCGGAGAACCGTATATTTTCGAATACGGGTAGGAAGGGGTATCGGACCCGATACCCTTCCCCCTTTATTCTTCACGGTTTCCACAATCATCTTTGCGGATCGGTCAATCAGCGCAGCATCGTACGCTTTGAGTCTGATCCTAATCCTGCTCACACGTGCCTCGCTTCACTTTTATTCGATGATGTTTGTCACCACACCAGCACCAACGGTTCGACCACCCTCACGGATAGCAAACCGCATACCCTTTTCAATAGCCACATTCGCAATGAGCTCAATGGTCATGTTCACGTTATCACCGGGCATCACAAGGTCAGCACCCTTAATAGCCACAATGCTTCCGGTTACGTCAGCAGTTCTGATATAGAACTGAGGACGATACCCTACATGGAAAGGAGTGCTTCGACCACCCTCTTCTTTCTTGAGCACGTACACTTCAGCATCAAACTTCTTGTGAGGAGTGATAGAACCAGGCTTAGCAAGCACCATACCACGGCGAATCTCATCCTTTTCCACACCGCGGAGAAGAAGACCGACGTTGTCACCAGCAAGACCCTCATCAAGAAGCTTGCGGAACATTTCCACACCGGTAACGGTGGTTTTGCGAGTTTCTTTGTAACCCACGATCTCCACTTCTTCACCGACCTTAATCTTACCACGTTCAATTCTTCCGGTAGCCACAGTACCACGACCGGTGATCGAGAAGATGTCCTCAATAGGCATGAGGAAGGGCTTGTCAAGCTCACGCTGAGGTTCCTGGAAGTAGCTATCTAAGGCATCGCAAAGCTCTTTGATACACTTGTACTCAGGAGCATTGGGATCCGTGGAGGTTGATTCGTTAGCGAGAAGAGCAGATCCACGAATGATAGGAATCTCATCACCAGGGAACTGATAGGAATTGAGAAGCTCACGAATATCCATTTCCACGATATCGATGAGTTCCTCATCTCCCTTGGCAATCTGATCCACCTTGTTCAAAAACACCACAATCGAAGGCACGTTCACCTGACGAGCAAGAAGCACATGCTCACGAGTTTGAGGCATCACACCATCGGTAGCAGCCACCACGAGAATAGCCCCGTCCATCTGAGCAGCACCGGTGATCATGTTCTTGATGTAGTCAGCGTGACCGGGACAGTCCACGTGAGCATAGTGGCGCTTGTCTGTCTCGTACTCCACGTGAGCGGTATTAATGGTAATACCACGAGCCTTTTCTTCAGGAGCATTGTCAATTTCATCGTACTTACGAGCTTTTGCTTTCCCCTGAAGAGCGAGATACTTTGTAATGGCAGCCGTGAGTGTTGTCTTACCATGGTCAACGTGACCGATTGTACCAACATTCAAATGCGGCTTTGTTCTCTCAAACTTACCTTCAGCCATTTGTCTATCCTCCTTTTGGTTATTGCTATTTCTTCAAAATGGCATCCCAGTTTGCCCTGGGCACCTCAGCATAATTCGAAAACACCATTGAGTAGTTCGCGCGACCCTGTGAAAGAGAACGCAGCGTCGTCGCATACCCAAACATCTCTCCAAGAGGAACCTTGGCCGTCACCAGACGGGCATTTCCTTTCTGTTCCATACCCTCAATCTTGGCACGACGAGAACTGAGATCGCCAATCACGTCTCCAAGATAATCCTCAGGAACAATCACATCCACCTTCATAATAGGCTCCAGAAGAACAGGATCAGCCTGAGCCATAGCATCCTTGAATCCCTTGGAAGCCGCAATCTTGAAGGCCATTTCCGAAGAGTCCACCTCATGGTAACTTCCATCAAGCACACTCACACGAACGTCCACCACAGGATAGCCACCAATGACTCCATTGTTCATGGCCTCTTCCACACCCTTTTGAATGGCCGGGATATATTCCTTGGGAATACGTCCTCCCACCACCTTGTCCACAAACTCAAAACCACCACCCTCAGGAAGCGGTTCAATCTCCATGATCACATGACCATACTGACCCTTACCACCGCTCTGACGAATGTACTTGCTTTCCACCTTGGCCGACTTGCGGATGGTTTCACGATAGGCAACCTGAGGCTTACCCACATTGGCCTGAACCTTGAACTCACGAAGCATACGGTCTACAATAATCTCAAGATGGAGTTCTCCCATTCCGTAGATCAGTGTCTGACCGGTTTCCTCATCCGTTCGCACACGGAAGGTGGGATCCTCTTCCTGAAGTTTGCGGAGAACTTCATTCATCTTGTCAATATCATCCTTGCTCTTGGGCTCAATAGCCACATTGATCACAGGCTCAGGGAAATCAATGGCCTCAAGAACCACCTTGCGCTCTTCAGCACAAAGGGTATCACCCGTAATGGTATCCTTGAGCCCAACCACAGCAATAATATCTCCCGCTGTCACAAAATCAATCTCATCACGCTTGTTGGCATGCATTCTCAGAAGTCGAGCCACACGTTCCTTTACACCCTTGGTGGCATTGTACACATAGCTTCCCTTTTCAAGTTTACCGGAATACACTCGCACAAAGACAAGCTTTCCAACAAAGGGATCCACCATCACCTTGAAAGCAAGCCCCACGAAAGGCTCTGTATCCACGGTCTTACAGATTACTTCCTGACCGGTAGCGGGATCAGTTCCCTTCACAGCGGCAATATCAAGAGGCGAAGGGAGATAATCCTTCACCGCATCCAGCATGAGCTGTACACCCTTGTTTTTGAGCGCGCTTCCACAGATAACAGGGAAGACCTTACACTGGATTACCAGCTTGCGAAGACCTTTTTTGATCTCCTCAACCGTAAGCTCTTCGCCATTGAGATACTTCTCCAAGAGCGCATCATCAGATTCACACACCGTCTCTACAATATGATGACGAAACTCTCTCACCTTGTCTTTGTATTCCTCAGGAACAGGCTTCACTTCGTATTTCATCCCTTCCTGATCATCGTTGGACCAGTCGTATGCCTTCTCTTCAATCACATCAATCACACCGACAAAGGTAGATTCGGATCCAAGAGGCACCTGAATAGGAAGGGCCTTCACACCAAGCTTCTTGTGCATGGAATCAACAGCTGCATAAAAATCAGCCCCCACCTTGTCCATCTTGTTCACGAAAGCAATACGGGGAACATTGTATTTGTCTGCCTGGCGCCATACGGTTTCAGACTGAGGTTCCACACCCTCTCCAGCATCAAACACCGCAATAGCCCCATCAAGCACGCGCAGAGAACGCTCCACCTCAGCCGTAAAATCCACGTGTCCAGGTGTGTCAATGATGTTGATCTTGATGTCCTTCCAGAAACAGGTGGTCGAAGCACTGGTAATGGTAATACCACGCTCCTTTTCCTGGACCATCCAGTCCATTTCAGCCGCACCCTCATGCACCTCACCGATCTTGTGCGTTTTTCCTGTATAGTAGAGGATACGCTCTGTGGTCGTGGTCTTCCCAGCGTCAATGTGGGCAGCAATACCAATATTGCGAACTTTATCAAGAGGATAAATCTTTTCAGCCGCCATACCCACTCCTTACCAGCGATAATGAGCAAAGGCTCTGTTTGCCTCTGCCATCTTGATGGTATCTTCTTTCTTCTTCACACAAGAACCGGTATTGTTGTACGCATCAAAAAGCTCTGCCCCCAATTTCTCAGCCATAGAATGACCCTTTCGCTTCTGAGAAAGGGTGACAAGCCAGCGGAAGGTGAGAGCAATTTGTCTCTCAGGCCGCACTTCAACAGGCACCTGATAGGTAGCTCCACCAACACGGCGAGATCTCACCTCAAGGGGCGGCTTGATGTTCTCAATAGCCTTCTCAAAAGCCTCAAGAGCAGGAAGCTTTGTCTTCTCGGCAAGATAATCCATAGCCCCATACACGATCTTCTGAGCGATGGTTTTCTTGCCATCCCTCATCACGCGATTGATAAACTTGGCTACAAGAACACTTTTATACTTGGGATCCGGAGCAATAGACCGGACTAAAGTCGTCTTTTTTCTTCTTGGCATACTTCACCCTCTCTTACGATTTTGGCTTCTTGGCACCATACTTGGAGCGGCTGGTATAACGCTTCTCTACTCCAAGTGCGTCCAAGGTACCACGAATAATATGATAACGAACACCAGGAAGGTCTTTCACACGTCCACCTCGCACAAGCACCACAGAGTGCTCCTGAAGGTTGTGTCCAATCCCGGGGATATACGCCGTCACTTCTATCCCATTACTGAGACGGACTCTCGCAATCTTACGCAGAGCGGAGTTCGGCTTCTTTGGCGTCATGGTCGTCACCTTCACGCAAACCCCTCTCTTCTGAGGATTCCCCTCAAGAGCTGGGGATTTACTCTTGTAGAGCACCTTTTGTCTGCCCTTGCGCACCAATTGATTGATCGTTGGCATACCAAATATCTCCTTGTCCTTTTTTCAGGAAATTAAAGTGAAAAATATTATACACCAAAAAAATCTATTTGTCAAGCAAAGAGGGAGTTCTGCAAGAAGAGAAAAAGAAAGAGACTGTCGTTCCACACATTAACAGAAGGGGTATTTCCACATAGAAACTGAATACCTCATAAGTGTACCTCTACCTGGTGGAATTTTCAACTTTTTCTTTCCATGGATAACGGGCTATCTCCTCACCTTTG
>JABLXN010000026.1 GCA_013177995.1 Brevinematales bacterium | reverse complement strand
CGCCCCGGACACCTCCTGTGTCCTCCCGTCGGAAGGACTTTCCCGTCGGAAACCAAAGGGCCCTTTTCATAACCGCAAAAGCGGCCAGGCGGATACTGAGCGAAGTCGAAGTGGGGTACAGAAAAAATAAGGGGGGTAAAAAAAGAACGGGCCTCCTTCTCCAGGGAGGGCCTCCTTCTCCAGGGAGGGCCTTCTCCCACCAGGTCCGCGGGGCATGTGTTCCCCTGGTGGCTTCTGTCAGAAGGCACCGCAGGCAGGGGCTGGAGGGGCTATGGCGATGTTTCAGCAAGAAGGGGATCCTTGGGGATATGAAGTCGGGGCTATCACCATGTTTCAGCAAGACATTTGCTTGGTTAAACGTTTAACCAGCCTCTAAACAGAATAGAGTCCTGTGGCTATTACCATATTTCAGCAAAGCAACTGTTAGCTTAAACGTTTAACCTTTTCCATGTCCCACAAAAGCCCCCCCTATCACCCTATTTCAGCTAAGGTCGTGCAAACGTGAGCTAGCGGCTCTCACCATATTTCAGCAAACCAGAACCCCTCTCAAGCGTAGCCCCGGTGAAGACGACCATGGCTATCACCATGTTTCAGCAAAAACCGCCGGTTGTGGCTGAAATATGGGGATAGCCCCTCGCTCTCCATGGTCATTCTCCCCAGGAGAAGCCCATCTCTGTAAATTCGAGAGAATAGTCTTTCTATTTTCCTTACTCTTTTTCTTCTTTGTCAAATGTGGAGATAGGTATTCAGTTTCCTATGTGAAAAGACAAAATAAGCCCTTTCTCTGTCCATATCACTTCTTTTTACTTGCATTTTTCCAAAGAAAAATATATAATAACACAGAAAGAGCTTAAAAACAGTCGGAAAAAGGAGGCTTTATGCGCCAGTTTCTCCTCATCAAGATTGAAAGAAGAGAAAACACCGCCCCCAACGTCCAGAAAGTCCTCACCACCTACGGGACCAGCATCCTCGTAAGGCTCGGGCTCCACGAACAGGAAACCTCCTCCGAAGGCATCATTTTTCTCGAAGTGGACCCAAAAGGCCCCGTGACAGAGATGGTCAACGCCTTAGAATCCCTTGCTGGTGTCACCGTAAAACTCATTGAAATGTAACCCATGTCCCTCGACGATCAAAAGATCATCCCCCTTCTCAAGAGATATCTCGCAGGGGAGAGAAGCGTCCTTGAATCCCTCCATCAGGAAGTGGCTGTTTTTATCTATAACTTTCCCCGACTGGTTTACAAAAGTGATGAAGACAGTTGTGGGGATTTCTATCTCTACATGAGAGAAAGACTTGAAAACATCTGGGAACAATGGGATGAATCCCTGTGTTCGTCCTTTTCTTTGTGGTTTGTCGCTATTCTCCGCCACCGTTATCTCGACTTCTGTCGCTGGCAAAAACACCCAGAACCCTCTCTTTCCATTGAAGAAGACATACCCTCCCCTCTTTTCGATGATGAGAACTCGTGCTGGGAAACCCTTCGAAAAGCCATGGAGAACCTCAAACCCTATGACAAACTCTGGATCAAATGGTTTTATCTCCCCGAGGAACTTTCCCCAGAAGACCTCTCCCTCACCCGTTCCCTCACCGGCAAATCCTATCTCGAACTTTTAGATATCCAGAGAGACCTCATCGCCGCCAAACTCAAGGATATCGACAATCTCCGCCAGATAAGCGATCAGCTCTCCCTTCTCTTTGACGAAATCGCTCAACTCAAAACCCTCATGCAATACCCGGAAAACAAAACCCAGAAGAACCTCCAGAAACTTCTCAAATTAGAAACAAAAAGAGAACGTTTACGGAAGCAGATACTGCTTACCAATCGAGACCTTTTCCGCCTTTTTGGAAGACTCTTTTCCTCCCCGCGAGAAGGCAAACACCGACTTGCCCTTGCTGAAACCAGACTCAAATACCTCATTCATAACCCTACAGGAGAACCCTATGTTTTGTCAGGAATATGACCTCACCACCTGGCTTGCCTACCTCGAAAAAAGACTTTCCCCAGACCGTCTCAAAGCCATGGAAAAACACCTCGAAACCTGTTCTGTGTGTCTTGCCGAACTGCTTGAGATCAACCGTTCCCATGCCAGGATGATGAGTCTTTCCCCACAGCCTCTCCCACAACCAGCGCTTGTTGACCATTTTACCCTCGCTTTTCACCAAACAAAAGAAGCCGTAGAAACCCTTCTTGGAAAACTCTCCCCTCTTCCCCTTCCTGCTACACGAACCAACGCTTCCTCTCTCTGGCAATACACCTCACACACCCTTGGGATCACCCTCACCATCAGTTATGAAAAAGACTCATTTAACCTCTCCATTGAAGGAGACCTGTCCGCCCTCTCTCTTTCCAAGGACAAAATTATTTTCCAGGGAGAAGCCAAAAACCACCTCTCTCTCACCAACCTCTCAGCGGGCACCTATACCCTGACCAATGAAAAGGGAACACTCACCTTTACCATAAGCCTCTCATCCCCTCCCAAGAATTGAGAATTCTTCCCTCATAAACCAGATACTTTTCTCACTATGTATTTTTTCAGCCTGATTTTTTCACCAAAAATTCACATTCTTTTCATTTTCTCTTCATAAAATTGTGGTACACTCATAGCAAACTCTTTCAAGGAGGCAGGTTATGAAGGAGCAGAAAACCATCCTCGTTCGTTCTACTCCAGAAATTCCCCGTTCATTAGAAACGCAAGAAACAGATGAAGAAAGCCGGCCCCTTATTCTCAAAGAAAACCCCACCCCCAAAGTCTCAGGAGAGATAGCCCTGAGACTCATCTCCTCTCGCTTCTACGTTCATGAAAAAACAAAAGTCACAGACCTTCTTCACGATCTCCAGCATCATCCGTATATCCCCGCCTGTGGTGTGGTGGACGATGACATGACGGTGAAGGGGATTATCATTCGAGAGCGCTTTCTCTCTGCTATGACCCAACCCTACATGCTTGACGTTTATCGCCACAGAAATGTCGAGAGCCTTGTCCAATCCGCAAGAAGTTACTTCTATCAGATTCATATCTACTCTCTTGCTGAGGAATTGTCCGACCATATGGAAAGCCGAGAGGAAGAATTCTTTATCCTCAAGGATGAAAAAGAAAGGTTTATCGGCATATTCTCTACCAGAGACCTTCTCATCTATCTCTCCCGCATCATGCAAAAGGATATTCGAGCAGCCCGTGATGTGCAGAAAAACCTCGTGCCCGAAGAACTTGTATATAACCGTCCGCTTTTCAGTCTCTTTGGGGCAAGTCATGCCGCCAAAGAGGTAGGAGGGGACTTCTATGCCTGGAAAACACTCCCCGATGGTATTGTCCTTCTTCTCTGCGATGTGGCTGGAAAGGGTCCAAGCGCCTCTCTTATCACCACAAGCCTGAGCGGGATGTTTCAGGCCTTTGATTTTGAACGAAAAAAGATAGGGGAGTTTCTCCACCTTTTGAATAACTACCTCTTTGCCGCCTTCCATGGAGAAAAGTACCTCACAGGAGCGTTTGCCGTACTCCATGAAAAAAGCGGTGTATGCCATGTCTGGGATATGGGACATGGACACATTGCCATCCGTCGAAGACACTCCATCTACAAAGTAGAAATGGAAGAAAACAATGTGCCCCTTGGTCTTTTCGATTACATCAACCCAAAACCTTCCAGGATCCAGCTCCACAGGGATGATATGCTTCTCTTCTTCTCTGATGGGATCGTGGAACAAAAGAATCCCTCCGGCGAGTTCTATGGAGAAAAAAGGCTTTACCGTATTCTCAAAGGAAGCACCAACCCTCAACTCATTCGTGAAGCCATCTGGAAGGACCTCAAAAACTTTCGTGGCCGTTACCCGCAGGGAGATGATGTATCGTTTCTCCTCCTGCACTACCACCCGGGCGAAGGGGAATATGTGTATCAAAATGATGCATAGAGAGTCCTAATGATACAAAAATTCTTGACGACTCCCTCTTTTCTCTGTATATTATACTCAAAAAGAGAAAAAGGAGTCGTCTATGATGAACATGAATAGACTCACTATCAAGGCAAGAGAGGCCATAGAAGGGGCTATTGAAATAGCTTCCCGTCATGGTCATCAGGCTGTGGAGAGTGAGCATCTTCTGTTAGCCCTTATGGAGCAGGAGGATGGACTGGTACGCCCTATCCTCTCCCAGCTTGAAGTGCCCATTGGGAAACTGTCTTCCCTTTTAGAAGAAAGGCTCTCTCAGAAACCCCATGTAGAAGGCGCCTGGCAAAACTATTTTGGCAAAGAGCTGACTGAGGCCATGGATAGGGCCTTCCAGGAAATGGGCAAGATGCACGATGAGTATGTGAGTACTGAACATCTCCTCCTTGGCATTGTCAACACAAAAGAGAGTGGACTCAAGCAGCTCTTTGAGAGTGTTAACCTCCGTTATGACAGGATCCTTTTAGCCATCAAAAACCTCCGTGGTTCTCATCGGGTCACCGATGAAACCCCCGAAGGAAAATACCAGGCCTTGGAAAAATATACCCGGGATCTCACCGAACTTGCCCGTCAGGGCAAACTTGACCCTGTAATAGGACGAGACGCTGAGATCCGCCGTGCCATGCAGGTACTCACCCGTCGTACCAAAAACAATCCCGTCCTCATCGGAGAAGCCGGTGTGGGAAAAACCGCTATCGTCGAAGGCATAGCCCGTCGTATTGTGAGTGGAGACGTTCCTGATAGCCTCAAAAACAAACGAATCCTCTCCCTCGATTTGGGGCTTCTCATTGCCGGTACCAAGTTTCGAGGTGAATTCGAAGAGCGTTTCAAGGCGCTTTTGAAAGAGGTGGTTGACTCCAACGGGGAGATTATCCTCTTCATTGATGAGCTTCATACCATTGTAGGGGCTGGATCTGCTGAAGGAGCCATCGATGCAGGCAACATGATCAAGCCAGCGCTCGCCCGTGGAGAAATCAAGGTTATTGGTGCCACCACCCTTGACGAGTACCGCAAGTACATCGAAAAAGACAAGGCCCTCGAGAGGCGTTTCCAGGCCGTGTATGTCGCTGAACCATCCATCGAGGATACCATCTCCATCCTCCGTGGTCTGAAGGAGAAATACGAACTCCACCATGGTATTCGTATTGCTGATTCGGCGTTAGTAGCTGCTGCTCAGCTCTCGGTGCGCTATATCACCGAACGCCACCTCCCGGACAAGGCTATTGACCTCGTCGATGAGGCCGCCTCCAAAATCCGCCTTGAGATAGAGAGCCAGCCACAGGTGATTGATGACTTAGAGAGAAAGATTCTCCGGCTCTCCATCGAAAAAGAAGCCCTGAAAAAGGAAAAGGGTCCAGACTCTGCTGAACAGCTCCAAAAAGTAGAGAAAGAACTTTCTGAGCTTCAGGAAAAAGCCACGGCGCTTAAAAGCAAATGGACCCAGGAGCGAGAGATTATCCGCCAGATCAAAGACATCAACCAGGAAATTGATAATCTCCGTATAGAAGAAGAACGTTATCAGCGGTCCGGCCAGCTTGACAAAGTAGCAGAAATCCGCTACGGCCGGATCCCAGAGAAACAAAAACAACTGGAAGCCCTCCAGCAAAAACTGAATGCTATGGAGAGTGGCGAACGTCTTCTGAGAGAGGAAATCACTGAAGAAGATATCGCCCGTGTGGTTTCCGAGTGGACAGGAATCCCTGTGAGTCGAATGCTTGAGTCAGAGAAACAACGGCTTCTTCACTTGGAGGATGCCCTCAAGGCTCGCGTGGTAGGACAGGACCACGCCATCAAGGCTGTGGCCAACGCCATACGCCGTTCCCGGGCAGGCATCCAGGAGGAAAACCGTCCCATCGGAAGTTTTCTTTTCCTTGGGCCCACAGGTGTGGGAAAAACAGAACTCTCCAAGGCACTTGCTGAGTTTCTCTTTGACACAGAAAGGGCCCTTGTCCGCATTGATATGAGCGAATACATGGAGAAATTCAGTGTGCAGCGTCTCATTGGAGCCCCTCCTGGCTATGTAGGATACGAAGAGGGTGGACAACTCACCGAGGTAATCAGACGGCGTCCCTATGCCGTTATCCTCTTCGATGAGATTGAGAAGGCCCATCCAGATGTCTTCAACATCCTTTTGCAGATTATGGATGATGGAAGGCTCACTGATGGCCAGGGACGAACCGTCAACTTTACCAACACGGTGATCATCATGACGAGCAATATCGGTTCCAACCTCTCTCCGAGTATCCAGGGATTCACCTCTCCTAAGGAGAAAGAAGAGATGGACGAAAGGATGCGCGCCCTTCTCAAGGAATACTTCAGGCCAGAGTTTTTGAATCGCATTGACGAGATTGTGAGCTTCCACAAGCTGAGTAGCGAACACATGAAAGATATCATAGAGATTCAGCTTCGCCGTATCAGAGAGCGTCTCGCCGCCAAAAAGATCAAACTGGAACTCACCGAAGCGGCCAAAAACTATTTGGCTCAAGAAGGATATGATGAGGAGTTTGGGGCACGACCTCTCAAACGAGCGTTACAAAACCTGCTTCTGGATCCCATTTCTGTCCATATTCTTTCGGGGGAAGTACGAGAAGGCCAGACCATTACGGTGGACTTCAAAAACGGCAAGCTCTTCTTCCAGACGAGATAAAACCCAGCCGTCTTCCTTTGGGAAGACGGCCGTTTTGTTTTTCGAGGCCTTTGCACAAATGTGCAAGGGTCTCTTTTCATTAAAAAAAGAACGCTCTTGAGCAACGAGGATTTCCTCCCTCCTACTTGACATTTTTCCCTTTCCTCATATAATAATAAGCATATCCTTAGACTTCATCGAGGAAAAACATGAAAAGACCCATTCTTCCCCTCCTGGTGGTCGTTCTCTCTCTCGTCGGGCTAACCCTCTACTTCGATGTGATCCGCAAAAGAGAAAAGGAAACCAATATCATTGAGGGAAGCGGAACTATTGAAGTTACAGAGATAGATGTGGCTTCCAAGATCATGGCAAGAATTGCCGATGTCACTGTACAGGAAGGCGACGAGGTCAAGAAAGGAGATATTCTCGTTCGATTAGAAGGAGAAGAGCTCTCCGCTCAGGAAAAGTCAGCCATAGCCAACTACGAAAATGCCCTGGCCAATTACAAGCGAGCCAAAGAGCTTTACGAAGCCGGTTCTCTTTCCACAAGAGACTTTGAATCCATCTCAACAGCCTATCAGATAGCTCAAGCCAATCTGGATATAGCCTCTCTTTCAGCAAAAAATAGTATCATTCGGGCCCCCATAGATGGATTTATCGTCTCTCGAAATCTCAATCCTGGAGAGATTGCCTTCCCCGGGTCGGCTATTCTCACCATGGCCAATCTTCGCCATTGCTGGATCAAAATCTACATTCCAGAAACCAAGTTGGGCCTTGTGAAAATCGGCCAAAAAGCCGAAATCTTTGTAGACACCTTTCCCAATAAAAAATACGAAGGCAAAGTTGTTTTTATCTCTCCCAAGGCAGAGTTTACCCCAAAAACCGTACAAACCAAAGACGAAAGAACCAAACTTATGTTTGCCGTCAAAATTGATCTTCCCAATCCTGATCTCGAACTCAAAGCGGGCATGCCAGCCGATGCCAAAATATATATCACTCCCCAGAAGCCATAACCATGCTTGAGGTAAAAAACGTCTCAAAAATCATCGAAGGAAAAACCATCATAGACAATATTTCTTTTTGTCTTCCTTCCCGGGAAATTTTGGGCATTGTGGGGCCAGATGGCGCCGGCAAAAGTACCCTCACCAGAATAATCGCGGGTTTACTCCGACCAACCACAGGAGAGGTGTTTTTTGAAGGAAACAATCTCTCTCTTTCTTCTTCTCACTCTTTTGTCAAAGACACCGTGGCCTACATGCCACAACAATTTGCCCTTTATGAAGATCTCACTGTAGAAGAAAACCTTCATTTTATGGGAAGACTCCATGGCCTACCCAAAAAAGAACGAGAAAACAAAATCGAAAAACTCTACCAATTCAGCAATCTCAAGCCATTTCGAAAAAGACTCGCTGGCCATCTCTCCGGTGGAATGAAACAAAAACTTGGCCTCATGTGTGTCTTGATGCACAATCCAAAACTTCTCATCTTAGATGAACCAACGAATGGGGTCGATCCTGTTTCTCGTAGAGAATTCTGGGAAGTCCTCTACGAACTTCTCAAAGAAGATACGACTATTGTCCTGACCACTTCCTATTTAGATGAGGCAGAACGATGCTCGCAGGTGGCGGTGATGTACGAAGGGAGATTTTTGTTTATGAAACCCTCTGAAGAGATTTCCTCTCTTCTTTCCCATGAAGTGATAGAAATTGAGGTAGAAAATCCCTTTGCCACCTTCTCTATGCTTCAAAAAATAGCACCTCTTTCGATTTTTGTCAGAGGGAACTCACTCCTCCTTTTCTCAGAAAATCCAGACAAAGAACTTCCTTTTATTTTTTCAGCCATAGGCAAAAAAATCCCCTGGAAAAGAAAAAAACCATCCCTGGAGGACGTGTTCATCGCATGGCTTACCAGATAAACTGGAAAACGCTACTCTATTCTCTGAACCGAACCCTTGTCATCGCTGAGAAAGAGTGGATTCAAATTCGCCGGGACAAACGAAGTTTTATTATGGCCCTTGTCATCCCTGTTTTTCTCCTTTTTATCTTTGCCTATGGTTTGAGTTTAGATATCAAAAATATCTCTCTCGCTGTGGTAGATCATGACCTTTCCCCTCTTTCCAGAGATTTTCTTTCCCATTTCCGGGGAAATACGTATCTTATCATAAAGCATTTCCTTTTCTCAGAAAAAGAAGCTGAAAAAAAACTCATCCAGGGAGATGTGAAACTCGTACTCGTTATTCCTCAAGGCTTTCAACAGCACATCTTGAATGGTAAATCGGTATCCCTCCAGCTTCTTGTTGACGGCTCGGAAACCACCACGGCTACAGTAGCTACGGGATATCTCCAGACTATGGTGTACGAGTACAACATAAACATGAGAAATACCTTCTTCAAAAAAAGGGGTCTCCACCTTTCCTCCCCCCTCCAGATAGAAAATAGAATCCTCTACAATCCAGAACTTGCCAGCAAAAATTTCATCATCCCTGGCATTATTGTCATTGTAATGGCTATTCTTTCAGCGGTGATTACTTCTCTCACGATCGCTCGAGAATGGGAAAGACATACCATAGAAACTCTCCTCACCACTCCCCTCACCAAATATGAACTCTTTTTTGGAAAACTTCTTCCCTATGTTTTTATTGCCCTTTTTGATCTGATGACCACCATAGGTATTGGGCATTTCTTTTTTCATGTCCCTATCAAAGGAAGTTTTCTGGAATTGTACCTTCTGGCTCTTCTTTTCCTCATTGGATCGTCAAGTTTAGGAATGCTTCTTTCTGCCCTTACTCGGTCACAAATTCTCTCTATTCAGATCTCTTTTATTCTCACTTATCTGCCCACTTTCATTCTTTCAGGATATATCTTCCCCATTATCAATATGCCTTTCATCATCCAGGCCATCACCTATCTTGTCCCGGCAAGATATTTGATCACCATTATCAAGGGCATTACCCTCAAGGGTATTGGAACAAGTTTGCTTCTTACTCAAATTCTCTTTTTGGGGATATTTGCGCTCTTCACAAGTACTCTTGCCCTCTCCAAGATTCATATGTCCTTAGAGGAAAACCATGATTCGCCATAAGTTTATCCTCGCCCTTGTACAAAAAGAGTTTCTGCAGATTTTTCGAGATATCCGCATGCGCATCGTACTTTTTGTCCCTCCGATTGTGATGCTTTTAGTCTTCGGCTACGCCATCAATACAGATGTGAAAAATATTCGTATGGCTGTTTTTGATGAAGATAAATCATATGAAAGTCGTTCTCTTGTAGAACGTTTTCGAGGGAGTGACGTTTTTTCCCTTGTGGCCTCTCTTCAAAAACCTCAGGAGGTAGACATCCTCTTTGATACAGGGAAAATTGATGTTTTTCTCCATATTCCCCCTCATTTTGAAAAGGGCCTCAAAAAAGGCAAAACCGTACCTCTTCAGGTCTTTGTAGATGGCACAGACTCCAGTCGGAGTTCTATGATCATAGCAGAAGTCCAGGCACTCCTGCATCAGATCATGCTCCCCTATTATCAAAAAAACATTCAGCGAGCACTCGTCATACACCAGGCTTATGGAGGGGGACGTCTCCCCGGCCTTGTGAATATAGAGGAACGTGTCTTCTTCAACCCTGGACTCTCCAGCCGGAACTTTTATCTTTCCGGTATCTTTGGGCTTCTTATCTCCATGATTACCATTCTTTTGACGGCTATGTCGGTGGTAAAAGAACGGGAAAATACCACTATCGACCAGCTCATTGTTTCTCCGCTGCGTCCAGAAGAACTTGTGATTGGCAAAACCCTTCCTTATATGATCGTTGGGCTCATTGACACCATTGTGGTAACGCTTATTCTGATTTTCTGGTTTCATGTTCCTTTCTCGGGAAGCTTCTCCCTTCTTTTGGTGATCTCTGTGGCCTTTCTTCTCACCACAACTGCTATTGGGCTTTTTATCTCCACCATTTCTCATAGTCAACAGCAGGCTATTCTCTCCGTGGTTCTTTTTATGCTTCCAGCCCTTCTTTTTTCTGGCTTTGCGTTTCCCATTGAGTCCATGCCCCCCGTTATCCAGATGCTTACCTATCTCAACCCTATGCGACACTTTCTTGATCTGATTCGCTCTCTTTTTCTCAAAGGGGCGGGAATAACCCTTTTGTGGCCAAAGATTCTTTTGCTCCTTTGTATAGGAATTCTGATGTTTATCCTGAGTGCAAGAAAATTTGCCAAACACCTCGAATAGGCAGGCCTATGGAAAGCGTGGTTGTAAAGAATCTCACCAAGAAATTTCACCACTTTGTCGCTGTTGATAGGATCTCTTTTGTAGTGAAAAGGGGAGAAATCTTTGGCTTTTTGGGCCCAAATGGGGCGGGAAAAACCACCACCATCAAAATGCTTTGCGGGATTCTCACCCCAACAGACGGAGAAGGACAGATTCTTGGTTTTGATATTGTGAAAGATCAGCAAAAGATCAAGCAGGCTATTGGCTATATGTCCCAGCGATTTTCTCTTTACGAAGATCTGTCCATAGAGGAAAACCTGCGTTTTTTTGGAGGCATCTATGGGGTTCCTTCAGCCACTCTCAAAGAGAGAATAGACGAACTTCTCCAGAAAATGGAAATCTCTACCCCTCCATCAACCCCTCTCATCAAATTACCGGCGGGTATAAAACAAAGGCTTGCCTTAGCCAAGGCACTGATCCACAATCCAGAAATTGTTTTTCTCGATGAACCAACCTCCGGCGTTGATCCCCTGATGCGAAGAAAATTCTGGGAGATCATCTACACCCTTGCCCAGGAAGGAAAAACGGTGTTTGTCACCACCCATTATATGGAAGAGGCTGAATATTGTCATCGGGCGGGCTTTATCATAGGAGGCAAATTGATAGCCGACAACTCCCCCGGACAATTAAAAAAAGAATTTGAAAACAACGTGTATGCTATAGAATCAGAGAAGAGTATCGAACTCTTTCATCATCTAGTTTCGCTTCCCTTCATCATTCACAAAGCCCTCTTCGGGAAAAAGATTCATATCGTCGTTCCCCCTGATAAGGACATATCCCTTCTAAAAAAAGAGTTCAGGGCTTTAGGATATCCTGTGGTTTCTATAGAACAAATCCCTCCCTCTCTTGAGAACATCTTTCTCACCAAAGTGAAAAATACTTCTTCATAGTAACGGAAACTCACGCGTGCGTTTTCTTCAAGCCACCTTACCCCAACCGTTGTTTCATCCGGACAAGAAAATTGAGCGCATCAATAGGGGTCATCTGATTGAGATCCAACTTTTTGATTTCCTTGGCTAGCCAATCATAACTCGCGGCGGTTGACTCCTCAAAAAGGAAATCCTGTTTTCCCACCTGCCCGTGATAACGACGGGAAAATTCAGTCTCTACCTCCACCTGGGTTTTCACTCCTTCCTTTTCAAGGGTTTCTAAAATCGTACGTGCCCGTTCAATAACCTCCATAGGGATACCCGCAAGCCTTGCCACATGAATACCATAGCTTTTATCAGCCGGTCCCGGAATCACCTTTCGCAGAAAAACAAGGTCATCATTCTGTTCCCGAACGGCGACGGTATAATTCTTGATACCCGGTTTCTCCCCTAACTGGGTAAGTTCATGATAATGCGTGGCAAAAAGGGTCCTGGCCTTTTTCTCTGGATGATCAGCAAGATATTCTATCACCGCCCAGGCAATCGAAAGCCCATCATACGTCGAAGTCCCCCTCCCCAGTTCATCCATGATGATAAGGCTTTTTGGGGTAGCATAGGTGAGAATACGAGCCGCCTCCTGCATCTCCACAAGAAAGGTGGAAAGCCCCTGGGAAAGGTTATCCGATGCCCCAATACGGGTGAAAATCTTGTCCACCACCCCGATATGCGCCTCCCTTGCAGGGACAAACGACCCCATCTGGGCCATAAGCACAATGAGAGCGTTCTGACGAAGATAGGTGGACTTTCCAGCCATGTTGGGCCCTGTGAGAATCACAAGAAAATCATTCTCATCCATGATGGTATCATTGGGCACAAAAAGATTTCGCCCCAGGGAATGTTCCACCACAGGATGGCGTCCATCGACAATCCTGAGGATCTTTTTGTCTGATAACACAGGACGGGTATAGTGTCTATCCACCGCCACAAAGGCTAACGTCGTCACCACATCAAGATACGCCACTTTTGAGGCTATTTCAGAAAGAAGCGCGGTGTGGGTGAGCACCTTTTCCACCACCTGGTGGAAAAGCTCTTCTTCTAACTTGGCTATACGCTCTGAGGCTGTCGCTACCTTGGCTTCGTACTCCTCAAGTTCCGGGAGGGTATAACGCTCTGCATTCACAAGACTCTGCTTGCGTATGTAATCGGGGGGAACAAGATGAAGATTGGCCTTGCTCACCTCAATAAAGTAGCCAAACACGTTGTTATAGCGTACCTTGAGAGAGGCAATCTTGGTTCGTTCTCTTTCCCTCTCCTGAAGTTTCAGGATGAAGTCTCTCCCCTCTCTCAAGAGACGGCGGAGATCATCAAGATCTTGATGATACCCCTCACGGATCACCTCGCCCTGAAAAGTCGATGGAGGATCGTCGTTCAGGGCTTCTTCAAGAAGAGAGATCATCGCTTCTATGGAGACTCTTGCCTCGTCCTGCGAATACCCCTCTATCGTGATATAGGGAAGAAGAGAAAGTACCCCTCTGAGACTCTGCTTCAGCTGGATCAGATCCCTTGGAATAACCTTGCCCAGTTCAAGACGGGTATGAAGCCGCTCTATATCGGTAATAGAACGAAGGGTCGTCCGAATCTGGGAGGTTATTACACTCTCCCTGACAAAATGTTCCACATCATTCAGACGCTTTTCAATCATGGGGATTCTCGCAAGGGGATAGAGGATCCAGCGTTTCAAAAGCCTTGTTCCCATGGGTGTCATGGTTTCGTTCAGAACTTCAAAAAGGGTATGCCTGATACTCCCATCCCAGAGATTACTGGTGAGTTCAAGATTGCGAATGGTGAAATCGTCCATCTCCACATACAGGGCCGACTCCACCAGTTGAATACGCTCAACAAGCCTGGAAAAATTTCGCTTGAGATGAGGATTTCCCACCTGGGTTTCTTCAAAATAACGAAAGACCCCTGCTAAACCTTTCAGAGCCCCCTTCTTGGAAACACGTTTTTCTAAAGTCGCAAAAACCTCCCGGGGAAAGTACCCCTCATCAAAATACCACACTGGCATAGACTGAGCAAGAACGCCCGTCTGGGACAAAAAATTCGTCCAGGCCTTCCAGGAATGAAGCTCCTCACGATAGAGACATTCAAGGGGCTGATAACGCATCCATTCGTCCTGAATGGCCCGAAGAACATCCGACGGAGAACCTGAAAAGATATGCCCATACATATCCCCCGTGGAAATGTCGGCCATCCAGAGAAAGTATTCACTTCCCTCATGGTAGAGAACCGCTAAATACTGATTGAAAACCTCCACGGAGAGATCGGGAGAAAGACGTGTGGCCGGGGTAATAATCTCCACAATATCCCGTTTCACAAGTTTCTTTGCCTTGGAAGGATCCTCAAGCTGTTCACAGATAGCCACTTTTTGATTGTTTTTTACAAGCTTCTGGATATAATGCTGTGCCGCATGAAAGGGAAAACCTGCCATGGGCATATCATTACGAGAGGTAAGGGCAATACTGAGAATCTGCGAAGCTACCTTCGCATCCTCATAAAACATCTCATAAAAATCGCCCACACGAAAGAGAAGAATCTTGTCGGGATGGCGGGCTTTGATCTCTTTGTATTGTCGCATCATGGGGGTTAGAGAATCGAGATCATTCATGAATACCTCCCGCCGTTCTTGCCAAGAGGGCTAACCCTCCTTTCGTTACATCTTCTCCACGATGAAAAGAGGCTCTCCTGATTGAACTGCCGAGCCATTGGTCTTGAGAATCTGGACGATTTTTCCCTTCACCTCTGCCTTGATCTCATTCATCACCTTCATGGCCTCTACAATGGCTACCGTGGTATCCGGAGAAACCACATCGCCTACCTTGACAAAGGGAGGAGAATCAGGAGAAGGTGCCTCATAAAATGTCCCTACGATAGGGGATTTGACCTTGAAATATTTTGTCTCATCGTCATATTCTGAAGAAGAAGGAGTAGAAGACGGTGCGGGAGCCACAGGCGCACTTGTTGGTGCTGACACTGGCTGAACAGGGGCAACCGGCATCTGAACCACAGGGGCCACGGAAGGAGCTGAAACAGAAAGCGGACTCACTTCCTTTCGGCGTGAAACCCGAAAATACACCTCCTCCCCTTCAGCTATCTCTATCTCCTCAATGTTTGTTTCCTGAAAAAGGGATTTGATTTGCTTCAAGAACTGGCTATCAAAACCCATAATTTCCTTGGCCATATACCACCTCCATCTTTCCTTTGAGGTATTATTATACACCAGTTTTCTTTTTTCATCAAGTTTCACAAGAAAAATTGCCATATTTCTTTTTTCACCATTATAATAGAAGCATGAAAGAAAAAACGATCATCGACCTTGCCCTTCGTTCCTGGATTGTGGCCATTGTTTCCTGGACCTCGACACTCATGGGACTTTTGAGTCTTTTTTTTGGGATCGGAGCCCTTTTTTCTCTTTTTCCCCAATCGTCCATTCCCATGGGACTTGTGGGAATCATCTCTGGCATTTTGCTTCTTTCTCTTGGATGGTACAGTTTTCTGAAACCCCATCGTTATCAGGTTTTCTTCTCCCGTCTCATTCTGTTATTCTGGACGTCCTATTTCCTATGGCATATTTTTATGTTCGATGGAGGTTTCCCCTATCATGCGCTCGTCTTTTTTGCCACCTTTTCGGCTCTCGCTTTTCTTCTCTTTGGGCTAAAAGAAGGCATCCTCTGGCATATAGGTCTCTTTGTGGTAGAAAGCCTCATTTATTTTCTTACACACACGAGTTTTTTCTCTCATGGCATGGCATTTTTTCAGATCACCCTAAGCGCCCTCTTCTGCACCTTTGCCTGGCTTTTAGGGGTGTCTCGATCCCTTCTTGTTCAGAGGTTCTATTTTCACCCTGTAACCAACCTTGCCAATCGAAATTACCTCATCGATTTTCTCCAGCAAAAGCCTGTGTCCTGGCTTATGATCCTCAATATCAGCAATTTCAAGGAATTCAATGACCTCTTTGGGTACCGCATAGGAGATCGAATACTCTCAGAGATAGCCTCTCGTTTACGCCTTTTCGGCGAAAAGTATCGCTCCCTTCTCATCTGTCACCTCCATAGCGACGAATTTGCTATTGCAGGAGAGGAGAAATGGGATAGGTCTTTTCTCCAGAGTTTCTGTGAAGAACTTTTTGTCTCCGTCGCAGAAAAGCCCCCCTCTCTTCCTTCCCTTCCCCCGATCCGACTCCTTTTCCACGCCGGTATCAGTGACCATAGAGAAAACCTTTTGGGCACAGCTGATATGGCCTTTCGGTATGCGGTGGCTCAGGGAAAATTTTATGCCTTCTATGATGAGAGTATGTATGTGATCAAATCCTATGAACACAACATCCAGGCCACCCTTCTTTTGCAGGACGCCATAGAAAATAACCGTATTGTTCCCTTTTTCCAGCCCATCGTGAACCTTGAAACAGGCAAGATAGAAAAATACGAATGTTTGGCAAGAATTGTAGATAGAAATGGCAAAACCTACGAACCAAAGTTTTTTCTCTTTATCGCCCAGCGGAATCAACTCTACGGCGCCATCACCCGTACCATGGTCAAAAAATGCTTTGAAATCTTCTCCAAAATCGACGAAGATTTTTCCCTCAACCTCTCCTACCAGGATCTTGTGGACCCCGATACCCTGGCCACGATTTTCTCAGAACTTGCTACCCATCCAGAAGTGGCTGTTCGATGTATCTTTGAGATTGTAGAAGAGATGGCCATCCAGGACTTTCATATCGTCGAGGAATTCATCCATCAGGTAAAACGGTATGGGGCAAGGGTAGCGTTAGATGACTTTGGTAGTGGCTATTCAAACTTTGAGTATCTTGTCAAACTCCCCTTTGATTATATCAAAATTGATGGCACTCTCATTGAAAGACTTCCCGATGATCCACGTTATCAGGCTGTGGTAGAAAACATCGTCAACTTTTCAAAGAAGATTGGTAGCAAAACCGTGGCTGAGTTTGTCTCCTCAGAGAAGATTCATCAGCAGATCAAAAAGACACACATCAACTACGGACAGGGGTATTACTATGGGAAACCGGAACACTTCCCAGCTTCTCCCAGAGATAGGCATTTTTCTTGAACTTTTTCTCTTCACAGGTCTCTATGGACTGTACTGGAATGGGAGTTATCCCCTTCCCCTTCCGTTTGCCGGCCAGGGGGTTGTTCGTGCTTCCTTGGAAATACCACCTGTCACCAATATTCCCCTCTCTTTTACCTATATCAGCAACCTCCTGGTTATCCAGCCCCTCTCTTCTCTCCCTGAGAAAACTATCAAGGATGGCCTCCTTCGTATTAGCTACCCGTGGAAAGAAGCTTCCTATCCCATACGTTTGGTGACTATTCCGCCGGAAATCTCTCTTCTGTATATCCCCTCGTTAGGACGGGGAAAAAGTGGGCTTGTTCTTTATCAGGTAAAGTCCTGGGCACCCTGTCAAACCTGGCTTGTGGATAGTACAGGGCTTTTTTATTACCCCTACCAGCAAAACAACGTCTGGATAACCTTCGTTGGCTGGCCTCTCAGCGCTACCAAGTACCAGATCAAAGCTGTTGCGGAGGATGCCGCCAAAAACAGAGTGGAAAAGCTTCTTCCCATCACCCCCTTCAAAACCAGTTATCGGGTGAGAACTGTTCCCTTAGCCTCCGATTTCTCCAAAAAACAGGGAGAGGAGGTCAATCTCACCAATCTCACCGGTGACCCCCTGAAAGACTACGAAGCTCTCATGAGAGAATTTGCGAAACAAACCAAGGTAAGCATTTTCGGACTCACCTACAAGCGTCCCTCTACCGGAACAAGTTTTTTCACCAACCTTGCCTTTCTCCCTCTCTCTGAGTACTCCCTCTCCAGTCTCTTTGGTGATGAGAGACGGTTTGTTCTTGAAGGAAAAACGGTGCGAAGCTCCTACCACAACGGGATTGACTTTGTGGCTCCCTCCAATACCCCTGTGATTTCCCCCTGGGGTGGCAAAGTGCTTTTTGCTGATTATAACGGGGCAGGAGGAAATACCGTCGTGATTGACCACGGCCTTGGTCTTCATGCTATCTATATGCATCTGGAAAGAATAGAGACAAAAGCCGGGGAGGTACTCTCCCCCGGTCAAATGATAGGTATCATTGGAAAATCGGGCTATTCCACAGGTATCCATCTTCATCTGGGCTTTTCCATCCAGGGAAGGTATGTCGATCCCTCTGATTGGACCAATACCACGTGGCTTGAAAATAACGTTATCATCCCTCTGAAAAAGTTTCTTCACCAGGAACACGGGGAGAAAACTTCAACCTTTCCCAAGGAGGAGATATGAAAAAATTCCTTTTCTCTCTTGTCTTTCTTCCCCTTGCTCTCTACGGTTTTGGAAAAAACAAAGTAATCTATTACAGTTATGATTGGACCATCGCCTTTTCCCCCCATTTTGAACTCCATATCCCCCGCACACACACGAACCTCATGGAGGAAACCCTCTCCCTGTTAGAAGAGGCCTATAACCACCATGAGGCTTTTTTTGACCATTCGCTGAAGAAAAAGATTCAGGTTATCCTCTATCCAAACCAGATAGACTTTCTCAAAAACAATATCATCCCCTGGACGGAAAGGGGAACTGAGGGTTTCACAGAACTCTCCCGAGGCAGAGTCGCCCTCTACTACACCCCAAAACGATCAGAAATGAAGCACTATATCTATCACGAACTTGCCCATGTTTTTCAACTTTCCCTCTGGTCAGATCCCCAGAGAGGGGGGATGCAACTCATGAATGTTCCTCTCTGGGTAGTGGAAGGGCTTGCCGAATGGGCCTCCGTTGGGACCACCCTTGAAGGAGACAGGTATGTGGCCAATCTTCTTTACCGGGGAAAACTCCCCACCCTCAAAGAGTTAAACGACCTCTATCGATTGGAATCTTTCCAGTACTATCTTGTCTATAAAATGGGGGCTCTCTTCTATGCCTTTGCCGAAGAACGCTGGGGTAAACAGGTGGTGAAAACGATTGTCCATGGACTATCCAAAAAAAGAAACTGGACAAAAGTCCTCTCTGAAGACCTGAAGATCTCTGAGGAGGCTCTTTCCAGAGAGTTTCGGGAATTTTTGAGCAAGCGATATTTTCCCCTCTATCCTGCGGACAAAACCCCGGCCAAACTCCATGAACAGGAAAACTTTGAAGCCCACATTCTCTGGATAAGCGAGAATGAATTTCTCACGATGGGAGTAGATAGGTATTATCCAGCCTATCTTATCTACAATACCAATACGGGTTCTCGAAAGACCATAGACAAAATGGGCATGAGTGAACAGAATCTCTACTTTCAGTATCAGAGAAATCATCTCTCCAAAAGCACCAACGGCATGGTTTGCTGGTTAGTGGAGGGTGGAGATAGATACCGCCTTGTCATCTACAATACAAAAACAAAGCGAAAAACCACCCATACCCTCCCCTATAGAGTCTTTTTCTCACCTGATATCTCCCCTTCAGGAGAAGAGGTGGTTTTCGTCGCCATTGAAAACAAATACCATGTCCTCGCTGTGTACAATATCCGTACACACAAAACAACCCCCCTGATAACCACCTCTTATGTGATGGATACACCCCGCTGGTTTGATAGTAACCAGATTGTTCTCTCCGCCAATTTTCATCATGGAGAGGAGAGTGAGAACATGGACCTTTACCTCTACGATAGAGAGAACAAAGCCTGGCTCTGGCGAATGGATAGTGGGGTTGCTGATGAAATGCCCTTTGTCTGGGAGAAGGCGGGCAAAAAAACCGTCCTCTTTGTCAAACAGGGAGATTTTCCCTCGTTATGTCTCTATGATCCCTCTGAGAGCTCTCTTTCTCTTCTTTTCACCCACCCGGGAGAGATGAGTTTCCCCGTCATAGAAGGAAATACCCTCTACCTCACCCTCTACGATGCTGGCACTATGGCTCTCTACAAGCTCCCTCTTGAAAAAGGAAACGAGTCCCCTCTTTTCGTAGAAAAGACCCCATTCCCCTCCCTTGAAACAGAAAGAAAAGGCCTTGAGCCGTTTGCTCTCAAACCCTATACCCTGAAACTCTATCCCGATGGGCTCTTTTTCATCATGAGTATCAACTCATATGGTGATTTTGGTATGGCGGGCATTTTTGCAGGAAGTGATACCTTCGGGGACCATCAGCTCTACGCCTTTGTTGATTCGGTCTTTGTCGGGGCGGATCCTCGTTTAGCGGGGTGGAATTTTGAACTTGGCTATTTCTTCCTCAAGTATCGCCACCAAATAGGCTTTCGCTTCCTCCATTACAACAACCTTTTCTATGAGTGGATTCAATTCCCCGATTTTTATCAAGTGGGATATGCCTATTTTGACAAATGGCAGGGGGATATCCTGTACTCCTACCCTCTTTCTACGTTTCAACGAATTGAGGCTACACTCAGCTACCGATCGATCAACTACCCCTTCGCCTATAATGGCAGTCTCGTACTTTCCAACGCCCAGGATGTGTTTCTTTCTACCGCTTATGTTTTTGACAATACCCTTGATTCTGTAATAGGCCCCCTTGATGGGATACGGATGGTATTCTCTTTAGACCAGGGAATACCCTTCAACTCCCTCGGAAGCTTTGCCACACGATTGATAGGGGATTTTCGTGGATACCTCATGATTGTGCCAGGCTATGGACTGGCCACAAGGCTCTCTGGCGGTACCATTTTCAATTACGACGAAAATCGACCAGCTTCTCTTTTCTTTCTCGGGGGACATAACTCCCTCAGGGGATATCCCTACGGCGTATTTCGTGGAGACACCGCTTTTGTCTGGAACACCGAATTTCGATTCCCCCTGATTCGCTACTGGCAGTTAGGATTTCCCCCCATTGTTCTTCCAACTATATGGGGAGTGGGATTCGTGGACATGGGAGCTACCGCGTATGGTGAGCATCTTGCCCACTTCCAGGGGAGAAAGGAGAACGGAGAACTCAAGGATCTTAAACTCAGTATAGGATGGGGGCTGAGACTTGCTTTGGCTCAGGAGATAAAACTCATCTGGAATATCGCCTATCCCTATGATGGGATATTCTTCCATGGACCGGTACATGAAGTGGTTATTGCCCAGGATTTCTAAAAAAAGAGCGGGGTCATCCCGGGGGAAGGATGACCCCAAAGTTCAGGAGGTTATCTTAGAGGGAATGTGTGGGTTGTATACCAAAAAAGGAGGGCAAAGCGGCCAGCGGGAATCGAACCCGCGCCATTAGCTTGGAAGGCTAAGGTACTACCACTGTACGATGGCCGCAGAGAGGATATATAGTATAGCATATTTTCGGGAGTTTGTCAAATCTCCTGTAGGGAAAATGGTATTTTTTGTTTGGGTTCCTTATACTATACACTCAGAACAGGGGAGTCACAGGTGCGAAGGATTGCTTTTTTTGTTCTTTTCCTCGTTATGGGGCTTGCTACCATGCAAAATCCTGGTTTTTCCGAGGATAATGAACCTTTTGAAAGTGAGACTCTCTTCTGGCAAGAGAAAAAAACTCGATTTTCGTTTGTTATCACCAATCAGGTAGTCATCTCAAATGCAGAAGTTATTGCAGGAATTACCAACTGGAGACTCTCCAATATCACCATGGTATACACCTTTTCTGATGCCTTTGAGGATCTTGTTTCCTTTGACCCTGTTGAGGTCTGGGAGAAAGAACTTGCCGAGATGATTTTTCCTGCGGACTGGTATCATTTCCCTGTAGAAACCGCCTATCTCCGCTGGCAAAGAAAAAGCCTGAGAAAGGCTTCGGTTGAGTTAGTCTCAGAAAAAAACCTCTTCAGTTTCTCTCCCGAGGTGTATAAACAGATTCTTCAAGAAAAAAGAAAAAAAGAAGGCCTGGCTCTTCCAGGGGAAAAAAAGCCTCTGAGTTTCCGTGTAGAGGAGTGGGAGAGTGAATTTGTCCTCAGCGGATGGTTTGTGTTTCGAGTAGGGTACGGCTGGGTCTGGAAAGACCCTTCCTTTCTTCAACCGGTAGGAAGTTTTCGGTCTGGACTGGATATGGCTCAGAATCTCCGTTTCAATCTCACAGGAAGAATAGGAGAGAGGGTCAATGTCTCCCTTTCCCACCAATCAGATAACCCGGAAAACACCTACTCCCTTCAGTACAAAGCCCTTGATAGTGATAAGGGCGTGGTGAGAGAAGTGCTTTTAGGAAATGTGGGAATGCAAATACCACAAAAAAGTACTCTCATCAGCAGTGAAGGTATCCCTTCCCAGGGAGTGGGAGTTCTTGGTCGCTTTCAGATGGGAAAACTTTCCTGGCAAAGCCTTTTGCATCTCTCCGGTACTCAAAAGGGATATCGTCGTTTTGTGGGCTCAAAACAATATAGAACCATCACTCTTCGAGAAATCCAGTACCTCAAGCGCAGGATCTTTCTCCTCCCTGATACGGATATCGATGTGGGGAGTGTAGAAGTTCTTGTCCAGACCAATGTGGCCTCCGACCGAAAAATCGACGGGCTCTTCTACAAGCGGTTAGTCTTTATGCAGGATTATACCCTTGACCATACGAAAGGAGAGCTTTCTCTCTCTTCTTCCATAAGTCGTGATAAGCGGCTTGTCATTCGTTATACCCATCAGGGAAATCCCTTCTCCAACCCCGCCGGTTTCCCCTGGCAGGGGAGTGATGATACCACAGGCGAGGCCTTTTTGTATCTGTGGAGAGAGGATGAACCTATTGCCCCTTATGTTCACTATGGAGTTTATTTCTTGGGCACAAAGGGCTTTGATGCGGGAAAAGGATTTGACCTCCGGATAGTGTATACAGCCAATCCGGCTATCGAAACCCCCTTCCAGTTTGATTCCTCCCGCTATCGGGTAAATCCCACAACAGGTTACCTCTGGTTTTTTGACCGTATGCCTTTCCCCGGTCCTTCCAATCTCTATACCAACTACACCGATCCTATCGAAAGTGACTCCCTCTATACGCTTGTGTGCTCTTACTACGAACCGGTGGGAAGTTTTCAGTTAGACTACAATGTAATCCCCGGAAGTGAAAGTGTCTTTATTAACGGCCGAAAACTCTCAAGCTGGGAATACCTCCTTGTTTCAGCCACTGGAGAACTCATCCTCAATCAAATGAGTGCCCTTCAGGAAAACGATGTGATTGAGGTGTACTATGAGTACAAACCCTTCTATGGGGCTGGGGTCCAGAGGTTCAGCTGGGCCAATAGGTGGGACTATCCCATCGCCTCTTTCTGGAATATGGGTGGTACCGCCATAGCCACCCTTGCCCAGCGAGGAGAAGAGGGAGCAAAACTCCCCCAGACGCCTGATGGCATACTTCTGGCCAGTGTGGACAATACCTTTGAGATGGGACAACTCCTCGGCTGGAAAAACCAGAATAGATGGACCATTCAACTCGAAGGGGCTGTCTCTCTCTACGACCCCAACACGGCAGGGATGGCTATTGTAGAGGATTTTGAAGGTGGCGCAGAAAGTTTCCAGCTCTCGAAAAGTGAATACCGCTGGATACTCAGTAGCCCTGTCACCAATATTGCTGGCATCTCTCTCTCCAATCGAGCTCGCCTCCTCTACCGTGACTATCGGGAGTACAAAGCTGATGGAAGTAGCTCCCTGATCCCTTACTACCAGACTCCTTTCGCGGTGTATTCTTATACAGAGAAGCCAGGCCCTTATATGGCTTTGGGAGGACATCTCCCAGCTGCCGATTATCCCAATATCGTCCAGAGTGTGCTTGTCTGGGACTATGACTATAGCAGTGGCGAATGGGTGGGGACTGTTCAGCCGTTAGCCCAGGGGCTCTCCGTTGACTTAAGCCTCTATGATGAAATTGTTTTCTGGGCGAAGGTAGAAAATGATGACGATGGCGACGGTATTTTCCAGGACAATACTGGCCATTCTCTTGAATTCTTCTTAGCCGCCGGGAATCTCCCGGAGGATAGCGATGGTGACGGCGTACTGGATAGAGAGACAAGCAGTCAGGACCTTGGATATATTTTCAACGACCCGACTAATGGCTCCCTCCTCACACGGGTAGGAATCGGAAGAGGCAACAAAGGAGATGGTTTCATCCAGACTGAAGATCTCAATGGCAATGGTCTTCTTGATACGACGGGAAACTGGGTCGTTCTCCCTTCAGCCGGCACCACCTCCCCCACCAATCTTCTTCTTGAGGGAAGCGGCTGGCGAGAATACCGTATCCGTATCGATCAGCTCTCTTCCGCCCAACTTCGAGCCCTTCAGCAAGCCACGTCGGTGGCCATCTACCTCAAGAGAAAAAATGGCACCAAAGGACGCGTTCTCATTGATGGGATAAGCTTTCAGAAAACAAAATGGCAACGCCTCACTATAGACGGAGAAAGTACCCCTCCAAAACCTCAATGGCGAACAGGAATTCTCACCACCTTTTCCAGTGCCATGTATCAGAAGTATCGCTTCTACGACCCATGGTCAGAAGACGAAAACGCCAAAGAACGCTACACCACCTTTGAAAATCTTCACAAGATGAGAAGCAAAGCCGAAGCTCTTCAATACGAAGAAAAAGCCTTAGCACTCTTCTATTCTCTAAGCAATACCACCTTTGATCCCCTTTCAGGTGAAGGGGGGAAAGAGGGTATGGTATGGCACACCACAAGCCACCCCCTCCCTGTCGCCTCGTATGAGACCCTGAGCTTTTATATTTTTATTCCTTCAAAAAACGAAGATGGGACCCCCATCAAAACAGGGATAGATACCTGGAGCGACGAACATTTTCTCTTTGTGTTAGGTTCCTCCAGTAATGATTTCTACCAATGGAGTATTCCTCTTGCTGATCTCCCCAAAGATACCTGGCACAAGATAAATCTTTCCCTCTCGACATTAGACCTTTCCCTGCGAAATACCACTTATCGCCCCTCTCAACAGGGAACACCCTATCTCTACGAAGTCCGGATCATGGGATATGGAGTGAGGGTAGATGGCAGTGAACCTACAAGCAAAGGAAACCTCTGGATAAACGAAATCCACGTCTCCAATGACAAAACAGAAACCGGCTGGGCAACCCTTGCTACTACCACGCTTGATATTCGTCGCCCCCTCTGGATATGGAATGGAACGGAAATTTTTGGTCCCCTTCTCCTCGTGGGAAAAAGCGAGTGGAGATCAGAAAACTTCCGCTCCTCTCTTGGGGCCACCAATGTCCTGGCGAATGCAGCTACTACCCTCTACACCATAGAAATCCAGTCCTCTCTGGTACGTTTGTTTGATTACCGAATGTACGGTTCCTGGCTCAGGCAACAAACAAGAACAAACACCACAGAACTTCCCCTGGACCGCCAGTTTCAGTTTGAGAGAAACCAGGGGGGATTTTCCGTTCGGTACAAAAGTGCCGCGTGGATTCCAGAGATCTTCCATTCCTATAGCGAAGAAACCCAGTGGAAGAGATCTTTTCCCTCCTTCTTAGCCCAGACCACAACCATCCAGACCGCTTCTGGTCGGTGGACAGCGAAAGAGAAACTTCCCTGGACAAGAACCTTCTCCCACCAGATTGACATGGCTTACGAACACGGGGCAACCCTTGACATAGGAACATACGAGACCAGCGGGATTCTTCTTTCCAATAGGTCACACTCCCTTTCCAAGCAAAAGCTTGTCTCCATTTCGCTTTCCCAGATCACAGGGCCCCTCACTCTCTCAGGTGGCTACGGAAAAACCCAACAAAAATACAGGTCTTATGCCGATATTCAAACCTTCGATAAAGGAGGAGAGTTCTTTTCCGATCATACCCGCATTAAAGACAGATACCTCTGGATTCAGTATGGATTCATAGAAGGATTTGACTGGGCTGATCCCTTCTGGCAAAAGGATAACGAAGGCTTCTCGTGGGGATTTCAACTGGACAAGCCCTGGCCATGGATCTATACAGAAAATAAATCCTCCTGGAACCGGAATAGGGAAGCCTTCACCTACACGTCCTCCGGTAACCTTCTCTTCTTCCAGACCACCCACTCCCTCACCAACCAGTGGGGAGTCAACCTCTATCCAAGGTGGTTTTTCTTAGACACCCTTGGGGTATCTTTTGCAAGGCAGGCTCGTCTCTGGTACCAGTCCAATCAAGACCCCCTCTCCTACCAGGAGGTCCTCCAGACTACTGGGAGTATCTACTATACCCCTCCCTGGGAATACAGTACCTTTTCCTTAGTTCAAGCCCGCTCCAATAGCCTTGTTTTCGCTTCTTTCTACACCAATCTCCCCGCAAGCCAGCACAGTCTCGAAGAAAACTGGCGATGGGAATGGCTCCTCCCACGGTACGATAACCTCTGGGATATTGTTTTCCCAAAACGTTATAGATACAGCACCACTCTTGCTACCTCTCGCGTTGATTTTGGCTACACCCAGGTTTTTTCCCACACCCTTGGCACCCTCTCTGAATTCCCATGGGGACGCTTCTGGACCAATCATACCCTCTACCAGATCCAGCCCCTGCAGCTTGATTACTCCCTTTCCTGGACAGAAAACTACCTCACCAGAATCCTCACCTCAGGTCAAAATATGACCTTGAGACAAACCCTCTTCTTCCAAAAGGACGTAAGCCTCACCACAATCTACAGTCAACAATGGAACCAGGAAGAAAGAATCACCAACTGGTACAGCTTTGAAACAAACTATGGGTTCCCTATCCGGGATAGTGCTCTTGCCCTCAAAACCAGTACAAGAAACACGCTCAGTTTTATTCTCAACTGGAATATCCTGAATTTCAAGGAAGTCAATCTCTTCGGCTGGAAAATTAACCTCCGCGGCTCTACCCTCCAGAACAGTGAAAACCTTTCCTTCTCCTGGGGAAATACGCTCTATGACAAGCCCCTCTTTGCTCCCTTTGTTGAACCTATCTATGAGATCACCTTTGATCACTCCTCTCGTTATCAGCTCACCGACTATATTACCAGCACCCTCGTCGTCAAAGTCCTCAATCATCGGTATCGGGAAGTTGTCGTCGTGAGTGGACAACGGGTGGAAAAACCCTTTGATATGGCGTGGGGACTCTACCTTGCCTTTGACTTAGGTATAAAATTTTAGTCCCCCAAGAAAACGCTTTGTTGTGAGAAGCAAGGATTCCCTTTCTCAGTATCTTTTGAGAAAAAGGACAGCAAAAAATCTCGAAACCCTTGCAGGGGTGTTTTTTCCCCTGTCCGGGTCAGGGGCTACGCCCCTGAAACCCCGTTTTTTCCATTTACAAGGGCTTATTTGTCTTTTTTTGTTCAAAGGAATAGTTTTATTTATTACGTTAAGGAACATTTTTATACTATTTTTTGTTTTTTACCACTTT